>NZ_CP083608.1:0-734775 GCF_020097135.1 Macrococcus armenti | reverse complement strand
TCAAGCTTCATTGCAATTGGCTTCTCAACAATAATATGTTTTTTAGCCTCAGCAATTTCTACTGCTAAATTTGCATGAAAGCCTGATGGCGTACAAATACAAACAACATCAACATCTGATTTAAGCATATCTGATAATTCTGTATAGCCTTTTGCACCATATTCATCAATGTATGGTTGCATCATACTTTCAACTTTGTCACATACTGCGACTAATTCTGCACCTTCAATATTACTAATAGCTGTTGCATGTTTTTTTGCGATAAAACCGCATCCTACAATACCAAATTTCATAATTTCCTCCTATGTATTAATAAATTCAAGTAAGTCTGCTTTTAAGTCATTACTTTCCAACAATTTAGGAATCATATTTTCAATTGAAGTTAAATCTACATTTTTCGCTTTGCCGATATAAATTTTTGGATAGACTTGTTCTGGATGAATTTCATCTTCATTAAGTAATTCTTCAAATAATTTTTCACCAGGTCTAATGCCTGAAAACTCTATTTTTATATCGTTTTCCGTAAAGCCACTCAATTTAATCATATTTTTTGCCAAATCTACAATTTTAACAGGCTCACCCATATCAAGCACAAAAATTTCTCCACCATTAGCGAGTGCACCCGCTTGAATTACTAAACGAGAAGCTTCAGGTATTGTCATAAAATATCTTGTCATTTCAGGATGTGTAACTGTAATAGGTCCTCCTTCTTCAATTTGTTTTTTAAATTTCGGAATAACAGACCCTCTTGAACCTAAAACATTCCCAAACCTAACAGCTACAAAACGAGTAGAATTACTTTGAGCATCTAATGCCTGAATCACCATTTCAGCTACACGTTTAGTAGCTCCCATTACATTCGGAGGATTCACTGCTTTATCAGTAGAAACGAGAACAAACCTCGAAACACCTGCATTCAATGCAGCCTCAGCAGTATTTTTAGTACCAAGAATATTATTCTTTACAGCTTCAGTTGGGTTATATTCCATTAAAGGGACATGTTTATGAGCCGCTGCATGATAAACAATATCAGGCTTATACTTACTAATCTGTTCAAACATTCTTTCTCTATCCTGTACATCTGCTATAACTGGTATTACTTCAACACTACCAAGTAACTTACTATTTAATTCTTCATTAATTAAATAAATTGAATTTTCACCATGCCCAAGTATTATTAGCTTTGCCGGTTTATATTTAACGACTTGACGACATATTTCAGAACCGATGGAACCACCGGCACCTGTAACTAAAATAGTTTTCCCAGCTATTTGATCCGAGATACCTTCATCATCTAATTGAACAGGATCACGTCCAAGTAAATCTTCAACTTCAACTTTTTTCAATTGGGAAACTTCTAATTTCCCTGCCATGACATCGTCAATGTTCGGCATTATTAATACTTCTGTACCTGTATCTGTAGCTATTTTATGAATCTCTTTTAGTTTATTCTTTTCTAAACTAGGAATTGCAATAACAATCTTTTTAATGTCATATTTATTAACTAAGCTGTGAATGTCTTTAGTTGCACCTCTAACTCGTATACCTTCAGTTAATTCAATGTTCTTTTTATTTTTGTCATCGTCTACAGCAACTACTGGTTTCATTCCCATAGCTGGTGTTGTAAGCATTTGATGAATTAATAAATTTCCACCCTTTCCTGCTCCAACGATTAAAGTTGGAATAAGTTCAAAATTTTTATTTAATATTTGACTTCTTAAAACACGCCAACTAATTCTAGACCCACCAATTAATATTAAATGCATCATCCATGTAATAAATATAAGTCGCATAAAAACTTGACCGTTTATGAAATACGCTAAAATTATTGTAAGGATTATACTTGCTGTTACTCCTTTTACAATCGCTAATAACTCTCTAACACTTGCATATTCCCATGCACGATGGTAAAGATTAAAAATATATGCAAATAAATGGTGACTAAGTAATAAAATTATTGAATATATTAATAACGAGTTATAGTCGTTTTGAGGAAAAAAAGGTTTAAGTATAGAAAAACAAAAATAAACAGAAAGTGATACTATTAATGAGTCTAAAAAAATTAAAAACATCGTTCTTGCTTTAGCATCCATTATTAAAACCCTTTCCGTTAATTATTTTCCGTAATACTCATAGTAATAATAATCATCTTTACCAGACTTCTCCACATTATTTAATACTACTCCTAGTATATTAACATCTGATTTTTCAAGAACCTCTTTAGCTTTTAGTAAATGATGTTTATTATTAGTTTCTACATTTGTAACAATAATTGTGCCATCGACTACTGTTGACATAATTACAGCATCTGTAACTGCTAAAACAGGCGGCGTATCTATAATTATCATATCAAAGTATTGTTCAAAACTTTGAATTAAATCTTTAAACTTCTTAGAAGATAACAACTCACTTGGGTTTGGCGGAATCGGACCTGATGTCATAATTGATAAGTTTTCTACTTTCGTGTTTTGAACAGCTTGCTCCAAATTAATTTGATCAGTAATCAAGTTTGAAAGTCCAAATACATTTTTCGTTTCAAATGTGTAATGAACTGTCGGCTTACGTAAATCTCCATCAATTAAAAGTACGCTCTTACCTGCTTGCGCATATGCAACGGCAATGTTTGCCGCAGTAGTAGATTTACCTGCTGAAGGAGCAGCAGATGTAACCACTAATTTTTTAATTTCATTATCTACTCCTGAAAACATAATGTTTGATCTAATCATTCTATATTGTTCACTAATCGTTGATTTAGGATATAAGTGCGTAATTAATTTTCTTTCTTTAGTTAGATTAGTTAATTTACTCTTTCTTTTAAACATCTTTACACCATTCTTTCTATTTTAAAGTTTTCTCATCAAAGTGAGGAATCATTCCAATAACAGGTAAATTCAATATTTCTTGAACGTCATTTTCAGTTTTAACACGTTTATCAAGTAAGTTATTAATAATAATAAGTGCTAATGAAATAATAAGCCCCAGTATTAACCCAATGATTGTATTTAATAATGGTTTTGGTTTTACAGGTGACGCTTTTAAGTTTTCATCTGCTTTTGTTAATACAGTAACATTGTCAGTTTTCATTATTTTCCCAACTTCTTTTGAGAATACATGTGCCGTTTCATTTACAATCTTAGCTGCATCTGAATAATTTTTAGCGTTTGCGCTAATTGTAATTACTTTTGATTGTGTTGCATTTGAAACTGAAATCTTTGAAGCAAGATCATTGTTAACGTTTAAGTTTTTTGCTACTTTATCTAGTATAACTGGTGATTTAATAATTTCATTGTATGTATTGATTAATTGTAAATCAGTCTGGTTTGCTTGAAGTTCAAATTGTGTTTTGTCTTCCTTTGAATTAACAAGAATCTGCGTCGACGCTGAATACGTCGGTTTAATTAAAAAGAAACTTACCGCAGCAGCAATCAATGCACCAAGCAAAGACAAACTCACAATAAACTTCCAATTTCTCTTTAATAAATTCAATAATTTCGAAATATCAATTACTTCTTCCATATTTGCCTCCTAAAGACCTATTTATTTTCTACTCTTAATAATATCATAATATTTATTTGTATAGACTGATAAATTAAAAATTGCTTTAGTTTTACACAAATATAAACAAAATATTATTAATGTTTACAAAAAAACAGTAATGCAACAGCACTACCGCTTCATCACTTACTTTCTCAATAAGCCCTTCACCCAACTCAGGAACCCATTATCTCCTGAAGACGATACTATCTCACTATTAACATGATGAACGACAACATCATCCACCAGATCATTTGTTTCTTCAACTGGCTTGTATTCATTCAGAAACAAAAACGCATCATCCGCTTCTAGCCCCTTCTCATACACAACCATATCTATATATTTCAATGTATTCTCTTTCGTCGGTGGATTATGTCCTCTAATTTCATCTTCATAAATAATAATATTCACTACATCTTTATCTAAATTTAGTTCATCCAACTGTTTTTCAAACGGCGATAAGTGATACTTCATATCCCCTTCACAAAATCTATTCTGAAAGTAGTATGCTTTAGGTACATATTGAAATTGTTTTATCATTTCGATAATCGATAATCTTACTTTATAAATATTCTGTATCGTTGATATGTCTATGCCTCTGAACACTCTTTCGAATAATTTAACATATGCACTTCTTTCATACTTCATCACATCTGTCTGCGGATTATTCACGATAGCCGTCGCATCCTTATGAAACGTCGCTAATCCTAATGCCATAAATCCTCCTGCAGATGACCCAAAGTAATATACATTTTCGTCTTTAATATCTAGTACATGACTTATCTTCTTAGCGATAATTGAATAGTCTATCAAGTAATGTCTATTTTTATTCCCTACACCCCATCCTATTCTAAGCGGGCTATTATGAATTGTTTTATCGTCTATAAATACTGCGCTGTACGTCATATCTTCAACCCAGTTAGATCGCATGAATAATGGTGGCTTTTTCTTACTTGGATCTATCGCTCCATTCGAAAACACAACGAGTTTATCACTTGTTTCTTTCAAAGCAAGTTTTATATAGAAATTTAAGCCTTCACTTTTAATGACGACACGCTGATTGTTGTGTTCCTCAAGAAAACTACGATTTAAATCCTTCACATCGATTGAAGCCATAAACACTCCCCTTACTTACTGAATTATTTGTAACCACGTACAAACTGCAAACAAACAAAACGATGCAATGCCAACGATTGGTTCAAATATATCTCGTTCTTCTTTTACGCGTTCTAGTTTTCCCCACTGTTCCTGCTGTTTCTGGATCATTTCTTTTTTATATGCAAGCTGTTCTTCTTTCGGCTTCTTCTTATATACATTCATATACTTTGTATAATTTGCTGTAACTGTACTGCAATCACCGTATTCTTTTACTTCCCCAAACTGCAGCCATAATGCTTTATTACACATCTTTCTAATTTGTGCTGATGAGTGCGATACGAAAAAGATTGTAACGCCTTTTTCCTGGAATTCTCTCATTTTGTCGATACATTTATTAGAGAATGTCGCATCTCCGACTGATAATGCTTCGTCCACAATTAATACATCTGGCTCAGTATGTATTGCGATTGCAAACCCTAATCTTGCTCTCATTCCGCTTGAATATGATTTGATTGGTTGATATATAAACTGATCCAGTTCAGAGAACGCTACGATGTCATCGAATTTTTCATCGATTTCCTTCTCACTCATCCCGTGCATTAAACATTTCATTTTTATGTTCTCAACACCTGTTAAGTCATTGTTAAGCCCGGCAGATATTGCAATCAGTGAGCTTTTACCATCGATTTCTACCGTTCCAGTTGTCGGTTGTGTTACTTCTCCGAGTATATTTGATAATGTTGATTTTCCTGATCCGTTCAGTCCAACGATTCCTACTGAATCGCCTGCCTCAACATCAAATGATATGTCACGTAGCGCATAGTATGGTTTTTCTTTGTATAGATTACCGAATGTAAAGAGCTGGATAAGTTTATCTTTTTTACTTGTATTTAAGTCGTATATTTTTGAAACGTTTCGCACTTTCACTTTAGGCATTTGTCACACCTGCTTTCTGTTTCACATACTGCTTATTTATCCATGCTGTCTCTTTTTGTTCGACAGCTTCATATGTTTCAAATAGTTTTTCCTGTTCAACTGACCAGTTGTATTTAAGTTTCGCAGTTTTACAGTTTTCTTTCATTTGATGGTACAATTCCTGATTTGATAATAATTCATTTACAGCATTCGCTATTGCTTCTGTATTATGGCTGTCTACGGCAATTCCAACTTGTTCACCTTCAACGACTTGTTTTACTTCAGGGAACGCGCAGCTGACAACAGGTACGTGCGCCATAATATATTCAAACAATTTGTTGCTTGATGCTGAATAATGGTTGAAACATATATTCTGTAATACCTGGAATCCGATATACGCTTCTCTCGTATGCGATGGTAAGTCTTTAAAGTGGACTTTCGGAATAAATTTAATGCGTTCTTTCGCACTGCTTTCTGCTGCGCGTCGTTTCAGTTCTTTCTCTAGTTTTCCACCACCAATAAACACGAGCGTTCCTTCTTTTATTAGAGGCATCATTTCAATAAGACGTTCTAGTCCACGTCCTTCTTGTAGTCCTCCTTGATAGAGCAGAATTTTTTCGTTTTCAGGAAGTCCGAGTTGTTCATGCAAATTAATTTTACGTTTTTCTTCAATATTGTATAGTTCAGAATAGTTATAAAGCGTTCTCGGATAAAATCCATATAATTTTTCATTATGTGCTGCGCGTGTATGATTTTCGACCATCATTTCATCAACGAAGTTCAGCATAAATGATTCATAACGTTTGATTTTTTCTGGTTTATATCCAGTTCTTGATGTTTGTACTTCATGTGAATCATATACTAATTTTTTTGGTTTTAATCTGAACTTTGAACAGATGATTCCTTGAGGTAATGTGTTCAGATCATTTGCGTGGTATATGTCTGAATTTTGTTTATAGCCTGCTTTTATCATTCTGAATATGATTGCAGCGTTTACGAAGTGTTTTCTGAACTTACGTAATTTAAATGTTGCAAGTGCCATGAGCATACATGATGCGAAATAAATCAGGAGCATCCAGTTAATATATAAAAATGCAGCGCTAATAACAGTTGAAACTGCGCCAACTGTTAATAGAAATTTATTTTTATCGCGCTGATAGCATGTTATTACCAATGGATATCGCTTAACACGCGTCACATGGAAATGATCGTTTACCTTTTCAAATTGTTTTACATTTATATCTTTCGGATCATCTATTGCGATAAGATTCACATCATATTTATTTGATAATGCTGTACATTCACGATTAACGCGTGCATCATTCGTGAAATGGTTCCATACAAACATCGTTACTTTCTTCATAACTTCCACCTACACTTCTATACAATTTCTATACTTACTTTCCCTGCTTTAGCCCACGATATTTTATCAAAGTCTTTTTTATACGTTACAGTAATATATAATTTTTTGCCTTTTTGGATTGTTACGTGCTGTCCTTGATATAAATCTAAAATATCGTATTCTTCGTTATTAAGTTTTACAAATATATTCCCTTTCCCTAACGGATTATTGTAATGGCCTTTTACATTTATCGTTAATGGTTGTTTCGTAACATTTTTTATGCGTGTTTCATACTTCTGTCCTGCTTGTATCGGTAATACAGGCTGGAAAGCATTGTCCGTCTGCTCAATATTTGCACTATGTTTAATCACGATGTCGTTTGATACTTTGTTCATTGTTTGAAGTGCTTGTAATTGTGCTTGTAATGTTGTCGATTGTTTATATAAATCCTCTTTTTCATTTATCGGATAAAATAAAAGTACTTTCCAGAAATGATATATGATTTGTTTGAATAATTCGTTCTGCGCTCTCACATCAATCGGCTGTGATGCGATTAAATACATGAGTTTACGGCAATTGAAAAATGCAAACTGATCAAACACGCCATCTGTTTCTTGGACAATATTACTGTGCCAGTTGCCCATGCGTTGTTCATGATAATGAATGTCTGCAATAAAATATCCTTTTGAAGTAATCGCATGAACGTCAGTACACGTTCTCTTTAAGAACGGTTCTATAATTTGTGCTTTAAAGTCAGGTAATGCCTTTAAACTGTCAGGCGCTTTAAAGTGAATGATACGATAATATGCATCAAAATCATTATCGTTATAAACTTCAGTATTATATACTTTTTTACCCATTTCGAGAATTGTAGAGCGAATTTGCAGTTTATCCTTATATTGACTTAGTTGAGTATATTCATACGCAAGCGTTGATGAATGCGCTGATTCAAACTTATGGTTATATGCTTTTTTGAACTGCTCTGTTACGGCTTTACGATTCATCATCAGCATATGATGATTTAAGTTTAAGTCATCCGTAATTGTTTCTACAATTTTTTTGTCATTCGCATATGCTTTTTTTGCGAATGCTGTTTTGTTTGGATTATCGCTAATGTATGTAAGTAAAGGTAAATTTCTATCATGCATTATCGATAACGAAACACGGGAATCTATACCACCTGTAAATGATAAGAACGTATCTTTATCCTGCAACCATTTACGCTCTTCATTTAAATATGGCAGCAATGCTTTTAATATTTGGTCATTATCCTTTAACGTAAACTGCTCATGTGGGAAGAAACGGACATTTGTTTTACTTTCCATATCTCTATAATTGTTTGGAATAAGTTTATAAATGCCTTCAAATTTTGTGTAATCTAAAAAGCCATTTACTTTAAAGTTTCTAAGTGGATATGTCGTTTCATAATACATCTGGTCAAACGTATATACGATACGTGCATGTGACGCTAACGTATTCGTCACTTCGCTGTAACAAATACTGCGCATCGTCGTTGCATCCGGATATACTTTAACCGTTTTATCGTCACATACGATGAGTACAAATCGTCCACCAAGTTCATCAAGATACGTATGGAACTGTTTTTCATTTGCGTAACATTGCGCTAGTTCCTCTGCAATTTGTTCATCGATTTTATTTGCATCTTCTATATGTAGCGCATATCCAAGAATGAGTGTACGAATGGATTCATGTTTCCCTTCTGATACGTTTAAATCTTCACTGCAATATAATAAGAAGTCATTAAGTTGTATCACCTTTGCTTTATCTACTGAGGCATTCGTCTCTTTCGTAAGCAAATATGACTTGTGATATTCATAACCTTGAAAAAGCATATTATCCCTACTTTCTGTAGTTCACTTCTTTACTTAATTGGTCAATCATTAATTCCAGGTCTTTGTTTTCTGGACGTTTAATACCATCGTATAAATGATATATATCTAAAAATCTTGTAATTGCATCATGTCGGTCTTCTTGTTTAATACGATCTAAGCGTATTAAATACCATCCTCTAATATAGAAATTGAAGCGATTTTCCATATAACTATCAAGTAATCCATGACGTTTCAGGAATGGAATTCTCTCCACTTCAAGTTTGTAATATTTATCGAAGAACTTTTTAGATATTGTATTTGTAACACTTCCACTTACAGCAGCATAATACATATGAATGAACTCATTGACAACAAGTGCATTTCTTGAATTCAGCATAAGTTCCTGGAAGAACATCGTATCCTGGCCTGCTGCCCCTTCAATCATTTTTATATTATTGTCTTTAATGATTTCTGACTTGATTAATAGTGCCTGAATGCTTTGTGCTCTTAATCCACTCTGCTTCATGAATTGGTGTGTGTCTGTAATTAATGGTTCATCATTGTTGAATTTTTTTGCCGTCGCATAATAATTAAAGACTGAACGCCTTGTATTATCTTCTTTTATAATATTACCGATTGCCATATCAATGTCCGGATTTTCCTGCATGCGTTCAAGTAATATACGATAGCCATCACCAGTTGCTTCATTATCCGGATCCAAATATGTAATATAAGGCGTCGACGCAAGTTCTGCTCCCTTATTTCTCGGTCTTGATGCACTACCTGAACCCGCTTCAAATTCATAATAGACGATAGAAGGATTCTGTCTTCTTAAACGGTTAATAATTTGAATTGTTAATGGGTCCGTACTGCCGTCATTCACAAATATTATTTCCATATTGTCATATATACTTGAACGTTTTAAAGAGGCCATACATTTATCTTCCAAGTATATACCGTTATTATGAATTGGAATGATGACGCTTAATCGTTTTTCAGCCGTCATATTCACTTCATTCTGAAGAATCTCAGACATATCCAGTGCATAACCTTTTAAATTGTTTTCCTTCATTGTTTGAACGTCAAACATCGTTAAGCCTTCATTTTGTTTCGTCGTATACGCATGATGTTCATTTACATCCATCGACTTCGTTACGAAATCAACATCCGTATATTTAAACGCACTTAATAAGTCTTCTAAATAATATTCCTCATAAAAATATGCATCTTTAAAATACGTTACAAACCCTGTTTGAACGTTCATCTCATCAAATGAACTTTTAGTAATGAGCTGTTTATTCATATAACTTTGATGGTCAAACTGTTTTTGAATCTCTTGCGTGATTTCATCTACTACTACATAGATCATCGGTTCAAAGTTAATGCTTGTATCATGCTTAATGCCGATTTCATTAATCATTTGTTCCATTCGATGATACGTTGTTTCACTGCGCATGACATTACGGATGCCTTTCGCCTGAATTTTATTAATTTCTCGCTCGCTTAACTGATTAAAAATTTGCGCAAAATCTTTCTTAGTATTTAAAATAAACACATTTGGAAATTGATTATTTACGCCGGTTGAGTAGTTAGATAATAATATATTTCCGAACGCCTGTAGTTCAAAGACACGATTGGCAAACATCGTCTCAGAATATTTCACTGAGTTTACATTGATTGCCCATCTGAATACTTTATGAATCTTCTGTAGTTGTTCATGTGATAATGGGTACGTAATGTTTTGAATGTACTTAACTGGGAAATGATATCTTTCTCGATTTAAGTGCAGGTTTCGGTCAAATATCGTAAGTTCTGTATCGTTTTCTATAATAGCATCAAACATTCTTGCAATTTCTTTGTTTCTTGTCGGATATTTCTGCAGCCAGCTTCCGGCAAAAATTACTTCATCTTTGTACTTTCTGCTTAATTTTGATCGTGTTCCTACAGGATTATGATAATGCGGGTTAATACCAAACTGAATCACATTTACTTTATCGTTTCCAGTATAATCGATATAGTCTTGCTTACTTTCAACTGCTGATGTGTATATGTAGTCACAATATTTAGCAATTTCTTTAAAGACGTTAAAGTTAACCGGATCCTCTTTAGAATAAAAGACGACAGGCGTCCCGTTTTTCTTTAAAGTTTCGATTAATCGATATAAATGCTGTCTCTCTTCTGAATTACTGCTCGCAACTTTTTGCCAGCTACCATCTATACCGTTCCATATCGTCGCAATAATAACAAAATCAAAGTTCAAATCAATATTCGTATAGTCATAAGGAATGTAATGTAAATTGATGACATCTTTATAGCTATTATATAGAAATTCATCTGCAACGATACCGACATTCAAATCGATTTTATTGAATATTCTACTACCATTTGAGTTTGGTAATTTATCAAGAAAAGGTGCAATTGGATCCATAAAATCTTTTTTACCTTTTTTATTAAATTGTTCTAAATAGTCAACAAATTGCCCACTGTCCTTCTCTTTTGCGAATAAGTTCATCGCAAGTTTAAAATCATGGTTAAACATATCGATATAATCTTTATATTTATTAATTCTTTCACGTTCAGCTTGATATGGTAACTTTTCACTATTTGTTATTTCCAGCTGCATCGTTTCATTATCAATATCTTGTTTTAGTATGTTTTTTATTATGAGATCATGGTAATTATTATCACTATTAAACTTCATCGCTTTTTACCACCTTTTTTACGACGTTCCCAAATTTTCACTTGAATAGATCCAAGCTTCGACTTCTTTAAGTTTTGATATAAAGTTTCGATTCTATCACGTTGCTCACTTGCTTTAATTAACTGGTTTCTCAAACTGATATTTTCGTTTAATAATCGTTTCACGACTGATTGCGTAAGCTCAGTCTCATGGATATAACAATAATTCATATGCTCAGAATAAATTGTTTCATCCGATTTTTCATCTATTTGTACCGAATATGATGCAGCACTATTACTAATCCAGCCAGTACGTTCACCTTGCTTAACCTTTAATCTACCGAGTTCAGGGTATGCAGCAATAATAGTGAAAGGACGGTTAAAGTCAAAATAATGTTGATCTAAAGCTTCATTAAATTTTGAAGATGAATAAACGATCGTTTGTTCAATCGTTTCATCTTCAACTTCTAATGCCACTTGATGTGCAACGTATTTAGATTCTACAATTGCAAGCATATTTTTTCCTTTATATATAACTTCCATACGTTCACCTTTGTAAAAACAGTAAAAGCGACTCGATAAGTTATATGCATTAAATGCTAACTGGTAATCTTTCTTGTCATCGATTAACAAAGATAATTCCGAAGTTTTATATTGTGTTAAATCAATTTCAACTTGCTCATGCTGTTTACGATACAGTAATAATGAATCCTGTAATTCGACCCAGCCGATTAACATGCTCCCAGACTGGAGCAATACAGTAATATGACCGTCTGTATCATCGATTGAAATTGCTTTTAAAATTGAATAGTTGTAATCACTAATATCACCGATATGATGTGTTCTTTCCTTATCCGAATATATACGTGTTCCTTCAGACTCAATAATTAAATAAAAATTAGAATATCCGATACTACGACTTAAAATATGCTGATTATCCATAATTTCACTCCATAAACTCAATAATTTTATTTATATTCTCATGCCAGTTGAATTGCGCATGCGCTAGTTTTAATGCATTGGCAGAATGTTGCGCTAATAGCATATGATCATCTCTGTAATTTTTGACTGCGTTAACGATATCCTGAGCAGAAGCGAATGCTTTCGCATAGCCGACACCATTTTGATTAATTAATGTATTCGTATCTCCTGCTAAGTTTGTGATAATTGGTAGACCCGTACATATCGCATCTACAACTTTACCTGGTAGAACATTCAATAACACTTCATTTTCTTTAAGTATCGATAATGCGACATGATGCTTCGATGTGAACGATAAACACTGCTGTTTACTTATTGGTGGTATTGCTTTAACATACTTAAGATTTTCTGATGTTATAAAATCTTTAAACTGTCTGCTATTTACCCCATAGATCACAGCATTAAAATAAATTTTTTCCTGTTCAAATAACAGTGCGATATTTTTTAACATCGTGACATCTTGTGCGTATCCGATGTTCCCCGTATATACGACTGTAAAAGTATCAAACTTACGTTCTATTTCAAATTCACCTGGATTTACACCATTTGGGATGTAAAGCATCGGTTTAAATACATTCATGCTTTCAATATGACGCTTGAATGATACATTGTTTATTACTATTTTATCGGCGCTCAAATACATTTTCTTTTCAAGTCGTTTTAAGACGGGCATGAAAAAATCAATATTTATTCTGTCAATCGCTACTACACTATCCGGCCATAAATCACGTACTTCTAAAAGCTTTTCCGGCTTTAATTTACCTTGAAAGAATAACGCACCCCATGGTACAAAAATATTTGGGCTCGTTACATATAAATAGTCGAACTTATGGTGTGCATGTTTTACAAAGTAATGGACTTTCATCATAAATTCCATATAATACATCAGCCTGCTGGACATGCTGTTTTTATGTTTTTTATGACTCATCTGCAATCTTATAACTTTATAGTCCGGTGCTGCATTAAGCTCGGCATTATTATAATATGATTTATCCATATACATATTCTCATTCGGATAAGATGGCTCTGTCGTAAGTACATGCACTTTATATCCTTTAGATTCAAAATGCACATATAAGTTTTTCATCCGATTTGCTGCTGATCCAATTTCAGGGTAAAAATTTTGCGTAACGAGTAACAAACGCTTCATAATAAAACTCCTTATAAATAATCAACCAGTTTATTTCTAAATTTAAAGTGAATTTTACTGCCTAACACTAGTAGGAAAATCGATAATGACCAGAAATATAAATGATCATACATCGTTCCATAAAACACTTCAGAATTATCTACAAAAGCATTTCGATAAACACCTAACAAATATGCAAATGGGTTTAAAGCTACAATCTTAACGAGAATATGATTTGCACTATGTACAGACCAGAATACAGGCGTTAAGAAGAAACCCATTCTAATAATATTCTGTAAAATGTTCTTCATATCACGCACTAAAATAATCAGCGTACTCATAATTAAAGAAATACCGAAAATAAGTGCATAACTTGCAACTATAAAATAAAAGAACCATAAATAATGAAACGCCGGAACATATTGATTGTATAAAGATAATGCAAAAACGATGCTCGTCGTAATCAATAAATTGATAAGCGCATTGACAAATGAAATTGATATCAATGTGCTGGATGGAAACTTCATCTTTGTAACTAAGTTCAATTTCCCTAATATAGCATTAGAACCTGCATTAATAGATTGTGATATAAACAACCACGGGAATAAGCCGGAAATTAAATGCGTAATAAACGGTATACCATTCACATCCTGATGCGTCCCTCTTAAACCTAATCCGAAGACAATATAGTATAATGCGACTTGTAATGCAGGTTGTAAAATATTCCAGAACACGCCTAAGTAGTGATTAGAATATTGACTTTTCATATTATAAATTGATAGCTTAAAAATTAAATTGACATGCTCAATTTGTTCACGTATTACATTAATAATATTCTTCATATTAAAAACCTCAATCCAAAATAATCTCTCACAAAATAAACAGAATACTAGCGTATTCTGTTTATTTTAAATCTTTCATTGTATATAAATTACCATAATTAAAGTAATGTACGTCATTAAATTTGGATTTCATAACATTTTTCGTATCGAAAATAACTTTATCCTTCATCGCAGCAAAGTCATTATCGTTCATCTGTTTAAACTCACTATGATCACTTAATACAAGCACGAGTGAACTTCCCTCAACCGCTTTCGTTAAATCCGCTTCAACCCATGATAACTTCACGTGAGGATCATATGCGACTACATCCAGATTTGAATCCTGTTTTAACATTTCATAAATATCAAATGCAGGAGACTCACGAATATCATCAACATCTCCTTTATATGTTAAACCAAATACTGTTACTTTATTACCATTTAATTTCGTAAGCATTTCTTTCGTATGTTTTACGACATATTCAGGCATCGAAACGTTAATTTCTCTTGCTAACTTAATTAACGGTGAGTTTTCAGGAGACTCTGCGATAATAAAATATGGATCTACCGCTAAACAATGACCACCAACACCAGGACCAGGTGTATGTAAGTTTACACGCGGATGCTTATTCGCCATTTCAATTACATCATGAACATTAATCTCTAAATCATGACAAATTTTAGCAAGCTCGTTTGCAAGTGCGATATTCACATCACGATAAGTATTCTCCATTAACTTACTCATCTCAGCAGTCTTCGCCTGAGTTTCAATCATCTCACCTTGTACGAAAGTACCATATACTTTCTTACCAGCTTCAATACAAGCAGGCGTTATACCACCGATAATACGATTGTTATGAATCAGTTCGTGCATAATTTGACCAGGTAATACACGCTCTGGACAATGAACTAAATAGATGTCTTCTCCAATTACAAAACCTTTAGATTCTAAATAAGGTTTTACGTGGTCATCCATCGTACGAGGTGCGATAGTAGATTCTACAATGACAGTGTCACCCTTTTTAAGTAAAGGAACGATGCTTTCAACACCACTCATTACGATAGAAATATCACATGACTTATTCTCATCGTTATTGTTTGGCGTTGGAACGGCGATAATATATGCATCTGCTTCTTCAGGTGACGTAGATGCTTTAAATTTACCTGATGCGAGTACTTCTTCTAACGCTTCCTGTAACCCAGGCTCTTCGATATGAATTTGACCGTTGTTTAATTTATCAACAGCCTCCTGTTTAATATCAACACCCACAACGTTAACGCCGTGTTTTGCAAACATAATAGAAGTTGGTAAACCAATATATCCTAATCCAATAGTCGTTAATTTCAAAATAATCCATCCTTTTAATTTAAAATACTTTAAATGTTAAGTAATAATTTTTATCTATTTCAACGGTAGTATAGCTTAAGAAAAGTATGAATTGTTAAGATTAAAGAAATCTTAAACGCAAATTTACCGTGCGTTTAAGATGTTTACATTACATTTACATTCGGATATATTATTGTAATTTATGTATTTTTATTTTTAATTTGTATATAATAATACCATTGTATTATTACAATAATATTATCGGAGGTAATTCAATGTATTTGCATAAATTTAAAATAAAACTTATTTTTCTAATAATATTGTTCAGTTTCGGATTAACGGCATGCAATAACAATGAAGATGTAAAAACGAAGGAAAAAGAAACGAAGCAAGATCAACAAACCCAGAAATTTAAATCAGAAATAGTAGGAAAGCCATTCGTGCTAGACCTTACAGGTGTTGTAATGGAAGTTATATTTACGAAAGATGGTAAAGTTACGGACCATGAAGATGTTCAATACGGCGAAACGATATATAAAGTTAACGGTAATAAAATTAGAATAGTTGATCGAAAATCTACAGATATTGAGATCAAGTTTAAAAAAATAAATGATAAATATTACGAAGGCGCTTTTACCAAAATTAATTTTAATGACGGAGAGTCGGTTTTAGAAGCAGAAAATATGAACAAAGCGACAAATATCGTAACGTTAATATTAGATGAATAATAAAAGGCAACGAAAATTGTGTATTTGACCCCCTTTAAACTTTAGTATTTTGTTACTGCAATATATGTTAATATATTACAAGATATTTCAATCCAATCGGGGGCCTTTATGAATAAAAGAATTAAATTTAGAATTAGAAATATTATCATTTTATGCTTAATCGTAGCAATCACATTTGCAATATTTGCTGCATTTCATTTCAATTCCAAAGTTAAGGACACAGCAAATACGATACATACTTCAATAAATCGAGGGAAATCCAAATTCCGCCCATCAGCAGTGTCAATTAACAAGCATGATCCGATATCAATCGCTTTATTCGGTGTAGACTCAAATACAAAGAGACTTGCAACAGGTGATGCAGGTCGTTCAGACTCAATAATCTTGTTAAGTATTAACCCACAAAAGAACTCAAGCGTAATGATATCAATACCTCGAGATACTTATAGTAAAATCGTAGGTCACAATACACACGAAAAAATAAATCGTGCTTATAATTATGGTGGTGCAAAAATGGCTGTAGATTCAGTTGAACAGCTTATGAATGTACCAATTGATTACTATGCAACAATCAATATGGATGGTATTAGAGAGATGATAGATGCTGTAGACGGTGTGGATGTCATCAGTAATGCTACTTTTGAATATGAAGGAAATCAATTTATACAGGATCAAGAAGCCCATCTAGATGGTAAAAAAGCATTATCGTTTATACGTAGTAGAAAACAAGAAGGTGCTGGTGGTGATTTCGGTAGACAGGAAAGACAGCAAATCGTCATACAAGCACTTGCTGATAAGTTACTGAGTATACAGTCTGTATCGAAGCTTGATGCAATCTTAAAAACTATTGAACGCAATGTTGTGACTGATATTACATTCGACGATATAAAAGCATTAAAAAGTAATTATTCAAAATCATTGAATAGTGTGGAGAAATATCAATTATCAGGATCGGGTCAATTTTTAAATGATAATCTTTGGTACTTTATCCCTAATTTAGAAGAAAAGAATCGTGTGCAGAATGCGTATTTAAAAAATTTAGGATTACAGGAACAGCCATTAGAAAAAGATACTTATGAGTTTCCAAATATAGAAGTGCAAACAAGTGAATATCAGTAATAAATCTGCTCAATAGTAATTCGGGAAATGTTTATAACTTATTATTCACAATTATATGTAAAATATTAAAAAGTTTCCGATAATAAATACAAAGTATTTAATACCGGAAACTTTTATATATAATATTATTTTTAATAATCTAACTCTCAATAAATTACGATGTGAGACTTTCGATTAATTTTTTGTAATTTATTATTGCGTTTTCTATTGATAATTTTTCATTTATTTCAACATTTCTGTACTTATTATCAAGAATCTCTTCTAGAGCTTTAGAAAAACCATGTATATCTCCAGGATTTACCAGTATCCCATTTACATGATTCTGAATTATTTCAGAAGGTCCATAATCTACGTCAAATGAAACTACTGGACAACCTACATTAATGCTTTCCATCAATGTTAATCCAAAACCTTCAAATTTACTTGTCATTAAGGCAGCGATGGATTCACTAAATATTTTATGTGCATCATTTGTAAAGTCATTAATTTCAACACTTTCATCTAACCCTAATTCCTTAACAAGAAACTTAATATCTTTCAAATTATTTTTATCATCTTTACCATACATAACAAGCTTAATATCATTATTATTCATGTTTTTAAAATCTTTAAAAGCATATAACAACTTATCTAATTGCTTTTCAGGAGAATATCGCCCTATATATACAAATTGATTTCTAATGTGAGCTCTATTATGTTCTTTCTTACCTATAAAATGAGGAATTACTTGCAATTTATCTTCTTTCACATCACTAACTGCCAAAATATCTTGTTTTTGTTTGCCTGTTAATACGATATATTTAAATACTTTATCGTGATGATCTAAAGCAAATTTATAAGAAGGCAGTGTTTCATTAGTTTCAACATCTTTATGAGAGCTATGTAATACTAATACATTTTTTGTCTTTTTATTACTCATTAATAATGGTCGATCTAAAAGTCTAGCATCATTAAAAATAATATCTCCATCATTAAACTTGTGTTCAAAGTAGTATTGAAATAACTGTTTTTCGTTTGAAAAGTATTCAAAAGTCCCATCAGGCTTATTATATTCTATCGATATAATTTTATTTTTTTCATCAAAAAAGCGGTTTAAATAATTAAATCCATTAATATCATAAAAACTATCAGATATTTTTTTGTTAGTTTTTGGATGATAATTAATTGATAGATGTAGATTACCAAATTTATCATACATATTTCGTTTCACTTTTTTATTAGAATAATCTGACATAAAATCTTCAAAATGAATTTTATTTTCACTGTAAAACTTTTTGTATAATTTATATTTACCTTGTTCATAGTATCGGTATATGCAATCAGATACTTTTTCTTCTTTGAAATTTTTCGCATTATACCCTGTATTAAAACTTTCTTTTTTAAAGAAAGATTTTTTAGGCTTACTAATATTATAATTTGATAGCCATTCATACATGTTTTCAAATTGAACTGATTGTGGTACTATCTCTTGTTCTTTAAAATGTCGATAGATTTCTGGGTATTCAATATTATAATTAGTAGTTAACAGCGTAGTATTCGTTTTTAACTGTTCATCCATCAACTTAATTCTTTCTAATAAAGATTTCGTCCTACCACCATGAATCTTAGCTAATACAGATGTAATTGAATAAATCATTATTTACCCCTTTAAATTTATTTTATCGATTAATTTCTCACTCGCATTACCATCTTCCCATTGATTAAATCTCTCATGGAACTGTTCTATTTGTTTTGAATACTTTAATGCAAGTACATCAATATCTTTCAGTGCCATCGCTAAACTGTACGCATCTTTATAAATTGGGCCAGGTAAGTCTTTGTAGTAATCCAAATAAAAACCACGTAAATCATCTTTATACTTATCTATATCGTAACTGAAAAATACTGTAGGTCTCTTTAATATACTGTAGTCAAAGAATACTGATGAATAATCTGTAATGAGTAAATCACTAATTAAATATAGCTCAGAAATATCAGGATAACTTGATACATCATATGCAAATCCTTTAAATTCTGAAATGTCTAATGCACTAGCAATCAAATAATGCATTCTTAGTAATATTACTGAGTCTTTACCAATTGAATTCTGAAGGTTTTCTAAATCGATTTTAAGTTCAAATTTATACTTACCTTTTTTAATAAACTCATCATCACGCCATGTTGGTGCATACATAATTACATTTTTATCTTCAGGTATTCCTAGTTTCAGCTTAATACTGTCGATAAATTCTTGATCGTTTTGTTTCGTCGTCAATATATCATTTCTTGGATATCCTGTTTCTAAAAGACGTTCCTGATCCATCCAGAATGCACTTTTAAATATTTCAGAAGAGTATTTATTCGGCGAAACTAAATAGTCCCAGCGGTCTGTTTCTTTCTTGAAATTATATTTATATGCTGGCGTTGTCGTTCCTGGCATACGAACAACTTTCATATCATTTCCAAGTCGTTTAAGTGGTGTACCATGCCATGTCTGAATATAAACTTGCCCTGGTTTCTTAATTAAATATAGAGGAATTCTTGCATTTGAAACCCAATATTTACTCGTAGCATACGCATCATAAAATCCTTTTGTCAGACGCTTAACTTTAATTGCTGGTCCAGGAATATCAAATTTTTCTGGTTCATTTAACACCCATATGAACTTATAATCCGGGAAGTTTTTGTACATATACTCATAAATATATTTCGGACTATCAGAATATCCTTTACCTGCAAAACTTTCAAAGACAACTTGTTTTTCATTAATATTTTGTTTATATACGTTTAAGTCATATAATGAACGTGCTCTTGTTTTTTTGTTTAATAATAGGCGTCGATAAATTCTTGATTGTTTTCGCTTATGGTTTAATGCTTTCGCTTTACTGAATTCACCATTGATCAGTAACTTAATTTCTCTTCTCATTAATAATCCGGTTGATTGGTATATTTCTTTATCCATCGTTTTAAGCACGGCCTGTAATAATTCAGCATGCGCTTCATATCGTTCAGAAATATAAGGTGAATCCGGGTTAAAATATCTTTTTATTCTCCCGAGCATCTTCTTATCAAGGAATGATTTCACACGGTAATCAAATGTTCGATTTCTAGCATCGAAATATCCTTTGCAGTAATAAATAAACATTTGATTGAATTCTGTTCTTGATAAATTCGGCTTATTAAAAGGATCATAAACTTCTCCTCTATAATAAAAACCACTATTTTTTATACGTACAAATTGATTTACGTGTTTTTGATATTCTATTGAAAATGAATAGTCACAAAATAGTCTAAGCTTTGATTCGAAACGTATTTTATTTAATTCAATAATTGACTTTTTAAATAAAATTCCACATACAGTGTTTCGTCTTAAAAATGCATTAGGATTTGTTTCATTTGTTAAATGTTCAATTTCTAATTCTGATGCAAATAAATTTTCAACTTTATTCGGTGTAAATTTGTTCATTGGCGCGATGACACCATCAATACCTGCAACTTGCTGAATCATATAATCAAAAGTAAAAGGAGATATTGTATCGTCTGCATCAAGGAAATAAATCCAATCTGTATTTACATGCTCTAATCCAATATTTCTACTTTCAGCAACGCCTAGATTGATTTGATTTTTAATATGCTGATGTTTAATATCATTCGTTTTTAGCCAATTATTAATTATTGATTCTGATGTATCTGTAGAAGCATCATTAACAAAAATAACTTCAAATGATTTGTAAGTTTGCTGTGTCAAGCTATTTAACGTTTCTTCAATATGGCTTTCATTATTAAAATAAGGTAGTATTACCGAAATATTATTCATTTTCAATCTCCTTCATGTTGTAAACATTCCTATAAAAGTTTACAAAATCTCAATATTATATTAACATAAACTTTACAATTATACACAAAATACTGGAGGTCTTTATTAATGAGACGCGTTATTACTTATGGAACTTACGACTTACTACACTATGGTCACATCGAACTGCTTCGCCGTGCAAGAGAGATGGGTGACTATTTAATTGTAGCACTATCAACAGATGAATTTAATAAACTTAAAAACAAGAAATCTTACTATGACTATGAACAACGTAAAATGATGCTTGAATCTATCCGTTATGTTGATTTAGTTATCCCTGAAAACAACTGGGAACAAAAGAAAACGGACGTTGAAAAATTTGAAGTCGATACTTTCGTTATGGGTCATGACTGGGAAGGCGAATTCGATTTCCTTAAAGATCAGTGTGAAGTCGTGTATATTAAACGTACAGAAGGTATTTCTACGACTCAGATCAAGAAAGAATTATACGGTAGAGATGCAAAATAACACCAGGGCTTCTGTCCTGGTTTTTTCGTGAGGTGACATATGGTTCAGATTATTAAGTGGAAAGGTTCAATCAGTGCTGGTGATTTGTATGAACTGATTCAATTGGATACACATGTGATATTAAAGTGTGACGATATGGTTATAAATGAGCATCAGCTTAATGCTATACCGATGCACTCTAATCATATATTTGTTGATTATACTGTTCATAATAAATATATCAATTTCTATCATTGCTTCGGTAATAAAGAAATAAGTAGTAATGAAGTAGTTCAGCCCTATTTATGTGCTTCATGTATTTATAACAGCAGTTTATTGAAATCACAGTTAAAGGATATTGATATTACATTTAAACAGCCAATTGATGTAATGTTATATATATTAAGCCAGACTGACATAATTGCCTCTGATGGCCATATCGTTTTTAATTTTAATTCGTATGCTGAACCTGACAGACAGTTACTTGTACAATTAGCAAAGTATGTTTCCGGTTATTCGTGGCAGCAATATATGCAGTATTATCGTGTAACAATTTCAAGACAGCCATTTAATCAAAGTCCATATACGTTACTTATCGATAAGTTGAATAAAAACGTTAAACTGCCGAACTTATTATATCGTGCTTTATATCAATGGTCTTTTAATAGGAAGATAGCACCTTATCAACATTTACTTAAAGAAGTGTGTCATACTGTAAATGAATCCATAGTATTTATGGGGTTTGATTATGAATTTCGTGGTAATTCCAAATATTTAGCAGAAACAATTTCGCGAGATGCTCGTTTTAAACATAATAAAATATATTTCGTATGTGATGCTCCCCCTACTCCGTTAATTAATTTGAATATCGAAGTGATTGCAGTTAAAGATGCGAAGGCCATTATTGAAAATGCCGGTGTTGTTGTCCTTGAATCATTCCCTCCGGATGACTTTTATACGAATGGGACGGTTATTAATTTATGGCACGGGACACCGATTAAGCAACTGTTTTTAGATAGTAGAGAACCTGAACAAAATGCAAACATATTTCTGTATCGTTTAAGAAAGTATAATAAACTACGCCGAACTGATTATTTTATTACCGATACGACTGATGCGAACCATTTGTTTGCTTCGGCATTTAATATACAACCAGAAAACATTGTCGCTGCAGGCTATCCGCGTGTTCATTATTTAAAGTCACTCATTAGACAGGACAATATAGAAAAATTACGTGATGAAGTTTATAAAAAGTATCAGCTGGACAAGCATAAACAACTTTTATTATATTTACCGACATGGAAGTCATATGATTACGAATCAGTGGATTTTAGTTCACTGCAACAATATGAAGTAATCGCAAAGCCTCATCCTGAATCAAAGCAATCTGTAAATGGTATTGTGAGCGACTTACCAACAGAAGACTTACTTGCAATTTGTGATGCTGTAATTACGGATTACTCATCTGTAGTATTCGATGCACTTGCAATTAATAAACGATGCTATATGTTAATGGATGATTACGATCAATATATGGCAACACGTGGTGTATATGATGACGTGATAGAGTCGTTGTCACCGATGATTTATACGTCGCGCAATGATTTATTAAAAGCTATTGAATGTGGTACACATTATAAAACGAACCATTTCGTAAACGTTACGCATAGCAATCAGTCAATTCATGATTTAATATTGCAATCATTAAACAACCGTACATCTCATTAACTGGATGTACGGTTGTTTTTTATTGCTTTAATTGTATCTTTAAGTCGCGTTTTGAATTTGAACAGTTGCCCTTTCACACGTTTATCAAGTATATAGTCATTGAGTGAAATGTTTTTATTCTTAAAAAATTCATGCAGTGTTTTACGTTCACTTTTATTGCCATATAAATCTACAAATAGCACAATTTTATTTAAACTTTCCTCGCGATAAGGATATTGAATCATGTTCTCGATATACTTTATTACTGCAAGAATAAATGTACTGTTATGCTTATGTCTAAGCGTATGCTTGATTAAATAACTTACAATCAGTTCATCCATGCGATAACTGTAATATAGATGAACGGCTGTATCAGAATGTTTCAGCATTGTATACACACGGTTACGCACAATTACAGCATCGTTTATATATTGAATTGCATTCTCATAGCTCTTTGTAATAGAGCCTTCCGTATCATGATAATAATACACAACGTGATCTGTAACATACACTTGTTTCATAAACATATGAACATTAAATGTATGTTCTTCACAAAATATGATGTCTTCATCAAACGTTGTTAGTTGAGAAGTACGATATAATTTTGCACCTGGTCCAATCGATTGTAAGATTGACGGCATATCATTCAGCGTCGTCTCACCTTCACGATATGTATGGCTCTTAATCACTACCTTTTTACCGTTTTTAACATGTTCTATTCTACCGATGTATACGTCTTTATTATATTGATGAACAAGTGATTTAAAGTGCGGAATTACATTAATTGATAATGTGTCATCACTATCTAAAAACATAACAAATTCTGTTTCACAATGAGCAATCCCTTTATTTCTCGCACGTGCTGCCCCACTATTCTCCTGATAAATGTATGTGACATTACGATGCTTTTTATTCCAATTATGAATGATTTTTGCACTGTTATCTATCGATCCATCATCGACACAAATAATTCGATCTGCAAGACGTGCAGAATTTAGTGCACGCTCAATTGTTGTTTCAGCATTGTATACCGGTATTATAACTGTTATCACGATAACTGCTCCTTTATATAATGAACGATATCATCAGTTGCATGGTTTGTTTGATAGTTTGTCCATCCATTAATATTAATACGTTCTATAGATGATAATTTGTCCTGTAAATCCTCGACAGAGTATGCTTTTAAGTTAGCTGGTAAAGCATAATAATATTGATTGAGTCCACGTGCTGTATCATATGCCGCTTCATCGGGAACGTATAATAGTACGCGTTTTCCTTTATATAATGCTTCTACAGCGAGTGAACTATAGTCAGTAATAATAATATTTGCGAGGTTCATACATTCATCTAATGATAAATGTGATATTTCATGATCCGTTTTATAATTATTGTCCGATGGATGAGAACGGATTAATAAATGCACAATATCACGATGCGTTAGTTTATCACTTTCTTTTAATGTATAGTCTCTGTATGTCGGTACAAAGAGTACTGCATCCCCTTCACTTTGTGGAACTTCATTCTCAAGCCTCGGTAAACCCGTTTTAATAAAGTGTTTATGCGTAGCATTTAATGATTGTTTAAATATATCAATCATATTATCGCCTGCTACGATATAACTGTCCGTGAAATCATATACTCTTTTATATTGATTTACCATTTTGTTATTTGATAAATCGATAGAACGATCTTCCAGTCCGAATCGCTTCAAAGCACTTGATGCATGCCATATTTGAATAACTTGCTGATCTTTTTGTTTCGTTAATGCACCAAACATCAAATAATATGTATCGATGAGTACGACTTTCGCACGCTTTACAGCTCGAATATGCTGTATTACATACTTATTATTTAACGGAATTGCTGTTATGTTATCATAATTTAATTGTTTGTTCACAACGTCGTTATACTTCGGATGGTATAATAATGTAATATCAACATTTTGTGATACGAGTTTTTTGATTATAGGTAATACATCTTCTGTAAATGTCATCGTTACTACGATATGATTATTTTTTGGTTTGATAGTTATTATTCGATCCATCACTTTAATTATCGTGATATAGATCGCTTTTATCATCGTTCTCATATTTCACCTCAGTTAGGAGTTTATCATGCAATCATTTACATTTTTAATTCATAATATATATTATATCGGTGGAACGACAAGAGCCGTTATTAATCTTGCCAATACGTTAAGCGAACGTGGGCATCATGTTACTCTGCTCACAGTTTTTAAAAGCAAGGATTCACCTGCTTACGACATTAATGAAAATATAAATATTGAATGTATTATTGATTATAGTAATAAATTTAACTTTGTGCCATTGATTATGAATAGAGTTAATAAATATACGCCATTACTTAAACCTAAGTTCATTCACCGTGACGAGCCTGGTTTAAATCAGTTCTCTTCATATATTGAGCGTAAAATTATTAAAGCAATCCAAAGTGTTGACACAGACTATATCGTTGGTACGCGTGCAACTTATAATTTCTTAATTGCGGATTTCAGTAATACGACTTCAATCGGTATGGAGCATATGCACTTTAATGCACATCCGAAACGCATGCAGCAGTTAATAAAGTCTGAATATATTAAGTTAGACTTTATAACAACGTTAACGGATGAAGATCGTGATGTATATGCTTTGTTCCATAATAACGTCTTTACATTACCGAATATTATACAAGATGTCACATTTAATAGGAATGAGACAAACATCATCGCAAGCCTCGGACGATTTGAATATGAAAAAGGATTCGACTTACTTATTGAAAGTGTGTCACATATTGCAGAATCATTACGTAAACTTAACTTTAAAGTTAACATTTACGGTGAAGGTAGTGAACATCATCGTTTACGTGAATATATACATAATTATGAGCTGGAAGATATAATAACACTATATCCGATGACGCATGACGTTGCATCGATATACAACTCCAGTATGATCGTTGCAATTCCTTCACGTTCTGAAGGATTCGGGATGGTCATTTTAGAAGCGATGCAGGCTGGCTGTAATATTGTCAGTTTTAATGCTCCTATGGGACCTAGAACAATGCTCAATGAACAAAATGCAATTGTTGTTGATTGTTTTAACACTAACTTATTCAGTGAGGCAATTTTAACTTTAATTGAAAATCCGAAGTTAAGACATCAGTTAAAACAAGGTGGATATGATACTGTTAAACGATATTCAAAAGACGCAGTATATAAAATTATCGAAGCAGCACTGCTTACAAAGAAATAAAAATTGTCAATTTCCACTTTAAGCTATATAATTGAATAGTTTATTAAAGGAAATATGAAATCGTAATTAAAGAATAGGACGTGTAATCATGAATCAATACTTTAAATGGCTGCTCATTGTACTTTCGATATGCTTAATTGTAGTACCTGCAACATATGCAGTGTCCCTATATAAAACTACAAAAAGTGCAATAGATGCATCATATAATAAATCATATGTTAAATCCAGCTTGCGTAATAGTGCTGTCAACCCGGCAACAGATAACTTCTCAATACTATTTCTTGGTATAGATGACAGTCTATCTCGACGAAAAAATGGTCAACAAGCAGATGAGGCAAGAACGGATTCGATGATTCTTGCGACATTTAACAGAGAAAAAAAACAAGTCAGACTTGTAGGCATTCCACGTGATACTTTAAGTTACATTCCATCCGTTAAAATGTATGATAAAATCACGCATGCCCATGCAGAAGGTGGCCCAGAAAGTTCGGTACATGCAGTTGAACAGAAATTTCATGTTCCTGTTGATTATTATGTTCGCATTAATATGCAGGCGTTTGTTGATATTGTTGATGAACTTGGCGGCATTGAATTTGATGTACCGTTTGATATTGATGAACCTACAAAAAATGACAAAGGCCGTATTCAGGTTAAACAAGGTCATAGATTATTAAATGGTGATGAAGCACTGGCGCTTGCAAGAAGCAGACATATCGATACAGATCTTGGGCGTGGTAAACGTCAAATGGAAATGATTATCGCACTCGCAAAAAAGGCGAAGGAATCTGGTTCTATCAGTAAACTTGATAATTTAGTTGAAATTGTCGGCAACAACGCAAAGCATAATTTAACGTTCGAAAACATCAGTGCTATGGCACAATATTACGCATCGAATGATATTGAGTTTAAACAGCGCCAGTTAGAAGGTACAGATTACATGTATAACGGTGTGTATTATTATAATCCGGTTATGGACGATGTTTTTGAAATTTCTAAACTAGTAAATGAAGATTTAAATTTAAAAGAAGTTAAAGAAAATGACTTATTAGATTTCAAAATAAGAACGATTTATGGAGACTTAATACCATTACAATCATTTGATTTAGACGAAATTGATAAAAGTTTCAATAATTTAAGTGTTGAAAATCCTCAGTCTGATGAACAAGTGGAGTTCGAACCATCGACTGAGTATCCAAATGTAGGTACAGAAGCACCTGACACAATGTTATCGAATGAACTACCATCAGAAGAACCGATAGACACTACAACCTATTAAGGAGTGAGAATATGCCACGTAAAACATATGAGAAATATCAGCATATCGATAAAGTGTTCGATCGTTTAGAAGCGATGATCGTCTCAAAACGTGATCGTGAAAATTTACGTAAAGATTACTTTTATTTGAATGATTTTCATAGACAAAATTATGAAGCACTACTTTTATATTATGGAGATGCAAGTGAAAATCCATTAATGGATGGTGCATGTTACATTTTAGGTATTCCTGAAATATTTGAGAAAATTAATATTTTTGATTATGCAGTACCACTTGATTTTGTATTTGATAATGGTGAACTAAGTGAAAGTTTTAAATCAATAGATGTATATTATCAATATTTAATTGCAGCAGCGTTAGAAGTTTCAGACGTGCAAATTTTTAAACCATCTGGATTTGCAATGGGAATGAACCATTGGAATATAACGCATATGAAATTATTCTGGCAATATACAGCAATAATCAGGCTTCAGGCATTATAATAAATAGATAGAGACGTATTGGAATACGTCTCTATTTTTATGTTTAAATTCGATATATAATATGATAATGATAAGAAGATAAATATTACTCTGTAAATTAGATATTTCAAATATTAAGGGTATGTTACATTTTTCATACTATGTATACTAAAATTTTCTGTCATTATATAATGTAGTTGTTAAGAGAAGCTTTTATAGAAAGGATTTTTACATGGATAATAAATACTACTACAAAACACCCGCAGCCTTATTTATGATGTTAGCAGGAGGCACTACTGTTGCTCATGCTGCTGAACAACCAAATGTAAATCAGGACAAAGTTAATACAAGTACAACAACTGCAACTGCTCAGACAAATACAGCAGTTAAACCTACTCCAACAACGAGAACAACACAAGTAACACAAACGAATCAAGCGACTCCTACCGATGTAAAATCTCAATATAGCTTAGCTAAGAAAACTAATACGCAAGATGCAGCAACTACGCCTAAAACGAGCACGCAAGTGACGGCTGCTGCACAGAAAACGAACACGCAAGTGACGGCTGCACCGAAAACAAACACGCAAGTTACGGCTGCTGCGGCGAAAACAAACACGCAAGTGACGAATGCTGCACAGAAAACAAACACGCAAGTGACGGCTGATGCACAGAAAACGAACACGCAAGTGACGAATGCTGCACAGAAAACAAATTCGCAAGTTACGGCTGATGCACCGAAAACAAACACGCAAGTGACGACTGCTGCACAGAAAACAAACACGCAAGTGACGACTGCTGCACAGAAAGCAAACACGCAAGTGACGACTGCTGTACCGAAAACAAACACGCAAGTGACGGCTGCTGCACCGAAAACAAACACACAAGTGACGGCTGCTGCATCGAAAACAAACACGCAAGTCACGGCTGCTGCACCGAAAACGATTGATGTGCGCCGTACATTTAACACAAATCAAGTGCGTACTTTAACAGCAAAGAGTCCTTCAAATATGTCTGTTAATGAATATATTAAATATAAAAACTACAAAGCACCACAATATGAGACACGCTATTTTAAAGATGCTCCTCAAATTGCCTACCGAAAAGGTGTTGGTAAACCAGAAGGTATCGTAGCTCATGAAACTGCAAACCCGAATTCAACGATTGAGGGTGAAATTTCATATATGTCTCGTAACATTAACAATGCGTTTGTACATGCATTCGTTGATGATAACAATATAATCGAAACTGCAAACACTGATTATTTATCATGGGGAGCTGGTGGTGTTGCAAACCCTCGATATATAAACGTTGAACTAGTACGTGTATACGGTAAAGATAGATTCAGTAAATCCGTTAATAACTTAGCAGATTATTTAGCAACAAACTTAATTTACTATAACTTACCTGTAGATAATGCACATAATGATGGCCGTGGTACTGTTTGGTCACATAAAGCAGTATCTAACTTTTTAGGTGGTACAGATCATACAGATCCAGTTGGATGGTTTGCTGAAAATAATTATACATTTAATGAATTTTATAGTTTAGTTCAAGAAAAGTACAACTATAAATTAAATGGAACAAAACCAACACCTCCTGTAACTACTCAGCCTACACCACCGAAACAATCTCAGACAATTAAGGGTACAGTTAAAACAGCAAGTACACAAATGATGGCACGCGTGAATAAACCAACAGCTCAAGTATATTCTTCAGTTGACAGTGCAAAAGGTGTGAATGCTGGTCAAAAATCAGGTCAATCGTATTATGTTAATAAAAAAGCAACATTAAATGGAAATACTTACTATGCTTTAACAGATGAAGCAAACATTCCAAGAGGATGGGTAAAATCCAGCGACACTACAGCGCAAAACAGAAGTGCAGAAACGAAGGTTTCAGGTAATTTTAATGTAAACAACCAAGCAACAAATCTTTATAAAACACCTTGGGGTACAGCAAATCAAGTAGTTGCAAACTTAAAATCTCAAGTTGGTAAAAAGTTTATACCGCAAAAGAAAGTTACAGTAGGCAAAACGAACTATTATTTTGGAACTGTAAACAATTTAACTGGATGGATCAATTTTAATGAATTAACGTTAAATGTTCCTAAACCGACAGTTAAACCAAAACCAATCGTAAAACCTAAAGTTACGCAACCGATAAAAGTATATAACGCACAAATGGTCGCAACTGTAAAATTGCCGACTTCTAAAATTTACACTTCAGTTGATCAGACAAAGGGTGTGAATGCACAGGATAAGGCGAACAGAACTTTTTATGTTAATAAAAAGGCAACTTATAATGGTCAAACGTTTTATGCTTTAACTGATGAGAACAATATTCCACGTGGCTGGGTAAAAGCTAATGACGCTGTTGCTGCTTCTCGTACATCAGAAGTAAAAATGTCTGGTAAATACAAAGTTAACAGTAAGGCAACTTCGTTATACAATATGCCGAATGGTACTGTAAAACAAGTTGTTAAACAATTAAAACCATTTATTGGTAAATCATTTACACCATCAAAAAAAATGACAGTCAACAATTCTGTATATATTTACGGTAAGTTAAACAACATTGCAGGATGGATAAAACAGCAAGAAATTTCAGTTGATCGTACACCTGTCATTTCTAAAAGTAAACGCGTCAAATTAATTGGTAGAACTGCACCTAAACAAGTACTGATTTACAAAGATTTAAAAACAGTTAAACCAGTAACAAAACTTATCGACACGCAAGTTTATGTAAACGAAACTGCTACACGTAATAATGTTGCATATTACAAAGTAGCGGACAGTAAAAATAAAGTTTTAGGTTGGATAAGTAGTAAGTTTATTAAAACAGCACCAACGTCAACAATTAACTGGACGAAAGCAAGTTACACGGTTAAAGCGCCTAAAGGTTACATTTACAACATACCTAATGGCGCACAAAAACAGCGTATTGATAAACTTTCATCAGTTAAAAATGGAACATTACAAGTTATCCGTACTGACAAAGTTGGAAAGACACTTTGGCATAAAGTAATATATAACAATAATAAGATTGGATATGTATCATCACGTGATTTATTTGCACAAAACATTAAACGTGTTAAGTCGCCAACAAGTTTATCTGCTGCAGTTAATAAGCAAATGACTTTAAAAGGTGGTAGCGCACCTAAAGTTGTGTTTAGTACACCTAGAAGTGGTTATAATGTACGTAATGCAACAGCTGCAGAAGTAAAGAAAGCGATGGATACAAAAGATAAATTAATCGATTCAGTTCAAAAGTATCAATTTTTAGATTTAGGAAAAGCTGAAGGAATTAGTGCGAAAACTTTAAATAAACTACTTGTTGGCAAAGGTGCACTTGCAGGCCAAGGTGCAGCATTTGCTCAAGCAGCGAAGCAATTTAATATCAATGAAGTTTATTTAATCGCACATGCCATTTTAGAAACTGGACATGGCACAAGCCGATTATCTAATGGTTTAGCAATTAATAGTACTAATACTGCAATCACTTCAAAAGGTAAAAAATATTACAACATGTATGGTACAAAAGCTACAGATACGAATACTGAAGTTGGTGGCATCAAATATGCAAAATCACAAGGTTGGGATAACCAATCTAAAGCAATTATCGGTGGTGCGAAATATGTAAGAAGTGCATATATTGATCAAGGTCAACGAACTTTACATCAAATGCGCTGGAATCCTGCACAACCTGCAACACATCAATATGCAACAGATATTAACTGGGCATCTAAAAACGCCGCTATTATAGCAGGTATGTATAAGACATTAGGTCTTGATGCTGTTAATTATGTTGTTCATGAATATAAATAAATTGATATGTGAAAACCTGCCGAACTATAGTTTAAGTTCGGCAGGTTTTGTTATTAATATTGTTTTTTTGTTCTAATTCTGCCGAACATTATGCTTAGTTCGGCAGTTTCACACTTTTTTCTCTCTATTTTTCGATGATTCTGCCGATCTTTACACTGAGTTCGGCAGTTTCACCGTTTTTTCACCTTATTTCTCGATCATTCTGCCGAACTTTATACTGAGTTCGGCAGTTTCACACTTTTTTCTCTCTATTTCTCGATGATTCTGCCGAACATGATACTGAGTTCGACAGTTTCACCGTTTTTTCACCTTATTTCTCGATCATTCTGCCGAACATGATACTGAGTTCGGCAGTTTCACACATTTTCCCCCATCTTTCTCAATCATTCTGCCGAACTTTATACTGAGTTCGGCAGTTTCACACATTTTCCCCCATCTTTCTCGATCATTCTGCCGAACTTCATACAGAGTTCGGCAGTTTCACCATATTTTCCCCTTATTTCTCAACCATTCTGCCGAACATTATGCTTAGTTCGGCAGTTTCACACATTTTCCTCCATCTTTCTGTAATAATAAACTTGTCGTGCCTCTCTTAAAAAGATCTCTCTCTGTTTCCTGTTAATATACTTCCTACCACAAGTACTTCCCGTATATTCATATTCATTTCGCATAATTTGTTTAATCGTTGATTCACTCACCCCTGTATATGCAGCAATTTCACTCGATTTTACAGCATCATTCTTCAATCTTCTGACCGTTTCAAATCCTAAATGTACCGCTTCTTTTTTACTTACTTTATGTCCACAACTACACTCTATTTTACGTTCGAACGATTCAAACTTCTTCAAAAAAGAAAAGCATGACGGACACTTCAGTCCTGGTTTTAACTGCTCAAATGGATAATAATGAATACGTTGTTCATTTTTACTTTTGTTCAGGTGATAACTCACAATTAACTCCATCGCTTTTATATCTGCCTGGTTCGGTTCATTAACCAGTGAAGCTTTTATTCTTTGTAAATCATTTCTGAATAATATTGAACTGTGTCCATTAAATCCTGAAACCGTAAATGTTTCATTTATGAATAGTACGTAACTCTTTACAATATAATTCAGGTTGTGTTTTTCACAGAATACTTTAAGTTTGAAATGTGCACTATTTAATTGTGAGATTGGGTCTTTAATAACGTAGTTACTTTCTGAAATAAAATTATTATCTCGATATGTATATCTGCCACTAAAGTTCTTTACATCAATATGAATTAAATAACCTTCATGAATGATGAAAAAATCGTACTGCACTTCACCACTCAAATTTAATCGAATATTCCATGCTTTTATACCGCCACATGATTTAATTTCCTCATAAAATTGTTTTTCGCCTATATATCCGTTATAAAATGTAAACTTTTTCGCTTCATCAATATCATCCAGTTTAATGCGGTCTACTACATCTACTAAATATGATTCATATGGGCTTTTATCATAAACTTTAATAAACATATCTTCACCTCAAAAATAATATATAACGATTTCTAAAAAGTTTCAATTTACAACAAAAAACAACAAGTATCGCTACTTGTTGTTTAATAGAATGATTAAAATTTATGAATTCGGTTATATATATAATTGGTTAGAAACGAAATGGATCGCGAATTGCGAATGCGTCATATACTTTTTCCAGCAAGCTAATGAGCTGTTCAGATTCTTGAGCAGATAAGTCACGAAGAAAATTACGGACCACTCTTAATTTAATACTTTCAGTTTTCGTAATAACTTCAATACCTTTTTCTGTTGGTATAAGTACAGTACTTCTAAGATCAAATTTACTTTGTTCTTTCTTAATAAAGCCATTGTCAAATAATTTCTTAATTGATCGAGATACAGCAGTTTGTTCTCTATTGAGTTTAAAGATAAGTTTTTTCTGCGTAATATTATCTTCACTCATTATGAGTTCAAGCATGTACAACTGATCTCTCGTCAATGTATAATCTGAAAGCTCTGCTGCAGCTATCTCATCAATTTTAGAGTCCAAAAAATATATTAACTGTCCAAATCTTTTAAGGCGCTTATCTTCCATAATTTCTCTCCTCACTTCTGTTATTAAAATTATAATCTAAACCCATTAGATTAGCAACGATATATTCTAAATAAAAATATAGTTGTAAGCTATATAATTTCAAGGAGCTTTAAAATGAAAAAAGAAAGAGATTATTACTTTGATAACGCAAAATTATATCTCATCATACTCGTTGTCTTCGGACATATTATTCGTTCTTATATTGATGAAAGTCAATTTATATATGCATTGTACATGTTTATTTATAGCTTTCATATGCCCGCTTTCGTTCTCATTTCCGGATACTTCGCAAAAAGTATTCATAAACCTGGATATATTAAAAAAGTGACACTGAAATTATTATTACCATATATTATTTTTCAGTCGTTTTATGCTGTTTATTATTATTTAATTGATGATGTTTCAACAATTAAACTGAATCCATTCGACCCACAATGGGCAATGTGGTTTTTGATCAGTTTATTATCATGGCAAATTATTTTATTTATTGTAAAGGATTTTAATGCATTAATTATACTTCCAATCTCATTTTTGATTGGAGTTACTGCCGGGTACTTTAATTTTATCGACGGAACGTTAAGTTTATCAAGAACACTCGTGTTTTTACCTTTATTTTTATTAGGATATTATGCACAACCGTCACACTTTAAATATATTCGTGATAAAAAGTATGTTATTTTTTCAATACTCGTTTTATCTGCAGTATTTTTATTTTACTATTTGTTCAAAATAGACTTTAACTGGTTATTCGGGAGTAAGCCTTATGAATCGATTGAAGCACATGCACCGGATATGTATAGTGGACTCAAGCGTTTAGCTGTATACGTCATTATTATCGTTAGTACGATAAGCTTCTTAAATATCGTGCCGAACAGACAATTAAAGTACACATACATCGGGTCTAGAACAATGTTTATTTATTTATTACATGGTCTGTTCGTCGGTATATTTCGTGCACGCAACTGGAATGAATACTTTAATGATCATTTGTTTTCAACAATAACGTTTGCAGTTATATCAACAATCTTTATCGTCTACTTTTTCAGTCACAGACGTGTAAAAAAACTTACATCCCCTATTATTGAATTAAAAAAATAATTTATTTTGTATAGTATTTAGTTATTATAAGAAAATCAGTATAATAACCTTAAGTGACAAAATAAAGAAACGTTCACAATTCTTTAAATTAAGGGGCAAATTAAAATGTTATGGCAGACACCGGAAGACAGAATTAATTTATTGAAACGACTCGTTGAGAAAAAAAGTGTAACGGGTACCGAAGGGGAAAGACATTTTCCATTTTTCCTGAAACAACAACTTGAGCAAATCGATTATTTCAAATCGGCTGAATCACATATTCAGCTTGTAGAAACATCTGATAATAAAAACGCGATATGTGCACTATATCGTACGTATGAAACTGATAATACACTCATATTAATGAGTCATTATGATACGGTTGATATTCAGGATTACGGTCAATTGTCTGATGCAGTATTTGATTGCGATGCATTAATGAAAGCATATAAATCAAATGCATTATTTAATGAACAAATTGAAGCAGATATTCACTCTGGTGACTATTTATTTGGTCGTGGTGTAATGGATATGAAGTCTGGTCTGATGATGCAGATGAGTATACTTGAACGTGCAACGATTGAGTCATGGCCAGTAAACATCATCCTAGTCTCTGTTCCGGATGAAGAGGTGGGTTCTTCTGGCATGAAAGCTGCAACGCAATTTCTGAATGAATGGCTAAAATCGTTACAACTAAACGTCACACTCATTATGAATAGCGAACCTTCATTCAGTCAAATACCACATGATAACGCGCATTATATATACACTGGTTCCATCGGCAAACTCATGCCAGCAGTCATGGTATATGGAAAAGAAACACACGTCGGCGAACCACTAAAAGGATTAAGTTCAAACTATATTATCAGCCGAATAAATCAGGAAATTGAATACAATCAGACATTCACTGAAAAATTTAAAAAAGAGTTTACCCCACTACCTGTAAGCTTAAAAATGCATGACTTAAAATCGGAATATAATGTACAGACACCGTTTATTTCATCAGCTTACTATAATATGTTTGTGTTTAAACAGACGGCAGAAGAAATATTAGAAAAGTTTGAACATGTCGTAAAACGAACTGTGAGTGAAATTAAGCGTGATTTATCACATATTATTCCTGAAATTCCTGACATTAAAGTTATCTCTTATGAAGCATTGATTCAACAAAATAAAGATATCGATGTTAATCAATTTATTACTGCAGCGGGCGATCAGGAAAGAGCAGAACAAATTGTACAAGGTTTGCTCACACATAATCATAACAATGATTTTACGGTTGTTATATACTATGCGTCGCCATACTATCCTGCTGTAAATTCAAGTGATGATAAAACAGTAAAACAAATCGTAAAGTATGCTATTAAGTATATGGATACGAATTATCGACGTAAGCTCAAAAAAATTCACTATTTCAATGGCATATCAGATTTAAGCTATGTTAATTATCAATCCGATTTAAAAGACGCAGAATTTTATATGAAGCAAACTCCTGGATACGGAATGTTCTATAATATTCCGTTTGAAGATATGCATGCATTACAAGCACCGGTCATTAATATCGGTGCATTCGGAAAAGACCCACATCAAAATTCTGAACGTATACATATTAAAAGTGTGAGTGAAGAAATTCCGGAAATGATTGCAAAGATTATCCAGAAGTTTTTATGCAACCATTAACGACAATCATACATTGATTGTCGTTTTATTATTTTATACTGCGCATCAACTAAACAAATACAGCGTTCATATTGTTTCTGAACAAATTTAAGTTTCTGCTTAAACTGTATAGTTGATCCATCAAGAAATGTAATCATCACATATTCATCCGTTCCTTCAATATATGTAACATATTTATGATTGATGTATGCTTTATAATGGTGGTGATTCTGATGAATCTGAAAGTATGCCCAGTTCAACTGGGATTCTATCATAATTGGCATATACTTTTTAGATTTCATTAATACTTGCGCGGAATATTTACGCGTCTTTAATGAACTTCCAAGTAACTTCAATGTGTCATCCAGTAGCTTATCTGCAGCTTTATCATATATCATTACTTCTTCTTTGAAACGTCTTATTTCAGTACGTCCTTCAATTGCCCCATGCTGATAAAGGTACATCGTATGTATAGAAATTGGCAGCTCCATCAGACCACTCCTAATTAAATTTTTACACTTTTATTATACAAAATCTTCATTTTTTTGGACGTTTTTCACCTTTTTTAAACAAAAAGTTAACAAAAATTTAAATTTATAAGATATTTTCAGTTATTTGTTAACTTTTGATTAATAAATAAATTGAATATGATAAAACCATCCGAAAATCATTACAATATCTAGATGTTGAGAAAAGGGTATGCAGTGAATTTTGAAGAAGTATTAAAGAACAACGAACGCGTTATTCATTATTTCATACACAAATATCGCCTCACATATATGCATGATGAAATGTATCAACTCGCTTTAATAAAATTATGGGAAATTTATAAAAATTACGACCCTGCATTAACAAATAATATGCAACAGTTTATTTTTACTAAACTTAACTTTTTCTTTATTGACGAAATTAGAAAGCTTAAAAGAAATTTAGATCGTTTTGCGCCGATGGAATGTATAACTTATGAAAGCTACACAGATGAAACATTAGTTGATTATACGCAGTTCTTTCAGATGCTTTGTGACCATGAATATGAGTGGCTTATGCTAACAATACAAGGCTATAAGCAAAAAGAAATAGCGCACATGATGAATAAAAGTGTATCAACGTTAAAAAATTATCGAAAGTCATGTCAGAAGAAACTTCAAAAATTGAAATAAAATGATATTCATCACTTCAATTTTCTAGTATAATGTTTATTAGTACTTTTTTGAGGAGGATGCATATGACTGTTGCTAAAGTTGGAGATATTATTGAATTTCATGAAGGTACACAAGGGATTGTTGAGAAAGTAAATGAAAACTCAGTAATCGTTGATTGTACATTTATGGAGAATTTTGAGAAGTTAGAAATTCCTGAGAAAACGGTAATTAATCATAAACGTTACAAGATTATACATGAGGCTTAATTGTGAAAAAACTCGATCGCTCACTCATCGCACTTCTAATAATATATAGTTTCATGCATGGTGTGCTTATTTTTTTACATGATGAAAAGCAAGTATTCTGGTATGTTTATACGGGATTATTGCTTTTCTCATCAATTGGATATATTTTCTATGAACGAAATATCGAATCGAAAAGACTCTTTCAGTCTATTGGTACTGGGCTAATTGCAGCATTCATTATCGTAGTCATATACACAGTTCTGCTGCAGCTCCATCAGACCATTACATTTAACGGACTGCTTCGTGAAATGATTAAGATGGGTGTATACTTTAAGTGGCAACTTATTATTACACTTATCGTCGCGATTCCCCTGCATGAACTATTTATGCGTGCATTATTACAGGATAAACTGATGCAGTATATACATCCAATTGCAGCATCAGTCATAACAAGTTTAATGTGTGCAGCATTATTTAGTTATGCGGTACCATTTAATGTCGTCATGATGATATTTATCGTTCAGCTGATTTTATCGGTAAGTTATGTATATACGAAACGATTAATCACACCTATTATCGGAGAAATTTGTGCGATTGTAATACTCATTATGATTTATGGACGTTAAAAGCACGAGTCGAATTTACGACTCGTGCTTTTTTCTGTATTCTTTCTCATCATAATATACTTTTTCAACTAAACCTGGATCATTCGGATATAAATCGATATTTACAGGTGCAACGATTTTCTTAACATATTCAAATGAATTCGTGCGTTCTTTAAATTCAAGCTCTACTTGCGTGAGCATTTCATTATGATCTGTATATATAATTTCACGCTCTGACGTTGTGAGTACTTCATCACTATTTGTAATAATCAAATCAATACCTTCTGTGCGCAATTGGCCATCTTTTGCAATATGATGTATGTCGCCATTATGAAGTCCGATTACGAAATCAGGGTTTTCCACATCATATAAATAACGAATCCACGTTCTCGCTGCACGAATAGGGTTTTCTACTTCAATATCTTCAATTATATGAGAGATATCACTCACTTCACTTATTGCAATTACTGCTACTTTAATCCCTTTAATTTTCTTAATAATGTATGGCTTATTATAATAAGGTTCCTTCGTTCTGGAATTGATAACATTCACAGATATAAATGGAAAATCACTTAAACTATGAGAACGATTAAAGTACATTCTGCCTAAACTAAAATCTGACACACTAATATTACTTGCATCATATTGCATTGCATTCATTATTGAAATTTGCGGGTTTCTTCTGAAAGATGTATGGTCTGCAAAGTATGCTGCTGCCTTACTGCCAGTCAATGTCTGGCCGTTATTGAGCAATAACAGATCGTTACTTGTGCGCTGCATTTTAATGAATGTTGCTGCTTTAATCAGCCCAGGATGATTTCTTTCACTAAACATCTTCCCGCATATATCGCTTGATATGATAATATGTATATTAATAATACCTTTCTTCATGAAATCCCTGCCTTTAAATAAATGAATATGGAGTGTTTATGAAAAATATACGAAAAAATATCCTTTATCATATTATACTATTTATTACGTTGAATGTATTCATAACTTATTCATTAGCTGAATTAGGAAAAGAACGATTACTGGACGAATACAGACATTCAATTAATATACATTCTAATCAAGTGGATGCATTTATTAATGAATCCATATCAATTACTGATAATTTAGCAACGGCATTTCAATATACATCGAATATACAAGATAGAATGTTTGAAATAAAAGAAAACGAACCACGTGTCATTAACCTTTATGTGTTAAACGATAACTGTAAAATCATTCATTCAACATCAGAAGTATTAATCGGTCAGACATTACAGTCTAAAACGTTCTTTTTTAATAAAAGTCAGATAAACCTGAATCATTCTTCAATTAGTGATGTTACAAAAAATGAATTTAACAAAAAGGTTTTCTATATATCAAAAACTGTAACAAAACAAGATGAACAATACATTATTACTATCGAAATAGATGTCAATACTATTGGTGCTGTTATAGATTCACTTCAAAAGGATACGACAGTAACAATAAGAGACTTTAAAGGTAATAAAATATTTGAATCTGTAAACCCTGTCCATTCTGGAATTGAAACTAGAGAAAAGTTTTATAAAGTGCCTTGGGAAATTATCCTTACATCAAACCGAAATATATATTATGATGCTTATCCTATGGCTCTCGTTTTTACAATTCTTTTGTCATTTGTTATTATTACATTACAATTATTATTTGTTAGTTATAAAAATAAACGTGCAAATGAAAAAGTACTTGAAGATATCAATACTCAGCGTAAAGAAATCATAGGTTTACTCGCTGCTAATACTGCACATGAAATTAAAAACCCTCTCACTACGATAAAAGGATTTGTAGAACTATTGGAATTACAATATGATAAGGAACATAAAAATCAGAAATTCAACATCGTTAAAAGCGAATTAGAGCGTATCAACTTAATCGTCAGTCAGTTTCTATTATTAGGAAAACCAACAAATGTTGAAGTTGAAACTATAGATGCCCGTGAAATCATTCGTGACATATTAAAATTCCTTGATTACGACCTTTCAATGCATAATATACGTATCGTAAAACAGTTTACAGATGAACAAACATTAATTAATGTATCTGTTGATCAGTTTAAACAAGTTTTAATCAATTTAATTCAAAATGCTAAAGATGCAATGGAGCATTCACAACCTGCAATACTTAAAATCGAAGTGTATAATAAAGACAAAAAAACGATTATTTCATTAAGTGATAATGGAATAGGTATGGATGAACAAACATTAAGTGAATTATTCAACCCATTTTATACGACAAAACTCCACGGAACAGGGCTTGGATTACCGGTTACTAAAAGTATTATCGATGCGCATCACGGTACAATTGAAGTTATCTCTGATCCAAGTATAGGTACAGAGTTCAGAATTACATTTGATAATGTAAAAGCATAAAGATGGCAGAAACATCTCGTTTCTGCCATCTTTTTTTGAAATATTGCTTGAGGCTAAACGCCTACTTGATAGCCTCTTGAAACGGCATCAAGTGGGAAGCCACCACGACAAAATTCAAAAAGGAACCAGAAACAAAAACCGTTTCTTTGGTTCCTTTTGAGATTTTGCTTGAGGCTAAACGCCCACTTGATAGCCTCTTATCCTATCATAATTCTTTCTTTCGGGTATCTGAATTTGTCCGGTTCCGCTTTTCCTCCGAGCATGATTATAAACGAAATGAGTCCGACACGTCCGATAAACATCAATATCATAATAACAATCTTACTTAAACTCGTTAAGTCTCCTGTAATTCCGAGCGAGAGGCCACACGTACCGAATGCACTCATCACTTCAAAGAAGATTGCCAGTAAATCATACTTACCATCTTCAAATGACAATATAAGCAGTAATCCACTGAAACATATAATCGTCGCAAGTACCATTACCGCAAATGCTCGATTAATATCAATAGGATCAATTTCTTTATTGAATACTTTAATAGAATTGCGACCGTTACTATAATTTATTAAAAACAGTATCAGTATGGCAAACGTCGTCGTTCTGATTCCTCCACCGACGGAACTTGGGCTTGAACCAATAAACATCAGGCCTGACATGAAGAACTGCGTTGCATCACTCAACACATTTAAGTCTATCGTCGTAAGCCCTGCACTTCTCGTCGTGGAAGACTGAAACATCGCATAAAAGATTGCTTTATGCCATGATATATCTTTAAATGCATGATTAATTTCAAATACATAAATAACGATTGTCCCGACTACTGATAATATTAAATATGTTGAAATTGTCAGTTTAGCAAATAAACTGAATCTAAAGTTCGGTAATTTATTCGTGATATAACTTTTAACTTCTATAAGTACCGGAAATCCGATCGCACCTAATATAATAAGGAACATCGTAATCGTCTGCACGAAGTAGTCATCTGCATATGAGATTAAACTATCTCCAGTAATATCAAGTCCACCATTCGTTGTAGCAGAAACCGCTGCAAATAGTCCGTTAAACAGTGCGAGTTTCACATCTCCCATATCTTTATAGAAATAAAATGCAAGCAGGAGTGCCCCGATAATTTCAATCGTCAGCATCGTTTTAATAATTTCAATAATTAACGTAACGACGCCACTCATTTTATACTGGTTATGGTCAACCATTATGAGTTGTCGTTCACGCATGCCTATCTTTTTTCCGAGCACGACCCAGAGTAACGTACCCATCGCCATTACTCCGATGCCACCTAAATTTAAGATGAACAATATGATAACGTGCCCAAATGTAGAATATGAATCAGCAATAGAAACTGGTGATAGCCCTGTCACACTTATACCCGACACTGCAACAAACAGTGAATCAATATATGAAATTGTAACACCTTCTTTATGTACATACGGTATACGCAGTAATAAAAAGGCGATGAATATTGCGACAAGATAATACAACACAATACCTTGCTGCGGTGTGAGTCGAGCAAACAGTTTATTCATATAACGCTCCTTACTTTAATGTGAGTTTTACAGATTTCATAGCACCTTTTGACTCAACTTTAATCGTAATTGTATCCCCTATGTTCTTATCTTTGAACAATACTTTTCTAAATTGTACTTTGTCCGTAATTTTTATATCATCAATTTGCGTAATGACGTCCCCTTCAGCAATACCAGCATTTGCTGCAATTGATTCTGCATCAACTTTCATAACTTGTACGCCATCTTTCAAATTGCCATTATAACCGGATTGCGATAAATCTTCAACACTAATACCGAGTTTCGGACGTTTAATTTCTCCGTCTCGTTCTAAAATTTTAATATCTTTCTTAACATCATTTGAAGGAATTGAAAATGCGATGCCTTCTACGCCATTCATTGTAATTTTAAGTGAATTTAATCCGATAAATTCACCTTTATTATTAAATAATGCACCACCAGAATTACCAGGATTAATTGCAGCATCTGTCTGAATCACTTCCATTGACCAGTCATACTGATTATCTCCATCAATGTCTACCGGAACTGTTCTGTTTAATCCGGAAACAATACCACTTGTTGCACTACCTGCAAATATTTTACCGAGTGGGCTTCCAAATGCAAGTACAGGTTCACCTGCTTCTAGTTTATTACTGTCACCAAACTTGACTGACTTTTTTAAATTTCCTTTTGGAATTTTAATTATTGCAGTGTCAGTCCATATGTCTTTTCCTACAAGTGTTGCCTTTTCTTTTAATTTATTTTGTGTTACTTCAATTTCAGGTGCTTTACTGACAACATGATAGTTTGTAATAATATATGCATATTTGTCATCGAGTTTATAAATGACACCACTACCGATACCGGTTTCTTCCGGCGCTTTTTCTGAAGCTTCTGCATCGATTGGTTCGTTTGAAGCTTTCTGTAAGTTCGTGACTGTTACTACGGTTGCTTTATTTTGTTTAATAATTTCAGACGGGCTAAGTTCAGTCACAACTTGTTGTTTTTCTTTAAACATACTTGGTAATAACAATGCTGCAAGCAATATCCCGACTAATATACCTGACATATGTGGAATGAGCCATTTAATCGTTCGTTCTGAACGTTCATCTTCAATGTCGTGAGGCGTGAATGCATTCATTTCCGAACGTTCTTCTATTGTTTCTTGCGGAATTTCTATTTCTTGTACCGGTGCTACATCACTTTTTATTTCCTGTTCATGATCTGATTCATGTATTGTTTCATCTATATGTTCTTCTGATTCTGTCTCTTGTGGTATGTCTTGTGAATTATCATGTGGAAAATCTTGATGTACATGCGTTTCTTCATTCTCATGAACATCTGAATCTACTATGTATCGTTCTGTTTCAAGTAAGTCATCTCGACTCTCTTCAGGTTTAATGATATGTTTCGTTGCATCTTTCTTATGTAAATATGGAAATATATGACGCTTCTCCTGTTCGTCATAAAATAGACGTTTCGGTCGTTTATAATTTTTTCTCTTTATCGTAATTTTCTTCATCGCTGCCTCCACAAAAAAACTTAATGTATCTATTATAATATAGATACATTAAGTTGAGTATTGCTTTATGCTTTTTTCTTTCCACTGAACCATCCGATTGCAAGTATGCCGAGTAATACTGACCAGAAAATTACTTGCCATAATGTACTATGCGGAAATTCATGAGGTAATATGCCTACTTTTTCGTGTGCCAGCACCATCACAACTAGTTTAACACCGACCCATCCGACGATGGCAAACGCTGCTGCTTCAAGTGACGGATTGTCATGTAATAATTTTACGAACCATGTCGCTGCAAATCGCATAATAATGACACCGAGCATTCCACCTGTGAACATGACTAAAAACTGTCCTAAGTTCATACCACCAAATTCAGGACCTACTTTCGGTAACGTAAGTGCAATTGCGATAGCTGCAAGCATTGAGTCAATCGCGAATGCGATATCCGCGAACTCTACTTTCGCAACAGTCATCCAGAACCCACTACCTTTACTTTGCTTTTCACCGTGGTTTTCGAGTTCCGCTTCTTCAGCTTCACTTGTAGCGTCCCCTGTTTTATAATATTCTATTAAATTCTTAATCGACATATATAACAAATACGCTGCACCGAGCGCTTGAATTTGCCAGTATTTCGCAAGAAAACTAATCGCGAATAACGCAGCAAATCGGAATATAAATGCACCGACAAGGCCATAGAATAAGGCTTTCTTACGTTTTTCCTCAGGTAAATGTTTTACCATAACAGCCATAACAATCGCATTATCTGCTGCGAGTAATCCTTCTAATACTACGAGTACGAGTACGACCCATAAGTACGTAATAATAATTGACGGATCCATATTTATAACTCCATTTCCTACAGTAAACTGTACAGTTTAATTTCCGGGAATTTATCTAAAAACCAGCGTGTTGCAAATTCATTCTCAAATAAGAATACTTTGTTTTCAAATCTATCTTCAACAAGTATTGAACGACTTGAATTCATTGCATCACGAATATCTTCTTCGTTTTCTATCCAGCGTGCAATCTTTCTACCAACTGGTTCCATGATAACGTCTACATTGTATTCGTTATTCATACGATGTTCAAACACTTCAAACTGAAGCTGACCTACTGCGCCTAAAATAAGCTGGTTCGTATGCAATGTACGATATAGCTGGATTGCGCCTTCCTGTACGAGCTGCTCAATCCCTTTATGGAAATGTTTTTGCTTCATGACGTTTTTCGGTGACACTTTCATAAAGATTTCTGGTGTGAACTGTGGCAATTTCTCAAACTGGAACTTCTGGTTACCACCGACAAGCGTATCACCTATCTGGAAGTTACCTGAATCATATAGTCCGATAATGTCACCACTCACTGCATGGTTTACCGTTTGCGTATCATCTGCCATAAATGACGTTGAACGGGAAATTTTCATCTTCTTATCCGTACGTGTCATCTTAATGTCCATACCACGTTCAAAGGCGCCACTTACGATACGCATAAACGCGATTCTATCTCTATGCTGCGGGTTCATATTCGCCTGAATCTTAAATATAAATCCACTGAAACTTTCATCAAATGGTGATACTTCTTCACCTGACTCCGTTTTACGTCCTGATGGCATCGGTGCATGGTCCACATATGCATTCAGGAAGTTCTGTACACCGAAGTTTGCAAGTGCTGATCCGAAGAACACAGGTGTTAAATCACCAGTCATCAGTTTTTCTTTATCAAATGTTTCGCCTGCTTCATCAACGAGCATTAATTCTTCAATCGCCTGTTCATATGCGCTATCTGACGTGATGGCATGACTTTCCTTTAGCTCATAATCTTCATCTAGATGCAGCACGTTCTCTTCATCTCTAAACGGCTCGATTGTTTTTGTCTTACGGTCGATAATACCGAAGAACGATTGTCCCATACCGATCGGCCAGTTCATCGGATACGTTTCAATTTCAAGTGTTTTCTCGATTTCTTCAAGCAGTTCAAACGGTTCCTTACCGACACGGTCAAGTTTGTTAATAAATGTAAAAATCGGAATGCCACGCATCTTACAAACTTTAAATAACTTTAACGTTTGCGGCTCGATCCCTTTCGCACAGTCGATAACCATTACAGCACTATCTACTGCCATTAACGTACGATAAGTATCTTCTGAGAAATCTTCGTGCCCTGGTGTATCTAATATATTGATTTTAAAGTTATCGTAGTCAAACTGCATAACCGAACTTGTTACAGAAATCCCACGTTGTTTTTCTACTTCCATCCAGTCACTCGTTGCAAACTTCCCTGATTTCTTACCCTTTACCGTTCCGGCTTCACGAATAGCTCCACCGAATAATAGTAATTTCTCCGTTAAAGTTGTTTTACCGGCATCCGGGTGAGAGATGATGGCAAACGTCTTTCTTATTTCTACTTCTTCTCTTAATGTCATAAATTCGCTCCTTAAGTTTCGCTCGTCCATTGCACTATGCGTTGTGCAAGTTCAGATGCATCTTTTTCGTCTAATAAGTTAAATAAATGTAAATATAAATGTTCTTCTAAAGCTTCGCCGTATAAATCATAATCAAACTGAATCGAAAAGAAAATATCCGGAATACTTACTAAAAACGTTTCTTCTTTTTTGTTTTCGTGTATATATACTTTACATTGTAAGTTTTCTCCTATACTATTTCTAATTTTCATCGTTAATCTCTCCCGTATTTATCATATGCCGCGTCGAGACCAATCAAGTCATCACGATGCGGTACTTTCACATAATCTTTCATTATTTGGTAAGGTTCCCGACCTTTTGAAGCTAGCACTACCATATCTCCAGGTTCACTCATCGCAATTGCGTGACGTATCCCTTCTGCTCGGTCAAGAAATGATACATAGTTCGTATGTGTCGCACCACTTTCAAGTGCATCCGTAAGTTTACGAGGGTCGTCATTTGCCGGATTATCCGGTGTAAAGATAACATAATCCGCTCGACATGCGATTGCACCCATTTCAGGCGTTTTCGTTAAATCGCGCTCACCTGTCATACCGACTAAGAAAATCATTTTACCACGCTTAAATGGTTCAAGCGCATCAATAAGTTTATTCATACCGTCTGGTGTATGCGCATAATCTATTACTAAATCAATCGGTAATGTGCGGTCTAACACTTCAAGACGTCCTTCAACAGGTGGTAAGCTCTGTGCAGCCCGTTTTAAATCCTGTAATGTATGCCCTTGTGTCCAGAGTGCTGTCAGTGCTGCAAGCATGTTATATACATTAAAGCGTCCGATATATGGACATTCAATAACAACACTTTCTTCAGGCGTGACCATCGTAAACTGAATACCGTGAATTGACTCTTTAATATTAACTGCTTTAACGTCAGTATCGTTGTCAATGCCGTACGTAATAACTTCACGCGGTGATGCGATCATCAGTTCACGTGCGTAGCTATCATCTCCGTTTACGACAGCATACTTCTGTCTCGTGTAATCATTGCCAAGCTGTGCAAAGAGCAATGCTTTATGAAAACCATAACGCTCCATCGTTTCATGGAAATCAAGATGGTCCTGTGTTAAGTTCGTGAAGATTGCAACGTCTATATCAACGCCATCTGTACGTCCAAGTGCTAAACCGTGACTTGACATCTCCATTGACATCGCCTGTGCTCCACTTTGTACTGCACTTTGAATATGATTGTTCAGCGTCACTGTTTCAGGCGTTGAATTTGATCCTTTTGCAACATCTTCATTATATTGAAATCCGTTCGTGCCGAGGTATGCTGAATTGATTTTCAGTGCACGGTGCAGATGATGAATCATTGTTGCAACACTCGTCTTGCCGTTTGTGCCCGTTACACCATATGTCGTAAGCTTTTGCGACGGGAAATCCATAACATGCTGCGTGAAAATTCGTGCTGCCTGCAATGTATCACGAACGACGACCTGTCCAACGTCGATACCTTCAACGTAATGATCCGTCACAATCATGCGACAACCTTGTGCAATTACATTCGGAATGAATTGATGACTGTCTACAGTATAACCGTGACTCGCTACGAATACGCTATTAGCATCAGCGTTTCTTGAATCAACGACGACCTTGTTTATATGTTCAGGAAATGTTCCGTATAATTTTTTGGCTTTAATTTTAGAAAGTAATTCAGATGTTTTCATAAGAAGCCTCCTTTAGTCAATTCTTAATTATACACCTTTTTAATAAGTTTATGTATCTTTGACAATCGTTTTATACAATAAATTAGTTATAATAGAATGAAAGAGCGTACACACGGAACGCTAAAAAACTACACTCTACCCCGATACGTCGATATGAAATCGTACTCGGCTATATAATAGGTTTCAACCCGTTTGCAATCATGCATTTGAAGTGGAAGGTAGTATATTCTTATTCATCATGATGAATCTTGTACTTGCAATGACGGCACTCGTTATCGGTCTCTTTATTTCTACGTTTGCCACAAACGAGTTTCAGATGATACAATTTATACCTATCATTATCGTGCCGCAACTATTGTTCATCGGGATTATTCCACTCGATACGATGCATCCTGTATGACGTATTATAAGCATGATCATGCCACTGAAATATAGTGCTGATAATTTAACGCGAATAATGTTTAAAGGGCAGAGCATTGAATATTTATATATCAAAATATTCGTGCTTTTAATGTTTTTAGTAGTGTTTACATTGTTAAACATTGTATTATTAAAATAGCATCGCAATATTTAATTTAATAAATATTTATTTTTTATAAATATTGTAATTTTTTTGTATTTTTAATGACAAGTTGTATTATTTTATGAATAATAATAGTATGACTTTAACTTTTAGAATCGGAGTGTGCGCAATGTCAAACAATAAGAAGATTCTGATCATCACAGGTTCATATGGAAATGGTCATATTTCTGTTACGAATTCAATTGTAAATCAATTAAATCGTATGCATTTACCGAACTTAACTGTGATTGAACATGATTTATATCAGGAGGCACATCCTATTATTAATAGCATTGCCAAAAAATATTATATTAACAGTTATAAATACTTCAGAAAATCCTATCGCTATTTTTATTATGCGAATCAGGATAATCCAGAAAAGTGTTTCTATAGATACTATGGGCTGAACAGACTCATTAATCTGATCATGAAAGAAAAACCAGATTTAATACTGTTAACGTTCCCAACCCCTGCAATGTCGATTATTAAGAAAGATCTCGGTGTGGATATCCCTGTAGCGACTGTGATCACTGATTATACGATGCATAAAAACTGGTACACACCAAACAGCAACCGCTATTTCGTAGCAACTGAACATACGAAATCACAACTTATCCAGTACGGTGTAGATCCATCAATCATTGATGTTACAGGTATACCGATTCATGAACGCTTCAACGAAGAAGTTGAGCGTAATGCATGGTTAACAAATAATGGATTACAACCGAATAAGAAGACATTATTAATGGTTGCCGGTGCATTTGGTGTTGTTGGTGGTTTCAATGAGATGCTTGCAACATTAACGGAAGAAAGTGACCACCAATATGTCGTTGTTTGCGGTAATAACACACAACTTATTGATACGCTAAAAGCAGCATATAAAGATAACCCAAATGTGTTAATTATCGGCTTTACGAAAGAGATGGCTAGGTGGATGGCAAGCTGTGATTTAATGTTAACGAAGCCTGGTGGTATTACAATTTCAGAGAGTTTATGTAAAAGCATACCACTCGTTTTCTTTAATCCAGCGCCGGGTCAGGAAGGTGAAAATGCAATATATTTCACTGAGAAAGGTTTTTCCCGTATTACGAATTCTTATGAAGAAACGACTGCAACAGTTCTGGAATTACTGAGCGATGAGCACCAGCTTAAACAATATAAAGAAAATATGCAAAAGCATTATTTACCGGAATCATCAAAATATATATGTATGTCTTTAATGCAGTTACTGGAATCTACTAATTCTCAGTCAATTGCTACTTCGAAAGCAGGATTATATGCCCGACTCTTCGCAAAGTAAGTTTAAAGGCAAAAACTTCTGGTTAATGATCGTTATATTGTTTCTGATGGAATTCGCACGTGGAATGTATATATTAAGCTTTCTGCCGATATTACCGACTGTCGGTAATATTACGGTTGGGATTATATCCGCGTGTATTACGCTACACTTCGTAAGTGATGCTTTAACAAACTTCGGCATCGGATTTTTATTAAAGCGATACGGTACGAAAAAAGTTTTAAATGCGGGATTTTTTATCGCGCTTATGGGGCTTACATTAATCGTATTTGACCGTAGTCCGGTTACGTTATTTCTAGGGGCCATCCTGCTTGGAATCGCAGTTAGTCCGATATGGGTTATCATGCTTTCAAGTGTTGAGGAAAGTAAACGCAGTAAACATATGGGTTATGTTTATTTCGCCTGGCTTGTTGGGATGATGAGTGGAATGATTGGTATGAACTTAATTATAAAAGTACATCCAACAAAGTTTATTTATTTAATGCCGTTATTTGTACTTTTTGCATGGATATTATACTTATTTGTACAAGTTGAAGTTTCGTTTATTGAGAAGAAATCATTGAAGACGCAGTATCAGCATATTAAACACGTTATGAGCAGACATTTAGTACTTTTTCCTGGAATTATGTTTCAGGGCATTGCAATCGGTATGCTCGTACCGATATTACCGTCTTATGCAGTCAACAGTTTAAATGTAACAACGCTTGAATATACATACATACTTATTGCAGGTGGTGTCGGTTGTACAATATCAATGTTATTTATTTCTAAGTTTATGGATGATGTTTCTAATATTTATTCCCATATCGTCATTCTCGCTGGATTTTTTATTTTCGGCGTGAGTATTATGCTGATGACACAAGTCGTAAATTATACATTTGTTTTATGTGCGGCAGTTGTAATCGGTTTATTCTACGGCTTATTACTCCCAGGTTGGAATGCCTTTATGGCAAGTCAGGTGGACGATGCACTGAAAGAAGAATCGTGGGGTGTATTCAATAGTCTACAAGGTATCGGCACGATGCTCGGACCGATTATCGGTGGTATTATAACAGAACTATTCCGAAATACAGACTATACGTTATACACTTCGGCGATCGTATTTATCAGTCTCTCATTATTTTATATGTTGTATTTCTTTAAATCTAAAAACGCATGAGGATCGTCCTCATGCGTTTATTTATTAATTTTATTTATATGTTTTAATCAAATCTTCTAAAAATGGTATTAAGTCATCTTTCATATTTGAGCGCATTGCATATTCCATCGTCGTTTTGACAAACCCGATTTTGTCACCTACATCGTAACGATTTCCGATAAAGTCATATGCGTATACTTCATCCGTTTCATTGACACGTGCAATTGCATCTGTTAACTGAATTTCGCCACCTGCGCCAATATTCTGTTCCTCTAAATATGTAAAGATATCCGGTGTTAAGATGTACCTACCCATAATGGCAAGTCTTGAATCGGTCGTTCCGAGCTTAGGTTTTTCAATTAAATGATTAATTTCATATAATCGACCGTGCTGAGACTTCGATTCAATAATGCCGTATCGTTCTGTATCTTCATATGAAACAGTTTTAGCACCAATGACTGATTTACCTGTAGATTCATATTGCTCCATCAGCTGTTTAATTGCAGGCGTTTCAGACTCAACAATATCATCCCCTAACAGCACCGCAAATGGCTCATCACCGATAAACTGTTTCGCTGTCCATATTGCATGCCCCAGCCCTTGAGGAGATTTCTGTCTCACATAAAAAATATTTGCTAAATGCGTTGAATGCTGTACTTTCTGAAGTAAATCATCTTTACCTTTACTCTTTAAATGATGTTCCAGTTCCATCTGTGCATCAAAATGATCTTCAATCGCACGTTTATGTTTCCCTGTAACGATAATAATATCTTCAATCCCTGCTGCTACCGCTTCTTCTACAATATACTGAATCGTCGGTTTATCTAATATAGGCAGCATTTCCTTTGGCATCGCCTTTGTCGCCGGAAGAAATCTTGAACCAATGCCCGCTGCCGGTATTACTGCTTTTCTGACCTTTTTCATCGGTTAACTCCTTTATTTCGTTTCATTTATTTTAACATATTTCACTTATATAAAAAAGCGTACAAGTAACTTGTACGCTTAATGTTCACGCTTCTCTGTTACTACTTTATTCGCTTCACTCGTAATGTCCTGACGGTGCATATAAACGTTTCTTACTATCGTCTTAATTACAGCATATGTCGGTACTGCTACTAATATTGCAAAGAATCCTCCTAAATTACCCGCTGCAAGAATAACAGTAATAATTGTTAACGGATGCATGTTTAACGTTTTCCCCATAATGTTAGGTGTAATTACGTTACCTTCTAACTGCTGTGCGATAAACATAATGATAATAACATAAATCGCCATCATCGGATCCTGAATTAATGCAATAATAATTGCAGGTATAACAGCCATATAAGGACCTAAGAAAGGAATTAAGTTAGTCACCATTCCCCATAATGCAAGAATGACAGCATAATCTAAACCGATTATTAAGTAACCAATTAATAATAAAATCCCCAAAATAATACTTACCGTCACTTGCCCCTGAATATATGAACGTAACGTTTTGTCGATATCTTTAAATAAATTAACGACAAAAACTTTACGCATACCCGAAAAAGGTGCTGCAACAAACGGGACAAATCTATCGTGATCCTTCAGCATATAAATTAAGAAAAACGGCACTAAAATAAGCAAAAATACTGTTGAAATGAACTGCGTTATAAATGAGAACGCATTTGCAACAATTTTCCCGGAATAAGCATTTACTTTTTCAATCGCCTTATTAATATTATCTTTCATATCATCCGGTAATTTATCACGCTGATCAAGTGCAATACTTACGTAATTTTCAAATTCATGCTGAATAGTAGGATAATTATCGATAAAGTTATTCGTCTGCTTCGAAACTATCGGACCGACAAACGAGATGAGTATGCCGATTAATAAACAGAATGACAGCATAATAACCGTTACACTTTGCCATCGTTTTAAATTACGTTTCTCCTCGAGCTTATCCTGAAAAGGAATGACGATATAATACAGAAAACCACCGAGTAATAATGGAAGAATAATTGATTTGACGATAATAATTATCGGATAAAAAATATGATTGATCTCAAGAAAATATTTAATGATTAAAAACGTCAGTAATAATCCAACGCCAAATCTGAACCATACTTTATTAGTCATAGTTACCTCCTTAAATAATGTATATCTCATTATACCCTAGTTTAAATCGAATTATCATCGTCCATCGATGAATTTAAAATAATTTACATTAATTATGCTATATTAATATTAAAGGAGAGAGAATCATGAACATAGGACTCGTAAACCCAGTCATAATGAAGAGTAAAGCTTTGCAAAGAGATGTAAAACTCGGCATATATTTACCAGCAGAAATTGCGCAACCAAAATTAATCATCGCATTTGATGGGCAGGATTTATCACAAATTGCGCAATTGCATAAATCATATAATGCACTTGATTTAAATGAACATATCATTGTCTTTGTACATTACCCGAACGTTACGATAAGAGCAGAAGAATACCATCCAGAAGGAAAGAAACGCCTTGCAATGATGCAATTTATTCATGAAGATTTGCTGCAATATTTAACGGATGAATTTAATATTAATCGTGACGAGATACTTTTAATCGGTGATAGTTTAGCAGCAAGTATCGCACTTATGCTGACGATTGAATATGACATATTTAAACAAGCGGCACTATTTAGCCCTATGATCACAGACACATTAATCGATTCCGCAGTTAAGACGGACGCAGATTACTATATCGTAGTCGGAGATGAAGAGTATGAATTCACATTAAAAGATGGAAGTGAAGCAGATTTCCTAACACCTATACAAGATTTACACGATGCTTTAAATAGACATGGCCGCGCGCATTATTATAAGGAACTGCAAGGAAATCATAATTGGAAGACGTGGAAACCAGAAATCAAAAATGTGTTAAATTATTACTTTTTGTAAATTATCTGATATAATTGAATTATCAAACTATTTAGAGGTGATCAACATGAAACTCGGAATTGTATTATATCCATCTAAACAATATCAGGATTATATTAATAATTATAGAAAGCGCTATGATGCACACTATGCAGTCATTGCACCACATATTACGTTAAAAGATGCATTTGAAGTGCCGGATGATGAAGTGAAACACGTTACCGAAAAACTTCAATCGGTAGCAGATAATAGCACACCAGTAGAAGTAAATGTTGAGAAAGTCTCAAGCTTCAGCCCAACAAAAAACGTCATTTATTTGAAAGTTACACCGAATGAAGGTTTAACACAGTTATTTGAAGCATTTAACAGCGGAGATTTCTACGGTAAAAACGTACATCCATTCGTACCACACTTTACGATTGGACAAGGATTATCATCTCAGGAATTTGAAGATATTATGAGACAACTTCAGATGAAAGATGAAAAACACAATGAAGTCATTGATAAAATCAGCCTTTGTTATCAGTTAGAAAACGAAACATGGAACGTTCTTGAAACATTCAAATTAGGAAAATAAACAAAAACCCGAGCGACATAATTTCATGTCGCTCGGATTTTTTATTGTTGTAATAAGGATAGCTGTCACGCTCAAGAGTTCGCGCGTGACAGGAATATAAATTACTCAAGATATTTGTTTATCCAACGATGTGATATCCACTATCGACGTGAATATTCTCACCTGTTACACCACTTGATAAATCACTTAATAAATAAAGCGCAGTTTTACCTACTTCAATAACATCAACATTTCTTTTTAATGGTGCTTCTGCTTCGATACGTTTTAAGATTGTGTTAAAGTCACCGATTCCTTTAGCACTTAATGTTCTAATCGGACCTGGTGATACTGCATTCACACGAATACCGTCCTGACCTAAGTCGAGTGCTAAATATTTTACATTTGCTTCTAAACTAGCCTTTGCAACACCCATAACGTTATAATTCGGAATCGCAAACTCTCCTCCAAGATAAGTTGTTGTTACGATTGATCCACCTTCAGACATTAATTTACTTGCCTCTCTAGCAACGATTGTTAGTGAGTATGAACTAATATCATGTGCAAGCAGGAACCCATCACGACTCGTATCGATAAATCGACCTCGTAAATCTTCCATATTCGCAAAAGCGATCGAATGGAATACGCCATCAATGTGCCCTACTTTATCTTTAATTGTTTCGAATGCTCGAACAACATCCTCATCCTGCTGTACATCACATTGAATCATTAATGCATTCTGATTATTTTTTAAGTTAGGTAGCAATCTTTCAAGTTCTTTCATACTACGTTCTTTACGATATGTGAAGATGAGTTTTGCTCCAACTTCATCTAAAACTTGTGCAACACCATAACCAATACTGCGTTTATTGGCAACACCCATAATTACATACACTTTATCCTGAAAATTTAACATATAAGTCTCCTTTATAAAAGTAAGTTCTAGTACCTACTACTAAATATATCAGAAGTTACGTTGAATTTCAGTAAAAATATTGTGTTTTACTATCGAATTCTTATATTGAAACGGTGATTTTTTATATGAATGGCAAAGGTGCTGCCATCTACCAACTTTTTTTATTTTGCGGGTGTCACTTTTTGGGACACTCAGCTACATTTTCATATGCGAGTGTCACTTTTTGGGACACTCGACTCTCTTTTTATATGCGGGTGTCTCTTTTTGGGACACTCAGCTACATTTTCATATGCGAGTGTCACTTTTTGGGACACTCGGCTCTCTTTTCATATGCGGGTATCACTTTTTGGGACACTCGGCTATATTTTCATATGCGGGTGTCTCTTTTTGGGACACTCGGCTACATTTTCATATGCGGGTGTCACTTTTTGGGACACTCAGCTCCATTTTCATATGCGGGTGTCTCTTTTTGGGACACTCAGCTCCATTTTCATATGCGGGTGTCACTTTTTGGGACACTCGACTCTCTTTTCATATGCGGGTGTCTCTTTTTGGGACACTCGGCTACATTTTTCATATGCGGGTGTCTCTTTTTGGGACATTCGGCTCTCTTTTCATATGCGGGTGTCTCTTTTTGGGACACTCGGCTCCATTTTCATATGTGGGTGTCTCTTTTTGGGACACTCGGCTCCATTTTCATATGCGGGTGTCTCTTTTTGGGACACTCAGCTCCATTTTCATATGCGAGTGTCACTTTTTGGGACACTCGGCTACATTTTCATATGCGGGTGTCACTTTTTGGGACACTCAGATCCATTTTCATATGCGGGTGTCACTTTTTGGGACACTCGGCTCTCTTTTCATATGCGGGTGTCACTTTTTGGGACACTCGGCTCCATTTTCATATGCGGGTGTCACTTTTTGGGACACTCAGCTCCATTTTCATATGCGAGTGTCACTTTTTGGGACACTCGGCTACATTTTCATATGCGGGTGTCACTTTTTGAGACACTCAGCTCCATTTTCATATGCGGGTGTCACTTTTTGGGACACTCGGCTACATTTTCATATAGGACACGCATCACATTTATCCCAATCACCTCATAAAAATACTCCATGAAGTTTCCTCCATGGAGTATTAATTAAAATAATTCCAGCTCTCGCTTTATTTCGTCTACATATTGTCTTGAGCCTGTCACAATTAGACGGTCTTTAAAGTGTAATTCTGTCTCACCGTGCGGTACGATTGAATCTTTTCCACGTAATATACGAACGAAAATAATATCACCTCTAAACGGAAATTCACGTAAGCGCATTTCGTGATAGCGAGTATTCAGCATCTCGATTTCGTATAGTGATGTTTCTACGTTTGATAATAAGTTCAGCATGTTCGGTGATTCGATCAGACCTTTTAGTAATGTCTTCGTACTCTGGAACTCACTGAAGATCTCAATATCTTTATCGACTAATGGCTCGTCTTCTTTCTTCGATTCAACGCGGCAGATAACACGTTGCACGCCTTGTTCTTTCGCCATTAGTGCGACACTTCTGTTAATCGATTCATCATTTGCAGAACATACAACGATATCAAAATCAAATAATCCAATTTCATCCAATGTTTCAAATGAATAATCATCAAGCTCTATAACATTAATATCACTTATTTTACGCGCATCGTTATTTTTGCGGTATATTAACGTCGGTACGTACAAGTCTGATTTAAAGCTTTGGGCAACTGGTATTGATAACTGGTTATTACCGATAAATGCAATATTTATTACTTTTTCTTCTACAGCTGCAACCGGGAAGAGTTTCTTGAAGAATATCGGTACGATAACACAAGTTATGACAGCTGCTAATATTAACGTTCCTGACGTTGCCGCATCTATTGTCCCAAGTCGTTCAGCGATTTTCGCACTTGCAATAACAAGAGATAATGTTGCCGTTAATAAAAACGATGATGCAAGTACGGTCTGTCTGTCATACCATTTCAGCAATACAGCAAGAGGTATTGCTTTCGTTAAATAAAACACGACAAATAGTACAGGTATTAATAATAATTTTGATGGATCCTTGAATAATGATGGGATATCCAGGTCAACCCCAACCATAATAAAGAAGATCGGAATAAAGAATCCGTATCCGAATGAATCGAGTTTATCGACCATATCTTTATCTGGTCCAAGTAAACTTACGACGCACCCTGCTAAAAACGCCCCTAGAATATTCTCCGCGCCTACACTTTCAGCAAGTGCTACAAGGAGTAGAATAAGTGCAAATACTGCACGAATTCCGATCTGCGTCGTTCCTTTCATCAACTTATGCAGAAATTCTAGCTTTTTTAAACGGTTCCCCATTACATAAAATAGCGCAGTGAACACGACGAGAATTCCGATTAACCATATTGGCGAGTCCCCTTCTGCGTGTAGTGTTCCGTATAATGTTAATAATAATATTGTTGCAAGATCTGCGATAACTGCAACGAGTAATATAATTTGACCAATACTCGTCTGCATTATATTCATTTCTTTTAATGTCGGTACAACAACACCTAGTGAAATCGTTGAAATAATGATGACCATTAACAATACATCATCGATTAATCCAAACCATTTAAAGATATACGCACTTAATACACTTAATGCGAGAATACCAGCGAATATACTCATCGTTAATACGAGCGGATTCGGTTCTTTTCCTTTTTTTGCGCCTGGCTTTGATTTGAATGCTTTAAAATCAATTTCAAGACCACTTAAAAACATTAAGAATATAAATCCAAGCGTCGATAAAATGTTCAGCATTTCAGTACGCTCTACCCAATGGAAAAGTGATTTACCGACGATAATTCCCATTAATATTTCTGCAACAACAACCGGAAGGAAATTGATGCGCAGTCGATTCAGTAATATTGGAGTTAAAAATGCACATACTACTACGACGACGAGTGATACTAATTGACCATGATTTTCCATAACACCCTCCTAAATTAAATAGTTCATAAATGTTGTTGCCAGTCCAAAGTATATCAACATACTGATAATATCATTAATCGTTGAAATAAACGGACCACTTGCCACCGCGGGGTCAATCTTCATGCGATGCATTAGTAATGGTACAACTGCACCAGACAATGTTGCAACCGTCATCGCTATCGTTAAACTGAACGAAACGATTAATGCGAGTAGCGGTGTGTGATAAATTAATACTATTATAATAAACAATAATACCGCACAACACAATCCAGAAAGTAATCCTGAACCCATCTCACGCAGTGCAAGCTTTAGTTTACTTTGCTCGTCAATTTCACCGGTAGAAATTCCGCGAACTGCAACCGCTAAACTTTGTGTGCCGGAATTACCGGCCATCCCTCCGATAATCGGAATAAATGCAGCAAGCAGTGCAACTTGCTCTAACGTTTCTTCAAAATTTCCGAGAATCGTTGCTGTAATCATACCGAGGACAGTCAGAATCATGAGCCACGGTAGTCGTTTACGTGCCGTTGTAAACACTGTATCTTTCGTTGAGTCGATATCACTTACCCCGGCTAATCGTGAGTAGTCCTCACTTGCTTCTTCATCGATAACGTCTAAAATATCATCGATCGTAATAATACCGAGGAGATGATTTTGATAATCTACTACCGGTACTGCTAAAAAGTCATAGTCACGCATAATCATCGCAACGTCTTCCTGGTCATCAGCTACATTCACGCTAATGACACGTTCATTCATAATTTCTTCAATGTATGCATCGTTTTCAGCCACGATCAACTCTCTTAATGATAATACGCCGGATAATCGTTTTCTTTCATCCTGTACGAAAATGACGTAAATTGTTTCCGCTTCAGGTGCCTGTGCTTTAACTTGAATGAGTGCTTCACGGACTGACATCGTCTCAGTAATTGAGATGAATTCAGTCGTCATTAAACTTCCGGCTGTATCTTCTTCGTAATGTAGTAATGCTTTTATTTCTTCGGAAGCTTCCTTGTCCATTAATAAAAGGAGACTTGCGACTTTCGTCTTCGGCAGAATTTTAAGCATATCTACCGCGTTATCAAATGACATTTCTGATAACATATCGCTTGCATATAGCGTGTCCATTTCTTCGAATATATGATCGTATTCCTCATCCTCTAATTCAGTCGTCTCAAGAAATTCTGCGACTTCTCTAGGAGATAATAATTCATACATATGCGATCTTAATTCATCTGTCGCTTCACTGAAATATTCACCTTGATCATACGTGTGTAATTCAAGGAATTCTTCACGAAACGCATCAATTTCATTATTTAATAATAATGAATCAAGCAATGCTTTATCATACATTACTTCTTCATTTAAGAAATCGTGTTCTGCCATATGTCCTCCTCCTCATTTTGTATAGATTTGAAGTCTTCTGGTAAATCATCCTCAATCGTTATATTTTCTCCTGTTATCGGATGTTTAAACCTTACACTTATTGCATGTAATGCCTGTCGTGCGATTACCTGCTGTCCGCCATATAACGTATCTCCGATTAACGGATGACCTGCACTTGAAAAGTGGACACGAATTTGATGTGTTCTTCCTGTATGCAGCTTCGCACGTACGTAACTGATGTTTGTTGATGCATAATATGTCATTAATTTGTATTCTGTTCGTGCATGCTGTCCATATACATGCACAATACGTGTAATAATTGAATCATCTGCCCTATTAATTGGACATACGTAGTTGCCTGCATCGTTTACATGGCCTTCAGCAAGTAATGCATAATGCTTCTCAATTTTGTTTGTCAGTAAATGGTGTGTTAACTGATGTTTACTGAATACGATTAAGCCACTCGTATCCCGGTCAAGCCTACTCACTGGATGTAACACACTTTTGTCACCTAACTTTTCCAGTACACCATAAACTGCTTCAATCAAACTGTTATGCGGATGCAGTCGTGAAGGAATCGTGTTCATAAATGGAGGTTTACTTACAACGATAACGTCATCATCATTGTATAATACTTTTACTGGGATATGATTTGAAATAAGCGACTTACTTCTCGTTTCTTGTGGTAACTGTACTGTTAACGTATCACCTCTGTGCAGCACGTAGCGCACTGTTACATGATTCCCATTAACAAGTAAAGCACCATTTTGTTTAATGGCGCTTATACTCTTTCTACTATAATTTAATGATTGTAAGTACGCTTTAACTGTAATATTATCGTTCACTGCATAATTGATCGTTCTCATTCACTTGCAATAAACGAGTCATGGACGCGTTTCCAGAACGGAAATGGTCTGAACCTTGCAAATCTGACTTTTTCATCTGCAACACGATACTGAATAGATGTTACACCTTTATGATCAGCAGTGATATGATCAAAGGTAAGCTGCAACGTTACCGGACTCGCCGGGCTTACTTGACAGTTATGATGTTTCGGTAAGACGAGCGGTGATCCAACTGTACGGAATACTCTATTATTAATCGATGCAATTTCTGTAACTTGAATCGCATCTAATGATGGATGAATCAGTGCACCGCCGAGCGCTTTATTATATGCGGTCGATCCACTCGGCGTTGACACGCATAAGCCATCGCCTCTGAAGCGTTCAAACAGTTCACCTCGTAAGCTGATATCAGCTACCAGCGTCGCACCGTTATGCGTTTTAACCGTTGCTTCATTTAATGCTAGATATCTGCTTGCTTTTCCTTCTTCATAGCGGACGACAACTTCAACGAGCGGATACTCTATCACTTGAAATGTATCATTATTAATCGCAATGATTAGTTTCTCAACTTCATGAGGCAACCAGTCAGCATAAAAGCCGAGATGCCCTGTATGAATCCCTACAAAACTCGTTTCATTTAAACGATGACTATACGTATGAAACGCCTGAAGTAATGTACCGTCCCCACCGACAGAAATTACGATTTCAGGTGCTACTGTATCTTCCTGCATATTAAAGTCATTCATATAACCGACCATCTTCTGTTTCAATGCGTTACTTTTGGAATCGCCTTTCGTTAATATTGCATACTTCATCGTTTCACCTCTTATCGCTTTTCACTGCGTTGTTCTGTGTAATATTTCTGTGCTTCCTGAATTTCTTCACGAATTTCACTCATCTCTTCATCAAGGAGAAATGCTGCTTCTGCTGCACGTTCAAGGCGTGCTCTAATTTCAGGTGGATAATCGCCGCTATATTTATAACGTAACGTATGTTCAATCGTTGCCCAGAAGTTCATCGCAAGTGTTCTAATCTGAATCTCTGCAAGTATAAATTTCTGACCATTTAATGTCTCAATCGGATACTTTATAATGACGTGGTAAGAACGATAACCACTTTCTTTCGTATCCTTTATGTAATCTCTTTCTTCTATTACTTCAAAGTCTTTTCTGCCCTTTAACATATTTACGACGACATCTATATCATCAACAAACTGACACATAAGACGCAGTCCAGCAATATCATACATCTCTTCACTTAATCGATCAAATGCAATACCGCGTGTATTTGCTTTTTCGATAATACTTGGAATTGGTTTAACACGTCCTGTTACAAATTCAATAGGGGATGATTTACCTTCGCTCATAAACTGTTTACGAATCCCCTTCAGCTTCACTTTAAGCTCATCTATCGCCTGATGATATGGCGATAAAAACAAATCCCATTGATTCATAAAATCACTCCGTCCTACAATTCAAATACACTTTCAACGCTTTCCGTAAAATCTTTACCGTAATTATAGTTGCCTTCTATATTCTCAAGTAAAAACTGTAACTCTTCAGTAAAGTTATCAAGTTTTACTTTGCCATATAAATACCATTCTTTATCTTTGTATTCCTTTAACATCGGCCATGTTTCCTGTACGAATCTTAGATGATGAAATTCACCATCATCTAATAAATAAACGAACTGGAAATGATCACTATCAACGACCATCGTACCGGTTGCCTGTACGTCCATTTCCTGTTCTTCTGTATAGATATTTACGCGTTCATTTTCAAGTTTAATTTCGTTTACATGTAAATTCATTATCTCCACTCCTTAACAACAATATTTTACCATAAAATAAAGAATTACTTTAACGTATTGATATTTTCTATATTAAATATGTTAATTTCTTTACTTAAAATGAGACATTTCGCATAATGAGTTTAAGTGGATATACTCAGAGGGGGAAATTCAGTGAACTTAGAAATAGAATTTAAAAACATGCTTACATACGAGCAGTATGCCGCATTAAAAAAAGAATATTTTAATGATGATATGCCATTTACACAGACGAACTTCTATATGGATACAGATGATTTCAGCTTAAAACGTAACCGAGTTGCACTTCGTGTTCGTGATACCGGCATCAAGAAAGAAATGACGCTGAAAGTTCCGCAAACAGTTGGCAATATGGAATATAATGTACCACTGGTTGACTTTGACTTTACGCAGGAAACGTATGCAATTTCTGAGCTGCCAGAACCCATTCAGCAGCAACTCGTCCAACTGAATATTCATGCGCCTGTAAAAGTATTCGGTGCGCTATCTACAGACCGACTTGAAACACGATATGCATCAGGACTGCTTGTTCTAGATAAAAGTCACTATCTTGATACAGAAGACTATGAACTTGAATATGAAGTTGATGATTACGATAAAGGAAAAGTAATATTTGATGACTTATTAAAAGCACACAAAATTAAGCCTACAGATACTTTGACGAAAGTCGGTCGTTTCTACCGTCATTTAACTTACTTACAAGCAAAAAACTTTTAATATTAACGATTCATGATATATTAAGTAAAAAAGGGAGTCATTCATTTGGAAACACCTTACACACAAATCGGTCAGGAAACTTTATATAAAATGATTGATATTTTTTATCAGTATGTGGAACAGGATAAACGCATTAATCACCTCTTTCCAGGTGACTTTGCAGAAACAAGCCGTAAACAAAAACAGTTTCTGACGCAGTTTCTCGGTGGCCCTAGTCTATATACAGATGAACACGGTCATCCGATGTTACGCGCGCGTCATATGCCGTTTACAATCGGCCCGAATGAAAAGGATGCCTGGCTAGAGAACATGTATAAAGCAGCACATGAAGTACATATGGATAGTGATGTCAGAGACTATTTACTTACGAGACTGACATTAACAGCGGAGCATATGGTGAACGCTGAATATTAATTGCAGGTGAATATTATGAACCATTTACAGCTTATTCGCGAAAATCAATTTGATCCATTGATGACTAAGAAAAAGATTGAAATTTATTCATTTTTCGATCCATTCTGTAAGGAATCGTGGCATTTAAAATCGTTACTTCGTAAGCTACAAATTGAATACAATCAGTTTATTGATATTAAGCAAATTCTACTGCCGAGTTTAAAAGTACTGACGAAATGTCAGGCACAAAGCACGACGAATGATGACAATATCGCACTTGCATTTAAAGCAGCTGAACTGCAGGGAAGAAAGAAAGCAGCACAATTTTTAAACTACATTCAGAATGCAATTATGCCGAAACAGGATATTATTACGAAAGATTTAATATTGCATTCAGCGCTTAAAGCAGGAATTGATGTTGAAGTTTTTCTGGAAGATATTAAAAGCAGTCACATCACTTCATCACTCAAGTGTGATCAGCATATCTCTAATGAAATGGACGTATCGATTACGCCAACACTCGTATTCTTCAATGAGAATTACGAAGATGAAGGATTAAAAGTGGAAGGCGTACAGAACTATCATATATATACGTATATCATTAATGAGCTGCTCGATATTCCGATTGAAAAGGAATTACCGCCGAAACTCATCGAATACATTACAGAGCAGGAACTTGTAAGTGAGTCAGAACTGGAAGTAATATATGAATGGCCAAAGCCAATATTAATGAATGAATTGCGAAAATTGAAGATGCAGCGTCTCATTGAAGATGTGCATTATGACCATGATTTATTCTGGAGAAAAGTGACTTAACAAGAAATATTGTTTCATAAAACAAGCGTGAACAATTCAATGTTCACGCTTGTTTTTATATTTAGACATAAAAAAATACCGTGTCTGAATACACGGTATTAAACAAAGGGGATGGGAGAAATCTTTCACTCAAACAAAGGGGTATGTTTGGTTTGTGAACAATTTCATGTATAAAATATAACATGTGTGATTATTTATTTCAACGATTTATATCATCGTTCACAAAATAGACATATTGTAAACGATTTCACATTCTTTTTATTTCTTTTCTGCTTTTATTAACGCTTCAAATGCATCGAGGCGCTCTTCGAATACTTTACAAGCATTTTCAATTGGTGTTTTATCATTCATATCAACACCTGCTTTTTTCAGTACTTCAATCGGATAATCAGAGCTTCCTGCTTTTAAGAATTCATTAATATACTTCTCAACAGCCGGTTTACCCTCTTCTAAAATCTTCTTACTTAACGCATATGCTGCACTGTATCCTGTTGCATATTGATATACGTAGTAATTGTAATAGAAGTGTGGAATTCTGCTCCACTCATACTGAATATAATCATCTGTAATAACAGCATCTCCGTAATACTTCTCGTTTAATTTGCGATACTCTGCGTTCAGACGTTCCGCAGTTAATGGTTCATTTTGTTCAGCGAGTGTATGAATTAAATATTCAAATTCAGCAAACATCGTCTGTCTGAACACCGTTCCTCTGAAGCCATCCAACTGATAGTTCAATAAGTATAATTTCTTCTTATCATCATCTAAATTGTTGTACATATAATCTGCAAGTAATGCTTCATTACATGTTGATGCAACCTCTGCAACAAATATTGAATATCCTGACATATTTGACGGCTGATTTTTCCTTGAGAAGTAACTATGTGCACTATGACCGAATTCATGCGTTAACGTAAATGTATTGTTTACACTGTCAGTCCAGTTCATTAAAATAAACGGATTTGTACCGAAAGTTCCAGAAGAATATGCTCCACTACGTTTCCCTTTATTTTCGTATACGTCTACCCAGCGATTCGTTAATCCTTCTTTAATGACATCTGTATATTCAGTCCCCATCGGTTCTAAACTTTTCAGCATCCATTCTTTCGCTTCTTCATAAGTAACTTCAAACTTCTCATCCTGAATGACTGGTGTATACATATCATACATATGCATTTCATCAAGTCCTAATAACTCTTTACGCAACTTCGTATAGCGATGTAATAAATGTAAATTATCATTCACCGTCTGCACTAAATTATCATATACAGATTCCGGAATATCATTGTTCGATAACGCTTGATCACGCGCACTCTTATAGTTACGTACTTTACTTGAGAATACGCTTGCCTTTACTTTACCAGATAGTGTTTGTGCTAACGTATTATTAAACTGACCGTACTTACTGTACACTTCTTTATATGCATTTTCTCTTAATACACGGTCGCTTGACTCTAAATAAGTAATATAGTTACCGTGAGATAATGGTAAGCTGTTGCCATCTTTGTCCAGTACATTATCAAACTTCAGATCTGCATTGTTAAACATACCGAATGTATTCGGTGATGCTGATAATGCTTCAGATGCTTCTGCTAATAGTTTTTCCTCTGCTTCACTTAAAACGTACGGACGTTTCTTATTAATACGTTCTAAATCGAATGCGAAACGTTTTAAACCGTCCAGCTCTGCAACGTAAGCTTTCATCGTCGCTTCATCAATGGTCATCAGTTCAGGTAACATAAAGCTCCATCTTGCACTGAACTGACTTGCTAAATTTGCAGCGCGTTGTTCAAGTGCTGTATACTTCGCATTTGAAGTATCCTGATCATGTTTTAAATGTGCGTAAACATAAACTTTTCCAAGTTGCTCATCAATTTCAGCATCTAATAATAGTGCTTTCAATAAATTTTCAGCACTGTCACCGATTTTACCTTTTACTTCTTCTTCCTTCCCAAGGTACCCTTCAAGTTTAGAAAAAGCCGCTTCCCATGCATCATCGCTTTCGAATATTGTCGTTAAATCCCATGTGTTTTCTAATTTCTGTTCATCTCTTGTAATTAATTCAGTCATCTTAATCCTCCTAAAAATAAAGTTATCTTAATTTTCTCATTTTTCAATAGATTTTGCACGCATTTGTTTCGTTATCCGATAATATTTTTCTAATATGTGATTACAAAGCGCAAAATCATGAATATAACAACGTGCTACAGGGTGAATATTAATGATTTCTAAAAACTTTTGCAATGTAAACGACTGTGTTTGTACCATACGTTCCAGCTCTAACTGCCAAAGCATTGGATGTGTATAAAGATAAAGTTGCTCCATCATCACGATACGAAACTGCAATGGTATGTCGTTATGGTGAATACGCAGCTGATATAATGCACTCAATGTTGGTTCTAATACAGAACGTTTATGTTTACAGCTTCTAATATACTGCATTGTTTCACCTTGATTTAACACGTAATCTTTGCCATTATGACATGGTGCATTGAGCGCATTTAAAAACGCATCCATTGACTCGATTTTAAGCTGCGTCACAACATACTGATTACGCCCCGTCACTTGTATGATACGCAGTGCATAAACGTCTCCAGTAGTGATATTTAGCGTAAACAGCGCGCGAGATGGATAATGAATAAGCGACTGCTGAAAATAATTTAACGTTAATACGTTGCCATTTAAATTTAAGCTATTGTAATCTGCTATCCAGCAAACATTAATATTCATTGATTGATAGCCTCGTGTTCTACTTTCAATTAAATGTGCCGGAATTGTAGATAACTGTAATTCGAGTGCAATACCTTCATGTAAATAAACATCCGGAATTTGTTCTATCTCACTTAAGTAATATTCCATGCTCGCATATTTGGAACCGAACAACGCATACAGTTTATATTTACCTTCAATATGAGCCGCCGTCTCCTTTCGGTAAATATGCGCAAAGCAATCCTTCGATTTAATATGCGCAAAGTGTGGCACATTGACATGACCACTCTTAAGCATTACTTGCTGCTGACAAACAGGACAAAAATAACGATCACTCTTATTTGCAAACTGTGCCTGTACAATTTCTCCATGAATATTCATTGCCTGTATCAAAAAAAGCACCTCCCGATAATATATATCAGGAAATGCCGTTTTTATTTATTAAATTTTCGTAAAGATTATTGATTAAAGTATTGTTTTACTTGTCGTTTCACATTATGACTCATAATAATCTTGCCGTATTCATCGAGTAATTCATGTGAAATTGACGTCTCATCTGCATATTCCAGCATGTGCGCAATATAACTATGAATTGCATCCTCTGACATATGGTCATCAAACTCAACATAGTAATAATAGTTACCTTCATACATATATAATAAATCTTCTATATCCACTTCATCATATTCATGATAACTGAATTGAATCACATCTTCTAAATCATTAAATTTAACAATAAAGAACTGTTCAGACGGCGCTTCTGCTGCACGCATCAGCAAATCTCTAATATCAGTATCATCCTGTATTGAATTATTAATAAAATCATTCACTTTCTCATCTATATTAGATGCGTTATCTTCTGGTAAATGCAGATCGTCATTTTTAGATTTCGTAACGACGATTTCGATACCTTTGTCAAAGGCATGCACTTGTATCCATAATGGACCATCAACAAAGAAGTCCTCTTCCTGATTAATTTCTTCCATCACAGACCAGAAGAACTCCTCACCTTTCTTACGGCTTGTCCACAAATCATCACGCTTAAAACCGCGTGCCTCAATATCTGTATATGTTAAATAAAATTTTAAAGTCGATTCATCGACACGTTCTATTCTCATGCGTCATGCCTCCAATCCTATGTATGAATGGTATATCCATTGTACATGAAGAAGTGATTTCCGACAATTAAACTGTTTAAGAAAAAAGAGGCCTGCATATGCAGACCTCTTCAATCCATAACAAGTGATTAATCAACCATACGTTGTGCTTCTAGTAATTGGAACGTACGCACTTTACGTGGTAAGAAACGTCTAATCTCATCTTCGTTATAGCCGACTTGTAATCGTTTCTCATCTAAAATGATCGGACGACGTAAAAGCCCTGGATTCTTCTGAATAATGTCATATAAATCTTGTAACGGTAAAGAATCAATATCTACATTTAATTTCTGGAATGTTTTAGAACGTGTAGAGATAATTTCATCTGTTCCGTCCTCAGTCATTCTTAAAATCGCTTTAATCTCATCAATTGATAAGTTTTCTGAAAAAATATTACGCTCCGTATACGGAATGTCATGTTCTTGTAACCATGCTTTCGCTTTACGGCAAGATGTGCAACTTGGTGAAGTAAATAATGTTACCATACATCTCACTCTCCTAATTGTTTAGATTTATCGGTTAGTTCTTGTTCATACGTTTATGTACTCTTTCTATATACCCGAAAAAGATTTCTTTAAACATATAATTTGACAAATCTTTAATTTATTTGTCTTTTCTAACCTGATAGTGTCATTATAATATGCAAACATTAAAATTAAATGAAAATTCTTTAAGAAATCTGTAAATTTCAAAATAAATTTCAGATTATTCACATTTTCGCCTTATTTATTTTCGATTTGCTAATTACTCTTACACTATACACCTATCAAACAATAATAACAATACGTTTTCATAATTTTTCAAAATCGTCATATTTCGAATATCAACAATTTATAGTACAATGAATAATAAATGAAGTGACAATAAAGGAGACAATACTATGGAAACATTATTTTCTGGTATACAGCCAAGCGGTGTTCCAACTATCGGAAACTATATCGGTGCACTAAAACAATTTACTGAAATTCAGAACGATTATGACTGTTATTTCTGCATCGTAGACCAGCATGCAATTACAGTCCCACAGGAAAAAGCAGCATTACGCAAAAATATACGCTCACTTGCTGCACTCTATTTAGCAAGCGGACTTGATCCAGAGAAAGTAACACTATTCATTCAATCAGAAGTGCCGGCTCATGCACAAGCCGGATGGATGTTAACAACAATATCATCTATCGGTGAATTAGAACGTATGACACAATATAAAGATAAAGCGAAAGACCGAAAAGAAGGTATACCTGCAGGATTACTTACATATCCACCACTAATGGCAGCTGATATTCTGCTATACGGAACGGATATCGTACCGGTTGGTGAAGATCAGAAACAACATTTAGAGTTAACGCGTGATTTAGCAGAACGTTTTAATGCGCGATATAATGACATCTTCACTATACCAGAAATTCGTATGCCGAAAGTCGGCGGTAGAATTATGAGCTTGCAGGAACCAACGAAGAAGATGAGTAAATCAGATAGCAATACGAAAGGCTTTATCTCACTACTCGATCCACCGAACATTGTCGCTAAAAAGATTAAATCTGCAGTTACAGATTCTGATGGTATCGTAAAATATGATAAAGAAAACAAACCTGGTATATCAAATCTCCTTAGCATCTATTCAATCTTTACAGGTAAGACAATTGCGGAACTTGAAACAATGTATGAAGGAAAAGGCTACGGTGACTTTAAATCAGACCTTGCAGATGTAATGGTTGAATTTATTACCCCGTTCCAGGAGAAATATGAGTATTATATGAATTCAGATGAACTGGATAGAATTCTGGATGAAGGTGCTGAAAAAGCACGCAGAAAGTCGTTCAAGATGTTAAAGAAAATGGAAAATGCAATGGGATTAGGAAGAAAACGCAAGTAACATAATAATATAAAAGAAAATTAACGCCCAAACCGGAAATAGTTTGGGCGTTGTATTTATATTTAGAAGAGTGTTGCACGTACCAGCGCTCATAAGTGCAGAGTTCAATCTATTCCATTGTTTGCACGAATCAAAGTTGTTTAATATTGATTCAACGACCCTTTTTTTCTAGCATAATAAGTCATTCTATTAAATGTAATGATCCCAACAGAGAAGTATAATGATGTATTAATAAACAAGCCTAATAAATCAATGTATGAAAAGGAATCATTAAATAATCCATTAATATTAATAATTCCCCACGTTATAGGTAAACACTTTGAAAAAATATCTAGCGCATAAGGTAAGTTATTTCCACTTACAAGCACTCCCGTAAAAAACAGAAATATATAATTCAATATTACTGTTATGGCAGAAATTCTTTTAAAAATAATCGATAGTCCTGCTAATAAAAATGAGAATCCATATATACCAAGCATCGTAAGTATTAAGATTATAATCATTAAAGGATTAATTAGAGGCATTAAGTTAAAATGACCTTTTATTAGATTCGGGGAAAATACAAAAATAAACAATAAAGTACCACTCGTTAAAATAATACCGCCAATTGCATCAAATATAAATGTCGCAATTGCTCTTCCCATTAACATTAGACTTAAATTTGTTTTCGTTAAGTATATTTGTTCCAGTGTGCCTAATTGCATTTCTTCCTGCAAGATAAATGTAAATATTGCGATTGCATTAATCCCGATATACCATACAAATATACCAATCAAAAGCTGTGCAACAATGTTATTATCACTACTATTTTTTATAACTACAGCATAAGTAAGCCCTGAGAATAGTATTAAATATGATATGATTTCAGCAATAGAATCCACATAATATCGCTTGAACATACCTTTAAACTTAACAAACTCTGCATATAGAATATCAGTCATCATACTCACCCATCAAATGAACAAATATCGATTTTAAATCTTGTTTCTCTGTCGTAATTTCTTTGATTTGAATATTTTGTTCAGTTGCTTTCTGTATAAATTTTGACAATTCATTCATCTCTATTCGATAGATCATATCGTCGCATATATATCCTGTTACTTTCTTATCAGTAACGATGTGAACGATACATTCATTTTGAAAAGAAGCAAACAATTCTTGTTTAGATACGTCTTTCAAAATACATCCATCCTTATATAAAATAATCTGATCAGCGAGTTGTTCCGCAACATCCATTTGATGTGTCGTTAAAATAATTGTCTTTCCTTCATTCGTCAATTTCAATAAGTATTCCATCAAATGATGTGTAGACTGCACATCTAAGCCAAGGGTAGGTTCATCAAGTATAAGGAGTTCGGGATCTCGTATCATCACAATTGCTAATGCAACTTTTTGTTGCATCCCTCTTGATAGTTCTGCAACGTAAGTAAATTTCTTATGTAATAAATCCAATGCTTCCAGCACTTCATCAATTCGATGATTCAACTGTTTTCGTTTTAATTTATTTAATTTGCCAAAATAGAACAAATTATCATACACCGTTAAATAATAATAAACGTTTCGTTCCCCTTCCAGAATACATCCTATTTGAGATAATGGATTATCACCAATATGATATTGTATCATTCCATTATCTGGAATAATCAAATCGACAAGACATTTAATTAACGTTGATTTTCCTGCACCATTTTCACCGAGCAGACAAGTTATCTTTCCTTTTTGTATATTAAAAGACACATTATTTATTGCATTTACAACTTCATTCTTGTTTTTAAATGCTTTACTCAAATTATGAACTTCCAGTGCAAACACAATGTCACCTCACCTTCAACGTTCTATTTGTAAATATTTCGACCTCTGGATCATGAGAGATTATAAAAACAATTTTGTCATGACAATATTTTAATATTGAATCAAAAATTATGTGCTGTGATTCTTTATCAATGTTACTTGTCACCTCATCTAAAATGACACAATCTACTTGTTCATGGAATAATCGTGAAATCATAATACGCTGTTTCTCCCCACCAGAGAAGTTCGTACCTTTTTCGTATATAACTTCATCTAAATTATGGTGTGCTAATACTGACTGTATTACATCCAGACCGCTCATCATATCCCAGTCAATCGCACTTTCATCCTTCCCGAATGCAATATTCTGCTTGATTGACATCGGCAATATTGAACTATCCTGTGAAAGGTAATAAATTTGTTCACGCAAACTTTGATTGTTTAAATCAGTAATATTTTGGTCATTAATCTTTAAACCTGAACATTTTCTATACTTGAGCAAACTCTTCATCAATGTACTCTTTCCGCTTCCTGAAGTACCCGTAACAAAGACGATATCGCCCTTACTGAAAGTCTCATTCACGTCGTATTGAAAAATGCGTTCACCAATTTCAACAATTGCATTTTTAATTGTTATTGTATCAATCCCATCGATGCTTTTTTGTCCATCTCTTTCAACTGAAGGGTAAATCTCATCTGTAATAAAATCGTTGGATACCTGCATATCTCGGAATTCTAAGTTAATACTTGTAAATGCCTGTAATGATACAAAGTAAATCGGTAATACAATACTCACAATCACAAGCGCACTTACTTCAGTTTGTCCTGAATAGATAAAATAAGCGAGTACAAAATACATCATATTCTGAACAAAGCTATTTAACAACTTAATTAGTAAACTCGTGCTTTGTGCGAATTTATTCACTTCTTTCATCGAGTGAAATACACGATGAACAGAAGGTCTGATTAAATTTTCTATTCGGTCATATGACGTTTGTTTTACCATATCAACATTATTGAATATACCGATGATTTCTTTATAACCGCTAGATGTCTGCTGCTACATAACTTTACTTTTTTCCATTAATTTTTTATTGATCAGCTTATATCCAAAGTAATTTACAGGAATCAGTAAAAACAAAATGACAGCTAGCCATATGTTAATTTTCAATATAATCGCAAGACAAACAAACAGAATAATGATATTGCTCATCAAACTTGTAACGCTATTTGCGATAAACATATAGAAACTGTTCACAATCATAGCAAATCGGTCAATAAGATATGTAGGTTCTTTTTGAAGTAAATCATCATAATTCATTTTATGCATCAGCCGATACATCTTATGTGTATGACTTACATTAAACACATAGGCAAAATGTTCTCTAATATACACCATTACAATTTGAATGATATAAGTGATAAACATGAATATGATGACTAACAAAAGCGTACTTTTATTGATATTATAGTTTTCTCCAAATACAGTTGTAAGGAGTAATGGTACAGATACTGTAAGCAATGCTGTTATTAAAGTAAAAATAAATGTAATAATTAAAAATTTCTTATTTTCTTTAAATAGGCCATCCACCTCACTTCACCCTTTCATAACTTTTTCCGTCATCTGTTCTTTTCAAATAACCGTAATCTACCATGTATCTTCTGATTATTGCATAATCGTCATATATGCGTTTTATCACTTCATTAATTTCTTTCTCTGTATAAGTTTTTGATGCATCAAATAACGTGACAAACCAATCAAAGAGCAGAATCTTATCTTTCTCTTTTTTAGGTATTTGTACAAGTTTATTATCTTTAAAAAATCTTAACTTTAAATCTTCCATATATACCTCCCTATAAAAATAAGCGACTGATATAATAATCAGCCGCTTGTTTTCAAAGTACTTCAACAGTAACTTCAATTTTCGCAAACTTGAAATAACTTATGAGTAACTGCTCAAGTTGAGTTTTAAACTCCAATAGAGTGGTTTCTTCAACTTCTCCATCATGATGTAAATCTATTGAAATTCTATCATCATGTATTTCATGATTTTGTAGTAGTCCTATACCTGTAACCAATGCATTTTTAAGTGCAGTTATCTGAATAACAGACGGCACAAGTAATGGATTTGAAATAATGTCATGATTTCCAGTAATAACTAATTTCAAATTATCACTCCTAAATCAACTTACGATCATGTTCAATCATTTCTTCTTCAATCTCGATCTTTCGTTCTGTGATTTCCTCTTCAGAAACTTCCTGTTCTGTCAACAGCTCGTCTTCATCGTAACGAATTTCTCTTTCATCCTGATGTTCTGTCATATTATCACCTCTATCGATTTGATTTAGGGTTCATTGCATCTTTAATACCTTCACCAATGAAGTTAATGCAAAGGATTGTTACTGTAATCGCAATCGCTGGTGGCATCCAGATCCATGGCTTACCACGAAGGATATCCCCTTCCTGCGCATCTGATAACATATTCCCCCATGTCGGTGTAGATTTATCGATACCGAATCCTAAGAAACTTAAACCTGCTTCTGCTACGATCTGTACTGCGAATAATAATGTTGCCTGTACGATAATAACGCTTAAGATGTTCGGGAATAAATGTTTGAATAAAATCTTATATGTCGGTGTTCCGATTGATTTTGCGGCTAAGAAATACTCATTTTCTTTCTCCTGCATTACTTTACCACGTACTAGCCTTGCAATTCCGACCCATGATAATGCGATTAATACCGCAGCTAAAATCATTGCTGAGCCGTATGGGTTTTTAATTTTATCGCTGAATGTTGCGTTTAATACAATTGCGAATGGTAAGAATGGGAATAACATTACGAATTCAGTGAAACGCATGAGTATCGTATCAACCCAGCCACCGTAGTATCCAGATATCATACCGATTAATACACCGATAATCAGTAATCCAACTGTCGTTACTAAACCGAAGATTAATGATACGCGTCCAGAGTATAATAGACGACTGAATATATCACGACCACCTGCATCTGTACCTAACCAATGCTCAGCACTCATATCTCCTTTGATAAGTACTAAGTTCTGTAAATTTGGATCATATGGTGCTAGTAACGGTGATAATAACGAAATAATAAAGATTGTAAATAATGTTATTAATGCACCCATTGCTACTTTATTTTTCATAAATTTTGCACGTGCGATTTGCAGAGGTGACTTTGCTACTTTTTTAGTTTTAACGTTTACTTGTTCTGTTTTAACTGTATTCATCGTCATCCTCCTAGTTACTCTTAATTCTTGGGTCTACAATACTGTATGCGATATCTGAAATTAAGTTCGCAAGTAAACCTAAGAAAGAGAAGAATAATAATAATGCCATCATTAATGGATAGTCTTTACCACTGATTGAATCTACTAATAATTTACCGATACCTGGATATGAGAAGATTGTTTCAGTAATAACTGCTCCACCAAAGATTGATAATACATCTGCACCAAAGAACGTTACGATTGGAATAATCGAGTTTCTTAAGATGTGCTTGTTGTAAATTTTTGATTTAGATAAACCTTTCGCACGTGCTGTTCTTGTGTAGTCTTTACGAGAGTTTTCAATAATGTCATTACGTAAAAATTGTACGTAACTTGCTGTTGATAATATCCCTAAAATTGTACCTGGTAAAATTGCATGATACAGTTTACTTAAGTAATACTGCATCGATCCTTCTTCAAGACCGATTGATACTGAACCAGAGAACGGGAACCATCCTAGTTGGAATGCAAATACATAAATCGCAAATACACCTGCAACGAACGATGGTACTGCAAGCATTAAGTAGTTAAAAAACTGTATCGCATAATCGATAAATGTATAAGGCTTTCTACCTGAAAGTATACCTAGCGGAAACGCGATTAAATAAGTAATGATAAGTGTTACAACACCTAATAAAATCGTGTTTGGCATTCTTTCTTTAATTAAATCCATTACTGGACGTTTATAACGGATAGAATCTCCTAAATCTCCTTTAAGAACATTTTGTCCCCATTTCATGTACTGAACATGAATCGGATCATTTAATCCTAATTTTTCACGTTGCTCTTCAATATATCCAGATTTCGCATTTTTCGGATCCATCATTCCAGTGAAAGCATCACCTGGCTGTAATTTAGAAATCCCAAAAATAACGATAGATGTTAAGAATAATAATGGAATCATCAATAATAAACGTCTAATGATTAACTGAATCATCTACGACACTCCCTTCTTCAAGTAAGATACAAGAAGCAAAATGACGTTCACTCACTTGAACACTTCTTGGTTTAATTGTCTTACATTCCGCTTTAGCAACCGGACATCTCGTATGGAACGGACATCCTGTCGGCGGATCAGCTGGTGAAGGGAGATCCCCTTTTAATATGATACGTTCTTTACGTTTTTCAGGATCAATTTCAGGAATTGCTGAAATTAATGCTTTCGTATATGGGTGCTGAGGGTTACTGTAAACTTCATCAGCAGGACCTTGTTCTACGATATGCCCAAGATACATTACGCCAATATAATCACTCACGTGTTTTACGACACTTAAGTCATGGGCAATGAATAAATAGCTTAAATTAAATTCTTTCTGAAGGTCGTCCATAATGTTTAATACTTGAGATTGAACTGACACGTCAAGGGCACTAACCGGTTCATCTGCGATAATCAGTTTTGGTTTAAGTGCAAGTGCACGTGCAATACCAATCCTTTGACGCTGACCTCCAGAGAATTCATGTGCATATCGATAATAAGCATCTTCATTTAAGCCAACGCGATTTAATAAATCTTTTACTTCATCTTCAATTTCACTCATCTTTTTACCGTAATAATTGCGAATCGGCTCACCTACAATATCTCCAACCATCTGCATTGGATTAAGTGACGCATAAGGATCCTGGAACACCATCTGGAAGCCTTTACGTGCTTCACGAAGTTCTTTTCCTTTAAGCTTTGTAATATCCTGTCCAAGGAAATTAATTGTTCCATCCGTCGCATCATGTAATCTTAATATTGTACGTCCGGCTGTTGACTTACCACAACCAGATTCACCAACAAGACCCATCGTTTCTCCTTCAAGGATTTTAAACGAGATGCCGTCAACAGCTTTAACGTGACCGATCGTACGTTTGAAGAATCCACCTTTAATCGGGTAATGCTGTTTTAAATCTTTAACTTCCAGAATCGTCTTTTTTTCCATTACTTCACGACCTCCTCTTTAACGTCATTATAAAGATGACAATATGCAACATGACCATCTTCAAATTCAGACGCTTTAGGAGTAGTTGTATAGCAATGATCCATTGCAAATGGACATCTCTCAGCAAAACGACATCCGTCTGTTCTTAATTCTGTGATGGAAGGCACAATACCTTTAATTGTTTCAAGACGCTCAACTTCTTCGTCTAACTTCGGAATTGATTTAAGTAATAATTGTGTGTATGGATGTTTCGGGTTTTTAAATACTTCTGAAACTTTCGCTTTTTCAATAATACGACCAGCATACATTACCGCAACCGTATCACACACTTCTGATATAACACCTAAATCATGAGAAATAAAAATAATAGACATTTCAGTTTTAGTTTGAACATCTTTTAACAACTCTAATATTTGAGCTTGAACCGTTACGTCTAAAGCTGTAGTCGGCTCATCTGCAATTAATAAACTTGGCATACATGAAATGGCAAGCGCAATCATAACACGCTGACGCATACCACCTGATAGTTGATGGGGGTATTCATCAACTATTTTTTCCGCACGAGGAATTCCAACTTGTCTTAATAATTCTATTGCACGTTCACGCGCCTGCTGTTTATCTAATTTCAGATGCAGCTGAATCATTTCAATCAACTGATTACCGATCGTAAATACTGGGTTAAGTGAAGTCATTGGCTCCTGGAAAATCATCGAGATTTCTTTACCACGAAATTTATTGATTTCCTGTTCTGATTTTTCTTCAATATTTTCGCCTTTATAAATAATTTCTCCACCTGAAATTCTTGAGATTTTCTCTGGAAGAAGTTTCATAAGAGACATACTTAATACTGATTTACCACAACCAGATTCTCCTACGATCCCCATTACTTCACCACGGTCAATCGTGAATGATACACCGTCAACCGCATTATAAAATTCGCCCTTTATATCGAATCCAACTTTTAGATCATTAACTTCTATAATTCTTCTTTCGCTCATATGCTTCCACCTTCATTCTTTCTTGAAAAAAACCTCGATATGATCGAGGTTTTAATCATTTATTTTTTGTCTTCAACAGCCCACTCGTAAATTGGGTTAGTACCTTTAAGTGATACTTCATAGTTTTTAACTCGATCATTAACAACTGTAGTATCAACCAATTCAGCAACTGGAATTACTGGTAATTCTTTATTCATTAATTGTTGCCATTTCACGTATAAATCTTTACGTTTTTCTTTATCTGTACCAACTTTATCGAAGTCTAATGCGTCATCTAATAACTTATCAGCTTCTGGATTGTTGTAGCGTGACTCATTCCATAATGCATCTGAACGGTATAATCCAGATGGGTCTGGGTCAGCACCTTGAGACCAGCTACGGAAGTATACTTCCATGCTCTTATCAGCATTTTCTAAGTCAGTTCCAAATTTACCGAACTCTACCATTTGTACTTTTGTTTTTAAACCAACTTTTTCCCAGTACCCTTTTAATGCTGCAGTACGTGGTTCGAATGTTGGGTTAGAACCTGCATAGTGTTTCAAGTTCACTTCAAACGGCTTACCTTGAGGATCTTCACGGAATCCGTCGCCATCTTTATCTTTGTAACCAGCTTCATCAAGTAACTTTTCAGCTTCTTTCGGATCATATTTGTAATCATCTAATTGATCTTTATCAGCTGCTACCCAGTGTTCTGAAGGAATTAAACCATTGATTTTCTCACCATAACCATACAAGAATGCTTTGATCCATTCATCTCGGTTAATTGCATGTGCCATTGCTTTACGTAATTTCAAGTCTTGATATTTCGGACGTTCTTTACCAATCTTTAATGCTTTCTTATCGAAATCATTTAATACGAATCCGATAATCATGTAGCTTACAGAAGGAGATTCTAATACTTGAAGTTTTTCATTTCCAGACTCTTTAACTTCTTTTGCGATTGGTGCAGTAACTGAAGCCATATCAACTTCTCCACTTTCTAAAGCTTGTACTAATGAAGTTTGTTCTACAACGCGTAAATTAATTTTATCTAGTTTAGGTTCACCTTGCCAGTAGTCTTTAAACTTTTCAAATTCTACAGACTCACCGTCAACGATTTTCTTAACTTTGAATGGCCCGATACCGATAGGGTTTTTACGAACCTCAGCTGATTTCGCCATATCTTTTACTGGAATATCTTTGAATACTTTTTCACTGATTGGAGCTGATGTCCATAAGTTTAATAAGTTGTTAACTTTTTTCTTTTCGAAAGTGATTTCTGCAGTGTAGTCATCAATTTTCTTAATACCTGAAACTTTGTCTGCTTTACCTTCGTGTTTCGCTTGTGCACCTTGAACATCTTGTACACCAGTGTAACGTGGACCGTCATAGTCTTTATCCGCTAATGTTTCTAAAGTGAAGATCCAGTCGTTAATTGTAAGTTCATTACCATCGTGCCATTTAACGCCTTTTTTCAGTTTGAATTCGTAAGTTTTTCCGTCCCCTTTATCTTTCCATGAAAGTAAGTAAGGTTTCATTTCTAACTCATCATCATAATCTACTAATCCGTCGTTAAAGTAACTGATTACTCTAGAATCTACTTCACTGCCTGCAAAGATTGACTGGAAGTTACCTTCAGGAGCAGCATCTAAAGCTACATTTAAAGTTCCGCCTTTAGCATCACTTTTTTCAGTCTTACCACTTTTAGCACCCGTTTTACCTGTGTCTTCCGTTTTCTTACCGCCACCACAAGCAGCAAGTACTAAGACTAAAGCTAACATTAATACACTAAAAAACTTAAACTTCTTCTTCATGATATACCCCCCATATTTGAATTAAAGTTGGAATCTATACTTATCGTTTTAGATTTTCCATTATATGAATAATTATTATATTCATATAATGGAAAATCCGAATTAATAATGTACGAATTCCGATATATTTATGAACTTAAATAAATTATATTGATTTCAGACAATTCTGTCAACGTAATTTTTCAGATTTTTTTAACTTTTTGTTTATATAATATATACATTTGTGTTTTTTATACACTATTAAAAAATAGTAGTGGAATATTCCACTACTATAATATTAATATTACTTAAATTTCTTCAAAACTAATACTGCATTATGACCGCCGAACCCTAAACTGTTCGTCATCGCATATTCAAGTTCACGCACAACAGATTTTTCTGGAACATAATTCAGATCAAGTTCAGCATCAGGTGTCGCCTGATGTATTGTTGGCGGAATCTGGCTCGTCTCTAGCGCTAATGCTGTAATAATTGTTTCTACAGCACCTGTTGCACCGAGTAAGTGCCCTGTCATAGATTTCGTTGATGACACAAGTAAGTCATTCGCCGCTTCACCGAAAGTTGATTTAATCGCCAACGTCTCATATAAGTCTCCAATCGGTGTACTCGTTCCGTGTGCATTTAAATAGCCGACTTGATGTGGTTCTATGCCTGCATCGTTAAGTGCCATCTTCATCGTACGTGCACCACCTTCACCATTTGGTGCTGGTGCAGTAATATGATGTGCATCCCCATTATTTCCATAACCTACGACTTCTGCGTATATATGCGCACCACGTGCTAATGCATGTTCTAGTTCTTCAAGAACAACGACACCTGCACCTTCACCCATAATAAATCCATCTCGACCTTCCTGAAATGGTCTGCATGCTGTTTCTGGATCGTCGTTTGTACTCAATGCTTTATTCGCACTGAATCCAGCGATGCTTAATCGTGTAATCGGGGCTTCAGCACCTCCTGCAAACATTACATCTGCATCTCCGTACTGTATAATACGCGTTGCATCTCCAATAGAGTTTGTGCCTGTCGCACATGCAGTTACTGTACAACCATTCGGTCCTTTAGCACCCAGTGCGATAGATACTTGTCCTGCTGCCATATCCGGAATTAGCATCGGTACGAAAAATGGACTAACGCGTCTCGGCCCTTTTTCAGTCATTGTTGCATACGCCATTTCAAATGTTTCCATTCCACCAATACCTGAACCGATCCATACACCAACACGATCACTGTTTGCATCTGTAATTTCAAGTTTTGAATCATTATATGCCTGTTTTGCTGCTACAACAGCATATTGCGTAAAGCGATCCATTCTACGCGCTTCTTTTTTATCCATATAATCTTCTATATTAAAGTTTTTTAATTCACCTGCAACTTTAACGTTTAAATCGCTCGTATCGATACGTGTAATTGTATCAATACCATTTTTACCTCTTAATGCATTTGTAAATGTCGTATGTGCATCATTTCCGATTGGTGTTAAAGCACCAATACCTGTAATTACTACTCTTCTCATATTTAATCCTCCTGACCCCACTTTAACAGTACAGCACCAAAAGTTAATCCTCCGCCAAATCCTGTTAATATGAGTGTATCTCCATTTTTAATTTTATTTAAACTTCTTTCGTATGCAATCGACAACGGAATACTTGCTGCTGACGTGTTTCCATATCGATCTAACGTTATGCTGACTTGTGACGGTTTTAGTCCGAGTCTTGTTCTTGCTGCTTCTATTATTCTTGTGTTGGCCTGATGCGGAATGAGCATATCAATATCAGAAGCTGTCATATTTGCTTTATCCATTACACTTCTTGATTGTTCTTCTAATATGCGTACTGCAAACTTAAATACTTCCCGACCTTTCATCTTCATATAAGAAGTTTCTGCATCATCATATAAGTGCATACCACCGCTACCATCACTACCCCAACTATAGGACAGTATTCCGTATGTATCACTCACTTGACTTACAATGACTGCACCAGCTCCATCACCAAATAGTACTGCAGTGTTGCGGTCATCCATATCTGTTATTTTTGTAAGTTTGTCTGCACCGACAACAAGTACATTACGATAATTCCTCGATTCAATAAATTGTTTCGCCGTAATTAATGCGTAAATGAATCCTGTACAAGCTGCAAGCTGATCCATTGCGGGAATTTTATTCAATTTCAGGCGATGCTGCAATTGGCATGCAACAGAAGGAAAATGATGTTCACCTGTTGAAGTTGCAACGATGATTAAGTCAATATCTTCATGCGCTATTTGTGCATCTTTAATCGCTTCTAATGATGCTTTATAAGCCATATCGGTTACAGTTTCATCTCCTGCAAACCTTCTCTCTTCAATTCCAGTTCTAGTTGTAATCCATTCATCTGAAGTTTCGAGGTAGCGCTCAAAATAATGGTTATCTATAATTGTATCCGGTACATAAGTTCCGAGACCAATGATTCCTGCTTTCATTCCAGCACCTACTTATATCTACTTTTATTATCTGGTACTAATTTATCACAAATTAAAAAACACTTCAATATAGAAGTGTTTTTATTCTTCAGTTAAATAAGCTTCATTGCTGTACAGTGGCGGTCGTTTTTTATTCGGTAACACATTTGTAGCTTTGTATGTGCGAATGCCTTCTTCCAGCTTATCTATAAATTGTTTATCTACCGTACTGGATATACCTGTTAAATCTGTAATATCATCTTTCATTCCATATAGCTTATTACCACCTTTTAACCGTTGCTCATAATAATCATCTGCAATATCCGAATAAAGTTTTGAAATATTCTGTGTCGTACTTCCTATTACAAAGTCACCTAAATAACGCTGATCAGAAATATAGCCAATCGCTTTTTTTTGATTTACTTTTACGACTTCCATAACATCACGATTCGTTCCATCAGCAGCTGGATAAATAACATCTGCATCGTCTTTTTTTATAAGGTCAAGCGTAAACTGCTGGGCATCCCGACTGTATCCCCATGTATTGACATATCGCGTGAAAACTTTCGTAGCTTTATGTTCGTGTTTTGCGCCATCAATAAATCCTTCAATCTCAGGCTGTCCTTTAAATGCACCAACGACTCCGAGTACTTTTGATTTTGATTCATGTGCTGCAAGCATCCCTCCAAAAAAGCCCATCGCATATCCTTCGATATTAAGTGCTGATACATTCTTCGCTTTACTTTCACCATTTAAAAATACGAAATGCATTTTCGGATATTTTTTTGCAGCTTTATTAAAGATATTCTGAAATTCTGAACCTTGTCCATACACAATACTGACATCACGTGCTGCAAATTGAGCGATTGCATTCATAATCGCCTGATCCGACTTTAAGTTTTCCTGAATAAAAAAATTTGTATCATACATCTGAATAATATTTAATACACCTTTATATCCTTCAGTTCCCCAAGTCTGGTCATGAATAGATTTAGTAGATAAATATCCAACAATTTTAATCTCCTGTTGTTTCGGTAAGAAAGAATAAATGCAAAGTGATACAAGTGCTATAACAATTAACAGTAATGTAATTTTATATTTCATAAGTGCCACCTTTCTAAATTAAGGTATACATTTTGTGTTTACTCTTTTATAATAAACTATATATAACAAAGTTGGGGGAAAATTATATGAATTATATTTTTACTTTTGTCTGGGCATTCATTCTCGTTCAAATGATTAACTTCGTTTTAATGAGTTTAGGTGGCGGACAGGATCTTAACTTACCATTTGCTTCTATTATGGGTGTAATCGTTGGTGTACTTGCAATTGTAATTGCAAACATTATTCCGAACGAACCAATCCCACATCATGAAGAGCACTAATTTAAAAAAGCACCAGATTTATGAATCTGGTGCTTTTTATTATGCTTTAAATGTAATTTCATCATCAGTGCGGTCTATCGTGATTTCAGTTCCTTCAGCGTAATCTTCCTTAATCAGAAGTTTTGCAAGTGGTGTTTCGATTTCTTTTTGTACGAATCTTTTTAACGGACGTGCACCGAACTGTGGTTCATAAGCTGTATCTGCAATCCAAGTTTTTACCGCATCCGTTAAGTGAACATGTACGCCGTTATTCATTAATCGAATATTTAGCTGATTCACAATCTTATCGACGATAAATGTCATATCATTTCGAGATAATGGTTTAAACATAATGATATCATCCATACGATTTAATATTTCTGGTTTAAAGTATTGATGTAACGCAGCAGTCACATTATTTCTTGCTTCCTCAGTAATCTCGCCATTTTCAATACCATCCAGTAAATATTGCGAACCGATATTACTCGTCATAATCACGATTGTGTTCTTGAAGTCTACGTTACGACCTCTCGAGTCCGTCAGACGTCCTTCATCCAGTAGTTGGAGCAGCACATTAAATACATCGCTATGTGCTTTTTCAATCTCATCCAGTAATAGCACAGTATACGGATTTCTTCGCACTGCTTCAGTAAGTTGTCCACCTTCTTCGTGACCTACATATCCAGGAGGTGCCCCGATTAAACGGCTGACAGAATGTTTCTCCATGTACTCACTCATATCTATTCTGACCATATGTTTCTCAGAATCAAATAATGTACTTGCAAGTGCTTTGGCAAGTTCCGTTTTACCGACTCCTGTAGGTCCTAAAAATAAGAAACTACCTATCGGACGATTTGGATCTTTAATACCGGCACGTGCACGAATAACTGCATCTGATACTAAATCAACTGCTTCATCCTGACCGACAACACGTTCATGCAGAATATTTGAAAGTCGTAATAGTTTATCCTTTTCAGATTCTACGAGTTTATTTACAGGAATACCTGTCCATTGTGATACGATATAGCCAATTTCTTCTTCTGTAACAACTTCACGAATGAGACGATCTGTATCTTTCGTTTCATCCAGCAGTTGTGCTTCTAAGTCTGATAATTCTTTCTCAATTGCCGGAATCTTCGCGTACTGTAGTTCAGATGCTTTTTCTAAATCATAGTTACTTTGTGCATCTTCTAACTGTTTACGGTAATCATCGAGTTCAGCACGTTTATTCTGTACGACGCTAATTTGTTCTTTTTCTTTTCCAACTTTAGCTGTTAACATTTGCTGACGTTCTTTTTCATCTGCAAGTTCTTTTTGGAGTTCATGTAATCTTGCTTCTGACTTTGCATCACTTTCATGCTTTAATGCTTTCTCTTCAATTTCAAGTTGTAATACTCTTCTGTTTACAGCATCCAGCTCAGTCGGATTAGAGCCCATCTCTGTGCGAATCGTTGCACACGCCTGGTCAACGAGATCAATAGCTTTATCAGGTAAAAAGCGATCTGTAATATATCGATCTGATAATTCAGCGGCAGCAACGAGTGCATTGTCCTGAATACGCACACCGTGATGTACTTCGTAACGTTCCTTTAAGCCACGTAATATCGAAATTGTATCTTCTAAATCCGGTTCCTTAACATTTACTTTCTGGAAACGACGTTCAAGCGCTGAATCTTTCTCAATGTATTCACGATATTCATTCAATGTCGTTGCTCCGATGCAATGCAGTTCACCGCGTGCCAGCATCGGTTTTAACATATTACCGGCATCCATCGCACCATCTGTTTTCCCTGCACCAACGAGCATATGAATCTCATCGATGAATAATAAAATTTTACCGTCAGATTCCTTAACTTCCTTCAGCACTGCTTTTAAACGTTCCTCAAATTCTCCACGGAACTTCGCACCGGCAACGAGTGCTGATAAATCAAGTTCAAATATCGTTTTATCTAATAAACTATCTGGTACGTCACGCTTCACGATACGTTGTGCAAGCCCTTCTACAATTGCTGTCTTACCAACACCAGGTTCCCCGATTAATATTGGATTGTTTTTCGTTTTACGGCTTAAAATTCGTATTGTATTGCGAATTTCATCATCACGACCGATAACCGGATCCATCTTACCGTTACGCACCTCTTCAACGAGATCGCGTCCATATTTCTTCAATACTTCATACTGAACTTCTGGATTTTGTGTTGTCACATGATTTCCCCCTCTTATATTCATTATAATTTCTTTAATTACTTCACTTTTATTCCCTACAAAGTTACGCGTTAATTCATGAACTTCAGTTGCACCAAGAATAAGATGCTCAGCTGAAATAAATTCATCATTCATCTCTTTCATAAGCGTTTCTGCTTTATTAATTAAAGCGCCAAGATTATTGCCGACGTATTGACCATACTGAACATTTCCCTCTACGCGCGGCATTTTTTCTAAAGCTGACTGCAGTATTGATTTATAAGATTTAATATTTAAGTTTGCACGTTCAAATACTGTATTCAGCATACTGTCTGCTGTATTTACGAAATACAGCAATACATGTTCTGTTTCAATCGCCTGTAATTTATCGTCTTTAGCCATTTGCTGTGCTTGTTCTAAAGCACTTTGTACATTATATGTCATTTGCTCTATATTCAATTTACTCACCTCTGTTTGACCTTCTTTGACTATAGTTTAATTATAAATCGAATGACGTCATAATACAAATATAACGAATCTTAACATTCTTAAAAATTTCTTATGTTATAATATATATAAAACTACGTAACGACTGAAGGTGAGTAAAATGGTTCAATCTGCATTTCATGAAGCAACTAGTATCGTCAATTTTATAATGGAAGAAGGAAAGATAGAAACGTTCGATGCGAATCAGTATATCTTTCAGGCAGAAGATCCAATTGACTCAATATATGTAATCGGAAGCGGAAATGTTGTAATACACCGCGTACTTGAAGATGGCAAGGAATTTAATTTAAAACTGCTAGGGCGCCGTAACATATTCGGGGTGAACACGCTGTTTTGTGGTACGAAATATCACGCATTATTTGCTAAAACAAAAAGCAGAACGACTGTTTATAAGCTGGATATCGCAACATTTGAAAGTGCGATACTAAATGATGAAGTATTGAACTATGAGTGGCTGCTCTTCATTCAGAACGAAAACGAAAAGCAGGAATATAAATTACGCGACTTATATACTTTAGGGAAAAAAGGTGCTGTATACTCAACGCTTATCCGCTTAACGAATACATACGGTGTTCAAACAGATGAAGGCATAAAACTTAATATCGATCTTACAAATAATGAACTTGCGAATTTCGGTGGCACTACGCGTGAAGGTGTAAACCGTATTATTAGCGAACTCAAACAAAAGAATATAATAGAAACGAACGGTAAGAAAATCATCATAAAAGATATTCAATATTTAAAAGATAAAATAAACTGTGAGCACTGTCCGATCAATATATGCCGAATTGAATAAACAAACGTCCGAACAATTTTATGTTCGGACGTTTCTATTAGCTGACACCTAATGCGATTTTCGCATAACGGCTCATCATATCTTTATTCCATACTGGATTCCATACGATATTTACTTCTGTTTCTTTAATTTCAGGTAATTCACCTAATGCAGTTTTCACCTGATCAATAATTTGAGGTCCCATCGGGCAACCCATTGATGTCAATGTCATTTCTACTGTACATAAACCATCATCATCCATATCTACATGATACACTAATCCTAAATTTACGATATCTATTCCAAGTTCAGGGTCGATAACGTTCTCAAGTGCACCCATAATACTATCTTTCATAGCTTCTTCCATTTGTATCACCTCTAAGTTTATTATACACTTACTATATCAGAAATCATTAAACATATAAACGAAATACAACTAAAGGAGTAATATAATGGAACAACATTTAATCTGTCTCGATCTTGACGGGACGTTATTAAATAGCAAGCAGGAAATCACACCTTTGACGAAAAAGGTTATCGAAATATTACAGGCACAAGGGCATAAATTTATTATTTCTACAGGACGTCCGTATCGTGCAAGTCAAATTTATTATAACGCGCTCAATTTAGATACACCGATTGTAAATTTCAATGGTGCATTCGTTCATCATCCGTGTGATATGAATTTCGAAACGTTTCATGAAACGCTTGATTTAGATGTGTCACGTGATATTTTTGCAAAAATCCCTCACCTTAATATAAAAAACATTGTCGCTGAAATTAAAGACCGCGTGTTTTTACATTATCACGACGAGTACTTATTTGAAGGTTTCAGCATGGGCAACCCTATCATTAAAATTGGAGATTTACTAGACAGCATTCAGGAACCCCCAACAACTATACTGATACAAGCAGAAGAAAAAGAAATTCCGAATATATACAAACACTTTGATGAAATCTATGCTGACCATCTTGAACATCGACGCTGGGGTGCACCATTCCCAGTTATTGAAATCGTAAAAAAAGGGATTAATAAAGCAGTCGGAGTTAAACTTTGCCACGAATACTTAAACATTAAACAGGAAAATGTCATTGCATTCGGTGATGAAGATAATGATAATGAAATGATTCGCTATGCAGGTACTGGTGTTGCAATGGGCAATGCCATCGATGAGTTAAAAACAATTGCAAACCATGTGACAGATACAAACAATGAAGATGGTATTGCTAAGTATTTAATTCAATACTTTAATCTGGAGGTGTAAGTATGAAAGTCGTAATCGTAGGTGCTGTGGCAGGTGGTGCAACTGTCGCATCACAAATTAGAAGACTCGATTCAAATGCAGAAATTACTGTTTATGAAAAGCATCGAGATATGAGCTTCGCAAATTGCGGATTGCCTTATTATTTAGGAGAAACAGTTGAAAGTCGCGATGAAATCGTCATGACGACTCCAAATGAATTTAAAGCGAAACGTAATATTGATGTTCATACGTATCACGAAGTAACGAAAATATTACCGGATGAAAAAAAGATAGAAATTTATAATCATCAAACAAACACATCTATGACGGATACATACGATTACTTAATCCTATCACCTGGTGCACGACAAATTGTGCCTGATATTTATAAAGGACATAAACACGTATTACAGCTTCATAACCTTGAAGATACAGATAATATCGAAAACTATATCCAGGAACATCACGTTAAAAACGCACTAGTCATTGGTGGTGGATATATTAGTTTAGAAATGGCTGAAAATTTAAAACATCGTGGACTTAACGTTACACTCGTACATCGCAGTGAACACTTCTTAAAAAATATGAGTAAAGAGATTACAGCCTCAGTTAAAGATGTGCTGACGGACAATGATGTTCACCTTATGCTGAATGACGAAGTAAAACAAATCGAAGGTAAAACTATAACTTTTAAGTCGGGAGAAACAAAGCAGTTTGATATGATCATAACGGCACTTGGACTGACACCGAACAGTGAGTTTATCGGTGAAGCCATCCAACTGAATGATAAAGGCTATATTAAAGTGAACAAGTATTTCGAAACGAGTGATGAATCGATATATGCGTTAGGAGATGCAATTGAAACATTTTATCGCCATATCGATCAACCTGCAACAATCGCACTTGCATGGGGTACACATAGAGCTGCTTCTATTATTGCGCATAATATTACACAGAAAGAAAAAATAGCATTTAAAGGGTTACTCGGTAGCAATATATTAAGACTATTTAATTTTACATATGCTTCAACCGGATTACCGGAAAGTATTCTTGAAAAAATGGATCACGTTACAAAAGTATCCCAAACTCAAAAGCATAAAGCTGGTTATATGCCAGGAAGTAGTAAGTTAAGTCTTGTCGTTTATTATGACAACAAATCAAGACAAATATTATCCGCTTCAGCATCAGGACAGCACGGTGTTGATAAGCGAATTGATATTATTTCAACCGCAATGATTGGTGGCTTAACGATCGACGATTTAGCGGATATTGAAGTTGCATATCACCCGGATTACTCAAGTCCGAAAGATATTGTGAATATGATAGGCTATAAAGCGAAATAAATTAAAGAAGACAACGCAATCGATAGCGTTGTCTTCTTTATTATTTCTGTAAATTTTTTCTTCTGTTTCTTGCAGCGCCGATAATAAAAATTGTAAACAGAACAATCGTTAATAGCGAAGCAATAACGTAACCCATATTCAATCCACGTGGTGGTATTACTGCGTATAATTCTGTTTCTTCACGGTTCGTTATTAAATTAAACTTTCCGTCCTTCACGTGAATTCTATCACCGATGAGTAAACCACTTAACATTTTATCTCCTGGAACGTCCTTCTCAGTTAATGTAACATTCGTTGATTTACTCGTATCATTCATATTGAATACAAAATCTACTTTATCGGTATCAAAGTATATAATTTGTTCACCTTTTTCGTTATAGATTACTTTAGATGTACCATCGAACATTTCTTTATATTTCTGCAGTACTTCACTCGTCTGTCCTAAATAATCTACAACTTCTCGGTCAGTTCTGAAATCAAGTAATTGATGTAAATCAGGTAACTTCTCACCGTTCATCGCGATTTCAGTACCATATGTCATGCTGACCGGTTGTTTCTGAACGAATAAATATGCCATCATTTGCTTAATACGTGTTCCCGGGAACATATTTTCTTTAACCGCATAACTCGTAAATCTCGGCATAAAGTAATTGTCAGATGCTAATAATTCTTTTTTGCTGTATTGTTCAGGTATATCCTGGTCTACATTTTTAAATGCTTGTGCAATCTGTGTTGCTGTCGTCCCTTTTTGAATATAATCATAACCTAAAACGTTCGTATCACTATTTGTTATTGCAATTTTCGTTACATTATCAGGGAATACTTTTGATAGGTCAACGTTATCCTGCATAACATACATCGATAAACCATCGACTTTCGTTTTGTTTACGAAATCTGTCATATACTGCTTATAACGTTTAATATTCGCTTCATTCGTTAGATTAATGATCGGCGTATCTTTAAAATAAGATTGCTCTATTTTGTTCATCTTCGTATTCGATGCTTTCGTAAATTCATCTGTTGCAACCGCAGGCATATCTACAATTACTTTTAAATCATTTTTATGTGCGAGATATACGAGCTGTTTAAATTCTTTTTCTCCACCAAATCTTTTAGAAATCGTTTTATAGTCTGATACTTTATAGCCCATATAATCATTTTTCTCATGCTCAAATACCGGTGAAACATGAACTGTGTTAAAGCCCATTTTCTTAATGTACTCTATTTTGTCGATAATCCCTTTAAAGTCTCCACCATATGGTAAATTGTTTTCCTTTTCATTATGAATATCTTTATTGTTGTGCTCATCACCATTCATAAATCGGTCAGTAAGTATACTGTAAATACGTAGTTCATCTTGTGCATTACGCTCTGCCTGTGCTGGTAATGCGCTTAATGTTAATAGGAATACAATAATCATCATTGCAAATTTCTTCATTGAAATACCCTCACTTAAGTTATTACATTGATTATACTAAATAAATACAGCGTTATGTAATAATTCATAAAAAATTCAAAAAACCGACTTTAGAAAGTTTCACTTAACTAAAGTCGGCTAAATTAATTTTGAAAGATTAAAATAATTTTGGAATTACACCGTATGGTAGATGTATACCTAATGCAATTGTAATTACAATAAATAGAACTGCAAGATAGAAGAATGTTCTTGATGGTTTTTTCTTTTTCTTCTTCGCAATCGTCATTTCCATTAATCCAATTGTAATAATTCCTGACAAGAACTTAATTCCATATAATGCCGGACTTGTTTGGTCGACATCAAAGAAAATAAATACCCCACTCACAATTGCGAGCAATGCAAATAATCGCTGTACCATTAATAATGGTTTGAAATATTTGCTTGGTCCTAATCGATCAGAGAAATTAGAATAAGATGCAAAGAATACAATAATTAATACTACCCAACTTAAAATGTGTAAATGAAACATACCTGTTGTCATTGTTTTCACTCCTTTTTTTCATACTGTTATTATCTTACCATATTACATGTATATTGTAATAGAATAACGGCACAAAATTAAGTTACTCACCGATTGTATTCGTTAAAGTTCCGATACCATCAATTGTGACTTTTACTTCATCGCCACGCTTTAAATATACCGGCGGGTTCATTCCAGCTCCTACGCCACTTGGTGTGCCTGTTGCGATAATATCTCCCGGATGTAATGCAACATATTGAGAGATTTCTGCAATTAAGTCATCAATTTTCTTTACCATATCTTTCGTATTGCCGTCTTGACGAATTTCACCATTTACTTTCGTAACGATATTTGCATTTTCTGGTGTAGGTAATTCATCTTTCGTTACGATATATGGTCCCATTGGACATGCGCCAAGTAAACTTTTTGAAAGGAATGCCTGTGCGTGTTCTTTCTGTAAGTCACGTGCAGTAATATCGTTAATAATTGTATAACCATATACATAATCCAGTGCCAGCGCTTTAGGAATCTTATGACCATACTTTCCAATTACTACTCCTAGCTCACCTTCGTAATCAAGTGCATTCGTTACATCTTCATGTGAAGGAATTTCTGCATTATCCCCAATTAAACTCGATGGCGCTTTCGTAAACACATATAATTCATCTACTTCATTATTCAGTTCTTTCGCGTGATCTGTATAATTACGTCCAATTGCGATAACGTTATTCGTTGGGACAACTGGTGGTAAAAATTTCATATTTGTAAATGCAACTTTATAATCATCTGCATTACTTTCTGCTTCAAGTTTCTCAATTGTTTCACGCACAAGCTCCTGAAAATCGAGCGTATTGTTCTGCTGTAATGCTTCCAGTAATGTTTTCGGATAATCTTTCGTTTTAGTCGTTTCGAAGACGCGTACTAAATCCCAAGCTGCATCTTCGCGTTTTACTTTGACACCGTACGTTTTGTTGCCATCATATTCAAATGATAAAAATTTCATCAGTTCCACTCCTTCTTATACTTTGTTCCATTATACAGAACTTAAGTGAATGTTTCATCGTTTTCATCTTATTTATCAGATTTTTTTGAATTTATTGTATTTATTATTGATTAATACCATCAAAACCACATAAATTACACTCATAATACTTGTAATGACAACACTTTTACTGAATAGTATATTCAGACTTTCTGCCGGGAACATACCGATATATCCAGTAAACGTAATAACAAGTATTACTTCACAGACTGCAATATATAGCGTTGTAACAACAATATCCTGCACCTTTAAACGTTTTCCATTATCGATTAATAACGCGATGCCAAGTCCGATAAATAGTGATCCGTTAATAATAATTAAACTTTGTGTCCAGTTATGGTTCACAATGAATATCAATAGTTTTATAGCTACCCCTATTGTCAGGAAAATCATTGCAAGCGGTAACTTAAATTGTTTCAAGTTTACTTTTCCCAGTAACATTGAAGGCACTACGATAAAACATAATAATACGCTATATAATCCGATATGCTGAACGAATAATTGTAAATTCAGTTTCGTTATATGAATGAAGTTCGATTCATTATACGTACCGATATAAGACTGAAATGCATTCACATCAAGAAATGTTTCTTCTGCACCATTTAAAATTAGCGATGGCATAACAATTACAAATATAAGCGTTGTAATGAGTAACATACTAATTGTTGCATAGAGCATTTGTGCGTGAGACTTAATAATTTTTTCAATCGCTTTTAAAACGATTATACCAAGTGCAATGAGGAGTACGATGCTCATGCGTGATATGATCAGGAGGATTATCCCTAACGTTAACATCATTATAAGCGTACGCTTTGTTATTTGCGTTCGTCCGATGAAGTAACTTATTATCGGTATCGCCGTATACAACATTAAAAAAATATAATTTTCAAGCGTTACGAGTTCATCTTGCGCGAAATATTCAAATGGATTGATAAATTCAAATGGCTCACCGACTAAAAATGAAAAATGCATTAAATACAGCATGAGTACAACTGCGACAATAATATATTTCATTATTACTTTCATGATGATACCTCAACTGTTCCTGCTTCAAAGAAATACAAGTAGCCGGTAACAGGCTCACCTAATATCGCTTCAAGTGTCTTTTTATAGTAATGCATCTGTACTATGTAACGTTTTTTTAATTCCTGCAGTGTTTCATCCGTCGATCTGCCAAGTCTTGAGATCACTTTATCCGTCTTATAATCAATAAAATAATAATTACCTTCTACTTTATAGACACAGTCTATCATCCCCTGAACGAGTTGTTCCGGATGACTTTCTGTAATGTATTGTTTTCCGATTACAAACGGTAATTCAAAGTAGATTTCATCTGCTCTTTGCATTGCATCAAATAGTTTACTTTTCGTAAATTGATAAATGTGTTCTACATTTACAAGTAATCGCTCATCCGCTGTAATAATGTTTCGGTCTGTAACATCGTCAAGAAACTGCTCAATGGATGCAATATCTGTATGTGCTTTAATCGGTAAATGCTGCATTACTTTATGCATTAACGTACCATATTCACTTGCCGTCTTCTTCTCATCCGACATAAATTTTGGTCTGTCGTACATCGTTTTTCCTAGACGTGTCTGATTAATATACGTCCAGTTCGTTCTTTCGTCGTCACTTTCCTGAGCTTTCTTAATTTCAGATACGCTTTCTTTCGTCGGCAATAAATTATCGTCGCGATATGGATAACGATACTGTTTCATTGATTCAAGCCAGGCAACATCACTTGATGCAATATTTTCACTTTCGGATTTGTGTACTTGTGATTCATTTAATGTATCAATGATATGAATTTGTATCGACGCATCATATAGCGCGACTGGTGCGATGAGTTGTAGCGGACTTTGAGCCGTTAATCTGTAGTAATCGTCAAGCTTAGTTGCTGCATTTACATCTCCGAGTTTCGCTACAGCTTCCTTGTCTTTAACCGTTCCTATTAAAATTAACTTCTCTCTTGCACGGGTTAACGCTACATACATGAGACGCAATTCTTCAGACACTTGTTCATTACGAATCTTCGTTTTAAATAGTTGATTCATAACGAGTGGATATGTCACGTGTGCATCTTTATCGTAATAATTGATAGATAAACCGAGACGTTGATTTAACAGCACTTGTTCCTTCGTTTCCATTAAATTAAACTTACGATTAATATTGCTGTAAATTACAAACAGAAACTCAAGTCCTTTTGATGCATGCACGGTCATCATGCGTACAACATCCACTTCATCTGAAACGATATTCATTTCACCGAAGTCTTTACCAGCACCGATCATATTGTCAATAAATCTGAGAAATTGATAAATCCCTCGATAACTACTTTGTTCAAACTGTTCAGCTTTACTAATAAGCCCTTCTAAATTTGCCTGACGCTGTAAGCCACCTGGCAGTAACGTAAACTTCTCAATTAATAACGTATCTTTATATATATAATCAATTAATGCTTTAACACTCACAGTACGCGCAAGCGCTCTATAATCGTGAATATCTGCTAGCACTTTATTAACTTTCTGCTTTAACTCCTCGTTCTCTCCGAATGTACGATACTGAAGTAAATTCTCATATAAATAAACATCCGTATCTGTACGTAGTGTCGTTAATTCATGTGCATTAAACTGATAGATGATGCTGCGCAGTATACCTGCAAGCGGGATATCCTGTAATGGATTATCGATTACGCGTAATAAACTTAAAATTGTATTAATCTCATCCGTCTGGAAATAACCTTCTTTACTATTCACATGAAATGGGATATTTCTGTCTTTCAGTACTTTCATATGAACTGCCGCATTACTGAAACCACGTTCTAATATTGCGATATCTTTATACTGTGCACGGCGATACGTACTTGTTTTAACATCGTATACTTGTTCATCTTGAATAATACGCTCGATAATATCCGCAATGTGATGTGACTCAAAATCTTCAGTTTCTTCAAGATCTGCCTTTGATAAAAAATGTAGTTCTGTCTGCTGTGATTGCTCATCATACGGCGCGCCATAATAAAGCATCTGTGCTTCATCGTAAACAATATCACCTAACGTATCATCCATTATTTTCGTGAAGATTTCATTCGTGTTTTCTATAACTGAACGGCGCGATCTGAAATTCTGGGATAGATCGATAACTTTACCGGGACCACCGGATTTAAATTGTTTGTACTTATATAAGAATAATTCAGGTTCAGCCTGTCGGAACTTATAGATAGACTGTTTCACGTCTCCTACCATAAACATATTATTCGGCTGCTTGATCGCCTGTATAATACTTTCCTGTACTCTATTTGTGTCCTGGTACTCATCAACTAGAATTTCATGATACTGTTCCTGTAACATACGTGCAATTTCAGTTGGATTGCCATCATCTAGCAATATTTGCAGCGCAAAGTGTTCATAGTCACTGAAATCAATAAGTTTTCGCTCGCGCTTTAAATTACTGAATGTATCGATGACCATCTCAGTCATCTGCGTTAAGCTTTTTACTTCTTGGGCCATCGCTTTTACATCTTCACATAGTTCTTCGATAGGAGCATATAAGTAATTTTCTTTAATATTTGCTATCAATTGTTTGGCATTCGTTAAATGCGCTTTGACACCTTCGTTTAACACTTTATCATTCGGATCATCTGACTTTTTCATATTCGGTTTACGTCCGAAGTCCACACTTTGAATAAATAGAAACTTCTCATCGAGTTGCTCAGGATATTGAGAAAGCGTGTGTCTGAGCTTCTGTAAGTAAGTTAAATTCGTTTCAAGTGCTTCTGATATACATAAATCTTCAGCCTGGCTGATTAAAGCAATCGCCTGTGCAATTTCCCGATTCATCTGTGCATTAATTTGTGCGAAAAGCTCGCTCTCAGGTGAAATCGTTGCATAGCTTTCTGCAATTGAACAAAGCCATGCTTTCGGTTCATTATTTGCAATAGCAAAGTGATAGAGCTTAGATAATGTACTTCTCACATAATCATCTTTACGGTCCGTCGATAAATGTAGAAGCAGCTGCATATCATTTTCATCAGCGCGTTCATAAATCACTTCTAATACATCATCAATTGCCTGCATTAACAATAATGCGCGCTCCTCGTCACCTGCAGTTCTGAATGTTGGGTCCAGATCAATCGTATAATAGAAGCGTTCGATTAAGTTTAAACAGAAGCGGTGTAACGTCGAAATATCAGCCTGATGTAATTTAATGAGTTGTGCTTCTAAATGTTTATCTGATGGATTAGATTGTAACGCTTCCTGTAAACGTTTCTGAATTCGATGTTTCATCTCTTTTGCGCTGGCATTCGTAAATGTCACGACGAGTAGTTCATCTACATTAATACGCTTATCAATGATTTTACGGATAATACGTTCAACAAGTACAGCTGTCTTACCACTTCCGGCTGCTGCTGCAACGAGCGTATCCTGTCCAGACGTTTCAATTGCTTCCTGCTGACTAGTCGTCCACTGCATCACGGTCCACCTCTTTCAAAATTTCATTTAATGGATTAATATCTGTTTCAAATGTACGGATGTCACGTTGATTAATAATCGGATCGATATGACATACCGATTTAAATTCACAATACATACACGGATTAATGTCCTGGAATTTTACAGGATTAATGCTGCTATCACCTTGTAATATATTGCTTGCTGTCTGTAAAAACTTTCCTTTATTATGCGTTATTAGCGCATGCATTTCATCGACTGATAATGTTTTAGAGCTTGTTTTGTTAAACGTGCCGTCATTTTTTAGTTTCGCCGGTACGATTAAAGATTTCATTCCATCATCGAGTGTTGTATCCATATCACGCGCAATATCAACATCATCCAGTATAAAACCTTTCATACTGTACTGACTGAACCTTTCGTCTACAAGTGCTGACAAATCCTGCTTTAATCCGAAAGACAGCTTCGGATTAAATACATGGAAATAGAGTAAACCTGCAGGTATGACGTCCTCATTAAGCTGGAGCTTCTCTTTATTGGATAATACAACATCCATATACGTTAACATCTGCATTTGCAAGCCGTAATATACTTTTCTTAAATCCAGATCAGTGTCACTTGATTTATAATCAATAATGCGTACGTAATCTTTATTTTGTGCACGCATCGTATCAATTCTGTCAATCTGCCCTGTAATTTCAATACGCTTATTGCCGAAATTGTATACTTGCGTATTTAACGCACCACCTTTACCGAAGCGCGTTTCAAAGTGCTGCATCTTAAAATTGCTATATTTCGTTTGACGCTGTAATGCTGTAAATGTTGATAACAGAATCGTTTTAATTTGATTCACAATATACTTATAATAATGTTTTGAATATAATACTTCATACTGGACTGACGGCAGTACTGTCTGTAAATACTGATCAATCTCACTTTGCAGTACAGATGGTGTCACTTTCGTAATATCTTCTTTATATTTCTCACTTAAATGTCGCAGTACATCATGAAAAATATTACCGAGCTGGAATGACTGGAATTGATAAGGTATACGTTCTTTCAATTTTAATCCGTGATTCGCAAAATGTTTGAACGCACATTGATTAAACGTTTCAAATCGTGACACACTCGCTTTAATCGTATCCCCATATAACTGAGATACTTCTCCATCTGTTAAAGTTTCTGATTGATTATTAAAACCTTTCAGCTTAAAGATATGTTTAAACTTCGCATCGGATTTATACGTTTCAACGACGTCATGCCATGCTAAATCATTAATATGTGTCACAGCATGTTTGATACCTCCATCATATGTTGTAATAAGTGCTTCAGGAGACGTAACATGTGTCATATCCGTAACAGATAAATTAAGTTGTCGTTTAAGACGGTCTAAATAACGAGATGGACGCATCGCTTCATGATTCACACTCATTAAACTGTATGATAAATATACTGACTGCTTTGCGTGCGTAACGGCAGTATAAAATACAAACCACTCATCCTGTATTAATACATCTGTTGTCGGTGCAAGCTGTACATTCTGTACTTCCTGCATTAATTTTTTCTCTTTATCTGTAATAATCGCATCTTCTTTCAATGGTCGTGGTAACAATTCATCGTTAACACCGACAACAAAGATTATCGGTTTATTTTCTACCTTTGCTAAGTCCAGGTTCAGAATTTGAATTTGATCAAGTCCTTGTGGCGGTGCGCTGAACTCAAGCGTTTCAAATCCAACATCTATAATATCGCACATCGCTTTTAAATCTAACGTTGTGTCGTCCAGTATTAATACGAAATCATCCAGCACTTGATTAATGCCTGATAATATTTGATCAAATGTAAGTGCTATATACTGTTCACCATTATCTCGTGCATAATCTTTCTGCTGCATTAAATATTCTGGAATTGATAATTTAAGGAGCAGTTCATAAATGGCTACCGCAAATTCACGTCCTGTTACTGCATTTTGCAACGTCTTTCTGAATGGCTCGATTGTTTCGGTAATAAAATTAATATAATTTAATAATGCATCCCACTGATCTTTATTGTATTTATCATTGTCATCATAAAACAGCTTACGCCCTTCTAAAATGTCTGTATAATACATGCCGCGTTCAATCATTACATTTTCCAGCATGTCAACGAGCAGCAATTCCTCATCATGTTTATGCGCATGCGTAATAAGTCCTGTCTTTAATGCTCTGAATAAATGTTCTATACGCATATTTGACTTACATACATCAAGTATTGAACGTATAAATTCGATTACTTTATGATGAATCATCTGCGTTTTAAAATCTGTATGGTATGGAATTTGATGTATATCCATTGCATCTGTAAGCGCCTTTACATAGCTTTCGTCGCGATACAGTATCGCAATATCTTTAAAGCGTTGCCCATTTCGCACACGTTTCATAATTTCATGTGCTGTATATTCTGCTTCATCCATTACAGTACTGTGTGCGGATAATTGAATATCTTTCGTTGCATTGAAATTTATATCTTCAGAAAAACTACTTTCTAATATGCTCAACGTTTCATTAAATCGATAACGCGTATTAAAATTCTGGACGTTGTATGCGATATCGACATGAGCTAGATGCGTCTTTATATGCTCAAGTGTTTCTGACGTCTTTCTGAAAAGTACTGGATCAGTCTGATCAATCGTCAAAGCAATCGTTAATGACTTCGCATGCTGTGCGAGTGCTACTATAACCATATACTCTACAGTCGTAAAGTTATAAAATCCATCAATAAAAATATCAGACTTACGTATTGTACTGCTTTGTGCGATAAGTTCACGTAAATTCAGCAGCATATCTTCTGTTTGCATATACTGACCAGTTATTTTATTTTCTAATGCATTATAAATAACATGAATATCGTGGAGTTTATCTTTCGTTCTGACATCAATATTTTCCTGTAATATATTGAGCAGATTTGCTGGCGTTACATTATATTTTTTTAAGTCAGAAATAACTGCCGCCATCTTCTGACTAAATCCATAATATTCACTCGTTGAATGAAATCTTTTTAATTGTGCTTTATGCGTATTCAGCATTTGATAAACCATCATTTCAGAACCACTTTTTGATATTTGTTTCAATGATGATAATCCTTCTTCACTTTCAAGACGCCAGTACAGTCTATCGAATGAATAAATTGCAGTTCTTACGCTTCCTTTTATTAACGCATCCTGACTGAGCGCCTGTTCGATTTGAAACGTGCTCTGTCTTGGTGTAATCATAATTATCGGATCCCCAAGCGGTTTATCCTTCAAATCCGACTTAATAACTTCTACGATATGATGTGTTTTACCAGTGCCGCGTCTACCTAATAACAATTGAACTGTCATCTCTTTCCTCCTAAAAAAGCAACTTTACAAACAATACTACTTTGTAAAGTTGCTTATATATTATTGTGGGCTAAAATTAACATGAAATGTACTGATCGGCCAGTATCTGACTTGAACTTCTCCAACGATCTGACTACCTTCGATTAAACCGAAATGACGACTATCCTGACTAATTTCACGATTATCTCCGAGTACTAAATATTTATTTTTCGGTATCGTTTTTTGACCCTCTGATCCCACAATTTCAGTAATATTAAAGTTTTCTGTCAATAGAACATTAGATTTTGCAATTTCATTTTCCTGCAAATAAGGTTCTGCGATTCGTTTTCCATTTATGTATAACACATCATTAACATACTCGACATTATCTCCCGGTATACCGATAACACGTTTTACAAAATTTTCTTTTTTATCCGTTTTAAATACGATGACTTCTCCATGATGTATCGTGCTCATCTTGTTGACAATCACTTTATCTCCATTTTCAAATGTAGGATACATAGAATCTCCGCTGACGGTATAAGACATAAAGAAAAATGTAGTAACAATAATATACAATAGTGTTGCAATAATAATTGCAATAAACCATTCTATAAATTCCTGTCTCAAAAATTACACCTCAGCTCACTAATTTTTATGGATATGCTTTTCAACTTGCTTTCCAATCCACCATAAACAAATCAATACTATAATGACAATTATACTCTTTTTAGGTGCTTTCACAAAGGAATATATATCGTTACCAATATAACTCAACGTCAATAACATAATGGCTTTCCCGAACATGACAGCAACTAAATAGCGTTTAAGATTTATCGTACTTAATCCTGCAACAATATTCACGAGACTGGATGGCGTAAAAGGAAAACAGAGTAATAAAAAGAGAGGCATCACACCTTTATCATCAACACGTCGAATAAACTTTAAAGTTTTCGGATGTTTACTGAATCGCCTCAAGAAACGATACTGACCATACTTTCTAATGATAAGTGCGACTAAAAATGCACCACTCACAGCACCACTCCACGTAATAAGAAAACCTGGAATTAATCCGTAAGCATTTACATTCACGACAGCAAATACAACAATTGGCAGTATCGGTATAAACGCCTCAATAAACGGCAGAAGAAAAGCAATTACAATTCCAAGTCCTTTAAATTGCTGTAATAAGTCCATGAGTTGTGCTTCTGTAAACATATCATCATCTCCACTTAGCTTTTAAGTGATTATAAATGAAAAATAAGCCCAGGACAAATAAAGTCCCAGGCTTAACATAAATATTATAAACGTGCTTCAAGTTCAGCTTTTTTATCTTCATATCCAGGCTTACCTAATAATGCAAACATATTTTGTTTATATGCTTCAACACCTGGCTGATTAAATGGATTCACACCGAGTAAGTAACCACTCATCGCAACACTTAACTCAAAGAAGTAAACAAGGTAACCGAAAGTAAATGCATCTAATTTCGGTACTTCAACGACGAAGTTAGGTACGCCACCATCGCTATGTGCAAGCAATGTTCCCTGGAATGCTTTCGTGTTAACGAAGTCCAATGTTTTACCTGCTAAGAAGTTCAGACCATCTAAATCATTCTCATCCGCTTCAATTGTAACATCACTTCTTGGTGTTGTTACTTTAACGACTGTTTCAAATATGTCGCGACGGCCTTCCTGAACGTATTGACCTAATGAATGAAGATCCGTTGAAAAGTTTGCACTTGATGGATAAATACCTTTAAAGTCCTTACCTTCAGACTCACCGAATAACTGTTTCCACCATTCATTAAAGTATTGCAGACTTGGTTCGTAGTTAATCAGCATTTCAATCGTATACCCTTTATTGTATAAAATATTACGTAATGCTGCATATTGATAACTGATGTTCTCAGAAAGTTCAGATGAAGCAAGTTCAGTTCGCGCATTTGCTGCACCTTCCATCATTGCATCGATATCATGACCAGCTGTAGCAATCGGTAATAGTCCTACTGCTGTTAATACAGAGAAACGTCCACCAACATCATCCGGCACTACGAATGTTTCATAACCTTCAGTCGTTGCTAATGACTTTAAAGCACCTTTAGCCTTATCTGTAGTTGCGTAAATGCGTGACTTCGCACCTTCTTTACCGTACTTCTCTTCTAATAATTTTTTAAATACACGGAAAGCAACAGCTGGTTCTGTCGTTGTCCCAGACTTAGAAATTACATTTACTGAGAAATCTTTATCCTGTACATATTCAATTAAATCATTCAAATAACTTGAAGATAACTGATGTCCTGCGAAAATAATCTGCGTTTTATTTGTATCAAGATGATCAAACGATTTATTAAGCATTTCAATTGCTGCACGTGCGCCTAAATACGAACCACCGATTCCGATAACGATTAATACATCGCTATCTGAATTAATTTTCTTCGCACTTTCTTTAATGCGTGCAAACTCTTCCTTATCGTAATCAACAGGTAGATCAAGCCACCCTAAAAAGTCATTCCCAGCGCCGCTTCCTTCGTGAATGACGTGGTGAATGTTCTTAACTAAGTCCTGCATCTGTGTCAGCTCATGTTCGCCAACGAATGATTTTGCCATGTCGTAATTAAATTTAATGTGTGTCATCGTTGTTCCTCCTGTTCATAGTTTCACAATCATTGTACTTGATTCAGCAACAGTTCTCAATCCATAGTGATTTATTAAGCGCTTACATCTATAATTTTATTTCAGAAAAACAAAAACAATATTTTTATTCAAATTTTTGCATAAAAATACTTGATAATATTTATGTATATTGATACATTATTATGTATAATTAGTTGAAATATTTTTAAATCATCTGGAGGAATGTAAAATGAATAACAAAGAAAAAGTAGTACTCGCATATTCAGGAGGACTTGATACGAGCGTCGCAATACAATGGCTTATCGATAAAGGTTATGATGTTATCGCCTGCTGCCTTGATGTTGGTGAAGGGAAGGATCTAGAGAATGTAAAAGAAAAAGCATTAAATGTTGGGGCAATAGCATCGATTATGCTGGATAAAGTTGAGACATATGCGGATGAATACTTATCTTATGCAATTAAAGGTAATAGTTTATATGAAGAGACGTATCCGTTAATATCTGCACTCAGCAGACCACTCATCGCAAAGGAACTCGTAAAAATTGCACATCAGTATGATGCAAAATTTATTGCGCACGGCTGTACTGGTAAAGGGAATGACCAAGTACGATTCGAAGTTGCCATACACAGCATCGATCCATCAATTACAACGCTTGCACCTGTTCGTGACTGGGGATTCAGTCGTGAAGAAGAGATAGAATATGCGAAAGCACATGACATTCCAGTACCTATCAACCTTGATTCTCCGTATTCTATCGATCAGAATTTATGGGGAAGAAGCAATGAGTGTGGCATCTTAGAAGATCCATATGCGATGCCACCTGAAGATGCTTACGATTTAACTGTAGCGCCAAAAGCAGCACCCGATGAAGAGGAAATTATCGACATAACATTTAAATCGGGCCTCCCTATCGCATTAAATGGAAAAATGATGCCATTACACGAAATTATTAAACAGTTAAATGTTATCGGCGGAAAACATGGTGTCGGAAGAATTGATCACGTTGAAAATCGTCTCGTCGGCATAAAATCCCGTGAAGTATATGAAGCACCAGGTGCAATGATGCTACTTACTGCACATAAAGATTTAGAGACGATTACGTTAACGAAAGATGTTCAGCATTTTAAACCGTATATCGAGCAGCAATTCTCTAACTTAATTTATAACGGTTTATTCTTTTCACCGCTTGCAGACCATATTAAAAACTTGCTTACAGATATGCAGCAGTACGTAAACGGCGAGACGAAAGTAAAACTTTATAAAGGTAACATTACTGTAATTGGTAGAAAGAGCGATAATGCACTCTATAATGAAAAACTTGCAACATATACGAAAGAAGATACTTTTAATCATCAGGCAAGTGTTGGATTTATTGAAATATATGAATTACCAGTAAAACAGGCGACACGTGTATATGGTGGTGAGCAGCATGAGTAAAGCACTTTGGGGTGGAAGATTTACACAGTCGATGAGTGAACAAGTCGCTAACTTCAATCAGTCGATAGAAGTTGATCAAAGACTCTTTTATCATGATATAAATGGAAGTATCGCTCATGTTAACATGTTGAAAAACACAAACATTATAAGTAAAGATGACGCTGCACTAATTATTAACGGACTAAACGCAATCGTTCAGGATTATGAAGCAGGGACCGTTGACTTTAAAAAAGAATATGAAGATATCCATCTGAATATCGAAAAGCTACTCATTGAAAAAATCGGCCCTGTCGGTGGAAAGATGCATACTGCACGTTCACGTAATGATCAAGTCGCAACAGATATGCATCTCTATGCACGAGAGCAGACAGAAACGATTATTCAGTCCATCAACGAATTACAGCAAGTCCTTATTACACTGAGTAAAAAGTATTTATCGGTCATTATGCCTGGATATACGCATATGCAACGCGCGCAACCGATACTCTTCAGTCACCATATTATGACGTATTTCTGGATGCTAAATCGTGATAAAGAAAGATTTAATGACGCTTTAAAACGTGTGAATGTGTCACCGCTTGGATCAGGTGCATTAGCCGGAACAACATTTCCGATTGAACAGCAATATACAGCTCATGCACTAGGCTTCGATAGTGTTTATCCGAACAGTATCGATGCCGTAAGTGACAGAGATTATATACTTGATATGATGCATAATATTAATGTATTAATGATGCACTTATCACGATTCTCAGAAGAAATTATATTATGGTGCAGTGAAGAATTTAAATTCATAACATTAAGGGATGCATATACGACAGGTTCATCCATTATGCCCCAGAAGAAAAATCCTGATATGGCAGAACTCATACGTGGCAAATCAGGAACTGTTGCAGGAAATTATATCGGATTACTCATGACATTAAAGGGGCTCCCACTTGCATATAACAAAGATTTACAGGAAGACAAACAAGGTTTCTTCAATAGTATTGATACAGCGATTCAGTCCGTTCAGATCTTTACTGGGATGATTGAATCGATGGAAGTAAATACCGAACAGCTAATTGAGACGACAAAAAGTGACTATTCTAACGCAACAGAACTGGCAGATTATCTTGTGACGCTGAACATACCATTTAGAGAAGCACACGAAATTACAGGGAAACTTGTGCTCTATGCAATTGATAATGAGATATTACTGAAAGATATTCCACTGTCACATTATAAAACAGTTGTGCCTCAAATTAATGACGCCATTTATGAAAAATTAGATCCTGCATATGCTGTCAATCGAAGAACAAACGACAACGGTACGAGTATTAAAAGTGTTTCATTACAAATCGAAAAAGCAGAAGCATATATACAAAAGGAAGCGGAATAATTCCGCTTCCTTTGATTTATTATATTAAATTGCTTTGTTTATAATGCCGCTTTATAAATCGCTATTATATCTTCTCGTTGTAACTTATAGAAATTACCGAATGGACCATAAATTAACGTTTTATCCGCAAACACTTCTAAGTCTTCTTCTTTCACACCGTAATCTGATAACTTTTGTTTTGCACCTAAACTTGTCCAGAAGTTCTGTAACGCATCAATGGCAAAGTTAATTTTCTCATCGTCAGATAATGATGCATCGACATGAAATACATCTTCAGCAAACTTTACAAATCGTGCTGGAGATTTTTTGCTAACGTAACGCATCCATTCCGGGAATAAAATTGCAAGACCTGCACCGTGTGCAATATCATAAACCGCACTTACTGCATGTTCTAAATTATGTGTTGCCCAGTCTCCGATATAACCTAAGCGTAAAAAGCCATTCAATGCAACTGTTGATGATAACATTAACGTCTCACGTGCTTCATAGTTTTCAGGTTCTTTCACAGCAATCGGACCAGTTTTCATAACCGTCTTCATTACACCACTGATCATCTGATCCTGCACTTCTGTATTGTTTGCTTCGTTAAAGTACTGTTCTAATAAATGACTCATGCTATCAATTATTCCGTTTACTGTTTGATGCTCAGGTAACGTATATAGCACTTCAGGATTTAATAAACTGAACTTAGGAAATACAAGTGGAGAGCCCCACCCTAACTTCTCTTTCGTCTCCCAGTTCGTAATAACACTACCTGAATTCATTTCCGAACCTGTTGCTGATAATGTTAATACAGTTCCAAATGGTACAGCATCTTTAACTTCTGCTTTACGTGTTACGATATCCCACGCATCACCTTCATACTTTCCTGCTGCTGCGATTAATTTCGTACCATCAATAACTGAACCGCCACCAACTGCAACGATGAAATCGATTTGTTTTTCTTTAACGATCTCTACACCTTTACGTACTGTTTCAACGCGTGGATTCGGTTCAATACCCGCAAGTTCAAATACTTCAAAGTCAGATAATCGTTCCATCACTTTATCGTATAGACCCGTTCTTTTAATACTACCGCCACCGTAAGTTAATAATACTTTATTGCCATTTGAAAATGATTTCACCATATCACTTAATTGCTCTAAACTTTCTTTACCGAATACTAACTTAACAGGGTTGTAAAATGTAAATTGATTCATAATTTCCTCCAAATAAAAAACATAATGTGTTAACCACATTATGTCATAGCAATGAATGTATATTCAATTAATTGAACCTATATAAAATCGCTGAATCGCTCTCTGAACTTAATATGAATGATTGAACCAAGTATAAAGAAAAACAGAACAAATCCTACATTGTATAACGCAAGTTTCCAATGTTCTACAAAATACCATTCCTGATACAGTATTGCACTTCTATAACTTTCCGCTAAAAAATATACCGGATTTAATTTCATAATAAATTCAACGATTTGCATTTTTTCTGAATTGCCTTCAGGTAACCATAATATCGGTGACATGTAAAACAATACTCTTAAAAGCGCCTGTACTGCCATTTGCACGTCTCTTACGAGTACTCCTAGCGTAGATGTAAACATTGTTACAGATAAGCTAAAAATGTACACAAATGGAATATAAATAAGTAATTGCAGCATATATACAGTTGGTTTTATTCCGGATAAGAAACAAATACCGATAATTAAACCGAGTAAAACAACATGCGTATAAAACTTACTCATTAATATGTAACTCGGAATCGTCGACAACGGAAAGTTCATTTTCGCCACTTGATTATATTTCATCGAAATGGACTTTGTACCTTCCAGGATTCCTTGATTCACGAAAAACCACATACTTATACCAACAAGCATCCATAAAATAAACGGAACACCATGGATATCTGCACGTCCACCTCTTATCCCGATACCGAATACAAAGTAATAAACGGCGATTTGAATCAGTGGATTAATAAATTCCCAGGCAAGACCTAAATAATTATCATGCGTCGATATTTTAATTTGAAATTGAGCAAGTCTTTGTATTAAATAAAAGTTTTTAAATTGTTCTTTTAAAACCGTCGTTACAGGATTCATAATATCCTCTTTTCTATTCTTTTTCTTTTAAATGTTTATATGGATCATACTTTTCATTAAACATTTGTTTACGTACTTCAAGCATAAACATCGGTATTGTCGTTGCACGTTTAAAGCGTTTAAAGTCTGTCATAATACGGTACAGCCATTCCAGATTAAGCTTTATGAATAATTCAGGAGCACGTCTGACATTGCCGCTGAACACATCAAATGAGCCACCTACGCCCATAAAAACTGTATGTTTAAAGTGATGCTGATTAAAGTATATAAAACTTTCCTGCTTCGGAAAACCCATTGCAACAAATACATAGTCCGGTTCAAAGTCTTTTAACTTCTGTAAAGTTTTCTGGTCATCTATTTCTTTATACCCGTGTTTAGACTTAAATGTTATATTCGGAAACTGGACGCTTAATTTTTTCTTACACTTTTTAACCGTCTTTTTCGAACTTCCTAATAGAAATACTTTCTTATGCTCTCTATTGGCGACTTCAAGCATTCCTTCCATTAACTCAATACCAGGAACGCGCGCTTTCATTGGACGACCTAATTGCTTTGATGCTTTAATAATACCGATACCATCCGGTACTATCAAGTCTGCCATAGATATACGTGTCATATAACTTTCATTTTTATGTGCCATATATGCAATTTCTGGATTAGCTGTTACGATAAATAAATTATCATGCGTGTTTAACGAGTCAAACTGTTTAATTATCGCTAAAGCTTCGTCGTTTGTTATATCATTAAAAGGAACACCTAATACGTCACAAATCGGAGTTGTAATATCATTATTTTTTAATAGTTCATATGTCATTGGTCAAGATGTACGAAACATCCATCACCTCTTTGCAATTTTCTAGTATAATGTATATTATAATATACAGTATTTAAACATTCTTTACAATCTCTTAACATTTACATATTAAACCAATATATAAGGATGAATAACAATGAAACCTACAGTAAAATTTGAAAACGTCACGAAAGAATATAAACTTTTTAATAACAATAAAGAACGCCTGCTCGATATTATAAGACCGAAGAAAACGAAGCGATTTTATGCATTAAAAGATATTAACTTTGAATCATATGAAGGAGATGTTATCGGATTAGTTGGCATAAACGGATCCGGAAAATCAACAATCAGTAATATTATCGGTGGCAGTGTCGCAATTACAAATGGACACGTTGAAAGAAATGGTATCGTCAGCGTTATCGCAATTGCTGCTGGATTAAATGCACAACTTTCAGGATATGATAATATTGAATTTAAATTACTGCTTATGGGATACTCTAAGTCTAAAATTAAAGAGCTAACGCCAAAGATTATTGAATTCTCTGAGCTCGGTGACTTCATTTATCAGCCAGTGAAAAAATATTCAAGTGGTATGAAATCAAAACTCGGCTTTGCAATCAGTATTAATGTAGACCCAGATATATTAGTAATCGATGAAGCGTTATCTGTTGGTGACCAGACATTTACACAAAAAAGCTTAAAAAAGATTCATGAATTTAAAGATGCCGGTAAAACAATTTTCTTCGTCAGCCATAATTTACGACAAGTGCGTGATTTCTGTTCAAAAATTATGTGGATTGAAGCCGGAGAAGTAAAAGCATTTGGAGAAACAGACGATATTATGGATCAATACGAAGCATTTTTAAAAGAATATAAGAAAAAAAGTGCAAATGAGCAAAAAGCATTCCGTAATAAACTCAATGAAAAACGTTTTTTCTTTAAATAATAAAATAAATCCCGTGATTGCATTAATGCAATCACGGGATTTTATTTATATTAAGCCCATCCACGGTAACGTGCAGCTTCAGCTGTACGCTTAATTCCGATAATGTATGCTGCTAAACGCATATCGATGTTTCTGTTTTGTGATAACGTATAAACATTATCAAAAGCAGTGATTAACTTATCACGTAATTTTTCATTAACTTCTTCTTCAGTCCAGTAGTAACCTTGGTTATTCTGTACCCATTCGAAGTATGAAACCGTTACACCACCTGCACTTGCAAGTACGTCTGGAACTAATAGAATACCGCGTTCAGTTAAGATCTTAGTTGCTTCCGGTGTTGTTGGTCCATTTGCAGCTTCAACTACGATATCTGCTTTAATATCATGTGCATTATCACCAGTAATCTGGTTAGAAATCGCAGCTGGTACTAAAATATCACATTCTAATTCGAATAATTCCTTATTCGTAATTGTATCTTCAAATAAGTTAGTAACTGTACCGAAACTATCACGACGATCTAATAAATAGTCAATGTCTAAACCATTTGGATCATGTAATGCACCGTATGCATCAGAAATACCTACGATCTTAGCACCTGCATCGTATAAGAACTTCGCTAAGAAGCTTCCTGCATTACCGAATCCTTGAATTACAACACGAGAATCTTTAATTTGTTTTCCGCGGCGTTTCGCTGCTTCTTCAATTGCAATAACAACACCTAATGCAGTTGAACGGTCACGTCCTTGTGAACCACCAAGTACAATCGGTTTACCAGTAATGAAACCTGGTGAATTGAATGCATCCATCATGCTGTATTCATCCATCATCCATGCCATAATCTGACTGTTAGTAAATACGTCTGGTGCTGGAATATCTTTCGTAGGGCCAACAATTTGGCTGATCGCACGAACATATCCGCGTGATAAACGTTCTACTTCGTGAATACTCATTTGACGTGGGTCACATACGATACCACCTTTACCACCACCATAAGGTAGATCAACAATACCGCACTTTAATGTCATCCACATTGATAAAGCTTTTACTTCCGCTTCATCAACATCCGGATGGAAACGCACCCCACCTTTAGTAGGACCAACAGCGTCGTTATGCTGTGCACGGTAGCCTGTAAATGTTTTTACTGTTCCATCATCCATACGAACTGGAATACGTACAGTTAATAAACGTAAAGGTTCTTTCACTAATTCATACATACTTTCATCGAAGCCTAATTTATCCAGTGCTTCATGAATAATTTCCTGTGTAGATGACACTAAGTTAGTAGTTTCTGACATTTTATTCGCCTCTTTTTTCATTCTATAATTCTACATGTTTAATTGTAACATATTAAAAAACTTTTAAAAGTCCTAAAATGAAAACGCTATCAATTATTTTGTGAAGACTTGTTTAACCTTCTCAATTGCCCAATCTAAATCCTCTTTAGAGATGATTAATGGTGGAGCAAAACGAATAACTGTATCGTGTGTTTCTTTACATAATAAACCTAATTCTTTTAATTGTTCACAGTAAGGACGTGCTGCTTCATTTAATTCTACACCGATAAATAATCCTTTACCGCGTACTTCTTTAATAACTGGATTATCAATTTTCTTAAGTTCAGCCTGGAAGTATTCTCCTAATTCTAATGAACGATCTGCTAATTTCTCATCAACTAACACATCTAATGCCGCACTTGATACTGCACATGCTAATGGGTTTCCACCGAATGTTGAACCGTGACTTCCTGCATTAAATACTTCTAAAATTTCTTTATCTGCTAATACACAAGAAATTGGGAATACACCGCCACCTAAAGCTTTACCTAAAATATACATATCAGGCACTACATTATCCCAATCTGTAGCGAACATTTTACCTGAACGTCCAAGTCCAGCCTGAATTTCGTCAGCAATGAATAATACATTGTTTTCTGTACATAAATCACGAACTTCTTTTAAGAAACCGTCGTGAGGAATGTTAATACCTGCTTCACCTTGAATTGGCTCTAATAATACTGCAGCAGTATTTGGTGTAATTGCAGCTTTAATTTGTTCGATATCACCGAAGTCAACAAGTTTGAATCCACCTAATAATGGGCCATAACCACGTTGATATTCCGCTTCACTTGATAATGATACTGCAGCCATCGTACGACCGTGGAAGTTGCCGTTCATAGCAATAATTTCAGCTTGATCTTTCGCTACACCTTTTACGTCATAAGCCCAACGACGCGCAGCTTTAATTGCAGTTTCAACAGCTTCAGCACCTGTATTCATCGGTAATACCATTTCTTTACCTGCAAGCTTACAAATCTTTTCATACCATGGTCCTAACTGATCACTGTGGAAAGCACGAGATGTTAATGTCACGCGATCTGCCTGATCCTTTAACGCCTGAATAATTTTCGGATGACGGTGTCCTTGGTTAACAGCAGAATATGCTGATAACATGTCCATGTATTTGTTACCTTCCGGATCGCGTACCCAAACACCTTCTGCTTCAGAAATTACGATTGGAAGTGGATGATAGTTCGGCGCACCGTAGTGATTTGTAATTTCGATTATATCTTGTGATTTAGTCATTTTTATTCCCCTTTTTTACAATTTTTTATAAAAGCAGTAGTGAATTCACACTACTGCTTTATTAAATTAATTATTTGATTGTTTAAAGTACAAACATCGAAATTAAAGCATTTCAGAAGTTGTTTTACCTTGCATGTGTAACACTAAGTAATCAGGTCCACCTGCTTTAGAGTCTGTACCTGACATTTTGAAACCACCGAATGGTTGGTATCCAACGATAGCACCTGTACATCCACGGTTAAAGTATAAGTTACCAACGTGGAAGTCACGGCGTGCTTGTTCTAAATGCTCACGGTTGTTCGTAATAACTGCACCAGTTAAACCGTAATCTGTATCATTTGCAAACTTAATTGCTTCAGTAAAGTCTTTCGCTTTTGCAATACCAACAACTGGTCCGAAAATTTCTTCCTGCATAATACGGTCATCATGTTTAACATCAACGAATACAGTTGGGTGAACGAAGTTACCAACAGCCTCATCAGTAGTTCCACCTACTAATAATTTACCTTCTTGTTTACCGATTTCAATGTATTCTTTAATTTTGTTTAATGATTTATCATCAATTACAGGTCCCATAAAGTGTTCATTCGTTTCTGGGTTACCTACAGTTAATTTTTCTGCTTTTTCTTTCACTTTCGCTACAACTTCGTCATATACTTCTTCAAGTACGATTGCACGTGAACAAGCTGAACATTTTTGTCCAGAGAATCCAAATGCTGACTTAACGATTGACTCTGCAGCTAATTCTAAATCCGCTTCAGCGTCAACAACGATCGTATCTTTACCACCCATTTCAGCGATAACACGTTTTAAGTTTAACTGACCTTCGTGTACTTTCGCAGCACGTTCATAAATATGAACACCTACGTCACGGCTACCAGTGAATGAGATGAATCGTGTATCAACGTGATCTACGATAAAGTCACCGATATCACGGCTTGAACCTGGGATGTAGTTTACAACACCTTTAGGCATACCCGCTTCTTCTAATACTTCCATAAACTTGTAAGCAACTACAGAAGTGTTTGAAGATGGTTTTAATAATACAGTGTTACCTGTAACGAGTGGTGCTACAGTAGTACCAGCCATAATTGCTAATGGGAAGTTCCAAGGTGAAATAACAACACCTACACCTAATGGAATGTAATCGTATCTGTTATATTCACCAGGACGGCTTTCTACTTTAACACCGTCTTTAAGGCGTAACATTTCACGTGCATAGAATTCTAAGAAATCAATACATTCAGCTGTATCAGCATCAGCTTCGTTCCAAGGTTTACCTGCTTCTTTAATTAATAACGCTGAGAATTCATGTTTTCGGCGACGAATAATCGCTGCAGCACGGAATAAAATGTCAGCGCGCATTGCTGGATTTGTAGATCTCCAAGTTTCAAATGTTTCTTTCGCTACTGCCATCGCACGCTCTGCATGCTCCTGTGTTGCCTGAGAAACATGACCGATTGTTTCTTCTCTTTTTGATGGGTTGAATGAGCGTAATTTGTTTTCTGTCATTACACGCTCCCCACCAATAATTAATGGATAGTCCTGACCAAGGTAACCGTTTACCTTTTCAATTGCTTCAAGCATCGCTTGTTTATTTTCTTCTACAGTAAAATCTGTAAATGGTTCGTGTTTGTACGGAATCATTTATTATTTCCCCCTTAATAGTTTGGTTAGAAAACCCTTACATACATATAATGAACAATTTTCAGCAATTGTTCAACCCTTATTACTCAAAATTTTCACAAAAATTTTTATGCATTTAAGTGCATAAAAATTATAGCTTTAAGCCACGTTCTATCCACTCCGGTAAACGTTCTTCCAAAGTTTCAAAACCGATGGATTCAGGCTCGTCCAATTGTTCAAGAACAGAACGTTTAACCTTTTTGCGCTCTTGTTTCTTAAAGTAATCGTTCTCTTTAAGCGTTAAATTTAATTTCCCTTCTTCAGATACATTGATGACTTTTGCTTTTACAATTTGACCGACAGTTAACAGTAGATTTAAATTATGAACGTAATCATTCATCACTTCTGAAATATGAATTAAACCTTCTGTGTGATCATCTGTTTCAACAAATGCACCGTAAGGCTGAATACCTGTTACTTTCACTTTAATAAATTGACCTTTTTTATAATTTTTCTTCATGTTCATCCCTCATTTTCTTAACACTATTTTATCATAATTAGAAAAATTAAAAAAATCATGTGAAGCTTACACTTCACATGATGCATTAAGTTGATATATTTTGTTTAGAATACGTTCAATATCGGTTTTTTCGGGGGTTTCATTAAAACTAAATAAATATACAGCCTGAATTTTTTCGATTGTTGTTTCGTGTGATAACTTCTGATGAATGATGTCCATAATTTCATAGTATTCCATATCACCTTCAGTAGAATCATCAAGCTGCATCGGATTCCACTGACTTAAAATTTGATACATTTTAATATTAAATTCTGGATTCATGATCTTTGTCCTCTTTCAATCTTTCCATTACTTCCTGTTCAAATGCTTTTAATTTTTCTTCCTGTGCCTGAGAATTTTTCTTAAAATATTTAAAAGTAAAGTACGCAAGCGTCATAAAGAATATTAGCGAAAGCACTGCAGGTATATATTCCATTTTATTTTCTGGAAAATAAAGAAACTCCATCATAATTACTTCACACTCCTAATTTTTATCATTATAACATGATGGACATAAAAAAAATTCATAAGTCATGACGAATTCATGACTTATGAAAAGAATTTTATTCTACAGTAATACGTTCGATGATAACATCTTCAACCGGTTTATCCTGTCCACCTACTTTTACAGCTGCGATTGCTTCAAGTGTATCTTCACCTGCAATTAACTGGCCAAAAACTGTATGCTTCTGATCTAACCAAGGTGTACCACCACGTTCAGCATATGCATCTACTATTTCTTCAGGCCATCCACCTTGTTTTAATTGAGATAACATTTGTGCTGGTACTTGTTTCATCTGTACGATGAAAAATTGTGAACCATTCGTATTCGGTCCTGCATTCGCCATAGATAAAGCACCATATAAATTAAATGCTTCCATTGAAAACTCATCTTCAAATGCACTGCCATAAATACTTTCGCCACCCATACCAGTTCCAGTTGGGTCTCCCCCCTGAATCATAAAATCATTAATGACACGGTGAAATGTAATACCTTCATAATAACCACGCTTAGATAACTCAATAAAGTTTTCAACTGTTTTCGGTGCAATCTCCGGGAAGAGTTTAAACTGCATTTCACCTTTATTTGTATGCATTGTTACGCGTTTTTCATTTTTAGAAACTTCTGTACTTAATTGAGGAAAATTTGTCATTTTTCTCTCTCCTTCATGATATGATGTTTACAATAAACCATTTTAACATAAAGGATGATGAATATGTATTTTAGACTTATGCATAAAACAGGAATTTATATTGTTGAGCACCTCGAGTCAAGACAAAACGGTGAACTCGTTCAAGTGATCAATGTTATCACACACCCAACTCAAGGTGATCTGCACAACCGTAATGAAGTCGAAAATGTCTTTTTTCATGAGCGTCGTGCATTAAGCTACAAGGAAAAACGTATCGTTGATAAAAACTTGCTAAAACCGTATGAAGATGACGTACTTTCATATGAAGATTCTCTACGCAACGCAATAAATAAAATGGAAGAAAAATTAAAAAGTAATGACAATGCATTTAACAAACAGTCTTTATTGATGCTTCAAAATTTAAAAGCTGAATACGCGAAGCAATATAAAACTGATTTTTAATTTAATTTTGTGACAATTTCGTGAACTTTACATACTAATGAATATGGTTTCTTCTTATTTAAAGAAACATAAATTTTATAAACTTACGCTTTATTCTGTAAAACGACGTGCGTTAATAATCAGTCATTTTTCTGTATAATAGAGAGTATGAAATTAAAAGGAGGTTCATTCGATGTCTATATTACTTGTCGTATTACTTCCACTCATCGCCAGTTTATTACCTGGCATATTGTCGAAGTACGTTAAAGGCATACATACAGGATACTTTGTATTAATTGTTCCTGTTATTGCGTCGTTTTACTTTATATCGTTAATTCAATCGGTATTAAGCGCACCTATTATTAAACATTATTCATGGATGCCAAGCATCGGTTTAAACTTTGATATTCGTTTAGACGGATTAGCATTATTATTCACATTACTGATTTCTATCATCGGTTCACTCGTTGTATTTTATTCAATTCATTACTTACATAAAGATGAAGCGCTTGGACGTTTTTACACTTATTTGCTTTTGTTTATGGGGGCAATGTTTGGTGTTGTGACAAGCAACAACGTGTTATCACTCTATTTATTCTGGGAGCTTACAAGTATATCAAGTTTCCTCTTAATTTCATTCTGGTATCATAAACAAAAATCAACAGATGGCGCATTAAAATCAATGTTGATCACAGTTTTTGGTGGTTTAATGATGCTCGGTGGTCTCAGTATATTAATTGGAATTACAGGAACACCTGTAATCTCTGAAATAATGGCACAGGCAACGAAAGTTCATGCGCATCCATTATTTATGTTAGCTGTTGTGCTTATATTACTTGCTGCATTTACAAAGTCAGCGCAGTTTCCTTTCCATATATGGTTACCGGATGCTATGGAGGCACCGACACCCGTTAGTGCATATCTACACTCTGCAACGATGGTTAAAGCCGGTATATATTTAATTGCCCGTTTTACACCGCTTTTTGCAGTGAGTAATGTATGGACATATGCCATTGTCATCGTCGGGTTGTTTACAATGTGTTTCGCTTCTATTAAAGCAGTCAATCAAATCGACTTAAAAGGTATTTTAGCTTTTAGTACTGTAAGTCAACTCGGTCTTATCATGAGTTTACTTGGTATTGGGTCACTGAGCTTTAAAGCTGGGCACGAAACATTGTATTATATTGCAGTTACAGCAGCTGTATTTCATATATTAAGCCATGCCTCATTTAAAGGCGCACTCTTCATGCTGGTCGGTATTATCGACCATGAAACAGGTACGCGTAACATTCATAAACTAAACGGTTTAATGTTTATTATGCCAATTACGTTTACGTTAACAACGTTAGGTGTACTCAGCATGGCAGGTGTACCGCCATTTAATGGTTTCATCAGTAAGGAGATGTTTTTAGAATCTGTTTTATTATCAACAGAACATCCGATGATCAATACGATTGTAAGTGGTTTTATTCTGACGTTAATGTTTGTTGGTAGTTTATTTACATTCATTTATTCATTAAAGATTATTAAAGACGTCTTTATTCCGAATAATATTAAAAACAATAGTGAAAAGAAACCGCATGAGGCACCGGTACTATTCTTATTATCACCGATAATACTCATTTGTGTAATGCTGTTCATTTCAGTATTTCCTGATATGTTCAGACCGTTATTACAGTCTGCAACAAGTGCGATTGTAAGCAATAATATTACATTAAACCATATACACCATTTCCACGGTGTGAATATACCGCTTATTGTAACAATTGCGATTATCGTAATTGGTAGTGCATTACTGTATTTCATTTCAAAATGGCAGAATGTATATCAGTTATGGCCAGAACAATTAAAGCTGAACAATTTATACAATTTCGCATTAGATCAGTCTCAAAAATTAAGCTTTGAAATTAATAGGAGGCTTGTATATCACTCTATACGTTTCAGTATTGCAAGCATCTTCTCTACATTGCTTATTATTACAGTTTACGTTTTCTTAAAAACAGACTTATCGATATATTTCGAATCAATTGCGAACATTCGATTATATGAACTGATTCTTATATTAATAATCGTTATTGCAACGATTATGATTTTAAAGGCGCAATCTCGTCTATTCAGCATTATTATGTTAAGTGCTATCGGTTATTCTATCGCTTTATTGTTTGTATTCTTTAAAGCACCGGACCTTGCACTGACACAACTTTCAATAGAAACCATCTCTACTGCACTATTTTTAATGTGCTTCTATCATATGCCAAAGAAATATCGCCATGCAGAAGAGAAGAAATTTAAATTTACGAATGTGCTTATCGCATTATCCACTGGTGTTATCGTGTCATTGATTGCACTTGTTTCTTACAGCAACAAACACTTTACATCAATTTCAGAATACTATATTAAAAATGTATACGATCTTGCTGCCGGTAAAAATATGGTAAACGTTATACTCGTTGACTTCCGTGGCTTTGATACTTTATTTGAATCAAGCGTACTGGCGATTGCAGGAATAGGTATTTATACATTAATCAGACTTAGAAAAACGAGAGGTGAACAAAATGAAGAAACAACACGATAATGATGTGATATTACAATTTTGTACGCTCGTCGTGTTCTTCATTATTGTAATGTTCGCATTCTCTATATTTATGAATGGTCACTACTTGCCTGGTGGTGGTTTCGTCGGCGGTTTGTTACTGTCTGCTGCTTTACTTATAATCTTAATTGCATATGATATTAAAACGTTATATCAAATTTTTCCGATTGATTTTAAGAAAATGATAGGTATCGGGCTTATATTCTGTTTTGCTACACCGCTTGTGAGTATATTTCAGGGCAAACCATTTTTTACGCATTCATTCGGAGAGCTCTATATACCTGTAATCGGAAACATTCACTATCATACTGCATTATTTTTTGATATCGGTGTTATGCTCGTCGTAATCGGTACGACGATAACGATAATATTAACGATTGGAGAGAATGAATAATGGAAATATTAATTATTATATTAAGTGGCATTCTTGTAGCTGCTGGCGTCTATTTAATTCTTTCTAAAAGTTTGCTTAGAATTATTATCGGTTCATCGATTATTTCTCACGCTGTAAACTTGCTATTACTTACGAGTGGGACGCTAAAAAATGCAGCCTCACCAATCTTTACCGGTGGGAACAAAGAATATGTCGATCCAATACCGCAGGCACTCATATTAACAGCAATCGTTATTAGCTTTGCGGTTACTGCATTCTTTCTCGTGCTTGCATTCCGTAGCTATAAAGAACTCGGCACTGATAATGTAGCAGATTACAAGGGGGTGCCAGACGATGAGTAATTTAGTTGTAATGCCGATAATCATACCAGCAATTACTGCAATTATATTAATATTAATCGGGAAGCGTCCGATTATTAAACGAATGGTTGCGTTTTTCGGAACATTAATTACATTTATAAGTGCAATGATTCAGTTCGTACACGTATATCGTAATGGCACAACGTATCTTGAGCTCGGAAACTGGAAAGTACCATACAGTATCGTTCTCGTCAGTGATATGTTTTCAAGCTTACTCGTTGTTACGACATCGTTAATAACGCTAGTCATGATATTTTATTCTTATCAGACAATCGGTAAAGACCGTGAAACTTATTATTACTACACGTCAGTAATGTTTATGCTGGCAGGTCTTAACGGTGCATTTACGACTGGTGATATTTTTAACTTATTCGTATTCTTTGAAGTGTTCTTAATTTCATCTTATGTACTGATGATTATCGGAGGTACGAAAATTCAGCTGCAGGAAAGTATTAAGTATATTTTAATAAACGTAACTTCTTCAGCGTTCTTTGTACTTGCTATAGGTATGTTATACTCTGTCATCGGTTCACTGAACATGGCAGATATTAGTAAACGTATATCTACAATTGAAAATCAGGATATTATCGTTGTAATTTCAATATTGTTTATCTTTATCTTTGCAACGAAAGCCGGAATGTTTCCGCTTTATTTCTGGTTACCTGGAGCGTACTACGCACCACCAATACCGATTCTTGCGTTATTCGGTGCGTTATTAACTAAAGTTGGTGTATATGCAATCTACAGAACATACAGCTTATTTTTCAGCTACTCAGGTCCGGTCGTAACGAACGTATTATTAGTACTAAGTTTATTAACGATTATATTCGGCTGTATCGGAGCATTAGCATACTTTGATATGAAGAAGATCATTATCTATAACATAATGATTGCTGTTGGTGTCATCATTATGGGAATCGTAATTTTCACGAAGGAATCAACTATTGGCGGTATATATTACTTACTGCACGATATGATTATTAAAGCGAGCCTATTCATGCTCGTAGGTGTTATCATCAAGATTACTGGTGAAACAGATATTAGAAATATTGGTGGTTTAATTAAACGTTACCCAGTGCTTGGCTGGACATTCTTTATTGCAGCTTTAAGTCTCGCAGGTATACCACCACTAAGTGGCTTCTTCGGCAAATATTTTATCGTGAAAGCAGCATTTATGGAAGGTTATACATGGAGTGCAATCATTATTCTGATCAGTAGTCTCGTTGTACTTCTATCTGTTATTAAAATTTTTATTATGGTATTCTTCGGTGATGATAAAAACAAAGTTTATCATCCTGAACCATATTATAAAACGTTAGTCGCTTCAGTAATTATGACTGCGATTGCTGTACTATTTGGAGTGGGCAGTGAACAACTCTATCCCTTTATTGCTCAAGCAGCAGAACATTTATACGATCCAGTGACTTACGTAAAAGCTCTGGGGGTGAAATAATATGGCGATACAATTAATTATTCACATCGGTCTTATGATTATGTGGGTTATTATGACTGGTTCTGCATCACTCGGTAACTTAATTCTTGGATATTTATTTGGACTATGTGCAATTTATGTCATGCGCCCATTTTTACCTGGTGGCTTTTACTTAATTCCTTTTTTAAAAGTACTACGATTATTTACGATATTTATTATCGAACTGTTTAAAGCAAATATCGGCGTACTAAAGATTGTAATGGCACCTAAAATTAATATTAAACCGGCATTTTTCACGTATGAAACAGATTTAAGAAAAGACTGGGAAATTAGTTTACTATCACTTTTAATTACTTTAACGCCGGGAACTGTCGTTGTTGCGGTTAGTGATGATAAATCAAAGTTATACATTCATTCAATAGACTTCAGTGATATTGAATCTGAATGTGCATCAATAAAACATTCATTCGAAAAAGCGATAAAGGAGATTGGTATACAATGATCAACATGGATATAATTGTAATAATTGCATTGATGCTAGTTTCTTTTGCGATGCTCGGTATATTGTATCGCGTTATTAAAGGTCCAGCACTTGCAGATCGCGTCGTTGCACTAGATGCACTTGGTATATCATTAATGGCGATGATTGCGCTATTCTCTGTATTACTTAACACAAAATATTTCATCAGCATTATTATGCTGCTTGCGGTACTTGCATTTTTAGGAACGACTGCATTTGCGAAGTTTATACAAAAAGGAGAGATTGTAGAATATGATCGAAACAATCGTACAAATCACTAGCATCATCTTTATTATGATCGGTGCATTGCTATCTTGTGTGAGTGCTATTGGGTTGATCAGACTCCCGGATGTGTACACGAGAGCGCATGCAGCAGGTAAGTCATCTACGCTTGGTGTTATGTTTATGATGTTTGGTGTCTTTCTCTTTTTCTTAGCGAGAGATCACCATTTTGAACCGACGTTAATCCTTGCGATATTGTTTATCTTTACGACAGGTCCAATCGGTTCACATATAATTATGCGTAGCGCATATTACAGCGGTACAAAGTATACAAATAGCACGATTAGAGATGATTTAAAGGAACAGAAATAACAAAACAGATCCAGACATAAGTTTCAATCTACTTTCGATTAACAGACGAAACGGCGGAACAAAAGTTGCCACTAAGACAAAAACCGAACAAAAACTATAAATCAAAGTGTGGTGCACCCCAAAAGTTAGACTTAAAATCTAACTTTTGGGGTGTTTTATTTGGCTAAATATGATTTGGAATTCAAGCTGAAAATCGTAATTGAATATATTAATGGCACAGGTGGATTCAGTGTTGTTGGTAAGCGTAATGGTATAAGTCGCTCTATGGTTAGAGATTGGTATAGAGCATATAGTGCCTTCGGCATTGAAGGGTTAGAAAGAAAAAGAAGTAAGAATAAATACAGTTTAGAGGATAAGATTGTTATACTGAGATGGATGAAAGAGAATAATGCTTCATTAAGTATTACTTCAACCAAATTCCGTATTAATAATCCATCTCTTATATCTTCTTGGGTGAATGCTTATAATAAGCATGGTATTGATGGATTGTCTGAAAAGAAGAAAGGAAGTCCATCTATGAAGAAGAAAAAAATTAATAATAGTAATAGTGACTATGTGAAAAAAATTGAACATGAAAATGAACTTTTAAGAGCTGAACTTGCCTATATAAAAAAGTTGAAAGCTTCAGGGATAAGTATACCGAACCGACTGCTAAAATCGAATCAAGAGTCATTAAAGAGCTCCGAAAAGATTTCAAATTAAACATTGTCCTTGAAGCACTGAAATTCCCAAAATCTACATATATGTATTGGCAGAAGCAGTTTGATAAAGAAAATAAGGATCAGAAAATAGAAAATCAAATAAAGGAAATTTTTGAGGAAAACGCCATGAATTATGGCTACAGAAGGATTACAGGTGAACTTAGAAATAGAGGATATATTATTAATCACAAGAAAGTTCAGAGAATCATGAGTAAATTGAATTTAAAATCAATCTCATTTACTAGAAAAAATAGAAAATATTCATCCTACAAAGGAAAAATTGGCCGTATCGCTGATAATTTGGTTAACCGTAGGTTTGATACAAATATTCCCTATCAGAAAATAACTACAGATACATCAGAGTTTAAATACCATTATCTTAATGAAAATGGTTTAATTTGTACTGGGAAGCTTTATCTTGACCCATTTATGGATTTGTTTAATAGAGAAATTATCTCATATAGTATATCCAAAAAGCCAAATGCAGAAGGTATTATGTCAGCACTTACAAAAGCTGTGGCATTAACAGATGCATGTGAGTTTAGAAGAACTTTTCATAGCGATCAAGGTTGGGCTTATCAGATGAAAAAATATAGGCAAAAGCTTAAAGATAATAAAATATTTCAGAGTATGTCCCGTAAGGGAAATTGTCTGGATAACTCGCCGATGGAGAGCTTTTTCAGTATTTTAAAACAGGAAATATTCTACGGAAAAGTTTATGAAAGTTATGAACAACTTGAAGCAGCAATTGAAAATTATATATGGTATTACAACAATAAGCGAATTAAATCAAAATTAGAATGGAAGAGCCCGATAGGGTTCAGAGAAAGTAGACTAAATGTAAAAATTGCATAAAAAAATGGAATGGATTTCTCCATTCCAAATAGTCTAACTTTTAGGGTTCACTACAAAGAGCGATTTATTAGTTTTGCTCGGTTTTTGCTTGTGGCAGAACACTTTTGGTCCAGCCTCTTTTATTTTTTGTGCTTTATTGCAATCGTTGCACGACTGATACAAATCAATGTTTCACCTTGCATGACTTCCATTTGCCAAATATGTGTTTGACGCCCTTTATGAATGATTCTCGCTTTAACTTCCACTGTCCCACTATTTACACTTCGAATATGATTCGCATTAATTTCAAGACCTAATGGAATTTCATCCTTATCCGTCAGTAAATTTGAACCGAGTGATGCAGCAGTTTCACATAATGCAACTGTAGCACCTCCATGTAAATAGCCAAATGGCTGTGTAACTTCATCTGATACAGGCATCGAAATTATTACGACTTCCCCGTCAAACGACTGAAACTTCATTTTCAGGTGCTTCATTAAGTTGTTCTGTTTAAATAATTGATGAATACTTTCCATATTAACTCCATTCGTTTTCCACTATAATATCATTGCTGCAATAAATCCACAAATGATGAGTGGAATATTGAAGAGCACAAATGTTGGTACACAAGTATCCCAAATGTGATTGTGCTGACCATCCATATTCAATCCAGCTGTCGGTCCTAGCGTAGAATCACTTGCCGGGCTACCCGCATCACCTAGTGCACCAGCTGTACCGATAACCGCAATAATTGCCGCAGTTGATAATCCGATTGATTCCCCTAACGGAATAAATAATGCTGCAATAATTGGAATCGTTGCAAATGATGAGCCGATACCGAGTGTTACGATTAAGCCGACGATTAACATGAATAATATCGTCATCGCTTTAGAACCGTGTGTAAAGTGCACCATATCTGCAACTAATCGCTCAACATCCCCTGTCGCTGACATTACACTTGCAAAACCATTAGCGGTAAGCATTACGACACCGATATATGCCATAATTTTAATGCCTGAAACAAGTTCATCATCAAGCGTCTTCCAGTCAAATGCAAACGAGATGAAAAACACTAATATACCTGCAAGTGCACCGAAAATCATTGATTCCGTCGTCAGCTGTACGATAAATGTTGCTAAAATCGCAACGATTGAAATAAATACAACATATGGTTTTAACACTTTTCTCGTCGTTTCTTCCTTAGACTGAATCATCTTATATTCACGTGGCTTTCTGTATACAACAAACGCAATCAGTAAGCCGACGACGAACCCTAGAGAAGGAATGATCATTGCAGGGAAAATTTGAGATAGTTCAATCGGTTGTCCTGCTTTATCAAATGCTTTTTTAATAATACCGTGAAATATATATCCAAATCCATATGGTAATAAAACATACGGAAAATTGAGTCCAAAAGTTAATATTACCGCAATTAAACGTCTATCGATCTTCAGTTCATTAAATAAACTTAAAAGCGGCGGAATAATAATCGGGATAAAAGCAATGTGCACAGGTAAAATGTTTTGTGACATACATGCCATAATAATTAAAGACACTAAAATCGTAATCTTCGTAACTGTTCTTGTTTTAACAGTGTTGTCTTTCTTTAACATGTTAATGATTTTCTCAACAAAATAATCCGTTATACCACTATAAGATAATATTGCGGCAAATCCTCCAAGTAATGCGTAACTTAATGCTACTTCACTACCATCAACGATGCCTCCAGAAAATGTACTGATTGTTTTATCAATACCTAAACCAGAAATTAATCCTCCAGTTAATGCACCAATAAACAATGAAAGTACGACATTCAGTCGGCATAAACTTAAAACTACCATTACTAATACTGCAATTAAAACTGCATTCATATAAAAACCCCCTTACTTAAAAACCCTTTAGTATATTAGCATACTAAATGATTATTATTCATACGTCAACCTTATTTTGAAAATTATTTATAATATACTGAAAATAAGTGTATAAACGCCAAGTACTATTAATATGTATCCAGTGAAATTTTTCATAGTCATAATGCAGTTGTGCGAATATATTTTCATTACTTAAAACGGGATAATCACCCGATTCATAATTAAATTGGAGTGGATAGTCTAAATGAATTGCAGCATCTAAAAATTGTGATGAATGTCCTGTAATTAAGATTTTTTCTTCATGTGTTTCCGATGTAAATACTACTGCTGTTTTTCTATATTGTTTTGCATAGCTCAGCACATCATAAAGCACCGAATGCTGCACGCTGCAGTTTAAATTTATCGATTTATTGTTAGATGCAATACGTGTTTTTTTCAGATAATGATTTTTAATTAAAATTTTGATGTAATCATCGCTCAGTTCAACATGCTGCAACGGATGATCTTCAGTGCAAATAACGATATTTAACAGTGAATGATCATGAATAAATTCTGAAACATTTAATATATATTCATGTGCTAATGGGAAGTAACGCTCAATTTCTAATCTTGAATGATGATATTCCTCATTGTTTACGTGGGGTTTAATTACTTTTCCCTGTTTTTTTATAATAAGTTCTTCAATCATATTGATAAAGTCGTCATTTAAATAATTTTTGAGTATAGCTAAATCTACTTTTAAGTGCACAGGTAATGACTGTAACTTATTGATACATTTTAATAACGCACGTATATCTTTAAATGTATAGTGCTTTAAGTTTCCACACGGTATTATGAAATATACGCTACCGTTGATATCCATCGTTTCAGGTTCGTCTTTATTCAATGGATGAATGCGTTTTAAGTCTTCATAAACTGTTGCATTCGTAAATGGCTTTAACTGACTGATTTGTGATGGTAAAAAACACATATAGTATGCTATATGTGTTTCGAATTGTTGATTCATATATTCACCTCTAAAACATCGTGTAACCGCTACGACGTAAATTACGTATAACAAAGCCTGCAGTAATCGCACCAACTAATCCACCAGATAACATGATAATATCTGCTGGCATCATATGTGTTAAACCACGAACGAGCTGGCTGAATGCAAATTTAGGCTTTAATATATAATCTGCAGTTGAAATTCTATCAACAATTGCAAATACTACGAATGGGTAAAGCACCGTCATTATCCATGTCGACTTTAGTAACATATTTAAAATAAATGCAATACCGAAAAATAATACAAAAAACAACACTGTTGAAATAATCAATTGTAGTAATGCTGTCACGCTAACCCTCCTATAAAAATAAATGATAGTGCGAATAATTAAATTGTGCGCCGGGTGATGTCGTACTTCTTAAACGTAGTGGTTGTGGCAGTTCCTCGATTAATGCCCTTACCATTGGGCTGCAGTTTTTGTCATGATAAAGTGATTCCGGTGCTATAAACTTAGCATCCTTTATTTCTTCATTCGGAATATCAACTTTAATCATCATTTCATCAGCACCAACGCGAAAAATAATCATATTATCCGAAATAATATCATTAATAACACCCGTTCTCACACCAATGACACCTTCAACTTGACCGGATATACCAGTTTCCTCGAAGATTTCACTTACAACAGCCTGATCTGCTGTTTCTCCATTCTCTACGAAACCAGCGGGAAAACTCCACATACCTTTCATGCCACCATACTGTTTAGCAACAACTAGCCACTCGCCAGCTTCATTAATGATGAGTCCACTTACACCTAGCCATACTTTGTCTCGTTTCATTTCATCACCTAATTATAAAATAAAAAGGATGGGACATAATACCCCATCCCTAAATATACTCATATTTAAAACTTATAGAAATTTACCTTTTTTGAATGCCACACCAGTACCACCGATTTTGAATACAGCACGTGTATCGATTAATTTCTTCATGAATGCTGCTTTTTTACCAGTAATTTCTTTGCCGAATACAACACCTACACCATCATTTGAACCTAAAGAACATACTGTTCCTTTATCGTCATATTCAAATGTAGATAATTTTTCGTTATTTAATAATTTCGTAATCGCATCTGCAGTAAACTCACCTTGCTGCATTGCGATTTGAGCTGTTGTTGGTAATGGACGCTTGTTATCGCCTTCACCAACCATAACTGCTGAACAGTCACCGATAACGAAGATATCATCGTAACCGTCGATACGTAAATCTTCACGTACAACGATACGTCCACGACGAACACCCTCAAATGATTCTTCCATTAATTTAGAACCACGTACACCAGCAGCCCAGATTACTGTATTTGCATATAACTGCTCTTCCTGCTCGTTAACTTTTACAACGAATCCATTTTCATTTGCAGCAACGATAGGCGTTGCAATCTTGAATTCAACACCACGAGCTTCAAGATAATTTACAACGTATTTCACTAATGTTTCTGAGAACATCGGTAACATTTTCGGTGCAGCTTCTACACATGTTACTTTAACTTTAGATTGGTCGATGTTGTATTCTTTACATAATTCAGGAATACGTTCTACTAATTCACCTAATAACTCAATACCAGTAAATCCAGCACCACCAACTAGGATCGCTAAATCTTTTTCGTCTTTTTCCGCACTGTTTGCATAGTTAGCAAAACGCTCTTCGATGTGTGTCGCAATACGGCGTGCAGTATTGATATTCTCGATTTGGAAAGCATGCTCTTTCATACCTTCGATTCCAAAGGTTTCAGATTCAAAACCAAGTGCAACTACTAAAATATCAAAGTTAAATGTACCTTTAGTAGTTTCAACAGTTTTGTCATCTTTGTTAATTTTAGTAACTTCTGCAGTAACAAAATCAACTTTAGATTGGTTTAATACACTTGCAATCGGATATAAACAATCTTGATATTCACGTGTCCCTGCAGACGCTTCATGTAACCATGTAGATTCATAGTGGTATTCATTTTTGTTGATTAATGTAATATCACAATCCTGTGCGCTAACTAACTTCTGAAGTTTTGTAGCCGTTTTAAGACCTGCGTAACCCCCACCTAAAATAACAACTTTTTTTCTTTTAAATCCCATCGATTTCACCCATTCTTATATAATTTAATTTTAAAAAATATTGTGATTTTTGTCACAAATGTATTTTTAACATTTCACCTTTTATATTAATCCTTTTACCGTATTTATTCAAGCATATACAAGTAAAATGTATTAACAGTTTTCAGGTGTTCCTGCAACATCTTTCGTTCTGAATGAACTACCACAACCACAAGATGCAATCGCGTTTGGATTTTCTATTGCAAAGCCGCCACCCATCAATGACTGCTTGAAATCAATTGTAGTGCCATTTAAAATCGGAGCATCTGTTTTATCAACTAAAACTTTCACACCATAATACTCCAGAATTTCATCATTTTCTGCTGGTGCTTCTTCTGCGCTCATACCGTATGATAATCCGGTACAGCCTCCACCTTTTACTGAAATCTTTAAGTATCCATCCGGCATGCCGTTTTTTTCCATCATTGATTTCACTTCATATGCTGCTGCTTCTGTCAAAATTACTGTAGACATTACATTACCTCCTAAAAAATCCATGTTTCTTTAATATGTTTATAAATATTCTCTTTTAAAGCTTCCGGTGTATCACCTGTCACAATATCGCCATTAACGAGTGCATATAAACTATCGCTGCACTGTCCGCAATATGTTAAGCACCCATAATCTAATACATCAATGTTATCATCCTTTGATAACTCATCAAAAACGATTTGCCCACCTTTAGCTAAATTAGATATACAAAATTCTACAATTGGATTCATTATATCATTCCTCTAAACATGATAACTAATACTTATCATGAATCATTATGATTTATTATAGCAAGTTTTATTGTATTGCTATAAATTAAAGTCAAACTATATTATAATTTAAATTGTATAAAAACTATAGAACTTTGACTTACAAATGGGGAGAAAACAATGAAAAATTTAGTATTACTTGGTGGGGGCTATGGTAATATGCGCATTATGCAACGTTTGCTGCCTAATGTATTACCGGATGAGTACAATATTACATTAATCGATAAGATACCATTTCACGGTTTAAAAACAGAGTTTTATGCGTTAGCAGCCGGTACAGAATCAGACAAGGATGTTCGTGTTGAATTTCCGAAAGATAAACGATTAAACATTGTTTTTGGGGAAATTACACATATCGATCTGGATAAACAGATTATCTCACTTGGAGAAAATCATGTAGATTATGACGAACTTGTTATCGGATTAGGTTGTGAAGATAAGTATCACAACGTACCTGGTGCTGAAGAATACACTTACAGTATTCAGACGATGACGAAAGCGCGTAAAACTTATCAGGCGATTGCTGACTTGCCAAGTGGTAGTTGTGTCGGAATTGTTGGCGCTGGTTTAAGCGGGATAGAACTTGCTAGTGAACTGCGCGAATCAAGAAAGGATTTAAAAATTCGCCTATTTGATCGCGGCGAAAGAATTTTACCGGCTTTTCCTGAGAAATTAAGTAATTACGTGAAAAAGTGGTTCGATAAAAATGATGTTGAAGTAGTTCCAAATTCAAATGTCGTTAAAGTTGAACCAGGAAAACTTTACAACAATGACGTGACTTATGATGTCGACATTTGCGTATGGACTGCTGGCATTCAACCTGTTGAATTAGTGCGTACATTACCAGTTGAACTTGGTGATGGAAATCGTGTGAAAGTCAATCAGTATCATCAAATTCCTGATCATACAAATGTTTATGTTGTTGGAGATTGTGCATTGTTACCACATGCACCGAGTGCCCAGCTTGCTGAATTACAGGCAGAACAAATCGTGGACGTTATGAAACATATTTGGCAAGGTAAACTATTACCTGAACAAATTCCTGAACTTAAAGTACAAGGCTTTATGGGGTCGCTTGGCGATAAAGAAGGATTTGCATTCTTAATGGAGAAAACAGTGACTGGCCGACTTGCACGTCTTATGAAGTCAGGCGTATTATGGCTGTACAAATATCATAACGGATAAGAATAGCTTGAATAAAAGCATTGTGACATAATTATTAAAACGGACAGAATTGAATGCTCTATCAATTCTGTCCGGTCATTGTCTTTCGTATACTTTTTATAGATACGTCTTCTCTACAAATTTAGTTACTTGTGGTAGCTGAATATATCCATCCGCAACGATTTCATCATCCATCGTAATTAAAGGATAAAAAAGCTCATCATTATTAATCTGTTCAATAATATTCTCATCATGATCTGTTAAATTAGAACTATTATTAATATCAATATACGTAAAATTAAATTCTAAATCAGGAAACTTTCTCGTTAAATTCGGTTGAATCCAGTCATAAATATCTTTTGACGTAGGTGCATTTACACAGCTTGCACACACTACATCTGCACCATAGATGATAACATTTATCATTTATAAGTCATCCCCCTTAATTTTTTTAGAAAAATATGCTATATTGATTATACTAAAGAATTGAGTAATTACATAGTATTACTCTTGAAAGGAGTTATTATGACAACTGAACAACAAACAATGTTTGATCAAGTTAATGAAGTTTTAGATAAGTTACGTCCTTTCTTATTAAGAGATGGCGGAGACTGTGAACTAGTAGATGTTGAAGACGGGATTGTTAAATTACGTTTATTAGGTGCTTGCGGTACTTGCCCTTCATCAACTATCACTTTAAAAGCTGGTATCGAACGTGCATTATTAGAAGAAGTACCAGGTGTAGTAGAAGTAGAACAAGTATTTTAATTTAAAAAGCTTCGAACAGTATATTGCTGTTCGAAGCTTTTTTATTTATGGATTTGTAATCGGTCTATTATGAATATGATTTTCCATCTGCTCATCAATATAAGTCCAGCCTTTCCATCCGATATGGACGGCATCACTTAAAACATACGGTTCATACTCTTTATCCGTTAAATCATAAATTTTAAATCCAGCATTTGTAATTTGTTGATTAATTTTATCATAAACAGGTTTTCGTTGTTCAGCCGGAATTTTAATATGATCATACCATTTTCCGTTTGCAGGAATAGATATGAATAACGGATCTGCCTTTGCTTCTTTTAATACATCCAATAATAATTGTAAATCATTGAACTCCTGTGAATTTACATAAAACTCTCCAGGTCGGTATAATTTCTTCTGATGTTTTTGAATCATATTATAGTATTGATTCTTCATGAAGTATGGGTTGTTAGTAGCATGTTTTCTACCATAATCGGCAGCAATTTCTCTTATTTGCGGCCAAGTTTTTTCACGTAAATCTATATTATGTTTCACTTTAAATCGATTGTTATGGAACATAAACTTAGACTTGAATATATCGTTTTTCTTCATTAAGTCATCATATATATCATCAGTAAACGAATTTGAAACAGTGCTGTTATCTGCAGTATTCTGTGAATAAAGCATCACTTGCGAATCTTCTTTCGTCGCAGAGAAGTGCATTAATCGTTTGCTTAATTTTTGTTTCAATTCTGGTGAAACATCGGGATTACTCAGTAAGTTATTCAACTGTAGTTGTGAATAACGTGCTGAAAAGTTATTATCTTCTAATCCTTTTTTAGTAAACCATTGTGGTGAAATAATAATTGCAATTTTCTTGTTTTCAATATGACCGATATGACTACCGATATTAATTGCATGTATTAAATCTGTTGAACCACCTGTTCCAATCAGAAAAGGTATTTTGCCGAACGATTTTTCTTTAAAGATACGTGTTGGATGAAAAGGGTCTCGTTTTTCTAATTCACTTGAACCAAATATCGGATAAAACTTCGGTTCATCGAACATTTCCGTCTGAATTGCACTTCCTTTAAACGTTGTTTCATTTAAATTAACGCCTTCACCTGTAGCTGTATTAAGCGGGATAAATCGTTTAATAAATGGTGCTGGTATTAATAAGAACACTGCAAATACGGTTAGAGCGATGATTGCAGGTAAAAACTTCTTAATCATCTTAATCCTTCTAATACTTCAACAATCATATTTGGTGTTGCCCATTCATCACGGTCGAAATCCGTTATCGTTAAATCCATATCTAAACGTTCGTTTAAAGCAAGCAATAATCCTACTGTTGCAAATGAATCTAAAATGTTCTCATCAAAAATCTTTACATCCGGATTTTCTTTCACGATATCGTTTTCTGCAACTTCTGCAATTACATCTAATACTTCTTGTTTAAATTCCATTAATATTCACTCCTAAAATAGTTTTCCTGAAAAGATTAAAAAGCCAAATGCTACAACATGGAAAGTAATAATAATACCCATAGCATCTACTACTTTTGCCGGTAATTTATATGGATGTTTTTTACGGTACTGCTCGTAGTAACCGTATAGCACGAATAGTATGCCGTGGTATAAACCGTAAGCCATATAAAACCATTCAACACCGTGCCATATTCCCATAATTAAAAAATTAATCATAAATCCAATGTTGCTCGTCGTAAAGTTATTCTTAATATATTTATTCTTAGATACGAAAAATACAAATCTCATGTAGACCATATCTCTGAACCAGAATGATAATGACATATGCCATCTGTTCCAGAAGTCTTTAATATTTTTAGCTTTAAATGGCTGGTTGAAGTTTGGAGGCGTTTCGATCCCCATTATATAGCTGAATGCAATTGCAAATAAACTATACCCGGCAAAATCAAAGAACAGATAAAAACTATAGCCATACATATAGATGATTTTCATCCATATATCAGCACTGTCAAAATTAATATTTAATATTACTTTTTGATTGATATAATACGCAATGATATATTTATACAAAAATCCGATAAATATATAATGTATTGCCTTTTGCAGCATATCTGCGTATTTCTCTTTCGTAAAACCTTTCGTAATATCTTTATTAAATCGCTTAAATCGGTCAATTGGTCCTGATGAAATTGTCGGGAAAAATGTTAAAAATTTCGCAACTTCAAGTAAGTTAATTTCTTTTATACGCTTATCACGAATTTCCATTATAATCTGGATACATTTGAACATAATATATGAAATTCCAAGGAAACCGATAATCGATTTTATAGAGAACGTTCCAATATGTCCTGTAAATCCAAATAATGAACTTTGTATAATCTTAACAATTGCAAGCGGTAATATCGATAAGATTATAAGCGTTACAAAGCGCGGTAACGTATTGCTCACTTTAACCATCTTTAAATAAACTTTAATCAGTACAAGTTGATAAATTAAAAAGAGTACAAAGCTGATCATTTCAAACGATAAGAAAGATACACCAAATAAGTTTTTATTCGGGTCTTTAAAAATGAGCACGAGCATAATAACTGTAACAATCCAGTTATAATATTCGTTACGCTTGCCCATTAGGCCAAGCACGATGACCGGTAATAATAATGCAAGGGAAATCATAAAGAACGGAAAATCACCATAAGGTATCATTAATTTTCACCTATCAATGCTTTTCGGTCTACTTTACCGTTCGCAGTCATCGGTAGCTGCTCAATAACATTAAACTTTCTAGGAATCATATATTCAGGTAGCACCGTCTTAAGTTGTTCTTTCAATTCATTTTCATCAAATGATGATGTAATGACATGTGCAACAAGATACTGTACTTTCCCCTGCTTTTCAATTGGTGTTACGATGCACCCTTGAATACCTTGCTGTTCTGTTATTACATGTTCTATTTCTTCTAATTCCATTCTGTAACCATTAAGTTTTATCTGGAAGTCAATTCTCCCGTCAATAAATAATAATCCGTCTTCAATACGTCCTTTATCACCTGTTTTATAGCTGCGTTCACCATTATTATAAAATTGTGCAGCAGTTTTATCGGGCGCATTCACATAACCGATACTTACTGCTTTACCATGAATGTGTAATTCATCGTCATTGATCGATAACGATACACCTGGACGTGCATATCCAACTGGTAGTGGATTATACTTGCTAAGTACTTCATCCGTTACTTCAATACCAGTAACCGCAACTGTCGCTTCAGTTGGACCATACGTATTATATATACGGCTCTCATTGAATTTAGACTTTAAATTTTCAGCTGTCTTATGCTTCAATGCTTCTCCACAGAAATAAAAATGTTTTAAATTTTCATGATGTGCCATATCAAATTCCGGTAACATTAAACACATTTCCATGAAAGATGGCGTTGAAACCCAGGCAGACATTGGGTATTGCTTCAACGTTTCATATATACCGATTGGTTTTTTTATCATATCTTTATCAATCATAACGAGTGCACTACCTGTTGCAAGTGCCGGGTAAACCGCCATCACGGATAAATCAAATGATAATGGCGCCTGATTTAACCAGTAATTCTCTTCTTGCCTTACGTACAGTGATGCCATCCAATCAATAAACTCATCTAATGATTCTCCTAATATTTCAACACCTTTAGGCATACCAGTTGAACCACTCGTAAAGATTGTATAAGCAACGTCACTATGTTGAACGCCAACAAGCTGTGCACTGGATTCAGACACGTCATCTGGCGTTATTACTTTAACATCCGTTTCCATTTGTTCCGTTGCAAAAATTAATTCAGGTTGAATCGTTTCGAAGATTTTTTCAATGCGATCTCTCGGAATTGATACGTCAATCGGCACATAACCGATACCTGCTTTTAATGCACCAATCATTCCAACAATCATCCATTTAGACATATGTCCATAAACGATTAAAGGTTTTTTTGAATGCTTAATTTGCTCACCTAAATCATCACTTAATGCATCTAAAACGCGATATGTCATCGTTTCATCACGATGGATAAAAGCTTTGGCATCAGGTTGCGTTTCTACAAGTGATCTGAATGTATTTAAAAATTTCATACTTTCACCTCAAACTTAAAATTCATTATAAATAAAGTTGTTTTCAACGCTTCCGCCTGCATAAATCCAGAACAAAGCAAATAATATCGATATATAGAGCAATGTTAAACATACGAGTTTTGTATTTTCATTTTTAAATAAATTAAAGTTCATTTCATCACTCCTCATCAATGTTCACATTATATAATATTACAAACATATTTCAAATATTAATTTTATATTAATAAATTTTTATTAGTATACCAAATGATATTACTCTTTTTTTCCATTAAAATCAATAAATTTCCTATTCATAATTTAGACACAAAAAAAGAGATAGTATTTAAACTATCTCGCTATTATTTATTGTTCATATAAATTAATGACTTCCATTAAGTTTTTAACACTATACGTCGGTGGTACTTGTTCTGCCATAACTTGTTCATATGTACTCACACCTGTTTGAACATGAAGTGTATCAATGCCAGCATTTATACCACTCATAATGTCAGTCATATATAAATCACCGATCATAACAATCTCTTCTTTCGGAAGTTTTATGATGTCTACCGCTTTATTCATAATTGTTTCCATCGGTTTACCGATAAACTTTGGTTCAACACCTGTCGACACTGTGATTACACTCGTGATTGCGCCATTCCCCGGTAAAAATCCACGTTCTGTCGGAATAGACGTATCAGGATTTGTCGAAATAAACTTCGCACCGTTTCGAACTGCAAGACATGCTGTCGATAATTTTTCATAATTAATATCGACATCTAAACCTATGACTACATAATCTACATGTTCTGAGTCTTTAATGACTAACCCCTCATCCGTAAGTGCTTGTCTAATCCCAGTTCCACCAATAACATAAACAGTAGCACCAGGACTTTCAGCTGCAATATAGCTTGCTGTTGCCATCGCGCTCGTTACAACATTATCAGCTGTTGCAACAAATCCCATCTGCGTTAATTTTTCAGCGACTTCATCCGGGCGCTTTGAAGCATTATTCGTCACAAATAAATATGGTAAGTTATGATTCGACAAATATTCAATAAATTCTTTTGCACCTTCAATGACACGTGTTCCTGCATACATCGTACCATCCAGATCAAGTAAATATCCTTTATACTTCTTCAACTTTGCCACCCTTTCCAAATGCTGATACCGGTCCTAATTCATTATTAATAAATGTATTTACATTCATCTTGAAGTTTTGATAACTTTCGATGTTGTCCATAAATGCTCGTTTCACTTCAACGTGATCGATATGCGTATATTCTCTTACGAACCATTGTCTGTACTTCAATGTATCTCGCATCATGTCTGCATCACGTGACGGAATAACTATCTCCATCTCTAATATATCGAGCACATCTTTATAACTTCCAGGGTCACGCATAATAAAGCCGTCTATTATCATATTCCCGACATCTACAACACTCTCAATTAACATATGTGCAATACGCTCTAATGCAAATGTTTCACTCGTCTCAAGGTTTTTTGATAAGTTTTCAATATAATCCAGTTTGTTATTTAATTCATCTCTATCTACGAAATACATAATACTCACCTCCATTAATAAGTTTATCAAATTTTGAATTTATCTGCACTTCAATGTATACTAATAATAAATGAGGTGATGAAGTGATAGATTTATTTTTATATGATGATGAAGAACAGGCAAAAGTTCGTTTTGTTAGTTTCGTAGGCGACTCAAGACATGATTTAACGTTAGTTCAGACAGACAGACATTACGGTAAAACAATCGTACTGAATACACAGTCTAATAAATTTGGGATTATCGGTCGTGATGACCTCGAAGAACCTGGGTACATTGAACACGCACTTGGTGTTAGTGAAAATGACGCAATGGAAATTAAAAGCTTTTTGTATGATGTAATTTTATAAACAAGCGCGAATGATATTAAATTATCATTCGCGCTTGTTTATTTTAGTAATTTAAAAATTTCTCGTGCAAGTTTTTCATTATTCGGAATTTCTTTATCTATCTGTTTATTCGTTGCTATTACTACGACTTTATGATGATTGAATAAACATACAAAATCTGTTCCAAAAAAGTATCCTCTTGTTCTGTAGTATCCATTTTTTAAATACATTCCGTAGCGATATGCTGAATCTGTATTAAATATTATCGGAGTTGATATAGAATCTAACTGATTTTTATTCAGAACTTTATATTGCATTAAATCATTTAATAAAACTCCCATATCTTTCGGGGACATATAAATATTGCCAGCACCATAAAACTTATCAAGACCTCTTGCTTCTGAAATTTGCCATGTGTTATTAATAAATTTTAAGCCTTTAACAAAGTAAGGTTTTAACTTTATATCATCGAAAAATGCAGATTCCTTTAAATGAAATTTTTTAAAAATACGTTGTTCAACATTTTGTTTATATGTCTTTCCTGTTACATTCTCAATTACTTTCGCAAGAACAATATAGTTTGCATCATTATATAAGAATGACCCAATCGGAACATTTCCTAAACCATACTGATTAATCTCATCAATCGATGCATCTAATCCATGATTACTATTTCTATTCTTGAATTTTACTAAACCTGAGCGATGAAGAATTAAATCTTTTATTTTTATGTCTGGATAAATAAAATTTGTAACATAATTCTGAACTGGTGCATTCACATCTATTTTTCCACTATCAACGAGCTGCTTCGTAATAATTCCTGTAATTAATTTTTGACTCGAACCGATTAAGTACATACTGTTTTTGTCGAATGGTTCAGTCTGTGCAGCATCTTTGAACCCATAAGATTTATCAATCAATGTCTCATTATGATATGTCACATATACAGTTCCGTTATAATGATGCTTTTTTATTAATGCATCAACTTGCTTTTTTAGTGTATTTTTGTAACTCGTTTTTAACCATTCTTTATATGACAGTGCTGATAGTTGAGAGATTGTATTCAACTGTCTATTTTCTTTACCAATTAATTGATAGAACAATCCTCCCCATAATGCAACAATAAGTATTACAACGATAAACTTTTTCATATAGACCTCTTTAATATTTTGATATTAAAAATTTATACCTTCCAAAGTTTATTGTCAATTATTAGTAAAAATTATTTTGTGTCAATTATTTGTCGTAGTATATCTTCTGCCTTATACAAATCACTTTCACGGTTCGTCGCTACTGCTATAAATGTACATTCATTAAAATACGCGACAACGTCATGTGCATAAAGCGTACCTCTAATTCTTAAAAAATTGTCACGCAATGATATTCCGCTTCTGTACTTCTGCTTCTGAAACCTATCTGGCGAAACAATTTCTTTCGTCTTGTCCATATTAAATATATTGTAACGCGCAAATGATTGACTTAATGTATCAATATCTTTCAGTGACATATACATATTCCCAGCACCATAATACTTATCCAGATCACTATGCCAGTCCTCTATTAATATTTCACCGTACTGATGGATGCCCGTCGTCGCATCATACGTTTCATCATAAAAACAACTATGTTCGAGTTGATACTTGTCGATTATTCTGTCGTATATAACTGTTCTGAACGGTGTTTTTTCGACAAGTTCTATTATTTTTGCGAGTAATATAAAATTTGCGTCATTATAATCAAACTTGTGATACGGTAATGTCGCTCCACACATCTCGATCAAACTTACCGCTTCGTCCAGTCCATGTATATCTTTATATACTTTATACCGGGTAAGCCCACTAATATGAAGTAGTAAATCTTCTATTAATATATGTGAGGCAATATGCGGAATATATCGTGCTACACGATCTGTTCGGTTTAATTTTTGTTCATCAATTAACTGTTCAATAATAATGCCTGTAATAAATTTCTGTATAGATGCACTTAAAAATTGTGTATCATACGTGATAGGATCAAAACTTAAGTTCTTATATCCATAACTTTCATGCATGATCACTTTTTCGTCATTGCGTATTCTTATTTGCCCATTAAAGTGGACAGATAATAAATATTCATCAATTTCATGAACAGGATGAAACTTTAATTTTTGGTTAAATCGTTTATTAAGCGTAATACGCATCATTATTCCCTCACTAAAAAAGTCGAATGATTTAAAGAAAATATAATTTTCCGAATCATCCGACTTAAAGTTTTATTTACTTTTGAAAGTATTTGAATGTTTTATCTTCAGATATAACAACAGTCGTTTCTGTTTCTTCTATTATTTCAAGTTCGATATTTTCATCTGCAATACTTTCTGTCTCTTTCACATCAAGTTCTGTCGTATCATCTGATGAAATTATGACGTCTGCTCCGAAATGCTGCACGATTTCATGCTCATTTAATCGTCGGAGTACAAAATAAGCACATCCAAAATTACAGTATTCTAATAAGTAGTCCTGTATCGTAGAAAATCGCTTATTTACGTCTGCGCCTTTCTTATTATCATCGAAAAATCCACGTAATCTTAATTGTTCATATCCGATATCACCAACGATATAAGGATAACGATCTAATATTTCTGAATAGCGGTGATCAAACATTTCCTGATTAAATGCATCTCTATGATTCTCTATTACTTCAAAGTAATGTTGTCCTGTCTGTATAATCATATGCCACCTACTTATTAGAAAGCTCACCTAAACGATGTTTTTCTTTCGCTGCTTCATTTACCTGCTCATCTGCATGGTAAGAACTTCGTACCATCGGACCAGCCTGACAATGTTTGAATCCTTTTTCCATCGCAACTTTACGTAATTTACCAAATTCTAATGGTGTATAGTACTTCTGAACTTTTAAATGTTTACGGCTTGGTTGTAAATATTGACCGATTGTCATAATATCTACACCGTTTGCACGTAAATCATCCATTACTTCATATATCTCTTCAGTTGTTTCTCCAAGTCCTACCATTAAACTTGATTTCGTCGGAATGTCTGGATAAAGTTCTTTTGAACGGCGCAATACTTCTAATGAACGGTCATATGTTGCACGCGCACGAACTCTCGGCGTTAATCGTCTAACCGTTTCGATATTATGGTTTAAAATATCCGGTTTTGCTGCCATTAAAGTTTCCCAGTTTTCGATGCTTCCGCCCATGTCTGAAGGTAATACTTCAATCGTCGTATATGGATTTACTTCACGAACTTTGCGAATTGTTTCAGCGTATACATGTGCCCCGCCGTCTTTTAAATCGTCACGTGCAACTGCTGTAATTACAACGTGTTTCAAGTTCATTAAACGCACTGATTCGGCTACACGTTCCGGCTCATTTAAGTCGAGTTCGTTCGGTAAACCTGTTTTTACTGCACAGAAGCGACATGCACGTGTACAAATTGCACCTAATATCATAATTGTTGCAGTTTTACGCTCAGCCCAGCACTCATGGATGTTCGGACATTTTGCTTCTTCACATACTGTATTTAAATTATGCTCACGCATCATTTTCTTTAAGCCTGTATAGCTCTTATTTGTATTAAGTTTAATTTTTAACCATTCGGGTTTTCTTAGTATTTCTTCATTCTTTGTCGCCAAACTAATCCCTCCAAATTTCTAATGCTTCTATTATAACATATATACAACATGCGATTATTGTCAATTTGTTAAATTCAACTTTTGTATTATAAATTCTTAATTGCTGTTTCCATAATATCTCTTAAAAATTCCGGCATGTAATAACGTTTTTCATTTTGCGTAAATTGTGGGAAAAATCGTCCGAACGTATACATATCGAGCGTCGCAAGTTTATACTTTCTATGGTTATTAATTTCTTCTGTACCAATAAAATAACGTTGCTGTGACTGTATGAAACCGATATTGCGCCATACATACATCCCAAACAAGTCCCCTCTAAATCCAAAACCTTTAACAATCTCATCACGATGATCGTGATGCATACTCATGTTAATAATCTCCTTCAATTCACGTCCTGTTAGCGTAATTTTCACAGGATTAATCGGGTGAGGTAACATCGTATGCAAGTCATAATATGTAAAGTTATTTCCTTCATATCCTTGTACAATTAATCCTGAATTGATTAATGCACAGTCGCCTTCAGTAAATTTCATTAATGCTTCAAGTAATAAATGCGTTGTATATGATGCACTATAAAGTCTTCTTGGCAACATGAGCTGCTCTGTTGAAATTTTAGTTTTTAATAAATTAGCGCCCATCTCATAATAATCTTCATCGGTATTACGTAAGTCATTCGTATCGATAAGCCTAGCCGATTTACAAATTAATGTAGTCCCTTCAAATGTTAACGTCATCTCTCCGATATATTCACCATATCTTCCGGCAGCACCAATTAATACGCCATTTACGACTTCGCCTTGTAGAAAGTAATGATGCGTATGTGCACCTAAAATAATATCAATTTCAGGACATGCTTCAGCAAGTTGACGATCAAAAAACTTCCCGAGATGGCTGAGAACTATTACAACATCTACGTGTTCATGTAATGTATGAATTTCACGGATAATTGCGGACATCGGGTCAGTAACATCCCACCCTAACGCTTTATAAAACGGCGTAAATTCTGCAGTAGCGCCAACAATACCGTATTTAATTCCATGCTTTTCAAGTATTACAGAAGATCTGATGTTATCTGGTAAGTTGCCCGACATATCAAACAAATTACAGCAAGTGACAGGAAATGTTGCATCCGAATATAACTGATTAAAAGACTCATGATCCAGCGTTATACCTTCATTATTTCCAATTGTTACAACATCTACTTGTGCATCATTAAGTAATTTCACATTTGCTTTTCCGAGCGTTGCTTCTGTTAAAGGGTGACTTCTGTCCACATGATCGCCAAGATCCATATAAAGCATGTGTGGGTGCTCCGTCCTGCGATCATTAATATAGCGTGCAATTTTATGATAATTCGATAAATAACTATGTATATCATTCGTATGAAATAACTTTACTTCCATATCGTTCCACCCCTAACTAATCAGACTTTTAATGATGAGATACATTCCTAATAACATCAGTATAACTCTTAACATCGTTACGACTGAAGATGATTTCATTCGTTTATTAATTGTAACACCAAGTTTCGCACCGATAAAACTAGCCAATATTAATATGATGGCATAAATCCAAATAATATTTCCTTGTACCATATGGCTTACTGCACCAGTAATACTTGATACAAATATCATAATCATACTCGTACCGACAGCAATATGTGGTGGAAAACGAAATACAATGATCATTAGCGGTGTCATCAGTGCACCACCACCGATTCCGAACAGACCTGTTAAACACCCTACAAAAAATGTCGCAATAATTGCCGGGATAGGTGCGATACTATATTCATACGTTTTGCCTTCAGCATCTGTAAATGTTTTCATATGCGCAGCACTCTGAAATAATTTAATCGGCTTAATCTTATCGCGGACTAACAAAACGATACTCATAATAATGAGAAATATTCCGAAGTATAAGTTGAAACTATGTAACGTTAAATACTGACTTAAATGTGCACCTATAAGCGCTCCAGGTATAATACCAATCATAAAGATTAACGCATTCTTTAAGTCTGCCTGTTTGTTTTTCATATATCCAATTGCTGCTGTAAGCCCTGTTGAAATAAGGATTACTGTTGAAGTACCGATTGCTTTCTGAGGTGTAATGCCATCTATTATGCCTGCATCAATACCTAAATAAATCAAAGTCGGAACGATAATAATACCACCACCGATACCGACGATTGCACCGATAATGCTTGAAAATAGTCCGAGTATAATGAGTATTACGATTGCCTGTATAGTCATACGTTCACTTCCTAAAATAATTTCAGTTGCTTATGATTGAGTCCTGTATATTCAATATTTAATAGTTCGCACATGCGCTTTGCACATTTCGCGGCATGTCCCCCAGAGTTGTTGTTAAATAAGCAGTAGACATCTTTCGCTTTATAATCAAGAATTTGTAATGACTGCGCGATAGATTTCAGCTCCTTATCATTATAATCATATAAATATCTTACGTCCCGCCACTCATCATCTGTTAAATCTTTCTTCGTCCAACCTGCAACATTTCTGCCGTGCAGTCGCATCAATGCTACTTCATGCGTTACACGATTGACGAAAGGAATTGAACCATGTCCTGCCTGTGGTTCGTCACAAACTGAATGTATGAGCCCCTGGTCATACAGAAAATTCAGCGTATGTTCTTTCATTTCATCCGTAAACCAGCTATCATGCCTGAATTCGATACATAATGGCAAAGGGCGAAGATGTTGTTTTAAATATATAATATAGTTAATATTAATAGTAGAACATTCATACCATGGGGGAAACTGAATGAGTACACAGCCGAGTTTACCCACTTTAAATAGTGGTTCCACCATTTGTCTGAACTGACTGATCAAAACTTCTTTACTCGGTGCAAACTTGCTAATATCATTATGCCCTGTTAAGGCTTGATGAATTTTAACGATGAACTTAAAATTATCCGGGGTTTCATTTATCCATTTGCGAATATTGCGTTCAGGCTGGAGCGAATAGTAAGTCGCATCCAATTCAACGATAGGAAAATGTGCAGCGTAATGAAATAATTTATCCGATTTATTCGTTAAATCTTCATATAATAAATCATGATCTCCCCAACCTGTTAATCCTATATAAATCATATTATCACCTATTTACAATATTATCATAAACGATTAAAAACAAAACTAAACTAAACTTATAAGGAGTTATTATGACAGAAATAAAATTAGAAAATATCGATTTTAATATAAACGATAAATATATATTAAAAGATGTAACAACTACATTCCAATCCGGTAAGATTACTGCACTCATCGGTCCATCTGGTGCGGGTAAGACGACGCTCCTGAAATTAATTAATGGTCTGAGAAGTCCGAGCAGTGGCAATATTTATATTGATGACAAAGCAATCGACACATTTAATTTAGTAGCGTTAAAAAAGCAAATCGGAATGGCACTTCAAAGTGCACCAATGATACAAGGGACTGTATATGACAATTTAAACTTACCGCGCATTATTTTTAATGATACATTAAATAAAAATGACGCCTTAAAACTTCTGCAGCAAGTAAACCTTGATAACATTTCGCTCGTCACTGATGTTAAATCATTATCCGGAGGACAGAGGCAGCGTCTGTCTATCGCTCGAACGCTCGTCAATAAACCTGAAGTATTACTGCTTGATGAAATCACTTCAAGTCTCGACCCAGCGAGTGTAAAAGAAGTAGAAGCATTGATCAGACAAATATGCGATACGTTTCATGTAACAATCATCTGGATTACGCATGATGTAGAACAGGCAAAGCGAATAACAGATGAATACTGTATGTTAAAAGACGGTCAATTTGTTATATCAGGACATTCAAATGAACTTGAAACGACTGAACATGAAGTACTGAGAGCATTTTTAGAAGGAGAAATCGAATGACATATTTTCAAATAACACTCGCATTTATATTCGTAATTATACCGCTCGTCATGAGTAGTGTATTAAAGTTAGGTCTTGAAAAAGATATCATCATTGCAGCAGTACGCAGTACAATCCAGCTGATGATCATCGGATATATCCTCACTTTCGTATTCGATGGTAATCATCCGATTTATATGTTGTTAATGATTTTACTGATGATAACTGCAGCCACACAGAATATCATTAAAAAAGGCGAAGGCATTAAAGGCATTACGTGGAAAATCGTGTTAACACTTATTATCGTTGAAGCATTAACAATCGGAATATTAACAAGTTTTAATATCATTCCTTTTGAACCGAGATACATCATTCCAATTAGCGGTATGATGATCGGTAATGCCATGGTTTTATCTCTCCTTTTCTTAAATCGATTTTTAAGTGAATTAGACCAGAATGATGAACAGATTGAATTAATTCTATCACTTGGGGGCACACCGAAACAGGCAATTCATCAAGTTTTAATGACGAGCATTAAAAACTCTATGATACCAACGATTGAAAGTACAAAAACGATGGGCCTTGTACAACTGCCCGGCATGATGAGCGGTCAAATTATCGGCGGTGCAGACCCACTCGTTGCAGCACAACTTCAATTATTAATTATCTTTCTGCTTATGACAGCGGCAACATTATCGAGCGTTCTTGTAGGATTTTTAAGTTATCCAACGCTGTTTAATACACGTGCGCAATATATCGGAAAGTATTATAAGACTGAGTAAAAAAGCGTTCTGGACAATTTTCCAGAACGCTTTTATTTAAACATCTTTCTTTTATATAAAGTTATAAACGTTAAAAGCATCAACGTTAGTGCAACGCCTATCGTACCATACCACGTTAATTTAGGTAAATCTACGTTCATTCCGAAGAAGCTGAATACAAGTGTCGGAATTGTTAAAAATACTGTAAACAACGTTAATACACGCATAATATTATTCATTTCATTTGCAATTAATGATGAATATGAACCTGTAATACTTTCAAGGATACGTGTATAAAGTTCAGTCGTATTTAATGCCTGCGTGTTTTCAATCATTAAATCTTCCAGCAATTCTTTATCTTCTTCATATAGTTTTAAAGAACGCGATCTGAAAATCTTCTTTATCGTATCACCGTTTGCAGTAAGTGACGTTAAAAAATATACTAAACTTTTCTCAATTTCCATTAATTCATATAGCTGTTTATTCGTTAAAGAATGTCTTAAATTCGCTTCTATCTTAATTCGCTCGCGATTGATTTTCTTTAGCGTATTGTTATATTTCGTCGCTACTGTAAGCATCACTTCAAGTAAAAATCTTGATTTCATTCGCAAATCAAATGTTAAATTTACAATTTTATTAAATAGATCATGCTCTCTTGAACAAATTGTAATGATATATCCTTTGCTTAATATGATACCGATCGGCACAGTAATATAAGATTCTGTCTGTCTAATATTTTTATCAAGCACCGGAAAATCTGTAATAACTAACGTGCTGTTAGAATCTTCGTCATATTCAATACGTGCACCTTCTTCAGGATCTAGTGGATCCTCAAGAAATTCGATTGGAAAATCAAATGCTTCCGCAACTTCTTCCATTTCTTCACGGGAAGGCATGACAAGGTTAACCCAGTTGTTCGTATAGTACTTCTCTGCTTTAATAATTGTGCCTTCTTCTGAATTAATATATGTAGTAATCATTTGCCCACCTCCGTGATACATTAACATTAAAATCTTATAATAACTTCCATATAAAATCTATAGATAATTAGAAAAAATAAAAAAGATTGGGATTAACCCAATCTTTTTAAATATGAAGATTATCCAATCGAGCCTTCCATTTCGAACTTAATCAGACGGTTCATCTCAACTGCATATTCCATTGGTAATTCTTTCGTGAATGGCTCAATGAAGCCCATTACAATCATTTCAGTCGCTTCTTCTTCAGAAATACCACGACTCATTAAATAGAATAATTGTTCTTCAGATACTTTTGAAACTTTCGCTTCGTGTTCTAATGAAATGTTATCATTTAACATTTCGTTATATGGAATTGTATCAGAAGTTGATTCATTATCCATAATTAAAGTATCACATTCGATATTTGAACGTGCACCTGTTGCTTTACGTCCGAAGTGAACGATACCACGGTATACTACTTTACCACCTTGTTTTGAAATTGATTTCGAAACAATTGTAGAAGAAGTATTCGGTGCCATATGCATCATCTTCGCTCCAGCATCCTGAACTTGTCCACGTCCTGCTAATGCGATTGATAATGTCATACCACGTGCACCTTCTCCTAATAAGTAACATGCAGGGTATTTCATTGTAAGTTTAGAACCGATGTTTCCATCAATCCATTCCATCGTACCATTCTCATAAACGAAAGTACGTTTCGTAACTAAGTTAAATACGTTGTTTGCCCAGTTCTGAATCGTTGTATAACGGCAGTATGCATCTTTTTTAACGATGATTTCAACGACTGCTGAGTGTAATGAATTTGTCGTATATACCGGAGCTGTACAACCTTCAACGTAGTGTACACTTGCGCCTTCATCAACGATAATTAATGTACGCTCAAACTGACCCATATTCTCAGAGTTAATACGGAAGTATGCTTGAAGTGGTGTTTCAAGTTTTACGTTTTTAGGTACGTAAATGAATGATCCACCAGACCATACTGCTGAGTTTAACGCTGCGAATTTATTATCTGCAGGTGGAATTACTGATGCAAAGTGTTCTTTGAAGATATCTTCGTTTTCACGTAATGCTGAATCCGTATCTTTAAAGATAATACCTTGTTCTTCTAAATCTTCCTGCATGTTATGGTAAACAACTTCAGATTCATATTGTGCTGATACCCCTGCAAGATATTTCTGTTCAGCTTCTGGAATACCTAATTTATCAAACGTCTGTTTAATTTCTTCAGGTACTTCATCCCATGAACGCTCTGTATGCTCAGATGGTTTTACGTAATACGTAATCTCATCGAAGTTAAGTTCTGATAAATCTCCACCCCAAGTAGGCATCGGCATTTTATAGAACTGTTTTAATGATTTTAAGCGGAAGTCTAACATCCACTGTGGTTCTTCTTTCATCTTTGAAATTTCACGTACGATATCCTCAGTTAATCCTCTTTCAGAACGGAAAATCGATACGTCTTTATCGTGGAAACCATATTTGTAATCTCCAACTTCAGGTGCTTTTTTTGCCAATTGACGTCACTCCTTTTATTATTATTCGTTTATCTCTTCACTGACATGTGTATCATTATTATCTTTTGTACCACGTTCTAAAGCTTTCCATGCAAGTGTTGCACATTTAATACGTGCCGGGAACTTTGCCACACCAGACAACGCTTCAATGTCTCCTGCATCTTCATCAAATGTATAATCTTCACCAAGCATCATCTTTGAAAACTCATCGCTCATATTTAATGCTTCATGAATCGATTTACCTTTAATTGCTTCAGTCATCATCGATGCACTCGACATAGAAATTGAACAGCCTTCTCCATCAAACTTAACATCTTCAACGATTTCATCGACAACATTTAAAGTTAAACGAATTCTGTCACCACAAGTTGGGTTATTCATATCTATCGTTAATGTACCATCTTCAATAACACCTTTATTACGAGGGTTTTTGTAATGGTCCATAATGACTGAACGATATAATTGATCTAAATTATTAAAACTCATAACTGAAAAACTCCTTCGTTTCTTTCAAACTTGTAACAAGCTGATCGATTTCTTCTTTCGTGTTATAGATGTAGAAGCTTGCACGTGCTGTAGATGATTGGCCTAACCACTTCATAAGCGGTTGTGCACAGTGATGACCTGCACGTACTGCAATACCATGACTGTCCAGTGCAGTCGCTAAATCGTGCGGGTGTACACCTTCCAGATTAAACGTTATGAGACCTGCACGTTTATCAGCAGTAGGTCCATAAATTTCTAATCCTTCAATTGCAGACATTTGTTCATATGCATATGCTGTTAATTCATGTTCGTATTCAAGAATGTTATCCATTCCAATCGCTTCTAAATACTTAATTGCTTCTGCTAGACCGACTGCTTCTGCGATTAATGGTGTACCAGCTTCAAATTTCGTTGGCAGTTCTGTCCATGTAGAATCCTGTAATCCAACAAAATCAATCATATCGCCACCGAATTCAATCGGTTCCATCTTATCCATCAATGCTTTTTTGCCGTATAATGCACCAATACCAGTCGGTCCACACATTTTGTGACCACTGAATGCAAAGAAGTCACACCCTAAGTCTTGTACATCAACTTTCATATGTGGAATAGACTGCGCTCCGTCTACTACCATGTATGCACCACGTGCATGTACTTTTTCAGTAATTGCTTTAATATCATTAATTGTACCTAACACGTTTGAAACATGTGTCATCGATACAATCTTCGTTTTGTCAGACAGTGTTGCTTCAACAGATTCAATAGAAATAGTACCATCTGCATTAAGTGGAATGTACTTTAATATCGCACCTTTACGCTTTGCAAGTTGCTGCCAAGGTACTAAATTTGCATGGTGCTCCATTTCAGTAATAAGAATTTCATCGCCACTTTCAACAACTAAATCGCCAAAACTATGTGCAACTAAGTTGAGTGCTGTTGTTGTCCCACGCGTGAAAATAATTTCTTCGAAGTACTTAGCATTAATGAAGTTACGTACGGTCTCACGCGCCCCTTCATAACCATCCGTTGCACGTGTACCGAGTGTATGCACACCACGGTGAACGTTTGCGTTCATATGCGTATAATATTCTACTGTTTTATCGATAACGCACTTTGGCTTCTGACTCGTTGCAGAAGAATCAAGATAAACGAGTGGTCTATCATTGATTACTTCTGAAAGAATCGGGAAATCATTTCTAATTTTTTCTATATTTAAATTGGTCACACTATCAAGACCTTTCAAACGTATTTATTTACCTGTAACTTTAGACTCAATTACTTCTGTTAATTGTTTCTTAACTGCTTCAATCGGTAATTCATTAACAACAGGAGCTAAGAATCCGTGAATGACAAGACGTTCTGCTTCTTGTTTAGAAATACCACGACTCATTAAATAGAATAGCTGCATCGGATCAACACGACCAACTGAAGCTGCGTGTCCTGCTGTTACATCATCTTCATCAATTAAAAGAATTGGGTTAGCATCTCCACGTGCTTTTTCAGATAACATTAATACACGTGATTCCTGTTGTGCATCCGCTTTCGTTCCACCATGCTTAATGTATCCGATCCCGTTAAAGATTGATGATGCGCTATCTTTCATAACACCATGTTTTAAAATATGTCCTTCAGAACGTTTACCGTACTGAATAATCTGTGATGTAAAGTTTAGCTTTTGTGAACCGCGACCGACAACTACAATTTTAAGGTTACTCTTAGAGTCATCACCCATTAAGTATGTCGTATTATCATGAATTGTATCGCCATCGTTCATTAAACCTAATGCCCAGTCAATGACAGCGTCACGGCTTGCGATACCACGACGAATTACATGTCCAACTAAATCTTTATTTAAGAAGTCAACTGCACCGTAGTTTACTTTCGCGTTATCTTTAGCGATAACTTCTGAAATGATGTTAAGCTGACCTTTTGCTGCTGTAACGCCAGATAAGTAGTTTTCAACGTAAGTTACTTCTGAACTTTCATCTGCAACGATGACAACGTGGTTGAATAAGTTCGCTTCTTCATTGTCATGTAACACGATGTACTGAACTGGATGTTCAATAACTACATTACGAGGTACATAGATGAATACTCCGCCATTCATCATTGCCGCATGTAATGCTGTTAAACGATGCTCATCCACTTTCACTGCATCTGTCATATAATACTTTTCAACTAAATCACTATGTTCAGCGACTGCAGTTTGAATGTCAGTAATAATCACACCTTGAGACTTAAGTGAAGCTTCAACTTCAATAAATGCCGGTGTATTGTTGTGCTGAACGATTAAGTTATGCGTATTATCAATATCAATTAATGCTTTAACTGATTCAGGTAAATCAGCTTTTGTCGCATACGTTTCACTTTCGATTACTTTATGATGAACATCAAAATTCCATTTATCAAGCTTTGTTTTATCAGGTTTTGGCATTTCGATTGTATTTAATTTATTCAGTGCATCCTGACGTAATGACACCATCCATGATGGTTCTTTACGCGCTGCTGAAAGATCCGCTAATATTTCCTGTGTAAAATCTATCGTATTGCTCATGAATTTATCCTCCTATTATGATTAATCAGGTTTATGCTTCTACAGTTTCATCTTGAATATTTAATTCTTGTTTGATCCAGTCATAACCTTCTTTTTCAAGACGTTGCGCTAATTCTGCTCCACCTGACTTCACAACGCGACCTTGCATCATAACGTGTACATGGTCTGGAGTAATATAGTTTAATAAACGTTGGTAGTGCGTAATAATTAAGCAACCAAAGTTTTCTCCACGCATTTCGTTAATACCTTTAGATACAACTTTAAGGGCATCGATATCAAGACCAGAGTCAATCTCATCTAATACTGCGAACTTTGGCTCTAACATCATTAATTGAAGAATTTCGTTACGTTTCTTTTCTCCACCTGAGAAACCTTCGTTTAAGTAACGTTGCGCCATATCAAGATCCATTTCTAAAAACTCCATGTTTTTATCTAATTTCTTGATGAATTGCATTAAGTTAATTTCATTACCTTCTCCGCGTTTCGCATTAATTGCAGAACGTAAGAAGTCAGCGTTTGTAACACCTGAAATTTCAGAAGGGTATTGCATTGCAAGGAATAAACCAGCTTGAGCACGTTCGTCAACTTCCATCTCTAATACATTCTCACCATCAAGTAATACTTCACCTTGTGTTACTGTGTATTTAGGATGACCCATAATTGCAGCTGATAAAGTTGATTTACCAGTACCGTTAGGTCCCATAATAGCGTGAACTTCGTTTGACTTAATTGTTAAGTTCACACCTTTTAAGATTTCCTTTCCTTCTATCTCAACGTGTAAGTCTTTAATTTCTAATACAGATACCATATTGATTTCCTCCAGTATATAATATTTTCATAATTTCTAGTTTATAATAATTTTAATGTAAGGTCAAAGACCTATAACATAAATCACAGTTTCAATTATAACGTAATTGAGAACGAATATGAACTAAATGAGATTAAATATATAAAAAAGATGGATGCCCATTTAATGAACACCCATCCGTAAGTTATTTATTTTGCAGGAATAACTGAACCTTTATAATTTTTCTCGATATAGTCTTTTACTTCTTTAGATTGTAATGCTTTTACTAATGCTTTAATTTTTGCATCATTTTTATGTCCTTCTTTAACTGCGATTAAATTCGCATAAGGTGAATCACTGCTTTCAATCGCAATTGAATCTTTAACAGGATTTAATTTATTTTCTAATGCAAAGTTAGAGTTGATAATAACTGCGTCACCTTCACCATTGTTATATGATTTCGGTAAAAACTCTGCGCTTTGTTTATTATTGAACTTAATGTTTTTCTTGTTTTCTTTAATATCTTTAAATGTTGCTTTAACTGGATCTACGCCATCTTTTAATGTGATTAATCCAGCTTTAGTAAAGAATGACAAGAAACGGCCTTCTTCTGCAGGATTGTTTGAAACAAATACTTCTGCATTTTCCGGTAAATCCTTTAATGATTTATATTTTTTTGAGTATACTGCCATCGGTTCGATATGGATGTTACCAGCTGATTCAATTTTATAACCTTTAGATTTCTTTTCAGTTTCTAAGTATGGTGTGTGTTGGAAGAAGTTTGCATCAAGTTCACCTGCATCCAGGAATCGGTTTGGCGTCGTGTAGTCGTTAATAGTCTTAATTTTTAAAGTATAGCCTTCTTTTTCAAGAATTGGTTTTGCTTGTTCAAGTAAAACTGTATGCGGTGTTGGTGATGCACCAACAATAATCGTTTTATCATCTGAAGATGATTTTTTCTCATTTCCACCACATGCAGCGAGTACGATTGCGATTGTTGCAATTACTAATAAAGAAAATAACTTTTTCATCATAAATCTCTCCCTTTTGTTTTATTTTTATTTATTCAAAAGCCCACAAGTATTATCTTTTATCGATGCGTTTCGTTAATAGATCACCAATAAGCTGAATAACAAATACAATGACTAATATTAATACGGTTGACACTAAAATGACATCATTTTGTGCTCTTGTAAAACCAACTAAATATGCTAAGTTCCCTAATCCTCCAGCACCGATAACTCCTGCAATCGCTGTTGAACCGACAAGCGCAATCGCTGTAACAGTAATACCTGATACAAGGGCTGGCAAACTTTCAGGAATTAGTACTTTTCGAATTAGCGTAAAAGTACTCGCGCCCATAGATTGTACCGCTTCGATGACACCTTTATCGATTTCTTTCATCGCAATCTCAACGAGTCGTGCATAAAATGGTGATGCTCCGATAATTAAAGCCGGAAGTGCACCTTTAACACCACTAATCGTCTGCATGATAAGGTTAGTGAACGGGAAGAGCAATAGAATGAGAATAATAAAAGGTATTGCTCGGAATAAATTCACTAAAAATGCAGTAATAGAATAAAATATTCGCACACCTTTATTTTTACTTCTTGATGTTAAAAATAAAATAATACCGATAATCAGTCCGAAAATAAATGTAAAGAACGTTGAAATTAAAGTCATCTGCAATGTTTCAAGTGTTGCTGTCCATACATCTGGCCAGACGACATTTTTGAAACTCAACATGTCTCTAATCGTATCCGAAAAACTAGTTTGCATCCTGCTCTACCTCCACTTCTACACCGTGCGTCTTAAGTTCTTCTGCAATCGTAACGAGATCTCCTTTCACAGATGTAAGATGAACGATTAAGTGACCAAATGAACCTGCCTGAGTATGTTTAACATTTCCTGCTAATATATTCATATCCAGCCCATACTTCTTAATTACTTTGCTGACAATTGGCTGACCTGTTGCGGATCCGATGAACTTTAAGCGTAGTAATGTTCCGACTGGATACTGTGCTTTAATATCCTTAATTGAAGTTTCAAGCTCATCATCAGAAATATCATCTTTGACGAAACGTTTAGTAATACTTGTCTTTGGATTGTTAAACACGTTTAAAACTGTACCTTCTTCAACAACTTTACCGAGCTCCATTACCGCAACACGGTGACAAATTTTTCGAATAACTTCCATCTCATGTGTAATTAAGATAATCGTTAAATTCAGTTTTTTATTAATATCAACAAGCAGTTCTAATATTTCATCAGTCGTCTGTGGATCCAGAGCACTTGTCGCCTCATCACAGAGTAATACTTTTGGATCATTGCTGAGTGCACGTGCAATACCGACACGTTGCTTCTGACCACCGGATAATTCAGAAGGATAAGCATTTTCTCGCCCTTCTAGTCCAACGAGTTTAATTAATGATTTAACTTTATGATCTATATCAGCTTTATTTACACCTGCTATTTCAAGTGGTAATGCAATATTGTCATACACAGTGCGTGACCATAATAAATTAAAGTGCTGGAATATCATTGAAATTTTCTGGCGCTTTTTGTTTAAAATTTTCTGATCAAGTTTATTAATCACATCATTGTCGACAATTACTTCACCAGTCGTCGGTTTTTCAAGTCCGTTAAACATACGAATTAACGTACTTTTTCCGGCACCACTAAATCCGATAATACCATATATATCACCTTGATTAATTTCAAGGCTTACATGATTAACAGCTGTAATATCGCCTTTTTTCGTTGTAAACGTTTTTACAACATCATTTAATTTAATCACATGCATCCTCCTAAATAAAAAGTCGTCTTTCTCAAATAAATAAGAAAGACGACATAATAATATATTTCGACTCTCTCATCTTCTAAAGTATACACTTTATGTGAATTGGCACCTTGTCATTATATGACGGTTGCCGGGTTTCATAGGGCACATCCCTCCACCTCTCTTGATAAGAGCAACTATTTAATTGTTTTGTTAATGAATTATATATTAAAGTAATTTGAATTATTCGTCAATAGTATTTCTCAATATTTCGTATATTGAAGTAACTGACTCAAATTTGAATACTGTCTTTACGACGCTATCATCTTTAATGACGAGTAGTACTGGCACACTCGAAATTTTATAAGTTTCGCAAAGTGATTCATAATAATTTAAGTCGAGTTTCAACACCTTACATTGTATTGTCATATTCGCGATATCTAGCATCTTTTCTGCAAGTTTACAAGTGCCGCAAAACGGCGTGTATCCAAATATGATATAATCACTTTCTAATCCAGTTAAATCTTTAGATTGCAAATGCGTTCTGATACTCATAACGTTGTGGCTTACCTTTCCATTCAAACTGTTCTTTAATTTCAAAATCATAACGACTAACAACTTTAGCTAAGTAATCAAGCGGACAATTGCTTACCTCGCCATACTTAGGATCAATATAAATATGTTGCCCTTCGCTAAGATGACGTTTAAACCAGTTTCTGATTTTACGCCCTGCCTTATCGCTGTCGGTCATAATATAAACTTTATGATGATACAAATCTTCAATCATAGCATCTAACTTTTCGATGCCCATCGTGCCATGTGTGCAAATAATATGTACAGGTTCCGTTAATACTTCTTGTAATCGTTTCTTGTCTCGCTTACCTTCTACTACGATGACCTTTTGAATTACAGACATTGTCCATCACCTTTTTCGTCATATTAAAAAAATCCTTGATAATAAATATTATCAAGGAAATTATACCATTTATGCATTAATCATTTCATCATATTGTGCTTGATCCATTAAATCAGCAAGTTCGCTATCGTCTGCTTCAACTTTGATCATCCATGCTTGATCCATAGCAGATTCGTTAACTAACTCAGGAGAATCTTCTAATTCATCGTTAACTTCTACAACTTTACCAGAGATTGGTGCATATAATTCAGAAACAGTTTTAACTGACTCAACGCTACCGAATGGTGAACCTGCAGTAATTTCATCTCCTACTTCTGGAAGTTCAACGAATACGATATCCCCTAATTCTGATTGTGCAAAGTCTGTAATTCCGATAACTTTAACGTTATCTTCTGATTTTACCCACTCATGATCTTTTGAAAATTTTAAGTTTGACATTATAAGCCCTCCATATATATAAAATACTTAACATCTTTATAATGACACAATGTAAGCGTTTCTTCAATCTTTTTTATAACCAAGTTTGTTTATACTCTACTTCCTTAAACCCTAATGTGATTTTATCACCTTTTACTGCTAAAGGACGCTTAACAAGCATGCCGTCTGAAGCAAGTAATTCAAGTTTCTCTTCATATGACTTTTTATCAAGTGTTTCCTTTAAATTCAGCTCTTTAAATTTAGTACCAAGTCTGTTGAATAGTAAATTAACATCAACACCAGTATTTTTAACGATTGCATCGAACTCTTTTGCAGTTGGTGTATGTTCTACAATATGAACCGGCTCAAAACTCACACTGTTATCCGATAAAAACTTTGCTGCTTTTCTGCAAGATGTACAATTTGGTAACTGATAAAATTTAATCATAAATAACCTCCTGTGTGTATTACTATTATCATATCAACTTTGGAAGATTCCTACAACTAAGCGTATTCGTTTAATTACATAATGAAAAGGGGTATAATATGAGAAAAGCATATAAGGAGTAATAACAGTGAGAACAATTAGTCAATATGAAGAATTTAAAGAAATTATCGCAAGTGAAGAACCTGTAGTAGTAAAGTTCTTTGCAGATTGGTGTCCTGATTGTACACGTATGGACTTCTGGATTGATCCGATTGTAGATGAGTACCATAACTATAACTGGTACAAAATTAACCGTGACCAAGTACCAGAAGCAGCAGATGAAAATGATGTTATGGGCATTCCGAGCATATTAATTTTCAAAGGTAGCGAAAAACTTGCGCACCTTCATTCAGCAAATGCAAAAACACCTGAATCAGTAAAAGCATTTTTAGCTGAACATTTATCGAAATAATAAAAACTGTGCATCGATATATACCGGTGCACAGTTTTCTTATATCATTTTAAGTTTAAAATTCAGAAATGAGTCCTTCATTTTTACGTGCTTTAAATGCCGCTTCAGTTTGTGCAGTTAAATACACGACACCGTAAATCATTTCATCTCCATGAACATTCAGTGATTCGTTCATTTTTGGATTTAAATATGGCGGTTGCGTTTTAATACAACTTCCGATGCCATTTTCGTACAATGCCAAACATAGCGTTTGCATAAATCCACCAATAGCAAGTACATCTTCAAGATTTTCTTTCTGGCGGCGGTCACGTTTACCAACTATAACTAATACACCAGCAAGTTTCTTTGCTGTCTCTACATGTAGACGGTGTTTTTCTTCATCATTTTTAAATGCGATATCTGCGAATAAAGTACCGAAAGCCTCTAATCGTTCTTTTTTAACCCAGATGACGCGCCATGGTTCACGCATTCCATGATTCGGTGTATAAGTTGCAAGTTCAATCGCTTCAGTTACAAGCGAATCTTCAACTATCGTATCTTCATATTGCTTAATACTTCTTCTCTCTTTAATTGCTTGTTTTAATTCCATAAAAAATCCCCTCACTACTAATTGATAACTATTATCAATTATAGTAAAAGGGATTGCATTTGTAAACTTAATATAAAGCGAGCTGATGATGTAAATCTTTAACGTGAATTTGCCCTGGTGCTACGGGTTCACCAACATAACCAAATGTCATAGAAGAACCGAATACCCCACAAGCAAGACGCGTTATTTTACCCATGTCTCCCATTGCGATACCGATAACATTTGCTTCATATGCCTGCTTCGTTTCATATACAGCATCCATCAAGTTCAGCACATCTTTACCGTCATGCGGCATAACAGCTAATTTACAGTAATCTGCATTTAATGAAATCATCTTCTTATACATCGCAAGCATATCTTTAATACGTGGCGTGTACTGATATTCATGATGACTGATTAAAACTTCGATTTGATGCTGACGCGCAAGCGATAATAATTCATCCATGTACTGCTCGTAAATCATTAAATCAATATCCACGATGTCACATAGATCATTCGTAATAATATACTTAATAATTTCATAATAATTCGCTGCTTCAATCATTGCACGATCTCTATCATCAAACATGCGGTACGTAAACAGCAATCTTTTATTCGGAAATTTATTGCGCAAATACAGTAATTCCTCTTTATAACTTTCATTATCCATGACTTTCAGGTCGCCACGATACTCTATAATATCAAAGAACGCACGGTTATCTTCCGCTTCTTTAACATGTGTATTATTTTCGTTTTGTACGTCTGATAATGTAACAATTATTTTCGGAATCGCTAATCCTTTATCACTCAATTTAAATCCTCCTCAAATGAAAGCCCGAAACTATGGTAAAATGTATATATGTGTTTGAAACGAGCTGTTTGTATCTATTTTACAACAACTTTGTTTTTTATTATATGAAAATAACCTCATTTTAAATTTGGAGTTCAATTTAAATGACGAAGCACAAATTTAAAGTAAAGGTGATTACAATGAAAAATACATTCAAATTAAAATATTTACCCGACTGGACCTTAACAAACAATACGAAAATTCCGATTCGATTAGTTGAAAATAAATCATATATCGCTGTAACGAAACCGATATATAAAAGTCATAGCATTCTGGATATGATTGAATTTGATAATGGAGAACATGTTAAGTTCAGTAATCCGAATAACAGTAATCAAATATCGATCACCATCTGTCATAACGAAAAAACAATAACCGTTAATCCTCGCGATTAACGGTTAATAATTTGCGCATGCGATACAATTGTAATTCATTATCATCAATCTCACCGACGACATTGAACCCAAGCTTTCTGTATAGATTAAATGCAGCATCGTTCTGCTTAACGACAGTAAGTGATAATTTGTTGAACCCTTCTGCAACTGACATTGCCTCAGCATGAGCAATCAACTGCTTTGCAACACCTCTACCTTGAAATTCAGGTAACGTCGCAATCATGCTAATATGATATTCATTTTCCTTACCTTCACGCATCCTCATTAAAGCGAACAGCGATTTCGGATTTTTAAGTATAATTTTTAGGGCACTTAATTTGCGTAGCTTTATAATATCAAGTACCGTCTTTAACGTCGCACGTTTAAGCTCTTTAATAGGTAGACACGTCATCATCCCCATTACATTCTGACTATCCAGTAATATATATGAATACTCATAACTAAAACGATTCCCCGGCATTTCAAATAATTCCTGCATATATGAAGTTATCTTTTTATCATTATGCGTCCCAAGTATTGTATAACACATATCCAAAAGTGCAAGAAAGTTCAGTTCACCAGCAACATCAATCACTTCACTAGCTCTTACAACTTCCACCATATCACCTCACTATATAAATTAAGAATATTTATTTACTTCTCAGACTGCTTTACTTCCTGAATCAATGTTAAAGTCGATAACAGTACAGCAAGCCCTAAAAAGTAATATTTGTAATCATTTATTGAAGGAAAAATAAAAGAAAGTACAAATGCAATAAACAATATAGCTGCTAAACCATTCATTAATTTATTCATTATATCCCCCTTACAGTCATTTATACCCAATATAGCATAAAAGTAATGAGCCTATAACAAAAGCGTTAGAGGCTTTTTCTAAAATTACGTGCCCAAAGTGCGACCACAAAAATAAAAACCGCTCAACTATGCGGTTAAACGGTAAATGTATGGAGACGGCGGGAGTTGAACCCGCGTCCAAGGATCCTGCAGCTAATACTTCTACGTGTGTAGTCCTGTTATTAAGTTTCGCTATTAACCTGAAAACGGACATCCTGGTTAATAACTAGCTCGATTAGTCTCTTCTGTACAGACCCCAAGCGGAGGTGTACAGCGTATCCTACTTAAGTTGAACCTCTACATCAGGCACATAGGCGATGCTTGAGAGAGGTGCAGAGTGCGATTAGGCAGCTACTGCGAAATTGTTTGTTTTGCCAGTTATTATAAACTGTTGTGTTGATGACGGAGCCAACCCTCCGACACGCTATACCAGCCCAAGTGACCCCTGTCTAATCCGTAACGCCCCCGTGGTTAGTATTTTCTAACTAGCATTTTCTAATATAACAAAATAATATAATCGTATCAAGAAAAATGTTTATACTGCGTTGGCTCATGTTTTTTATTTATGAGCCATCTCAAATTACTGTTCCTAATCTTACAAAGAAGCAACCCACCAATTAGGCAGGTTACTCTCAAGTTAATATCTTTCTTTCATTGCGCGGTCCATTTCACGTTTCGCTTCTTTCGCTTTCAGTGCATGTCGCTTATCGTAATCTTTCTTACCTTTCGCTACACCGATCAGCATTTTACAGTATCCGTTTTTAATATACAGTTTAAGCGGTACGAGCGTATAACCTTGCTCGCGTGTCTGACCGAACAGTTTATCAATCTGTTTTCGCTTTAACAGTAATTTACGTGTTCTGAGCGGATCGTGATTGAATCGGTTTCCTTCTTCATATGGCGCGATGTGCATATTATATACAAACATCTCACCTTTATAAACACGGGCATACGAATCGCGTAAATTCGCACTTCCTCGACGAATGGATTTAATTTCTGTTCCCTTTAATTCAATCCCCGCTTCAATCGTCTCTTCAATAGTATAGTCATGACTTGCTTTTCTGTTCTGTGCTAATACTTTTCCTGTTCCTTTAGGCATAACGCCACCTCTACTTCTTCTTTCTGCGTCCTGAGTTTTTCACTGCTTTAGATTTATAGAATGGTTTTTTGTTTTTGTTTTTACTCATCTCAGCACCACGTGCTTTTCCGCGTCCTTTTTTACGTGGTTTTTCATTTGTTGATTTCGTATTGCGCTTCGCTTTTATTTTCACTTCACGAATTTTGTCTTCGATTTTTTTCATATCCATTCCGACAATCGCAAAGTCGATCATGCGTTCATCAACATTTACGTTAACGACTTTTACGCGCACTTTCTGTCCAATTCGAAAAACTTTACCGTGACGTTCACCAATCATAGCCATATGGCGTTCATCAAAGTTATAGTAATCGTCTGTCATATTTGAACTATGAACCATACCTTCAATCGTATTTTCAAGTTCGACAAACATTCCAAAGTTCGCAACACTACTAATGATACCATCAAATTCTTCACCGATATGCTGTACCATATATTCAGCTTTTTTCAAATCATCCGTATCACGCTCTGCATCGATTGCACGGCGTTCTCTTTTAGATGTATGGTCGCTTATTTCAACAAGTTCCTCTGCCCAGTAATCCTGTGCTTTTTCATCCATTGATTTCTCGATTAAATATTTACGTATCAATCGATGCACGATTAAATCCGGATAACGTCGTATCGGTGAAGTAAAGTGCGTATAGTATTCTGCTGATAATCCGAAATGGCCTAAATTTTCTTCAGCGTATTTCGCCTGCTGCATTGAGCGCAGCATTAACGTAGATATTACGAGTTCCTCTGGTTTACCATGAATTTCTTTGCCGATATTCTGTAATGTTTTCGGATGAATATTCTCCGTACCACCTTTAACTAAAATACCGAAATTCGTTATAAACTCGAAGAATCGTTTTAGACGGTCCGCTTTCGGTTCTTCGTGTACACGGTATATAAACGGCACTTTCATCTTCGCAAAATGTTCCGCCACCGTCTCATTTGCTGCGAGCATGAATGACTCGATTAAGCGTTCACCGAGTCCTCTGTCACGTATTGCGACTTCTCTCGGTACACCATCTTTATCGACTAATATTTTTGCTTCTTTTAAGTCAAAGTCAATTTCCCCACGCGTTTCTCGCATACGTTTAAGTATTGCAGCCAGTTCTTTAGCATGCAGGAGCATTTCATGAATGTGTGCATACTTTTGAATGAGTGCGGAATCACTGTGTTCTAAAATCGCATTTACATCATCATAGGTCATGCGTTCATCAGAGTAGATGACACTTTCATAAATTTTATGATTGACCGTATGACCGTTCGGCGTAATTTCCATTTCACAGCTGAGCGTCAATCGATCAGCGTGTGGGTTAAGCGAGCATATACCATTACTAAGTCGGTGTGGAATCATCGGTATTACACGGTCCACTAAATACACACTTGTACCACGTTCATACGCATCTTCATCCAGGCTTGAACCTTCTGTTACATAATGACTCACATCTGCAATTGAAACGATTAAGCGGTAATTCCCGTTATTCAGTTTCTCAACACTGATCGCATCGTCCAGGTCCTTAGCGTCAGCTCCATCAATCGTAATCGTCAGTACGTCACGTAAGTCAGTACGTCCTGAAATTTCAGATGCACTTATTTCATCCGGAACATTATTTGCTTCTTCTATTGTTGCAGGATTAAACTCAATGTTTATACCATGCTGATAAATAATCGATAATATGTCAACACCGGGATCATTTTTATGACCGAGTATTGCTTTTACTATACCTTCATGATTATTCGTTCCATCCGCATATTCCGTCAGTTCAACGAGTACTTTATGACCTTCTACAGCGCCTAAATTCCTACCCTTCGGAATAAAGATATCCTGTGTAATTCTTGAATCATCCGGTAATACAAATCCGAAATGTTTCGCTTCAGTATATGTGCCAACGACTTGTGTTACTGCGCGCTTTTCTATTGCTTTTACTTCACCTTCATTACGGCCATCACGTGCTTTTGATACGCTGACAAGTACTGTATCTCCATCCATTGCACGGTTAATTTTAGTTGGTGGGATAAAGACATCATCCACTGTTTCATCTTCCGGTCTTACGAATGCAAAACCTTTCTTATGCTGGCTAAGCGTTCCTTTAACGAGTGCTTTACTGCCGTCAAATGCAATAAAGTACTTATCGTTTTTCGTACGACTTAACTTTCCTGTTTGTTCTAAATGTACAAGCGTTTTAACTAAATCTTTAAATGCATCTGCACTCTCAAGATTTAGATGCGCTTCAATTGCTTCTACCGTAACTGCACTACCCTTTATTGATTTTAAATATGCAATTACTTCATGTTCATACAGATGCATATAATTCCTCCTTTAATTAGACCAGTCTAATCGTTCTAAAAACTCAAAATAATCTTCAAATAACTGTTCTTTTTCCTTGTCTATCGTTACGACGTGACCGCTTTTTTCATACCAGTGAATTTCTTTAACTTCACTTTCAGATTCTTCATAAATAATATTCGCTGACTCCGGATTGATCATCGTATCCATTCTACCTTGCGCGACAAAAAGTGGTGCAAATACGTTATCTACTGTTTCACGTACTTCCTGTATCGTCTGCTGTAAGTCAACGAGCATATCTGTCGGATGAAATGCTTCCATTTCTTTATTGATTTCAGCTTCAGACTTTCCTTCACGCTTCTTAAACTCTCTAGCATATGCAAGGACACCTTCGTACATATTTCCTGTCGTCTTGATGTACATCGGGCTACACATCGTTGCCACACTGTTTACATCGCGATGTTGTGCAAGTTTAAGCGCAAATACACCGCCGAGCGATAATCCTGCAACAGCAATACTCGTATAGCCTTTATCTACGAGCATATCGTATGCTTCAAGCACTTGCCCCCACCAGACGTGAGGACTTGACGTAAGTAATTCTTCAGGTGGCACACCGTGTCCTTCATAATGGGGTGCATAAGAAGTATACCCTTTTTTCTGTAAAAATCTACCTAACTGTCTTACGTCTGATGAATTTCCTGTAAATCCATGTAATAGTAATACTGCTCTTTCTCCCTCTTCAAAAAAGAACGGTTCTGGTAATCTCATTTTCATCATGTAATCTCCTTTATATATCCTCAATTACTATTGTATATTTTTTTAATGCAATATTTAAATAAAAAAGCCCGAACACAATTGTTCGGACTTGCTTAAATGTTAAAGTATCCAATCGCTATTGTAATTAAGAATAGTAAAACTGATGCAACAATTGTAATTCTGTTTAATATCAACTCGACACCACGTTGTTTCTGTTTACCGAATAACGTTTCAGATCCACCACTGATAGCACCTGATAAACCACTACTCTTACCTTCTTGTAAAAGTACAACTGTGATTAATACGAAACAATCTATAATTAATAAAATGGTTAAAATCGTATTCATGGGATGTCCTCCTCTTTAATAACTTATAACATTTTATCATAAACGGGCAAAAAAAGGAAGAGACGTCGTCACGTCTCTTCTTATATTGAATTGCTTACTTTTTTAAGTTGTAGAAAGCATCTACGCCTTTAAACTTAGCTGTTTCATATAATTCATCTTCGATACGTAATAATTGATTGTATTTCGCAATACGGTCAGTACGTGATAATGAACCTGTTTTAATTTGTCCAGCGTTAGTTGCAACTGCGATATCCGCAATTGTAGTATCTTCAGTCTCACCAGAACGGTGTGAAACAACTGCAGTGTAACCTGCTTTTTGTGCCATTTCGATAGCTTCGAATGTTTCAGTTAAAGTACCGATTTGGTTCACTTTAATTAAGATAGAGTTACCAACGCCTTCGTTAATACCACGCTCTAAAATTTTAGTGTTTGTTACGAATAAGTCATCCCCAACAAGTTGTACACGTTTACCTAAACGATCTGTTAATGCTTTCCAACCATCCCAATCGTTTTCGTCCATACCATCTTCAATTGTGATGATTGGGTATTTGTTTACTAATTCTTCTAAGTAATCTACTTGTTCAGCAGATGTACGTTTTTTACCGTTTTCGCCTTCAAATTTAGCATAGTCATATACACCATTTTCGAAGAACTCAGAAGCAGCACAGTCAAATCCTAAGAATACGTCTTTACCTGGCTCAAGTCCTGCAGCTTTAATCGCTTCTAAAATTGTTTCAACAGCATCTTCAGTACCTTCAAATGTCGGTGCAAATCCACCTTCATCACCTACAGCAGTAGATAAGTTACGGCCTTTTAAGATTTTCGCTAAGTTATGGAAAATTTCAGCACCCCAGCGTAACGCTTCTTTAAAGTTTGGTGCTCCTACTGGTAATACCATGAATTCCTGGAATGCAATCGGTGCATCTGAGTGAGAACCACCGTTTACGATGTTCATCATCGGAACTGGTAACTCAGTACCGTTAAATCCACCTAAATATTTGTATAAAGGCATTCCTAAATATTCAGCAGCAGCACGTGCTACAGCGATAGATACACCAAGAATTGCATTGGCACCTAATTTACCTTTGTTTTCTGTACCATCTAAAGCAATCATCATTTTGTCGATAGATACTTGATCAAGTACTGAGAAGTCACCTTCAATAATTTCAGGTGCGATAATTTCGTTAACGTTTTCTACAGCTTTTAAAACACCTTTACCCATGTAACGGTCTTTATCACCATCACGTAATTCTACTGCTTCGTGTTCACCAGTTGAAGCACCTGATGGTACTAATGCACGTCCTAACGCACCACTTTCAGTGAATACTTCTACCTCAATTGTTGGGTTACCTCTTGAATCTAATACTTCGCGTGCATATACATCTGTAATAATTGGCATTTATAAAAACTCCTCTCAATTTGTGTTCTTACTTATTATTATTGATTTAATTGAAATAATCAATTATTTGTATTTCATTTTCTGTATAACATTAATCTTTTTGAACTAATGATTCTCCAGTCATGTCAGCTGGTTTTTCAACACCTAATAAATCTACTAGCGTCGGTGCTAAATCAGCTAAACGACCAGCTTCACGTAACGTCACACCTTCACGCGTAACAATGACTGGAACAGGGTTTGTCGTATGTGCTGTCATCGGACTACCGTCAAGTTTTAACACTTCGTCAGAATTTCCGTGGTCTGCTGTAATAATCGCAACACCATTCATGGCAAGAATCTTATCAACGACTTCTCCTAAACATTCATCAACCGCTTCAATTGCTTTAATTGTCGGCTCAAGCATACCTGAATGACCAACCATATCCGGGTTTGCAAAATTTAAGATAATTAAATCTAAATCACCTTTATCAAGTTCCGCAAGTAATGCATCACGTACTTCATAAGCACTCATTTCAGGCTTAAGATCATACGTTGCCACTTTCGGTGAATCAATTAATACACGACGTTCACCCGGAAACGCTTCATTACGTCCACCGCTCATAAAGTAAGTAACATGCGGATACTTCTCAGTTTCTGCGATTCGAAGCTGCGTTAAATTGTTATTTGAAGCAACTTCACCTATCGTATTTACTAAGTCAACTTTCTCGAATACAACATCTGCTTTAACTTGATCGTTATACTTTGTAAACGTAACGAATTTAATACCGATTAAACGTTTGTCCATTTTAAAACCATCAAATTCTTCATTTGTGTATACTTCTGAAAGTTGTGCAGCACGGTCAGGTCTGAAGTTGAAGAAGATCATTGCATCTCCATCGTTCACACCAGTGTTCTCTTCGCCTTTTTCGTGGTCTTTCACAACGAACGGTACAACGAATTCATCAGTGATACCTTCTGCATAACTCGCTTCAACACCTGCAGCTGCTGTTGGGTACTCTACACCTTTACCGTATGTCATCGCATCATATGCAAGTTGTTCACGATCCCAGCGTTTATCTCTATCCATCGCGTAATAACGACCAGAAACAGAAGCGAATTGACCGATACCGATTGCTTCAAATTGACGTTCTGTTTCAGCGATATACGATAATGCTGTTTGCTGCCCTACATCACGACCATCTAAAAATGCATGTACATATACTTTCTCTACACCTTGTTCCTTCGCAAGTTTTAACAATGCAAATAAGTGTTCATAATGGCTATGTACACCGCCATCTGATAATAATCCCATTAAATGAAGCGACGTCTGTTTTTCTTTAACATGTGTCATTGCATCTAGCAATACTTTGTTTGTGAAGAAATCGCCGTCTTCAATAGCCTTATTGATGCGCGTTAAAGACTGATAAACGATACGTCCTGCACCAATGTTTAAATGACCAACTTCCGAATTCCCCATCTGTCCTTCTGGAAGCCCTACATCAAGCCCACAAGCTTTTAATTCGCTATGTGGGAATTGATTGTAATATCGGTCAAAGTTTGGTTTATGAGCTTGCGCTACTGCATTCCCAAACGTTTCTTTACGGTTAGCAAAACCGTCTAAAATGATTAAAGCTGTTGGGCTTTTCATTACTTAGCACCTTCTAACAATTGTACAAATGATTCAACTTCTAATGATGCGCCACCTACTAATGCACCATCAATGTTTTCATTTGCCATATATTCCTTAATATTACCTGGTTTCACTGAACCACCATATTGGATACGAACTGCGTCCGCAGCATCTTTACCGAAGTCTTTCTCTACGATTGAACGAACAAATTTACAGCTTGCTTCAGCGTCTTCGCTCGTTGCTGATTTACCTGTTCCGATTGCCCAGATTGGCTCATAAGCAATAACAAGTTGTTTTACTTCATCAGCACTGAAACCTTTAAGTGCATTGCTCACTTGTGCACCAACTTTTGCTTCAAACTGACCAGATTCACGTTCTTCATCCGTTTCACCACAGCAAATGATCGGTGTCATACCATGTTTAAATGCTGCTAAAGCTTTCTTATTAATGTCTTCATCCGTTTCACCAAAGTATTCACGGCGTTCAGAATGTCCTAAAACAACGTACTCAACACCTAAATCCTTTAATGCAGCCGGAGATGTTTCCCCAGTGAATGCACCGCTGTCTTCAAAATAACAGTTTTGTGCGCCTACTTGTAAATGTGGTACGTTAGCAGAAATAATTGCATCTAATTGAATGTGTGGTGCACAAATAACTGCATCTACACCTTCAGACGGTAATGCAGGTAAACTTGAAACGAATGCTTTCGCTTCTTTTACCGTTTTGTTCATTTTCCAGTTTCCTGCGATAATTGGTTTTCTCATTTGTAAAACTCCTTTTTATTTGTCAGAAATTGATTTAATACCAGGTAACGCTTTACCTTCTAAATATTCTAAAGAAGCGCCACCACCTGTTGAAATGTGTGTAAACTTGTCAGCAAACCCAAGATCCATCGCTGCTGCCGCTGAATCTCCGCCACCGATAATCGTTGTTGCATCCTTCAGTTCGGCAATTGCTTTACATACTCCTACAGTACCTTTTGCAAAGTTACTCATTTCGAACACACCCATTGGGCCATTCCAAACGACTGTTTTAGCACCCTCAAGTTCTTTAGCGAATAATTCTACTGTTTTAGGACCGATATCTAAAGCTTGTAAATCAGCTGGAATGTGATCGATTGCTACTGCTTCGATTTCACCATCATTTGAGAATTCTTTCGTAACTTTTGCATCAACTGGTAAAACGAGTTTATCTTTACCACGTTCCATTAAATCTTTTGCTAAGTCGATTTTATCTTCCTCTAATAATGAATGACCGATTTCTTTACCTTGTGCTTTTAAGAATGTGTAAGCCATTCCGCCACCGATTAATACTTTATCAGCCACTTTTAATAAGTTTTCAATAACACCAATTTTATCTGATACTTTCGCACCACCTAAAATCGCAACAAATGGGCGTTCAGGGTTTTCTACAACGCCACCGATAAACTTAATTTCTTTTTCCATCAGGAATCCTGCAGCAGTTTCTAAATGCGTTGCCACACCTACATTTGATGCATGTTCACGGTGTGCTGTTCCGAAAGCATCATTGACGAATACATCCCCTAGAGATGCCCAGTACTTACCAAGTTCCGGATCATTTTTGCTTTCTTTCTTTCCGTCTACATCTTCAAAACGTGTGTTTTCAAATAATAATACATCACCTGATTGTAATGCATTAATCGCAGACTCTAACTTCTCTCCACGTGTTTCCGCCACGAACTGAACATCTTTGTTCAATAATTCAGATAAACGTGCTGCAACAGGCTGAAGTGATAACTTCGCTTTATCTTCTTCAGTTTTAACTTTTCCAAGGTGTGAGAATAAAATTACTTTCCCGCCTTGCTCAATAATATATTTAATAGTAGGTAATGCTTCAACGATACGATTGTCATTCGTAATGTTGCCATCTTTCATCGGCACATTGAAATCTGCTCGTACGAGTACTTTTTTATCTTTTAATTCTAAATCTGAAACAATCTTTTTAACCATGTTATGGCCTCCTAATAATATATACTTACAAATTAATTATACCAAATAACTTATTAAAAAAAGCAGGAGAAGCGAAATCTTCCCCCGCTTACGCGTGAATAATTATTATTTAGCTTGTGCTTGTTCAGCTAAGAATTCTAAAGTACGAACAAGTTGTGCAGTGTAACTCATTTCGTTATCGTACCAAGCAACAGTTTTAACCATTTGGTGTTCACCAACAGTCATTACACGTGTTTGTGTTGCATCGAATAATGAACCGTAAGTAATACCGATAATATCAGAAGAAACGATTTCATCTTCAGTGTAACCGAATGATTCGTTAGAAGCAGCTTTCATTGCAGCGTTTACTTCTTCAACAGTTACTTCTTTTTCTAAAATTGTAGTTAACTCAGTTACAGAACCTGTTGGTACTGGAACACGTTGTGCTGATCCATCTAATTTACCTTTTAATTCAGGGATAACTAAACCGATTGCTTTTGCAGCACCTGTTGAGTTAGGTACGATGTTGTTTGCTGCTGCACGTGCACGACGGAAGTCTCCTTTTGCGTGAGGTGCATCTAATGTGTTTTGGTCACCTGTGAATGCGTGAACTGTCATCATTAAACCTTCGATAATTCCGAATTCATCGTTTAATACTTTAGCCATTGGTGCTAAACAGTTAGTCGTACATGAAGCACCTGAAACGATTTCTTCTGAACCGTCTAATACGTCATGGTTAACGTTGTATACTACAGTTTTTAAGTCACCTTTTGCCGGTGCTGAAATTAATACTTTTTTAGCACCTGCTTCGATATGCGCTTGTGCTTTTTCTTTATCAGTGAAGAAACCAGTACATTCTAAAACAACATCAATTCCAAGTTCGCCCCATGGTAATTCAGCAGGGTTTGGATTTTCGAATGATTTTACTTCGCGTCCGTTTACACGGAATCCACCTTCAATTACTTCTACTTCTTCTTTGAAACGACCTTGCGTTGTATCATATTTTAATAAATGCGCTAACATTTTATCGTCTGTTAAATCGTTAACTGCTACTACTTCAATACCTTCTACTTCTTGTAATCTTCTGAATGCTAAACGTCCAATTCTACCAAAACCGTTAATTGCTACTTTTACTGCCATTATATATGGCCTCCTTTGAATTCTATATTTTAAGGGGTTAACCCTTTATTACTAATTTCACGATACACTCTTATTATAATCAAAATATAAGGAAAAATAAAAATATTACACTTTTAAGTTTGTAATTTTATGTTCCTTATTAGTTAATAAGCCATTCACCTACGACCGAATCTGTTACGAGAACAGTATGTTTCGGTGCAATTTTCAAATAAGAAGCAATCGCTTCTTTCTTGCTTGTACCACCTGCAACAGCGATGATGTCTTTATCTTCAGTCAAATCTTCAAGATGAATACCGATCGTATTCACGCGGTGAATAATATTGCCATCTGCATCAAAGTAGTAACCAAATGCTTCTGCAACAGCTTTTTCTTCATCCAATTGCATTAACACATCTTCAGAAGTATTTCTTCGCTTAGCCATCGTAAAAGCGGCGCCAATACCATGCAGGACAATTTGTGCGCTTTTAATATGCTGCAACACGCGCATTACAGACGGTTCCTTTAACAATGCGTTATAGCCTGCCTCACTTAACTGATCAGGAACATATAACACTTCAAACTTACCACCTGTCTGATCTGCCATTAAATGTGTAATCGCATTCGCCTGATAAGAAACATCTTCACCGAGCCCGCCACGAGCCGGTATAAAAGTTATCTCTTTATCAGATGGGCGCATTGCTCGTGCAACATGTGCCATCGTTGAACCACCTGTGACCGTCATATTCATGCCGTCTTCAAAACAGGACTCAAGATATTCGCTCGTTGCCTGACCCATGCGTACTTTCGTTTCATCTTCGATATCTGAATCACCGCTGACGACAATCACTTTACGAATACTGTAACGCGATTCAATTGCGCAGGCGATATGTTCCAGTCGTGTAAGACTGTTCATTGAAGCTTTCATTTCTTCAATTACTTCAACACCACTATCTGTTACAGACATCCCTTTAGAAGTGATTAAGATTAAACCTTGCGACTTCAGTATTTCTGTTTCAGTCCTGAGTATGCGTTCACTCAGCGAAACACTCTCGCTCAGCGCACGCCGACCAATTGGCTGAAACGTCTCAATCGCCGTCAAGATTTGAAATCTGCGATACATCTTCTCAACTAAATCAGGGACAAGTTTCTTTTGAATCTCAAAGAGTTGATTCAAGTCCACCCCTCCTCAATTAGCGATGGTCGTTATTTGTCCCACTAGGGTCAAAAAGTAACTTACGCTACACATACATAATACCAAGTCGTTATTAAGTGTGCAAGTAAAAGCTATGCAAAATTAAAATGAATTCGTTTTCACTTATTATTTGTTAAATATTCAATAATGGTTACGAAGTCAATGTTCCCTTCCTGCACAATTTTGTCACCGTCCATTAATACCGGTATACGCATAAAGTACTCAGCTTCCAGCACCTCATCTCCTTCTATCATTTTCTCCTCAACTTCAACCGCTGCATCTTCCTGGGCAAATCTTATTTGCATTCGTGCCTCTTCACATAAACCACAATGTCTCCCTACAAGTAAAGTTAGTGTTTTCATATTTCCATCTCCAAAAATGATATCGTAATTATTATAAAAAAATAATCCATATTACTACTATAATAGTAACATTATCGGTACAATATAAAATGATATGAGCATCGTTTTTGACTATCTTTGACTATATAGTGTATATTTGATTTAACAAAACGACGCAATTTAATATTAGGAGGATTTATATATGAATTTAATACCTACAGTAATCGAATCGACAAATCGTGGAGAACGTGCATATGACATTTATTCACGTTTACTAAAAGACCGCATCATTATGTTAGGATCTGCAATTGACGATAACGTAGCAAACTCAATCGTATCGCAATTATTATTTTTACAGGCACAGGATGCTGAAAAAGATATTTATCTTTACATCAATTCACCAGGCGGAAGTGTAACAGCTGGTATGGCAATATACGATACGATGCAGCACATTAAACCTGATGTTCAGACAATTTGTATCGGTATGGCAGCATCAATGGGATCATTTTTATTAGCAGCTGGTGCAAAAGGTAAACGATTTGCATTACCAAACGCTGAAGTTATGATTCACCAGCCTTTAGGTGGTGCACAAGGACAAGCGACTGAAATCGAAATCGCTGCGCGTCACATATTAAAAACACGCGAAAAGTTAAACAAAATCCTTTCTGAACGCACAGGACAACCGATTGAAAAAATTGAAAAAGATACTGATCGCGATAACTTCTTATCAGCAGACGAAGCAAAAGCATATGGTTTAATTGATGAAGTAATGCACCCGGCATAAGCATCCATTTTAACTTGAGTAAATAACGAAAAGCCCCCGATTACGAAATCGGGGGCTTAAATTTGTATTATTTTAAGAACGAACGAATGTTTTCAGCATTTTGAATGTTGTGCTGTACACCCATAAACTTCTCTTTACCTGGGCCGAAAGCATACACATGCACTTCTTCACCTGTATGAACTTTAGAACCCCATGCAGCATTTGCACGTTTATCTACAACTTTGTTAATTGCATCTAAAGTTTTTGCTTCATCTTTCGCTTTTGCAACATCAATAATAGCTTTTTTCTCTTCAGCTGTAATGTCTTTAATTTGGATGTTTTCGTTTATTAACGCTTCAATATCCGCATCTTTTTCTAATAATTTCGCAGTTAATCCCTCATGTGTCATTTTCATCTGATCAACAACTTTAGGATGGAATTCATACTTCTCACCAGTACCTGCAGACAATCCACCAGTCGCGTGATCCGCAAGTGCAATAACTAATGTATTACAATCTTTCTTCGCATATTCAATTGCCGACTGATATGCTTCATCAAACGCTGAGATTTCACTCATCATACCTGTTAAATCATTTGCATGACCTGACCAGTCTGGTTGAGATCCTTCAACCATTAAGAAGAACCCTTTTTTGTTTTGAGATAGTTTTTGTATCGCTGTATCCGTCATTTCTTTTAATGACGGCTCTTTTTCTGTACGGTCTATGTGTTTACTCATTGCGCTTTCTGCAAATAAACCAATCATACGTTTTGAATTTGTATCTTTTAACATTTCGTCACGAGATGTAACATATTTAAAGCCTGATTTATCTTGCATCTGCTTCACTAAATCTAATGTTACTTTTCCGTTTTTATCTTTTTGCTGGAAGAAATCTGTTCCACCACCAAGCATTACGTCAACAATCGGTTGTTGTTCTTTACCAACTTTAACCGTACGTGCCATTTGCTTTGCAATGTCCATTTCATCTTTACGTGATGGATTATGTGCAGCAAATGAAGCTGGCGTTGCATGTGTTAATTCACTCGTTGCTACTAAACCTGTTGAACGGCCTGCAGCTTTATAATCTTCAAGTACTGTTCTTACTGCTTGTTTATTTTTATCTACAGATATCGCACCATTAAATGTACGTACTCCTGTTGCAAGTGCTGTCCCTGCTGCACCTGAATCTGTAATGTTTAATTTTGGATCATCACTCACCGTTAATTGAGATCCAACTAAATAGTTATCAAAAGAAATTTTATCTAAACCTGGAACATTTTCGTTATCTTTATAATAACGGTAAGCACCAAGTTGAGAAATACCCATACCATCACCAATCATTAAAATAACATTTTTAGGCTGCCCATTTTTACATTGAGCCATTTGCGCTTGTTTCTCATGTCCTAGTGCTTTTCCAGGATTGTTTTTCCCTGCAGCAAAAGAAGGCGCTGAAATATTCGATAATAACGTTGCTGATAATAATGTCGTCGTTGCAATTGACTTAAAACTTGCCATAAAAAAAATTCCTCCTAATCATTGATATATCAACTATATCAATGATTTGTAAAGGAATTATTTCATTAATTTAAAGTGTTTGTTGAAATTATGTAAATAAAATTATTTACTATTGATTTATTTTAACTTAAGTATAGATTTACTTCTTCAATTCAATTGATTCTCCATTACGCAACTTATCTGCAATTTCATCAATTTTTCGTAATCGATGATTAACCCCCGACTTCGAAATTGTTCCTGTAGAAACCATCTCTCCCAATTCCTTTAAGGAAATATCCTGATGCAGTACACGCAGGCGCGCAATCTCTCTTAATCGTTCAGGGAGTTCATCAATGCCTATTTCTTCATCAATAAGCTTAATATTTTCAACTTGACGCATTGCTGCACCAATCGTCTTATTCAAATTCGCTGTTTCGCAGTTTACGAGTCTGTTCACTGAATTCCTCATATCTCTTACGATTCTTACGTCTTCAAATTTCAGCAACGCCTGATAACCACCTATAATACTCAGGAAGTCGGAAATTTTTTCCGCTTCTTTTAAGTATGAGATATAACCCTTTTTTCTTTCTAAAGTTTTCGCATTTAATCCATACCCATTCATTAATTGCGTTAATCCTTCAGAATGGCTTTCATAAAGGGAGAATATTTCAAGATGATATGAAGAAGTTTCTGGATTGTTCACCGATCCTCCTGCAAGAAATGCACCACGTAAATAACTTCTTTTACAGCATTCTTCCTGAATTAAAGATTGATCAATATGCTGCATAAACTGCCCATCCTGTAATATGCTCAGTTCATCCAGAATTTCTTTCGTCTTCATCTTAATTCTGCATATATAGACGTTGTTCTTTTTTAATTTCATTTTCTTTCTGACAAGTAATTCAATATCCACACCGAATATTTTCTTCGTTAAACTATATACACGTCTTGCAATTGCAGCATTTTCTGACTGCACATTGATGACCCATTGCATGTTCTGTATATTTAAGTTTCCGTTCATTCGAATAAGCGCGGCAAGTTCTGCTTTACTACAACATAAGTCTGTTTCAATCCGCGTTAATTCATTTTTCATTTCTGAAGCAAATGACAATTTATTCTCCCTCTTTCTGAGTGAATTCAATTGTACTGATTTCACTTAATGCTAATTCATAAATCATATCTGCGAGAACTTCGTTGTTATGTCGTACAGCACCTTCTTCGTTAATTTCTACTAAGCCATCATCTGTAATCAGCTCAATGCCCATCGCTTTAATTCTTTCTGAATCGCACGTTACAAATTTAGAATTTCGCTTCGCGTAATTTTCATTTATCTTATTTGTGAGGACGAGTTCATTTGCGATTACAAATTGAATAAATGGTGATGTGACATGTTTATGAATTGCCTCAATATGGTCTGATACCGTGTAGCCTGTCGTTTCACCTGGCTGTGTCATAATATTTGCGACATATAACTTTTTCGCTTCACTTTTAATAATTGCGTCTCCAAGTTCCCGTATAACAAGATTCGGAATAATACTTGTATATAAACTTCCTGGTCCCATCACTATCAAGTCTGCTTCTAATACAGCATCCACTGCTTCATCCATCGGTTTAATACAGCTCGGCGTTAAAAATACACTATCAATTTTTTTAAGTTTTAAAGGTATAAGTGATTCACCAACGACAATTTCCCCATCTTCCATCACTGCATTTAATATCGGACTTGTGTTTGTAGATGGTATGACAGTCCCTCTTACATTTAATATTTTACTTAATTCTTTTACTGCATGACCGAAATCGCTCGTAACATCTGTCATTGCTGCAAGCATTAAATTCCCAACCGGATGCCCACCTAATGTATCTGAATTAAATCGGTACTGAAATAGCTTCTCAAGCATCGGTTCAACATCGCTCAGTGCTGCAAGAACGTTTCTAATATCACCGGGCGCCGGAATATCCATTACGTCTCTTATTTTACCGGTGCTACCACCATCGTCGGCTACGGTTACGATTGCCGTAATATCAACAGGATACTCTTTAAGTCCTCTCGCCATAACAGAAAGCCCTGTTCCACCTCCGATAAGGCAGACTTTAAGCCTTTTCATTTACAATTCCTTCAATATGCGCATCTCTATGGCGAGTGTGAAGTTCAAAGTCAAAGAAGTCCTTTAATTCATTGCTAATACGTTCTGTTAATGCGACTGAGCGATGTTGTCCACCGGTACATCCAATTGCTATAATAACTTGGCTCTTCCCTTCGCGCATATAGCCGGGGATAACAAACTTCAATAAATCAATAAGCTTCTGATAGAACATTTCAGTTTCTTTCCATTTCATGACATAATCATAAACGATAGAATCAAGTCCTGTTAACTTCCTCATCTCTTCAATATAATATGGATTTGGTAAGAATCTCACATCAAATACGATATCCGCATCAATCGGTAATCCGTGTTTAAAACCAAAGCTCATCACATTAATTGTGAATATATTGTCTTTACCCGCACCAAATATTTCGATTACTTTAGATCTTAATGCTTTCGGTTTAAATTCAGATGAATCGATAATATGCGTTGCAACGCCTCTTAAATCAGCAAGTAACTTATGTTCTTCCTGAATCGCATCAATAAGAGAAATATTATTTTGCAGTGGATGTGTTCTTCTTGTTTCTTTGTATCTTGAAACGAGCACTTGATCATTTGCTTCAACGAACAGTATTTGTACTAATATATCATTTAAATTAATGATATTTTGAATTTCGTCCTGCAAGCTATTAAAGAAATCTTTACCTCGTAAATCAACGCCAATTGCTACGCGTGACATTGATTCATTGTTGTTGTTCATTAACTCAATAAACTTCGGTAATAAAATTGGTGGTAAATTATCCACACAGAAATAACCTAAATCTTCAAGACATTGAATTGCTACACTTTTACCTGCACCACTCATTCCGGTCACGATTACTAAACGTTTATACGTATCATCATTTAACATGGCGATTCCTCCTTCATTTATATTTATTCTACATGAATTCATAAAAATAGACACGCAGTAGTTGCGTATCTATAATTTAAGATTACGTTTAAAAATTAATCATTTAAACTTTCAATATAGTGCTGGGCATTTTGTGCTGCAATACTTCCGTCACCTGTTGCTGTTACGATTTGGCGAAGTTTCTTCTGTCTAACATCACCTGCTGCAAAAATACCTGGAATATTTGTTTCCATTTCTTCATTCGTCACAATATATCCCGTTTCATCAGTAATACCTAGATGTTCGAACGGTTTCGTTAATGGCTGCATTCCGATATATACAAACACACCATCCGTTTCAACGACTGATTCGTTGCCTTCATTATCAAGTAATGTTACAGAACCTACTTTGCCATCCTTTTCATTAATAGATTGTAAAGTACTGTTCCAGATAAAATCAATTTTATCGTTCTTGAATGCACGGTCCTGTAATATTTTTTGTGCTCTTAATTTATCTCTTCTATGAATAATCGTTACTTTATCAGCAAACTTCGTTAAGTATACACCTTCTTCAACAGCTGAATCGCCACCACCAATAACGACTAAATTCTTCTGTTTAAAGAATGCACCATCACATACAGCACAGTAAGATACACCGCGTCCGCCTAATTCAGCTTCACCAGGCACACCAATCTTCTTGTACTCTGCACCAGTTGCGATAATGACCACTTTTGCTTTCAGTTGTTTATCACCTAAATCAACAATTTTGTCATCGCCTTCGATTGTAATATTCTTAATATCACCGTAAGCATACTCTGCACCGAACTTCTGTGCATGAGAAAACATTTTAGTTGATAAATCCGGTCCAGTAATTATGTCAAAGCCAGGGAAGTTTTCAACATCCGCTGTATTTGCCATCTGTCCACCAGGCATACCTCTTTCAATCATGATCGTTGATAAGTTTGCGCGTGATGCATATACTGCTGCAGTCATACCCGCAGGTCCTGCGCCTACAATAATTACATCGTATGTTTTCATTTCACTCATTGCAATACCTCCATATTTTATCAGTACTTATAATATACATGATATCTGCTTTATTAAATATTAATTTGCTTAAACTGATTATAGACTTTCATAAAATGATAGCGCGTCGTTCCAAATAATTCGATTGCAGCGCGTTTTGATAACTTGTCATCATGCGCACGTTCAAATATGAAATAACACACTGCGACATATGCATTCACTTGTTTAAGATCCATCTTATGCTCAATTACTGTTTCCGCTATATCAATCCATCGCTCCATCAATGCAATTTGATTTATATGGCGATGTATTAATTCAAGTCCTTTATGAATGAAATCCAGTTTAACGAGCTGAATATTATGAAAAATATAAGATAAATACAATTTCTCGTAATCCGGCATTGCATCTAGAAGACGCCATACATCCTGATTAATCATTAACGTTTTATCTTCAACTTTAGATAGTAAAAATATGCCGATAAGTCGACGATAACGATCGTTATCATTAAGAAGTGGCATAATTGTCTGATGAATGTAAAATTCACCTTCAGCACGTTTACGAGGACTCATCCCAGGGTTACTGACAAGTTCACTTAACTGTGAGAAAAACTGATCCGATTGTGCTGTATAGCCTAATTCATAACTGGAATAGCTTAACGCATGCAACATTTGAGAATTTCGATATTTTCCTTTTTGATATAATGGAAATAATAATTGATATGATTCCATATATTCTTTCAGGAAGTTCAGCACGATGCCAAGCTTAAATTTCTCATCATCATTCATCGGAATGATCGTGCGTAATTTTTTTAAATACACTGTATAAAGTTCTGTCTGATGCGTGTTATAAAGGAGTAGCGTATAGTGACAAAGGGCATTAATATCTGCGGGATTTTCTTCAAGTAATTGTTTTAAAATTTTAGATGCTTCGTTATACTTTCCGCTAAAGAGTAATGTCATCGCTTTTAAGTTTCGAATTTCCGTACGTTTTTGTATGTCATACGGCTGAAACTCAATCCATTCCAGTGCAAGTTCATAATTCATATGCTCAAAGAAATACTGGAATATAAAATGTACGACAAAATTTTCACTCTCAACTTCAACTTTTGTTACATCTTTATACACAACTTCAAATAATTGTGTAAGTTCATCAAGATAATTCATATCGTCACTCAGCAGGCAGTAATACATACCAAACAAAAATGCTTTATTTGGATCGCGCTGTTTTATATAGAGCTGGCTTAAATCATAGAATACATCATCTTCATTGAAGTCATCTTTTAAATATTCCAGCAAATAATGCTGTGCTTTTTCATATTTCCCTAATTCTGAAAAACAGTTTGCAATTTGCTGAACAGTATCATACTTATGATTTAAGTTTAATGATTTAATGAAAAATGAGATGGCTTCTTCATAAAGACGTTCTCCTTGTTTCTTTAAACCTATTTTATAATATTCATCTTCATTTACCGGAAAACGGATTACATCACCCATCCATCTCACCTCCATCTTTTTATTTCAACTGCATCGGATTACCGAATGCAAATCCTCCTGGTGGTACGTCCTTACTCACGACTGTCATCGCCCCGACGATTGCACCATCACCAATTGTTACACCTGGTAATATTGTAGCATTTGCACCAATTAAAACGTTACTTCCGATGATAACTTTTCCGATACGGTATTCCTCAATTAAATATTCATGGGCTAATATCGTTGCATTATAACCCACTACACTGTTTTCCCCGATTTCAATCATTTCCGGGAACATGAGGTCCGGCATCGCTTTATATGCAAAAGATACATTTCGTCCTAGTTTCATTTTCAGACATTTACGTAATAATACATGTTTCCATTTCACTGATGGTAAAAAGCGACAGAGCTCAATTACGATAAAATTACGACACACTTTAAAAAATGATACCGTCTTATACATTTGCCAGAGCGGATTTACACCGTCAACTTTAAAGCGCTCTGTCTTTCGCATAGTGCGCACTCCTTATAGGGGTATTGACTGCTCCGTACTTTGGCAGCTGATATTTGTAATTACGATAAATCCATACTGCTGCTGCAACAAGCATAATGACAATTGAAATTACTTGCGCTATGCGTAAATGGTTTGTCAGCATTAAACTATCCGTTCGCAAACCTTCGACAAAAAAACGGCCGATGGAATACCAAATACCATAAAGTAAAAATGTCTGACCAATCTTCAAATGATTACGTAATAATAACAATATAATAAAACCGATGATACTCCACACTGATTCATATAAAAATGTCGGATGATAATATGTTCCGTCAATATTCATCTGATTAATAATAAACTCAGGTAAATGCAGTGACTCGAGGAACTGACGCGTAACTTCTCCACCATGGGCTTCCTGGTTCATAAAGTTCCCCCATCGCCCAATAGCCTGTCCAAGTATTATACTTGGTGCAGCGATATCTCCGAGCTGGAAAAACGATATATTCTTTCTTCTGCATAATAAATACGCCATTCCGATTGCACCAATCAAACCGCCATGTATCGCAATGCCGCCATTCATGATGAGCGGAATTTCAGATACATGATTATAATAATAATCCCACTTAAATGCAACATAGTATATTCGTGCACAAATAATACCCGAAACGATTGACCACATGACGATATCAATTAATGTGTCATCTTTAAAATGCTTTCGTTCCGTTTCTTTTTGTGCAATGATATATCCGATTAATATACCACATGCAATAATAATGCCGTACCATCTTACTGGGTAACCAAAGATTTCAAACGCTGTTGGATCAAATGGTGCCATAATTAAATCTCCTTTATTGATTGCTTTCTGATTTGTTCGTTCAAACGATCATTAAAATCTTTAGCTGTGTTCGTTCCCATCTTATTAAGACGATAGTTCATCGCTGCAACTTCGATAATAACCGCTAAGTTTCGACCAGGTCTGACCGGTACTGTTTTCTTAGTAATTTCTGAATCCAGTATCGTCAGTTTCTCTTCAATTAAACCGATACGGTCATATACTTTATCTTTTCCCCATATTTCTAAGTTAATATTAAGCATTAACCGTTTCTCCGGCAATACACTTCCTGCTCCAAACAGTGTCATCACATTAATAATGCCGAGTCCACGTATTTCAAGTAAGTGTTCAATCAGTTTCGGTGCTTTACCCATTAATACATTACGAGATACTTCTTTTATCTCAACATTATCATCTGCTACTAGGCGATGACCACGTTTTACGAGTTCAAGTGCTGTTTCACTTTTACCGACACCTGAATCTCCTGTAATAAGAACCCCTACACCATAAACATCAACTAATACCCCGTGCATTGTTGTTTCAGGTGCAAGTTCGCTCTCTAAATATGATGTGATTTTACTAATTAAACTCGTCGTCGCTTCTTTGCTTTGAAGTAAAGGCGTTCCTTTTCGATTACATGCGTCAATTAACTCCTGAGGTGCAGGAATATCTCTTGATAATATAATACATGGTGTTTCATTTCGGCAAAGCTTTACCATACGTTCACTTCGTTCTTCTTTCGATAATGTTTCAAAGAAGGACATTTCTGTCGTACCTAGAATTTGAATTCTATCTGATGAATAATGGGAGAAGAAGCCGGCCATCTCTAAACCCGGTCTTGAAATATCTGCATTTGCAACCGGAATTTCAATCGCAACATTCCCTGCTAAAAACTTTAAATCAAACTTATCAATCAACTCTATACTAGTAATCATTATTTTCCCCACTTTCTCTTACTATTCATATTAAATAAATTCAATTCAATTTACAATTTTTATTCACCTTATAATAAAACACGACTAAAAATGTATTACATTTTTAGTCGTGTAAAAACTATCTATTTATTCACATGTTGTTTCAAATATTGACCAGTATACGATTCACGAACTTGCATAATATGTTCTGGCGTTCCTTCTGCTATAATTTGTCCACCTTTATCTCCACCTTCAGGTCCCAGGTCGATTATATAGTCTGCCATTTTAATAACATCTAAGTTATGTTCAATTATAAGTACTGTATCTCCGTTTTCTACTAATTGTTCGAGCACTTTCAATAAACGTGCAATATCATCGACATGCAGACCTGTTGTCGGTTCATCTAAAATGTAAAGCGTCTTACCTGTACTGCGCTTATGCAGCTCAGAAGCAAGTTTCACACGTTGTGCTTCTCCACCAGAAAGCGTCGTTGCAGGTTGTCCTAACTGAATATATCCGAGTCCTACATCAATAATCGTCTTTAGTTTACGTTTAATCTTCGGTATATTCTCAAAGAAATGATAAGCATCTTCAATCGTCATCTCTAAAATATCTGCAATGTTTTTGTCTTTATATTTCACTTCCAGCGTTTCACGATTATATCGCTTACCATTACACACTTCACATGGTACATACACATCAGGTAAGAAATGCATTTCGATCTTTATAATACCATCACCGTGACATGCTTCACATCTTCCGCCTTTAACATTAAAGCTGAAGCGGCCTTTCTGATAGCCACGTAATTTCGCTTCGTTCGTCTGAGCAAACACATCACGTATATCATCAAAAAGGCTCGTATATGTTGCGGGGTTGGATCTTGGTGTACGGCCGATAGGTGACTGATCAATATCGATGATTTTATCGATATGTTCAATCCCTTTAACCGCTTTATGCGGTCCAGGCTTTTCTTTCGTTTTGTATAATTTTTGCGCTAATGCTTTATAGAGCACATCATTTACGAGCGTACTTTTACCGGAACCTGATACGCCCGTTACAACAGTCATCATACCGAGTGGGATTTTAGCATCAACAGCTTTTAAGTTGTTACTCGATGCCCCTTCAATCGTTAAAAATCTTCCGTCAGGATGGCGTCGTGTTTCAGGAAGTTCAATTTTTTTATCACCACTTAAATATTGTCCTGTAAGTGATTTTTTATTTTTCATCACTTGTTTCGGTGTCCCTTGTGCTACGATTTCTCCCCCATGCACACCTGCACCAGGACCAATATCTATAAGATAATCCGCAGCAAGCATCGTATCCTCATCATGCTCAACAACAATCAAAGTATTACCGATATCACGCATCGACTTTAATGTTTCAATTAATCGATCATTATCTCGTTGATGTAAACCGATAGAAGGTTCATCCAGTACATACATTACGCCAGTCAGTCGGGAACCAATTTGAGTTGCCAGACGAATACGCTGTGCTTCTCCACCTGATAACGTTCCAGCTGCACGATTTAGCGTTAAATATTCGAGGCCGACATTATATAAAAACGATAATCGTTCAGTAATTTCTTTAAGTACGAGTGCAGCAATTTGCTGTTCTTTCTCTGTTAACTGTAAGTTGTTGAAGTAATCAAGCGCTTCTCCAATCGACATCGTGACAACTTCCCCGATATGCTGATTATTAATTTTAACGCTCATTGCTTCTTTAGATAAACGATAGCCATGACACGTATGACACGCTTCATCAGCCATATATTTCTTCATCTGTTCACGTGTATACTCTGACGGGCTCTCTTTGTAACGACGTTCAATATTCATTACGATACCTTCATATTTCATAACGCGTTTACGTGTTACACCATTATCCTGTTTAAATGTAAATGTAATGTCATCTTCATGGCCATATAAAATAATATTCTGTTCCTTCTTCGATAAATCTTTAAATGGCGCCTTCATTGAAATGCCAAAATGTTTACAAGCTTGTTTCAATAATGTCGGATAATAGTTTGAGCTAATTGGTTCCCACGGTACTAACGCACCATTTGCAAGCGATTTTGTATCATCTGGAATTACAAGATTTAAATCGACAGTCAACTTCGTTCCGAGGCCGTCGCAATCCGGACATGCACCGAATGGACTATTAAACGAAAACATTCTTGGTTCAAGTTTATCAATTGAAAAACCGCATATCGGACACGCATGGTGTTCTGAAAACTTAAGTGGATTGCCGCCAATAATATCGATTACGACATTACCTTCAGCTAGCTTCAATGCATTCTCTATTGAATCTGCAAGTCGCGCTTCAATACCTTGTTTAACGACCAGTCTATCAATGACAACGAATATATCATGATTTTTATTTTTATCGAGCTCTATTTCATCAGATACATCATGTACTTCACCATCAACCATAATACGTGCATAACCTTTTTTAGATATATCTTCTATCAGTTTTTTATGTGTCCCTTTACGCCCTTGAACAATTGGTGCCATTACTTGAATCTTTGTACGTTCCTCAAGCGCCATTACTTGATCTACCATTTGCTGTACGGTTTGTGATTCAATCGGTACACCGTGTTCTGGGCAGTATGGTACACCGATACGCGCATACAATAACCTTAAGTAATCATAAATTTCCGTTACTGTCGCGACTGTACTACGCGGATTTTTACTTGTTGTTTTCTGATCGATTGAAATTGCCGGCGACAAACCTTCAATCGTATCTACATCAGGTTTATCCATCTGCCCTAGAAACTGTCTTGCATACGCACTTAATGACTCAACATATCTGCGTTGTCCTTCAGCGTATATCGTATCAAATGCTAAACTTGATTTTCCTGAACCAGATAAGCCTGTCATTACAACAAGTTTATCTCTCGGAATTTCAATATCTACATTTTTTAAATTATGGGCTCTTGCGCCCTTAACGATAATTGATTTATTTTTCATGTACTCACCCTTCTGCCTTTAACTCAAAGAGTGCATCTCTGAGTTCTGTCGCACGTTCGAAGTCTAACGCTTTCGCTGCTTCTTTCATTTCGTGCTCAATTTGTTCAATCATGCGTATACGTTCTTTCTTCGTTAACTTCTTCTTCGGTTTGTCTATCGGTGCTGTGTCTTCTACTTCTACAGTTGCACTGATTACATCTCGAATCTTCTTATTGATTGTTTTCGGCGTAATGCCATGTTCTTTATTGTATGCCTCCTGAATAGAGCGACGACGTGACGTTTCATCAATTGCAAACTGCATAGAGTCTGTAATCTTATCTGCATACATAATGACGCGCCCTTCTTCATTACGTGCTGCACGTCCGATTGTCTGAATAAGTGAACGCTGACTACGTAAAAATCCTTCCTTATCAGCGTCAAGTATTGCAACGAGTGATACTTCAGGTATGTCGAGCCCTTCTCTTAACAAGTTAATACCAACAAGTACATCAAATACACCGAGTCTTAAGTCACGTATAATCTCTATACGTTCTAACGTCTTAATCTCTGAATGAAGATAATTAACTTTAACACCCGCTTCTTTCAGATACGTTGTTAAATCTTCACTCATTTTTTTCGTAAGTGTTGTGATGAGAACACGTTCATTCTTTTCAACACGAAGACGTATTTCTTCCATAAGATCATCTATTTGATGCTCTGTCGGGCGAATTTCAATAATTGGATCCAGCAAACCGGTAGGTCGGATAATTTGTTCGACCATCTCATCTGTATGTTCAATTTCATATGGTCCAGGTGTTGCTGAAACGTATAAGAATTGATGTCCTTTCTGTTCAAACTCTTCAAATTTAAGTGGTCTGTTGTCCAGTGCACTCGGCAATCTGAAACCATGTTCAACAAGCACGTTCTTTCTCGCCTGGTCACCATTATACATACCACGAACTTGCGGTACTGTAACATGTGACTCATCCATCATAATCAACCAGTCATCACCAAAATAATCAAGTAAAGTGTACGGCGTTGATCCTCTTGGACGTAATGTTAAATGCAGTGAATAGTTCTCAATACCTGAGCAAAAGCCCATTTCCCGCATCATTTCAAGATCATAATTTGTACGTTGTTCAAGGCGCTGTGCCTCTAACAGTTTCCCTTCGTCACGAAACTTCTTTAGCTGTTCTTCAAGCTCCTTTTCAATACGTTCTATCGCAAGCTTCATCTTCTCTTCTCGCGTAACGAAGTGACTTGCCGGGAAAATTGCAAAATGTTCTCTTTCCTTTAGCACTTCACCTGTTAAATAATTAATCTCTCTAATACGTTCAATTTCATCACCGAAAAACTCAACACGTATACATTGTTCATCACGTGATGCAGGGAAAATCTCTACAACGTCTCCTCGTACACGAAATGTACCACGACGAAAATCGATATCGTTACGTGTATACTGAACATCTACAAGCTTCCTTAACAGTTGATTGCGTTCCATTTCCATTCCGACACGCACGCTGACAACTAAATCGCGGTACTCTTCCGGATTACCTAAACCATAAATACAGCTTACGCTTGATATGATAATGACATCGTCACGCTCAAATAGAGCGCTCGTTGCAGAATGTCGCAACTTGTCAATTTCGTCATTAATGGACGCATCTTTCTCAATAAACGTATCTGTCGAAGGGACATAAGCTTCTGGTTGGTAATAATCATAGTAACTTACAAAGTATTCAACTCTATTATCAGGAAAAAATTCCTTAAACTCACTATAGAGCTGGCCTGCTAAAGTTTTGTTATGCGCCATTATTAACGTCGGTTTCCCTACTCGCTCTATAACGTTGCTCATCGTAAACGTTTTCCCTGTACCTGTTGCACCGAGTAACGTCTGATGACGCTTTCCATCTTTAATTCCTTTAACAATCTTATCTATCGCCTCAGGTTGATCACCTGCAGGTTTATAATCTGAATGAATCTTAAACTCATGATGTTCCATTTAAGCCCCTCCTTATCGATTTACATTTTACCAAATTTAATGAACAAGGTACAAACATTTGTTCGTAAATAAAAAAGAAAACGAAAAATCGTTTTCTTATTATCGTTATATTTGATTTTCTTTATCAAGTTGATACATCTCAACAAACAAATAACCTACAATTAAACTTAATGTATCGAGAAAGACGATCATCTGCGAATGAAAAAATCCTTCATATACAGATACACCAATGACAATTACAGATAGAAATAACCCCATGTATTTACTGCGCACAATCATGCTGAAACAAACGACCATTAGCGCAGGTAACAAGCTTGCAAGAATATACCATACCGCCATCATTCATTTTCCTTTTGCTGCAGAATTGCCATCGTAATCTCGCGTAGTTCTGATCTCGGAATAAATTTCTCCTGTAACATATCAGGTAAAATATTGTTCAGAAAGTCCTGAACGCAATGTAAATGACTGAACTGAATAATTGTACGCAAACTCTTATCATATATTTCAAAAAATAACGGTTCTGGATTACGTTTTTGTATTTCACCGAACGATTCATAAAGTAAATCAATCTTATCTGCTACTGCAAGAATTTGCCCTTCTATCGTATCATCTTTACCCTCTTTCAGACGTTCATGATATATCTTACGGTATTGTTCAGGAAATTCACTATCGATAAACTTACCAATCATTTCTTCTTCAACTTCACTGAACAGCCTTTTTAATTCTTTAGATGCATACTTCACAGGCGTTTTAATATCACCTGTAAAGATTTCAGGATAATCATGGTTCAGTGCTTTCTCATAAACACTTTTCCAATTTATTTGTGTACCATTATATTCTTCTACAGTCGCTAAATACTGCGCAATTTTAGTGACTTTGAATGAGTGTGCCGCAACATTATGTTCCTGATATTTAAACTTACCGGGACAGCGTATTAACTTTTCCAGATCTGATAAACTTTTAAAATATTGATGAACACCCATTTCATCACTCCTAATCGATTTGCTGAATTATATTCTCTATTTGTGACTGATTTAACTCTCCGATATACGTCTTTAAAACTTTACCCTCTTTATCTACAAACAGTGTCGTTGGAACATATGTAAACTTATATTGTTTCGTAATTTCTTCAGATAAACTGTACATTGGATAATCCGGACCGTACTTTTTAATAAATGCATCACGCTTATCCGGTTTATCCTGCACATTCAATCCGATAAGACCAACATGATTCGGTTTTTGCTGATCATAGTGAATAAGTTCCGGCATTTCCTTATTACAAGGTTCACACCATGACGCCCACATATTGATAATATTAATATCATGCTTTAACGTTTCTTTCAACTTATATGTATGATTATTAAAATCCGTTACTGAAATATCCCCGATGTTTTTACCATTCACAGGATGTTCATGTGAAACTATATTCTTATTTGAGATTTGGTTTTTTGATTGGTTAAACTGAATAACTGTATAGATTGAGTATACTGCTAAAGATATAAAGAGTAACGACAATAGTATTGTAATTAATTTTCTCATATTCCACCTCAACGTCATTATAACAAAAAAACCTTACATCACGTAATGTGTGTAAGGTTTATATGAATATTAATATATATATTGATATTGTCCACGTTGTGATTTAGAAATTGTGCGGTATGTCTTTACACCTGAACGTGGATAATTCATTTCTGAAACGAGAATGCTTCCATTTCTATTGATGCGTTCTACTACTGCAGCATGTCCATGATAACCTAATTGTGAAATTAAAACTGATCCTTTAACAGGTGTACGACTTACTTTATAGCCCATACGTCTCGCATTGTTCGGCCAATATTTCGCACTTCCCCATGCATTTGAAACAGGACGTTTTAATTGCGCACGTCTATTGAATGCGTAATATACACAGCTACCTCTATAATAATAATTGTAGCCTGCTTTTTTAATTGGATTGTAGTACGCAGCTTCTGCTACCGGTACATTTGAATTTACGTGCTCTCCAGCTGAAAGTAACATAAAAACAGCAATGATTGATAATAGTACTTTTTTCATTTGTTGCGCCTCCACTTATATTAACTAAACTGATAGTACCATACAATGACGCACAAATATTCAATGTAACTTACATGTAATAAACCGTTAATATTAATAAAATACTAGTTCACAATATTACGTAATTATTGCATTATTATGTATTAATTTAATTTTTCTTTTTTAATATAAATAAATCCCATGGGATGAATATCATTCCATGGGATTTATTTAATATTATTAGAAACGGTAATATCCGTCAACTGAACCGTTTACGTAACTTACTGAGCGTTGACCAATACCTTCAGATGGGTTTAGAGCGTCAACCATTTGACCATTACCAATGTATACACCTACGTGGCTACCACCATTGAAGTATACTAAATCTCCAGCTTGTGGTGTTGATACACGTGTACCTGCTGCCATTTGAGCATATGTTGTACGTGGAATTGATTTTCCTTGTGCTGCTAATACTTGTTGTGCGAATGCTGAACAATCTACTGCAGAAGCAGAGTTTGCACCATATACGTATGATTTTCCAGCTGCTACACTGTTTGCGATTTGAGCAATGTTACCGTTAACAGGTGTGTTGTAAGAACGCGCTGGCGCTTTGTATGATTGTTGTGCTGGCGCTTTGTATGATTGTTGTGCTGGCGCTTGGTAAGATTGTTGTGCTGGTGCTTGATAAGATTGTTGAGCCGGTGCTTCGTATGATTGTGTATATGATTGCTGTGTTGGTGCTTCATAAGTTTGTGTAGGCTCTGATGCTGCAACAGGTGCTTCAACTTGTGCTGCTGTTTGAGTTACTGTTTGAACATCTGAAGTTTCAGCTTTAACTTCACCATTTGATTCAGGTGCTGTAAGTTTTAACTCTGTTCCTACTTCAATGATATCTGAAGTTAAGTTGTTCCAGTTCATTAAATCTTCAACTGTTAAATCAAATTGTGAAGCGATTGATTTTAAAGTGTCACCTTTTTTAACTGTATATGTTTTAGTATCTTCTACTTTTAATTTTTGACCAACTAAAATAAGATCGCCGTCTAAGTTGTTTAATGCTTTAAGTGCATCAACACTTGTACCATTCTCTTGTGCAATCGCCCATAATGAATCACCAGATTTAACGTTGTATTCACTTGCAAATGCTTGTGATGCTACTCCTGTAATCGCTGTGATTCCTGCTACTGTTACTAATGCTTTTTTCATTATATGTGTTGCCTCCTGAGTTTTATCTTATTCATGTTAATTATTATTTAATCAACTAAGTTTTTATTTAGAATTTTTCTACAGGAGTTAATATACCATAATAAAATCACGATTTAAGCATTGTAATGTTATTGTAATATAATCGTTACCCGGCTAACACAGTATGTAATGTTTCAGAAATTTCGCTAACTGTCCTATTGTAACTATTACAAAATTGTTATTATTAAATAAAAACGCAATACGGAATATACCGTATTGCGTTTATTAATATTATTTTTGTTTCGCTAAATACTTTGCAACTTTGTCAGCATCTTCACCGTCTACTACTTTACCCGGCATACTACCTTTTCCATTAATAATAATGTCATGGATTTCTTTCTCTGATAATTTGCTACCTACTTTCTGTAGGTTCGGTCCACTTGCACCTTCTAAATCTCTACCATGACATCCTACACATGAATTATTCGCATAAATTTCTGCACCAGGATCTGATGATGTTGTCTTTTTTTCTGGTTCATTTCCACCGCATGCTGTTAGCCCTAATACTGATAACGCTACGACACCTGCATATAACTTTTTCATTATTAAGCCCCCCTAATTATTCGTTATTTCCATTATATATCATTATGTATACAAAAGGAAATTAACATCATATTAAAGCTGACTTTTTAAATATGCATCGATAAATAAATCTAAATCTCCATCCATTACAGCGCCTGTATTGCCCGTTTCAGCATTAGTACGATGATCTTTGACCATCGAATATGGATGAAAAACATACGAACGAATCTGGCTACCCCAACCGATTTCTTTCTGTTCACCGCGAATTGCTGCAAGTTCAGCTTCCTGTTCCTCTATTTTTCTTTGGTAGAGTTTAGCTTTTAACATCTTCATTGCCTGTTCTCTATTTTTAATTTGAGAACGTTCATTCTGACATGTCACCACAATACCAGTCGGCTGGTGGGTTATACGAACAGCCGAATCCGTCGTGTTAACGTGCTGACCACCAGCACCACTTGCACGGTACGTATCTACTTTAATATCTTCATTATTAACTTCAATTTCAATATTATCGTTATCAAACTCCGGTGTAACATCACATGATACAAAAGAAGTATGACGTCGACCTGAAGAATCGAACGGTGAAATTCTAACGAGACGGTGCACGCCCTTTTCTGCTTTTAAGTAGCCATATGCATTATATCCTTTAATGAGAAGCGTAACACTTTTAATACCCGCTTCATCTCCCGGTAAATAATCTAACGTTTCTACTTTGAACCCTTTCTTATCTGCAAAACGCTGATACATTCTAAGAAGCATTTCTCCCCAATCCTGTGACTCAGTACCGCCTGCACCGGGATGTAATTCTAAAATGGCATTATTCGCATCAAATTCCCCGCTTAATAACATTTTAAGTTCAAAGTCATTTACTGATGAGGATAACGTGTTCAACTGATTAACTAATTCTTCATGCGTGTCAGCGTCTTGTTCTTCTTTATACATTTCAAATAATACTTCACAATTTTCAAGCGTTTCTTCGAGTAATTTGAAATCTTGAACGACAGACTTCAGCGCATTATTCTTATTGATGATATCCTGCGCTTTTTCACCATCATTCCAAAAATCAGGATCTGCCATCATTTCTTCATATTCCTGAATGTTCGTCTCTTTATCATCTAAGTCAAAGAGACCCCCTGAAACTGTTTATTTTATCGGTTAATGATTCTATATTATTTTTAATTTCAAATTGTTCCAAACTAATCTACTCTCTTCCGTGACAATTTTTATACTTTTTGCCGCTACCGCATGGACAAGGATCGTTACGACCAATATCAGGCTCAGTTTTTACTTTAGGTTGCTTCTTCATTTTCTCTTTACCATCATTTGCTACCATCGCCTCACCTTGAGCCACTTGCTCACGTTCAACTTGATCACCTTTATCAATTACTGATTTAAGAATATATTTCGAAACATCATCTTCAATTGATTCGAGCATATGATCAAATAAAGTTAAACCTTCATTCTGATATTCTCGTAGAGGGTTAATTTGGCCATAACTTCGTAAATGAATTCCTGTACGTAATTGATCCATCGTATCGATATGATCTGTCCACTTCATATCAATAGTTCTTAGCATAATCATACGTTCAAATTCATGGAACTGTTCTTCTAGCTCTTCCTGCTGATTTGCATACTGCACTTTTACTTTATTCATAACGATATCAAAGATTTCTTCTGAGTCGCGACGATTAATTTCATCGATTGATAAAGCACCTTCTGTTAAATACATATCTTCAACATAATTTTTAAATGTTTCGTAATCATGTGTTGTTTCTTCACTGGTAAAATGATAATCAACGGCTCGACGAACAGACTGTTCAATCATAGATTTCACTTGTTCTGAACAATCTTCAGTTTCTAAAATTTCATTTCGCTCGGCATATATAATTTCACGTTGTTTACGTAATACATCATCGTATTCTAATGTACGTTTACGGCTATCATAGTTATTTCCTTCAACACGTTTTTGCGCTGATTCAACAGCACGTGACACCATTTTAGACTCTATTGGCTGATCATCGTTCATACCAAGTTTCGTCATCATTGCTGACATTCTTTCTGAACCGAAACGAACCATTAGTTCATCCTGAAGTGATAAGTAGAACCTTGAATAACCAGGATCACCTTGACGACCTGCACGACCTCGTAACTGATCATCGATACGGCGTGACTCATGACGTTCTGTACCGATTACAGCTAAACCACCGATTTCCTGTACACCTTCACCTAGTTTAATGTCGGTACCACGACCGGCCATGTTTGTCGCTATCGTCACTGCACCTTTTTGTCCGGCATTATGAACAATTTCAGCTTCACGCTCATGGTTTTTCGCGTTTAATACGTTATGACGAATCCCTTTTTTCTTTAAGAGTTCAGAAATATATTCACTCGTTTCAACAGCTACAGTACCTAATAATACAGGTTGCCCTTCTTTATGACGACGGATGACTTCATCTACAACAGCATGGAATTTCCCCTTTTCTGAAGCATAAATTAAGTCAGCACCATCAATACGTTGTACAGGTCTGTTTGTAGGAATCTGAGTTACAGCCATATTATAAATGTTCAGTAATTCTTCTTCCTCTGTCTTTGCTGTCCCTGTCATACCTGATAATTTATTATACATACGGAAGAAGTTCTGGAATGTAATCGACGCCATCGTTTTAGATTCATTTTGAATTTCAACGGCTTCTTTCGCCTCAATTGCCTGATGTAATCCTTCAGAGAATCGGCGCCCTGCCATCGTTCGACCTGTAAACTGGTCAACGATCACAATTTCACCATCTTCTACGACGTAATCGATATCACGTAACATTGAACGGTGTGCTTTTAAGGCTATATTAATATGGTGCATTAAGTTTACGTTTTTAACGTCATACAAGTTATCGACTTTAAACATACGCTCTGCTTTGTCAATTCCTTCTTCAGTAAGCTGAATACCTTTTGTTTTCTCATCGTAATTGTAATCTACTTCGTCTTTTAGCATTTTTACGAATACATTTGCCTGAATATACATACTCGTTGACTTTTCAGCCTGGCCCGAAATAATTAAAGGTGTACGTGCCTCATCAATTAAAATCGAGTCTACCTCATCGATAATCGCGAAGTTCAACGGACGCATCACACGCTCTTCTTTATACGTCACCATGTTATCTCTTAAATAGTCAAAACCAAGCTCATTATTTGTGCTGTATGTAATGTCACATGCATATGCAGCACGTTTTTCCTCAGTCGTTAAACTGTTTAGATTGACACCAACTGTTAATCCTAAAAAATTATATAAGTGTGCCATTTCTTCAGCTTGTACACTTGATAAATATTCATTGACTGTAACAACGTGAACACCGCGCCCTGTAAGTGCATTTAAATAAACTGGCATCGTCGCAGTTAACGTTTTACCTTCACCGGTTCTCATCTCTGCGATGTCACCACGATGAATCGCAGTCCCCCCCATAATCTGTACCGGGAACGGGAACATTCCAAGGACACGACGTGATGCTTCTCGCACAACAGCATATGCTTCAGGTAGGATTTTATCTAAATATGCTTCTTGTTTTTTATAATCTTCTATTTTCTGTAGTTCCGCTTGATATTCTTTCGTTTTATTTTGTAATGCTTCATCTGATAAAGCTTTCATTTCAGCTTCATATGATTGAACTTGATCAGCAACTTTTCTTAAAGATTTTACTTCTTTTTTATTGCCGTCAAACATCTTCTTAATAAATCCCATCGTGTTCTCTCCTTTAGTTACAAAGTACATTTGTATACAACATATAACTATAGCACGGATTGTGTATGATTAGAAATATTTAAGTCAAAATTAGCACGTGTTGCCTCGATTTCTATACTCAAAATAAAATAACCGGGACATATGTCCCGGTTATAACGTCATTAGCGTTGAACAGTAGTTTCGATTAATCCATACTTGCCATCTTTACGTCTGTATACAATATTAGTATCATTTGTTTCCGCATCGTTGAAGATGAAGAAATCATGTCCTAACATATTCATTTGTAGTACCGCTTCTTCAGCATCCATCGGTTTTAAATCGAATTGTTTAGAACGGATGATTTCAATCTCTTCGCCCTTCTCTTCTTCCTGATCTACTTCCGGTAATACTGCAAAGATATCTTTCTCAACACCTTTTTCACGGAATTTACGGTTTACTTTAGTTTTATGTTTACGCATCTGACGTTCTAATTTCTCAACGATTAAGTCAACACCTGCATAAAGGTCATCATGACGTTCTTCTGCACGTAATGTTACATCCTTAAGAGGAATAGTTACTTCAACTTTAGATTTACCATCTTGATAAGTTTTAATCTTTACATGTGCATTCGCTTCCGGCACGTTAGTAAAGTATCTTTCAAGTTTGCTTAATTTCTCCTCGATGTAATTTCTAATTGCGTCAGTTACAGTGATGTTATCACCATGAATTTCAAATCTAAACATAAAGCATCGCTCCTTTGAAACTATTCTTATGATGTTTCTTCCTACTTCTATTTTACCAAATATTCAGGCTCTTGCAAACGCTAACACTTCAACTGAACAATCTTTATTGGATAATAATACACTCGCCGCCTGGTAAACTGTTAACCCTGTTGTATAAATATCATCTATGAGTAATATACGTGCATTTTCCTTAATTTCTCCAGACATGTAAAATGGATTACGCTGCTGTAATCGCTCTTTCTTCGTTAAATATGACTGTTTATCTCTATAATGTGTTTTTAATATATCATGGTGTTTTATATTCGCCGCATTAAGTATCGCTACTATTTGATTAAACCCTCGTACGTTCAATCGTTCTTCCGATACGGGCATCGCAATTACATAATCAAACTGCCAGAAGAAGCGGGGTTTATAATGATGCAGCAATACTTCTGCAAAGGCTTCGCATAACACAAAATCATAGAATCCTTTATATTTAAGTAACATTGATTTAACAAACGGGTTATAGTCACTTATAATATGAATTTTATCTATCGTTTTATTAAATCGCTCTAGAAATTTACAATCGATACAAACCGTTTCGTTTGCTGCTAGTCTTTTGTGACATTTTGGGCACCGTTCGATTTTTTCGATTTTAAATTGTGCAAGGCATCGTTCACATAATTTTTGTGGTGGTTGAAACAACTGCTCAATACACAAATTCATATGGATATGCGCTTCACAATTAATGCATCTTGTCTTCATGCTTTTGATTCATCCTTTTTATTGTTGTTATCGCTTTATTCATCTGCGCACTCACTCCTTCATGAAAGTAATAAACTGTTCCATTGTGCTCACTCCCTTTTCTGTCAACACGCCCCGCAATCTGAACAAGTGCATCCCAACTAAATTGTTCACTATTAATGACCCAGACAGATAAATGCTCTTTCGTAAATCCACGTTCTAATATCGTTGTCGTAAATATAAATTTATATTTTCCTGCGCGTATTTTCGCTACTTTATCATGGCGATCATTATCATCTGAATACACAATCGTGCCATTTTGTTTGATAGATTCATCCAATGCTTCATAAAGTTGCTCCATCTGTTTAATATCGCTGAAAAATATTAGCGTCGTATCCGTAATTGATTTCAGACGGTGTGAAAGTGACTTTACAGTTACACGGTAATATTTAAGCTTCGGTACAGGTAACGCTCTGTGGTGATATCTTGATGGCAAATATATATGAGGGAGCTTAAGTAATCTATCGGGCGGTGTCGCTGATAAATAAATCATCGTACCATCAGGCGTTAGTGCACGTCTCAGCAGTTTATCCAGCCGTTTATCACAATTCAGTGGAAATGCATCAATCTCATCAACAATAACAAGATCGAAGTGCTGCTGATAGATCGCCAGCTGATGAACTGTAGCAATAACAAGTCTGCTATTTGTAATGTTGTAGTGCCCAGCATACAGCACATCAATCTGTGTACCTGGCATGTAATCACTCAGGCGAAGCGCCAATTCTTTAACGACATCCGTGCGTGGCGCAGTAATGAGCACATTACATCCTATGCTGCGTGCTTCAACTACTGACTGCAGCATCATTTCTGTTTTTCCTGCACCAGTAACAGCATATAGCAAACTTTCTTCTCTTTTATGAAATTGATCTACAATATACTGACTGGCACGCTTTTGCTGATCCGTTAATTCAAACGGGATATTTAACTTTATCAATTCCTTTTGTCGCTCAAAATCTTCACTGATAATGTAGTTTTCAGTTGTTGCATAATGCATTAGACAAACGCGGCAGTATGTTATTTCTTTTTGAAGACCATGATGAAAGTAAGTACCAAACAAATAATTATTCATACAGAAATTACAAAGACACTTACCATTGTGACGCACGACAGAATGCACTGTCCCTTCTGTGCCAATTTTCAATAACATAATTTCCTCCATAAAAAATAGCACACTTAAAAAAGTGTGCTGAATAAATAAGAATATAAGACATTATTGAAACATTTCAAACTTATGATGTACATATCCTACACCAAGTGATTTCTCACCTAAATGTGTGCCGATTACCGGACCAAAATAACTGATGATAACATCCGCTTCCGGGAATTGTTCCTGTAATTGTGCACGAATTGCTTCTGCTTCAGATTCTGCATTCGCATGAATCACAACAAACGTTGCAGGACCTGAAACTTCTTCACTAATTTTTGATTGAACAAACTGTACCGCTTTTTTCTTAGTACGAACTTTATCAAATGGTACAATAACTTTATCCTCGAAATGAAGAATCGGTTTCACTTGCAACATACTTCCGATAATTGCCTGTGCACCGTTTAAGCGTCCACCCTTTTGTAAATTTTTCAGATCATCTACTAAAAAGTATGCATTTGAACGTGCACGCATATTCGTCAATTCTTCAATAATCGCTTCAGGTGGGAGTACATCTTTAAGTTCTGCAGCACGCAATGTAAACATACCTGCTACCATACATGCAATTTCTGAATCAAAAGCATGTAACGTAATCCCTTCTACCATCTCACCAGCAGTAATAGCATTCTGGAACGTACCACTAATACCACTAGATAAATGAATAGAAATACAATCAGTGAATCCTTCTTCCTTCAGTTGTTCAAGTAATGTAACGTATTCGCCTGTTGTCGGCTGGCTCGTAGTTGGCAGTTGTTTTTCTGTACGCATGCGCTCATAAAACTGTTCTGCACTATAGTCTGCTTCAACGAATACTTCATTCTTAAAAATAACATTCAGCGAAATAACACGAATGTCATATCGCGTAATCATCTCTTCTGTCAAATAGCTCGTTGAATCTGTAATTATCGCCGTTTTCATTTGTGCCCTCCATTCCAATACATCCCAATATATATATTATACAGTTTAATCATAAAAATAAAGAATAAAGATATATGAAAGAAATTTAATTTTTTTGTTAGAATATAAATTATAATATAAAGAGGTGAAGCAATTGAAAAATTTTATAACAATAAAAGAAAATATAATACATGAAACCATTATAAACAAATCAAGATTTATTACACACTTATATAAAGTTGATAGTGAGGAAGAAGCGAAGGATAAAATCGCAGAAATTAAGGCGCTTCATAAAGATGCAACGCACAATTGTTCAGCCTATACAATCGGTGATAGTCACCAAATTCAAAAAGCAAATGATGACGGTGAACCAAGCGGAACAGCCGGCGTACCGATGCTTGAATCATTGAAGAAAAATGAAATTCATAACGCTGTTGCTATCGTAACACGCTATTATGGAGGTATCAAACTTGGTAGTGGCGGTTTAATTCGCGCTTATCAAGGTGGAGTGTCCGATGCAATACAGGAAACTGGTAAAGTCATCTATAAAAATGGACTGATTATTAAAGCAACATTACCATATGAAAATACAGGAAAATTCGAACATAGCTTAGATGAAAAGTTTGTCATAATGGATAAGACATATACGGATAAAGTGACTTATGATATTCAACTCGTCGTACAGGACAAAGAATCTTTTATTGATTATGTTACGGAGCTTACACAAGGTAATCCCGAAGTCGAAATTGCCGACGAACTCATGTTACCTTTTGATATATAAAAAGAACGCTGCAAAAATACAGCGTTCTTTATCTTTTTATGATACTTCTCATGAAATTCAGCAGCGGTTGATGTGAATCATCAATTAAACCAGTGAATTCCACTATCAATTCAATTGTAATTATCAATAAAATCACAATAATGATGGCACCCCACACACTCGATAAATATAGGATAATCGAAGCAACACTGAATAATGCTGCAATTGAATAGATTAATAAAACTGTTTGTGGGTGCGTGTAACCTAGCTCAAGCAATTTATGATGCAGATGTGACTTATCCGCCTGCATGATTGGCTTGCCTTGTCTATATCTGCGAATCATCGCAAACGACATATCAATAAATGGCACAGCGAGTATAATAATCGGGAAGAACAATGAGATTAATGTAATATTTTTAAAGCCGAGCAAACTTAGTACACCAATAATAAACCCTAAAAGTAAAGCCCCATTATCACCTAAGAAAATTCTTGCTGGGTAAAAATTATATCTCAAAAATCCTAGTAATGCTCCAATTAATACACTACATAACATCATGATAAATATATTTTGCTGGATAATTGCGATAAAACCAATTGTAGCAAGTGCTATACCTGATACACCTGTCGCTAACCCATCCAGACCATCAACTAAGTTAATCGCGTTCGTTACTGCAACAATCCATAATATCGTCATCGGAATGCTGAATATGCCGAACTGAATGACGATTCCAAATGGTAAAGTAATTAAATCTAATGTCACACCGTGATAAACTACAATTGAAGCTATACAAATCTGTCCAATGAGCTTTACAATCGCAGGTAAATCAACAAAGTCATCAACAAGTCCTAATAATTGTATAAGTATTGCCCCGATAACAATCGGCACTATTTCTTTTTCTACTGGCTGCCCAATCCACATACCAACTAGGAAAGCACATAAAATGACAACGCCTCCTAATACAGATACAGGCTTTTTGTGGACCTTTCTATAGTTCGGTTTGTCAACCGCACCTATCAAGTAAGAAACTTTTATCACTAACGGTGTTAACAATAAAGAAAATACCGCTGATATTAATATTAATTTTATCGTGAGCATGAGTACACCTCGTAAGTTCAATTCTTCTTAATAATATCACAATATGCGATGTTATCAATTATAATCTATAATAAGTAACAATTGACTATATGCGTGTTTTATTCCATAATAATACGGTTAAGATCTCTTTTCGACACTAATAAATTTATGGTAAAGCTAATGCTTTACTTATTTTTTTGAAAAAATGGGGATGAAGTTATGAAAATGAACAGAACAGTTATGGATGTAATTTACACATCTATCGGATCAATTATTGTAGGTATCAGCTATAATTTATTCCTGCTTCCTGGAAAAATAGCAGCTGGTGGTATATCAGGTTTAAGTACGATATTGAATCATCTATTTAATACTGACCCTTCTCTAATACAGTTTATGTTCAACTTACCAATATTCATTGTTGGATGGATTACTTTAGGGCGAGCATTTAGCTTAAAAACATTAATCGCAACGTTTATCGTACCACTGACTATCTTTTTAACGCAAGGTCTCGTAAAGCACGGTCCGCACGATGCATTACTTGCATCACTATACGGAGGTATTGTTCTCGGAATCGGGCTTGGAATCGTTTACCGCGGTAATGGTTCAACTGGTGGAACTGCTACACTTGCACAAATCGTCAAGAAATATACAGGGCTTTCCAGTGGTTTTTCTCAATTCGTTGTTGATGCATTCGTCGTTGTATTCAGCGCGTTTGTTTTTAATTTCGAACTAGCTTTATATGCACTGATTTCTATATTTGTAACGAGTAAAGTCATCGATATCGTACAATTGAGAACAGGTGATAATAAACTTGTATTCATTATTACTTCTAAAGAAGCAATCGTTACAAATTTAATTCATGAAAAAATTGAGAGAGGTGTAACTTCTGTCAATGCTTTTGGAGGATATAACCGCGAAGGTAAAACATTACTATTTTCAGTGATGGAACAAAACGAAGCGATTTACTTTAAACAGCTTATTACCGAAGATGAACCGGATTCATTCGTTATTTTCATTAACACTTCTGACATTATCGGCAGAGGGTTTAGTACTGCGAAAGTTTATCGTTCTAAATAGAGAGGAGTATTATTATGATAGAAGCTATTATTTATAATGTAGCTGTGACTGTGAGCGGTATCTATCTGTTTCATCGCATACAGTTTTTTGAAGAACGTGAAGTTGTCTTTAAAAAACCATATATCACATTATTGATGACGATCATCGCAATTTTATTAATGACTTATCCGATTGAGTATAAAACAATTTCATTCACGTTAATGTTTGTCCCACTACTCTTTCTAGGAAGATTTACAAATTTTCTTTATACGATGTTTAGTGCTGTTATTTTAATGATTATCGATATTTATATAATACATTCATCGTTAACAAATGCGCTCTATATTGTAGTAATCGCAGCAGTTGTCAGCACTATCGGACCGTTTATTAAATTACAGGATGTACAGTCAATACAAGTATTAAACTTTATAAGTGTCATTATCATTGGTTGTTATTCTTACTTTTTTAATACATTTATTTTAAACGAATGGCTTTTACTTATTATTTCAAGTTTCATACTATCTTTGAGTTCAAGCGTTATGTTTGCAGATATTTGGCGCGTACAGAAAATGTTAAGTCGATATAATAAGGAACATATTATAGATTACTTAACAGGTTTAGGTAATGTCCGTGCATTTGACCGTTATTTAAATAGTGTCAGCAAACAAGCCTCTGAGCAAAAACAATCTTTATCATTACTTTTAATTGATATTGATGACTTTAAAGAAGTGAATGATAAATTTGGTCACGATGCAGGTGATGCCGTGCTCAAGCAGATGACACAAGTGCTCAAAAACTACGTTCCTGTAAACTCAAAAATATATAGAAATGGTGGAGAAGAGTTTTCAGTTATCTTCAGTGATAAATCACTGGATGATACAGTCAAATGCGCAGAGAGTATTAAAAATGGCGTCATTAACTCCACATTCCACTTACAGAATAGAGAGATTATTCATTTAACTGTAACAATCGGTATCGGCTACATTCCAAGGTCTGAAATTAAAACGCATCGCAAAATTTTCAAAGAAGCGGATGAAATGTTACACGCTGCAAAAAACCAAGGTCATGATACTATAATGTTTAATCCAATCATTAAATAACAAAGGAGACTAAAATGATATCGAATCAATTGTACGATGAGCAAAAAGTAAAAGAAGTTGCGATGTTAGCAGGAAAAATATTACTTGAGTCTGGTGCGGAAACGTATCGCGTTGAAGATACGATGACACGTATTGCTGAATATTACGGATTGCATCACACACATAGTTTTGTAACGCCCACAGCAATCATTTTCTCTCTGAATGATAAAAGTTCGACGCGCCTATACCGCGTATCTGATCGTACGACTGACTTAGAAAAAATTTCCGAAGTAAATGAGATTTCTCGTGCAATTACATCTGGTAAAGTAACATTACAAGCCGCGAAAATGTCGTTAGATATACTTGATAAAGCGAATCTGCAATTTAAGTTCTGGTTAAAAGTATTATCATCTGGATTAGTATCTATGTTGTTTCTATTTATGTTTAAAGGTCATATACAAGATGCACTCCCCGCCTTTATTAGTGGCCTTGTTGGCTATTATATTTGTGAACAGATTGGTTACTACTTTAAAATTAGATTTTTTGCAGAATTCGCTGGTTCCGTTGCAATCGCATTAATCGCAATTGGATTTGTAAACTATTTCTTCAGCAGCTCTATAGATAAAATTATTATTTCAGGTGTTATGCCACTCGTACCTGGTGTGCCGATTACTAATGCAATCCGTGATATGATGGCCGGACAGCTTATTGCCGGTATCACTAAAGGTGTTGAAGCTGCACTTACAGCATTTGCAATCGGTGCAGGTGTAGGTGTCACATTCATTATCTTTGGAGGGATATCATGATTTTATTCCAGGCATTTATCAGTTTCTTTGCGACTTTATTTTTCGCAATTCTCTTTAATGCACCGAGAAAATTATTAATAGCATGTGGATTTGTCGGTGCTGTAGGATGGGTTGTTTATTATATCGCAAATATGAATGGTTTATCCGATGCAGTCAGTATATTTCTCGGTAGTTTTTCACTCAGCATATGTGCACATATACTTGCACGTATTTACAAACGTCCTGTCATTATCTTTAACGTGTCTGGTATTATCCCTCTCGTACCAGGTGGTGTCGCATATGACGCGACAAAAAATTTAATCATTTCAGATTTCAGTGAAGCGATTATTAAAGGGAGCCAGGCCACATTATCCTCTGGTGCAATAGCCTTTGGTTTAGTCACTGCCGAAATGCTATTTTTAACTGTAATGAGAACATATAAACATTTGAAAGCTAAGCAAATAAAGCATAAAAATCCTTAAAACATGATATTGTGTTTTAAGGATTTTTACTTTTTATATATTTAAGTATAAAATAATAGTATCAACATTCAGGGGGTATACATAATGAAAGACAAACTAATAGAAAGACTTACTTCATATGTCACTGTAGACACACAATCGGATGCATCAAGTCCATCAACACCTTCTACAATGAAACAATGGGACTTAATCAATCAACTGAAAGCAGAAATCGAAGCTTTAGGGCTAGAAACAGATATTGATGAATATGGATATTTATTTGCGACGTTACCAGCTAATACAGATAAAGAAGTTCCGGTAATCGGTTTACTTGCACACGTAGATACAGCTACTGATTTTACAGGTACTAATGTTTCTCCTCAAATAATCGATAATTATGATGGAAATGATATTACATTAAAGAGTGGTTTAAAAATTGAAACACATAAATTTCCAGAACTCTCATTATATAAAGGGCATACTTTAATGACGACAGACGGTACAACTTTACTCGGTGCCGATAATAAAGCCGGTATTGCTGAAATTATGACAGCAATCGAATACTTAATTGCACATCCTGAAATTAAACACGGTAAAGTACGTTTCGGATTTACACCTGATGAAGAAATCGGACGTGGTCCTCATAAATTTGACGTGAAACGCTTCGGTGCAGACTTCGCTTATACAATTGATGGTGGGCGCCGTGGTGAACTTCAATACGAAAGCTTTAATGCTGCAGGTGTTACAGTTAATTTTAACGGTGTTAATGTTCATCCAGGTAGTGCAAAGGATAAAATGGTAAATGCATTAAACTTAGCGGTGAAATTCCAGTCTTCTTTACCATCACGCGAAGTACCTGAGCATACTGAAGGTTATGAAGGATTTTATCATCTCATGGATTTAAACGGTAACGTTGAACACGCAACACTTGATTACATCATTCGCGACCATTCAAAAGAGAAGTTCGAATCACGAAAAGAGACAATGAGATCTTTAATAAAAGAAATTCAAGATGAATATGGTATACATTCAGCTGACATCGAAATTAATGACCAGTATTATAACATGGGAGAAAAAATCACTCCGCACAAGCAACTTATCGACATTCCTTTAGAAGTCATGAAATCATTAAATATTGAACCAATTGTCGAACCAATTCGTGGTGGTACAGACGGTAGTCAATTATCATATATGGGACTTCCTACACCAAACTTATTTACAGGTGGCGAGAACTATCACGGACCATATGAATATGTATCAATAAACGATATGGAATTATCGGTGAAAAATATTGTCGGTATACTTGAATTATTTGAAAGAAAATCATAATAAAAAACCTGAATGATTACATAAGTAATCATTCAGGTTTTTTAATAACGTTTAATACATTCTGCACAGCTTGTTGTAACTGTAATCCAATTTGTATATCTTCCGTTTGCTCAGTGAATTCTGGATAAATATTCAAAGTAACAACACTGTCTTTTATATGGTGAGATACATATTGCTTTCCACCTGTTAAATAAATATATCGTTTCTCAGGATGAACTCTTTTATTAATTTCCTGTACGATTAATGAGCCTGATGTTTCTTCTTTGCTACCGCCACCATAAATAATAAGATCCGCCTCATTCAGCAACGTTTCAATATGTGTTCGTTCAAATATTAACTCAGCTGATGTTCTAACTTGTGCATTAAAACACTGTTCAAATATTGTACGTAATGCACCACCATCGCCACCGTATGGAGACTTCGTAAAATCAATTTGCGATTCCTTTAGTTGCTGAAGAAAATACCAGATACTATTATCAAGTTGCTGTTTCGCTTCAAATGAATAATCCTGCGCCGCTATATGGCTTTTCTTACCATAATTATGATATGCATTATCTGAAACGATTTTAAAAGTCACTTCTTTCAATCGTTCATCTAAATCTTCCAGGTTAACATAACGAACATGTTTCAGCAGACCTTGATGCATATAACTGCTCATCACTTTATGTTCACGGTCGTAAAATTTTGCACCTAATGCTTGTAGCATACCGGCCCCTGCGTCAAATACCGTGACATTTCCAAGTGAGACGATGAAATGTTTATGCCCCATATCAATACCATTTAATATTAATTGTCCGAGTCCGTATGATGATGTCCCTTCAGGCTTAGTGCTGTTTAGAAATTCACCTGCATCTATAAGCATCGTTGATTGTTCTACACTCGCAAATTGAATTTCTTCTGCTTCCAGTTGACCATTCATAACTGTACGATGAAATTTCGTACCACGCTCCCATGAAAGCAATGCATCTATCATATTTTTACGGCTTTCAAAGAGTGGTACCATTACAACATTCGTGTTTTCATCCTGAATTCCATCATATACATATTGATTCGCATGGTGTGAATATAAACGATCAAAAAATGTGTCCATCGCGATTAAAATTTTCATAGTACTCCTCCTAAATAAAACTGGGACAATTAGTTGTCCCAGTGTACTTCATTCAACTTATCAAATTATATTACTCTTCTGCTTTTGAAAGATTGGCAATTGTAATGTTTCGATGGCTATCATGCCATTTAACTGTTTTATTCGTGAAATAAAATGCTTGTGGTGATTCATGTTTTACATTCGTCTGCTCAGCAATATAATCTGAAAGCGCTCTTGCCTGCTGGACAATTAAATAATATCCATTGATGTCTCTTTCATACATAAAGTTTTCAAATTGATCATATGCACTAAGAGAAACCGGGCAAGTCTCTGAATGTTTCAATAAATATACATTCGTTTGTTCTTCTATTAAATTTTCGAACTGTTCGATTGTATTGATTTTTATCATCATCTTAATTTTCCACCTATCTGTGTGTTCAAAGATAAAATATATCACGCTTCTAAATTTTTAGCAATCTGCTTAATTTTATTTATACCCCTATAATTAGTAATTAGTCATGATATAATAAAATAAATAAATTTTTTGGAGGAGATTATGAATCAACGTTTTCCGATGAAACGCTGGACATTTATCGATACAATTAACCTATGTTTATTCATTTACGTTATTTTATTTGTTATCGATTTTAAAAACCATAGCGGACTATCATTCATTATTATCGCAGCCTTTTTAGTATGGGTTATTACAGTGATTTCAAAAAATATTATAATCACTAAAAATCAAAAAGAACAAGAACAAAACAAATGATACCTCGAATGGTATCATTTGTTTTGTTCTTCTAATTTTCTAAGCGCTTCGTAATACTTTTCATCTATCGTCTGTATATATTTAGTATTTTGTAATATATCCTGAATCGGCATATTCTGAAGTTTCGCTTCAATATCCATCGCTACTTTACGTTCTTTATAGTAATTGATTAAACTATAATATATTTCAATTGTAGCCTGCCTCACAGCAGTTACATTTTTATCTGTAATTTTCGTACGATTCAGTTTATCTACATTAGATTGAATAAACGGTATTAAAGATTTTTCAATATATTGTTGCTTTGCTTTTACTGGTTTATCACTTGAGAGATACTCTATCTTTTCCTTTAAAGCATCGCTATTTTCTCGAATCACTTTATTCAACGCTTCAAACTCTTTAATAGCTTTTTGATTATTGCCAACTTTACCTGCATACCTCTCACTTAAAGATTTATTCTTTTCAAATACTTCAGTATATTTAAGTATCTTTTCATTAGATACTATTGATTGATTAAACAACTTCATGTATTGATCCAGATCTTTGATGAACTGCTTTTTTTTGTTCAAGTTTTGTTTATAAATATTATGAACTTCCTGAACTTCTGAAGTTTCAGGTTTTACCTTTTTAACTTTTTTTTCATACGTCTCTAATTGCGGTTTAATTTTCTTTTCAATTGACTGTTCTATGGACTTCAGTTTCTTTTTCTTTTCTTCTGTAACTTCAGCACCTAACAGTTGATCTGCTTTATCCAACCCTAATTTATCTATTTCGTTAACGAGCTTCTTTTCTTCTGATTGTACATCCTGCATCTGAGCATTATAATCATTTATATCAGCACTTACTTTATTACCACATGATGCAAGAATTACTGATATACTCATTATTAAATATATAAATATATTATTTTTGTTCATATCGGCTCTCCTTAGATATCATTATTATACCTAAAATTACGCTGAATGAAAACATGATTTATTTTTTGACTTATGAAAGGATACTATAAATGAAAAACAGACCGCAAAATTTATTAAATGAAAATACACAATATTATAAGGAAAGATATGAACAAATTAATCAAAAATTACTGAATTTGCTTGATACACCAGTAATCAGAACATATCATATCGGTTCAACTGCTATAGAAGCTGCATATACTTCAGGTATTATAGACATACTCGTTATCGTAAATCGACTGCATGAAATTACGACACTGGATGAAAAACGTCTGAACTTACTCGGATTCTATCGCCTGCATCACCCTTATAAAAAGAAATGCGTATTTGCAGAGTTTGATAGTTTAAAAACATTGAATGAACGCATCCGTCTGCACATCGTTGAACAAAATAGTAAAAAAGCGCGTGACTATTTAGATGGACATGCATTAATCTCTAAAAACACGATACTATATAATCAATTCAAACAAAATTTAAATGAAAGTTTAACATTAAAACAGTATGAAGATGAAAAATCGTCATGGTTTCGTAAATCTCTTTCTGTATAATTGTACCTTCGTTTGCTATAATGGTGATTGAATTCAATGAAAGGGCGAACAATTATGGAATTAAACAATGTTGTTGAGCAGCTGAAGGTAACGATTCAGCCTGAACATATAAAAATAAATGAACCGCTAAAAAAATACACGTATACTAAAACAGGTGGAAACGCCGATATTTATATTACGCCTACGAGTGATAATGAAGTACAGCATGTATTACGTGTTGCAAAACAAAATAATTTGCCTGTAACGTTTTTAGGAAATGGTTCAAATATTATCATTAGAGATGGTGGCATTAGAGGTATAGTCATTAGTCTACTTGGCGTTACTAAAATTGAGGTTAATCATGATACGATAACTGCAGGTAGTGGTGCTGCGATTATCGAAGTCAGTCGTACTGCACGTGACTATCACTTAACCGGTCTTGAATTTGCCTGTGGTATCCCTGGATCTGTCGGTGGAGCTGTCTATATGAACGCAGGTGCGTATGGTGGAGAAGTAAAGGACGTAATCGTCAATGCAAAAGTCATTAATCATGAAGGTGAAATGATGACGCTAACGAAAGAAGATCTGGCACTGGATTATAGAACGAGTATTATACAGCAGGAACAATATGTCGTACTTGAGGCAACATTTAAATTACAACAAGGTGACTTAAGTACGATTCAGTCTCAAATGGATGTATTAACAGAACGCCGCGAAACGAAACAACCGCTTGAATATCCTTCTTGTGGGAGTGTATTCAGACGTCCACCTGGCTACTTCGCCGGAAAACTTATTCAGGACGCCGGTCTTCAGGGGCATATAATCGGTGGCGTTCAAGTATCTGAGAAACATGCTGGATTTATCGTTAATATTAATAACGGTACAGCAACAGACTACGAACTGATGATTGCACATATTCAAAAAACTGTATTTGAATCATCTGGGATAGAGCTTGAACCAGAAGTAAGAGTAATCGGTGAACCTTCAGAACAATAAAAACGATTGTCCAGAATACGGACAATCGTTTTTATTTAATTTCAAATGAAGTTTCTTCATGTACATGAAAATCTGGTTTTTTCTCTGCATGAGCAGTTACTGTATATTTACCTGTCTCACTAAATGTAAATTTCGTTTCGTATTCTCCTGATTTACTTTCTTTCAGATCTATCCATTCTGTTTTACCTGATGGTGTTTTCACTTCATATCTCTTCACTGAAGCGTCTGAAAGTGGTTTACCATGTTCATCCATTACATGCATCATTAATGTCGTTTCTTTATCTTTCTCTGCTTTAATATCCATTATATGAATCATACCTGCTTGATGATGTTCGTGGTGGCTATGCTCGTGAGCAGCTTCACCAATCGTTATTTCTTTATTCGGCATAGTATGCTGGTTAAATGCTGTTACATGACTAATAATGTTATAAGTGCCATCTTCTTTAAATGTATATGTAAACGTGTAAACGCCATCTTTCGCTTCTTTTACTTTTTCTTTAACAGAATTTTTAGTATCGCCATCTTTAATTACTTCAAACATTACTTCATCTGCATCATTTACTTTTTCTTTTCCATGTTTCACGAGCGCTTTAATTTCTACTGCCTTCCCCTTCTCTACATGTTCGGGTACAGTTAAATCGACTGTTAATTTCTGCACTTTCTCATCTGACGTTGTTGCATGATTTTCATGTCCTTCTTGCCCTTCTTTTGTTTCTTCTTTGCCACATGCTGCTAATGCAACCGTACATAACCCAATCATCAATAGTTTTTTTGTGCTCATAATGTTCCTCCTCAATAATTATACGCTTACAATTATGTCTGTTTTATAAATTTCTATCAATGTCCAATTTGTGACAAATACTGTAATTAAAAAGAGCTCGCGACATTTGTCACAAGCTCGTCAAATATTAAGATTCAAACTGGAAGTCTTCGTCCGTTAACGGTTCTACATTTAATGCGATAACGTAACCGTCACCTTTAACGCTGAAGAAGTCATGGTTTTTCGTTGATGTGTTCAGTGCATTCTCAATAATCGGGTTAAATCCTTTTTCTTCGAAGTATGGTTCAAACCCTAAATTGGCTAATGCTTTATTACCATTATACTGAACGTAGTTGAGCACATCTTCAGTTAATCCTACACGATCATATAACATCTTTGTATATCTTTCTTCATTTGCATATAGTTCTTTCAGTAAGTCATACATTTCTTTATCTGCTCGAATTTTCTCATCTTCTGTCATCTCATTACGTAAACTTTGTGCATCCAATCCAGTAAATACTCCGTGAATCGATTCATCCAGTAAAATTTTACGGATAATTTCTCCACTCGTCGTCATTCTGCCTTGTCCAGCTAAATAAAGTGGATAATAAAATCCACTGTAGAATAAGAATGTTTCTAAAAATACACTTGCAACACGCGCCATATACTGATCATAAATAGATGCATCTTTGTCCCACAACTTATGATATCTTGATACGATTTTTTCTGATTTGAATTTTAAATGTGGCTCATTAACAACCCAGTTATCCAATAAGTCATTCGTTTCTGAAGATGGTAGTAACGTTGTAAATATATGTGAATAACTTTTCGCATGAATTTGCTCCATCATACCCATAAATGAATATACAGCTTTCTTTCTTAAATCTTTCGTATGTAATCCAATAAGTGGCATACCATCGTCTGCCTGATGCGTGTCTAATCCAGTAAGTCCTGCAAGCGCATGATTAAATGTAAACTTCTCATCATCAGTTAACTCTTTCCAGCTTGCGATATCTTTTGATACTTTAAATTCGGATTCTACCCACATTTGTGAGATGTTCTGTCTCCAGAACATATTCGTCATATCTTCTTGTGTATTCCAGTTTACAGCTATCATAATTTCAGTCCTTTTTATTGTTATACATATTTTAAAGGCTGATTTCTCAGCCTTTAATATTGATTAAATTGCACAGCTTGTACATTCTTCAACACTTAGTAATTTATTTCTTGTGTAATAAAGTGACTTTAATCCTTTATGATGCGCATAAACATAAAGTCTTGCAAGCTCTCTCGTAGATATATCACTATTTACAAATAAAATCGTACTGATTCCCTGATCCACATGTTCCTGAATCGTTGCAATTAGATCAATCAACTTCATTTGATCCGTATTAAATGCTGACTTGTAGAACCACATCGTCTCAGGCGATAAGAATGGCATCGGATAGAATGTTTCAGCATTACCATATGTTCTACGCTCAATTTGATCAACAATCGGCATTACAGAACTCGTTGCATTTTGTACATACGAAATGCTTTGTGTTGGCGCAATCGCTAAACGATATGCATGGAATAAACCGTTCTTCATTACTTTATCCTTTAAGTCTGCCCAATCTTGTGGAGATGGCATATCGATGCCTTCAAATAATGCAGTTACTTTGTCAGATTTCGGACGGAAGTCTGTTGCAACGTATTTATCAAAATACTTACCAGATGCATAATCTGATTTTTCAAAGTCAGCAAACGTTTCGTTACGTTCCATTGCAATTTCCATAGAACGTTGTAACGAATAGAAGTTCAGCATCATAAAGAATGTTGCTGCAAACTCTTTCGCTTCCTCTGATTCATAACCGATTTGGTTTTTAGCTAAATAGCCATGCAGGTTCATAACCCCTAAACCAACCGAATGTAACTCACGGTTCGCTTTCGCGACACCTGGTGCATTTTTAATATCCGCTTCATCACTAACAGTAGTGAGCGCATCCATTCCAATATGAACAGAGTCTTTAAACTTCTTAGATTCCATTACATTTACAATATTCAGCGAGCCTAAGTTACATGAAATATCGCGTTTAATTTCATCATCTGTACCATAATCATTAATGATTGAAGTTTCTTGTAACTGGAATATTTCCGTACATAAGTTACTCATTTTAATTTGACCAATATTAGAATTTGCATGTACTTTATTCGCATTATCTTTAAACATTAAGTATGGATATCCTGATTGAAGTTGTGTTTGTGCGATCAAGTTTAACATTTCACGCGCATCTTTAGATTTCTTCATAATATTCGGATTTTGTACAAGCTCGTCATACATCTCATCAATATTTAAGTCATCTAACGTAATACCATATTCTCTTTCTACTGTATGAGGTGCAAACATAAAGAAGTCTTTACCTTCCTTAGCAAGATCAAAGAACTTGCTCGGTACGATTAATCCAGTTGAAATCGTAGATAAACGTAAATCTTCATCAGCATTAACTTTCTTAGTATCTAAAAACTCCAGCACATCATAGTGGAAAATGTTTAAGTAAACAGCCCCTGCACCTGGACGTTGTCCAAGCTGATCTGCATAACTGAATCCACCTTCAAGTGCTTTTGCTACAGGTAATACTCCTTTAGCAACACCTTTAATGCCTTTAATTGCTTCACCACGTGCACGTAACTTAGATAAGTTAATCGCAACTCCACCGCCAATTTTTGATAATTGCTTTGCAGTTGAATCAATATAGTTAATAGAATTCAAACTATCATCTACTTCCAGTAGGAAACAAGAAACGAGTTCGCCACGTCTTGCGCGACCTGCGTTTAAAAATGTTGGTGTTGCAGGTTGGTAACGCTGTTCGATCATCGCTGAAATTAATTGCTTAGCTTTTTCAACGTCACCTTTAGCTAAATATAAACTTACAATAATAACGTGTTGTTTATAATCTTCTAAATACTGCTGTTTATCATTTGTCTTTAGTGCATAATCTTTGAAGAATTTACTTGCTGACATGTAACTTGCAAAATTAAAAGGAATGCTTTCTGCAAAGTTGATAATCGTATTCAAATCATCTTCACTATATTCCTTGAATAAATCATAGTAAAAATCCTGTTCAACAAGATACTTAAGTCGTGCGATAGGAGAATCAAATGTTATCGTCTTGTCCTTAATTTCTTCTAAGTAAACTTTAAGTGCTTCCTGGTCTTTCTCAATATCAAAAAAACCGTCTTCTCGACGCTTCGTCACCTGGTTATTTAATTCAATATGATTGTACTGTTTCTCTTGTGCGATTTTCACTTATTCCTTCCACCTTTATCATAAATTCTTTAACGTCTTTTTCATTGCCATGTAATTCAAACTTCATTAATAAAGGCACATGATACGTCGTGCTAATTAAGTCTCCTGCACGGCCAAAATTCTGCCCCCAGTTTCTATTACCACTCGCTGCAACAGCTATTAAGTTCGTGCGATGTCGATCCAGAAACTGTTTTACTTGGTCTGGAATCTCGCCAAACCCTATCGTTCCTGTTACAATGATATATGGCTCGTTAATACCCTCTGCCTGTTCAAGCGGCAGTGTATTTGCATATTTAGTTTTCTGAATAAAGCGTCTCACATTACCAGTTAGCGAATAATAGACGATCAGCATAATATCACTCCTCTCGTTTAAGAGCAGCATATGTTATGACAGTATAAACAAACTACTCAAAAATCTATGTATTATCCTATTGACTTTTATCTATTCGCAAGTATTGTGTTCGCCTCTGAACCGAACACAAGATATAGTGGTTCGTTTTTGAATAACCACAACATATACGACTAATTATAGCATTTATAAGGGTCTTTTCAATGTTTAAACCTTGTAATTTTATAAATTTTAGGGGTTGACTTTTTTATAACTCGAGCAACCTATTGATACTACTCAGTTTGAATATCGAAAGAAATTTTGTACATAAATTCTTGAAATTATATTCACACTTTTCATAAAGGAGCATTCAATTGAACAATAAAATTAAAGGTATATTATGGTTAATTGCAGCATCTATCGGATTTAGTTTAATGGGTGCATTTGTTAAATTATCTGGTGACCTGCCTGTCATTCAGAAATCACTTTTTCGAAATATTATCGGGATGATACTCCCCCTTTACTTTGTATATAAATACAGAGCGCCTTTATTCGGGCATAAAGAGAATCAAGGAACACTTATATTACGAAGTTTATTCGGACTTATCGGTGTGCTACTAAATTACTATGCGATAGATCGCATGGTGCTGAGTGACGCAGATATGCTCAATAAACTAAGTCCTTTCTTCACGATTATATTCTGCGCGTTCTTCTTAAAGGAATATATAAGACGTTATCAGATGATTAGTATGGTCATCGCATTTATCGGTGCACTGTTTATCATTAAGCCAAATTTCAGTTCAGATATGTTTATCGCAATTATCGGTGTGCTCGGTGCAATGTTTGCAGGATTGGCTTATACAACATTACGTGTTCTCGGTTCGAAAGAGAAATTTTATACGACTGTGTTTTATTTTTCTTTCGTATCAACGCTTGTACTTATTCCACTTACATTGCTGACATATGAGCCGATGACAAATGTTCAAATCATTTATCTTATATTATCTGGTGTATTTGCGACACTCGGGCAATTCGGACTAACAATCGCATATAGTTATGCTCCGGCAAAAGATATTTCAATTTTCTTTTATACAACAGTGTTATTCAGTGCAATTATAGGGTTTATATTATTTAATGAAACACCGGACTTACTTAGTTACCTTGGATATATTATAATATTCTTTGCGAGTTACTATATGTTCGTCAAAGCAAAAGTAAAACAGGTTCAATAGGAGGCTATTATGTCAGGAAGACAAAAAGAAGAATTACAGGATATTACGTTACTTGGGAATCAGAACAATAAATATTTATATGAATATGACTCATCTATTCTCGAGTCATTTGAAAACAAACATCAAGGTCGTGACTATTTCGTTAAATTTAATTGCCCAGAGTTCACTAGTTTATGCCCAATTACAGGACAACCTGACTTCGCTGCAATTTATATCAGCTATATCCCAAACATTAAAATGGTTGAATCAAAGTCATTAAAACTATACTTATTCAGTTTTAGAAACCACGGAGATTTTCATGAAGACTGTATAAATATTATCATGAATGATTTAATCGAACTTATGGACCCACACTACATTGAAGTTTGGGGTAAGTTCACTCCACGTGGCGGCATTTCAATTGATCCATATACAAATTACGGACGTCCGGGAACGAAGTACGAAGATATGGCGCAATACCGCTTAATGAATCATGATTTATACCCTGAAACGATAACGAATCGATAAGTTCAAACAAATATTAAGAAAGTATTAACAACTGATTACAAGACGTAGTTGTTAATACTTTTTTTAAAATTTGAATTGTCTAAATATTCATTTAGGTGTACAATATTATTTTGTTATAGCATTTCAATCGAGAGGGGAAAAAATATGTCTCAACATACAAGAGAAGAAATTGTAAACAGTATGCCGAGAACGGGATTCTTCGGGCACCCTAAAGGTTTGTTTACATTAATGGTTACTGAATTCTGGGAACGTTTCAGTTATTATGGAATGAAAGCAATATTAGTTTATTACTTATATTATTCTGTTAAAGATGGCGGTTTCGGATTACCGGATGCATTAGCTTTACAAATCGTATCGATATATGGTGCGATGATTTATATGAGTGGTGTTGTAGGAGGATGGCTAGCTGACCGTTTTATCGGAACACGAAAAGCGATATTATATGGTGCCATTCTGATTATGATTGGTCATATATTATTATCTTTGCCGAACAACTTTACGTTATTACTTGTTGCACTTTTATTTATTATATTAGGAACAGGATTACTTAAACCGAATATTTCTTCAAACGTCGGAGAAATTTATGAGAAAAATGACCCGAAAGTAGATGCTGCATTTACACTATTTGTAATGTCAATTAACTTAGGGGCATTCATTTCACCATTAATCGTTGGTTGGTTACAGAAGAATGTCGGCTTCCATTACGGTTTCGCTGTCGCAGCTGTCGGTATGTTCTTCGGGTTAATCGTTTATGTATTACGTGCAAAACCTACTTTAGGTTTATCAGGACTGGATATTCCAAACCCTGTAACACCTGAAGAGAAAAAGAAAACAATTAGCTTTGTATCAGCAATTGTTATCGCCTTTGTTATTTATTTCATATTCGCGCAACTTACTGGCAACTTAAACTTACAATCATTTATGTCACTCGTAACAGCGCTTGGTATTGGTTTACCAGCAGTTTACTTTATTATGATGTTTGTATCTAAAAAGACAACATCTGAAGAAAAATCACGTGTTGCAGCTTATATTCCATTATTTTTAGCATCGGTTGTTTTCTGGTCAATACAGGAGCAAGGTTCAACAATTCTTGCTGCTTTTGCCGATAAAAATACACAGTTAGATTTAGCTAAAGTGACAAATGGTGCAATTAACTTTGTAATTCCACCAGCATGGTTCCAATCATTAAACCCATTATTTATTGTAACTTTAGCACCATTATTTGCTTGGTTATGGGTAAAACTTGGTCGATTTAATCCACCAACTGTTGTTAAGTTTAGTATTGCATTATTTTTAGCAGGCTTCAGTTATGTCGTAATGGTTTATCCATTAACACATAATGGAGACACATTGATGAATCCAGCATGGTTAGTTTTAAGCTATTTGCTCGTAACGATGGCAGAACTTTGTTTATCACCCACTGGTTTATCAGTAACAACGAAACTTGCACCTAGCGCATTTACATCTCAAATGATGAGTGTATGGTTCTTATCAAATACAGTTGCGCAATTATTTAATGGTCAAGTACTTGTTAAATATTATGATACTGTTAATAACGCAACATACTTCGGTAACATCGGTATGGTTACAATTGGATTAGGTGTCGTATTACTAATAGTAAGTCCATTTATGAAACGTTTTATGAAAGGCGTTCATTAATATCAACCACGAAATGATATAAATTCATTTCGTGGTTTCTTAATTTAGATAAAATATATATTTTACTAATATTTTATTTTTAATTTTTAATATATAAAACTAAATTTAAAAACGCTATCATATCAATACTTTAAGTGCAATTTTTTATTTTTTAAATATTCCGTCTTTTAAAAAAGTTATTGAATGAAATTGATTAAGTGATAAAATTATATATTGAAATAACATTAATTTTCAGAATTTTTTTATTACGGAAGGTGAAGAGATGAGAACGATGAAATATTCTCGTGAAGAGATGGTAGAAAGTGTACCGCAAACAGGATTCTTTGGTCACCCTAAAGGACTAGGTATTTTATTCTTTGTTGAGTTTTGGGAACGTTTTAGTTATTACGGTATGCGTGCAATATTAATTTATTATATGTATGACACGGTTGCTAACGGTGGTCTTGGAATGGATAAGACGACTGCAGCAAGTATCGGTTCTATGTATGGTTCATTAATCTTTATGACAGGTATATTCGGTGGATGGATTGCGGATAGATTAATCGGTTCACGTAAAGCATTACTATATGGTGCGACATTGATCATGCTTGGTCACGTTGCTATGAGTTTACCATTCGGTATTCCGGCATTTTTAGCTTCAATGTTTTTAATTATCGTTGGTTCGGGTTTAATGAAACCTAATATTTCTAATGTCGTTGGTGGATTATACCATAAAAACGATAGCCGTATGGACGGTGGATTTGTAATTTTCTATATGTCTGTTAACATGGGTGCATTTTTATCACCACTTGTTGTTGGAGCATTACAGAAAAATTATAACTATCATATCGGATTTTTAGCAGCAGCAATCGGTATGGCACTTGCATTAATCGTCTACGTTATCTTTAACCGTAAATCTCTTGGATTAGTAGGTGTTGAACCAACACACTTACTTGTTGGAGAAGAGAAAAAGAAATATGCAAGAAATATCGGTATCGCATCGGTTGCATTAATCATCATTATTGCTATAACGTTATCAATGGGAATTTTAACATTTAACACATTCTCATTCGTTGTTACAATTTTAGGTGTTGCATTACCAATTATATACTGGACAACAATGTACAGAAGTAAAGACGTTACAAATACAGAACGCTCAAGATTACTTGCGTATATTCCATTATTCTTAACGAGTGTCATGTTCTGGGTAATTCAGGAGCAAGGTGCAAATACGTTAGCATTATTTGCAGCTGAACGTACACAACTTGATTTAAAACCTTTATTAGGGATTGATTACAAAATACCAGCAGCGTTCTTCCAGTCATTAAACCCAATGTTTATCGTACTGTTAGCGCCTGTTCTATCAGCCTTATGGGTAAAACTTGGTAAACGTAATCCAACGACACCATTCAAATTTACTTTAGGGATATTATTCGCCGGTTTAAGTTTCTTAGTTATGATTGTGCCATTAACTCAATCAGGCACACAACTTATCAATCCATTATGGCTCGTATTATCATTCTTACTATGTGTTATTGGAGAGTTATGTTTATCACCAACTGGTTCTTCAGTATCTGTTAAACTTGCACCTGTTGCATTTAACTCTCAAATGCTAAGTTTATGGTTCTTATCAAATGCGACAGCGCAAGGTTTAAATGCACAGTTCGTTAAACTGATCGAACCGCTTGGATATACAAAGTACTTCATGTTTATCGGTGCAATTGCAATGACACTATTTGTTATTGTACTCATCAGCAACAAATGGATTTCTAAAAAAATGGAAGGCATCCATTAATAAAACACAGTGCATATGCACTGTGTTTTATTTTGTAGTTTTGAGGTATAAGAATAAGACAAAACAATTCATAATTAGAGGTGTCGATATGGAAACATATAATAATGGGATTTTGTTCTATCATGACAAAGCCGGTCAAGGTGATGTTCATGAAATTATCGGTGAAGTGACAAAGCCGTTATCGAAGATGATTCACCACTTGACGGTTTACCGTAGTTTAGAGCAAGGTGAAATTTATCAGTTACTTACCGAAACGAAGCAACAGTATGATATTTATTTAATACTCGGGGGAGACGGAACCGTACACGAACTCATAAACGGCATGATTGATGGTGGTCACAATAAACCGATTGCCATTCTTCCTGGTGGAACGTTTAACGATTTCACGAAAACATTACACTTAAATCCTAATCCAGTACGCGCTGCCGAACAACTATTAGATGCTGAATTACGAACGTATGATGTACTCAGGACAAATGAACGATATGCTTTAAACTTTGCGGGAATGGGATTAATGGTCGAAAATTCATTAGGGGTTAATCCTGAAGTAAAAAGTAAGTTTGGTAAATTCAGCTACTTATTCTCAGCCTTAAAAAATGTCACAAACCCTAAATTTTTTGACTATAAAATTCAAGTTGATGATAAACAATACGCAGGTACTTCGTCAATGATTCTGATCGCAAATGGACAATTTGTAGGCGGCAATCGAATTCCCCTGTCAGAACTTTCACCAAACGATGGCGTACTGAATGTCTTTATATTTAAAGACAGTGGTCTGAAGACGTTTACGGAAATGATCGGTGAAAAATCTGAAGTCAATTGGAATGAAATCAGTCAGAACATTGAACATATTTCAGGTAAACAAGTACGTGTCGAAACGAAAGATACGATTGATGTCGATGTTGATGGCGAAATTGATTTAGCGACCCCGCTACATATAGATGTCATACCAGGTAAACTCAAAATATTAACTGCTCAAGTATCGACCCTATTCTCATAAAAAACTTGCTGAACGTTTGTTCAGCAAGTTTTTATTTATTAATATATTTATTCATCTCCAAAAAAGTAACGTTCAACATCCAGCCATGATGTGACACGATCAAATTCTGTAATACTTTGATTATGCACTGCATCAAAAATAATACCTTTTCCATTAAAAGCACGGAGTTGTCTCGGATTATCATCGATTAAATAATCGGTTGCTACAATTCCTTTATATCCGCAGAAAATAAAATGCTGAGGATCTAAAAACGGAAAATGTTCCTGTAACCATGCATACTTTGCATCAAATGATGTCGGTACGTCCATTGCAGCAGTTGCAATAAACACATCATAATGTTCGTTTAATCGCTTTACGACACGAATTGCATCAGGAAACACTTCTAAATCTCTAAAGAAACTGCGTTCTAATAATAATTCATTTAAGTGATTCACATATTCCGGATATTCCGTGCGTAATTTCTTTTCAAGTAAGTCTTCTTTTTTTATCGACATACCTGTACGTTCATTAAACTGTAAAATTACTTTCTTTAAAGTATCCGCTAACACTTCATCCATATCAATTGCAATTGACTTTCTCATATTTATCATCCTTTTAAGTATTATACTTCCATTATAGTCCAATGAGCGAATACATTGAAATTATTTAATAATACCTTCTTTCTTTAAATATGCTTTCGCAACACTTTCCGGCGTTTTATCATTATATGTAACTTCATAGTTCATCGCCTGCATTTCTTCATCTGATATTTTATTTGCGAGTAAGTTAAGTGCACGCACGACTTCTGGATTATCTTTAATTGTACTTTGTTTTAATAACGGTGCACCTTGGTATGGCGGGAAGAGATGTTTATCGTCTTTAAGGACAACCATATCATATTTTTTCAATTCAGCATCTGTTGAATATGCATCTATTAAATCAATTTTGTCTTGCTCAATTGCCTGATAACGAATTTTCGGTTCCATCGTTTTCACTTGATTAAATTTAATACCATGCTTTTTCTGAATACCTTTATATCCGTCATTACGATCGTTGAATTCTAAAGTGAATCCGACGCGAATATCATCTTTTACTTTTTCTAAATCAGAGATTGTTTTTAAATTATGGTCCTTAGCATATGAACGCTTTACTGCAAGTGCATATGTGTTGTTATACTTCATTGGTTGTAATAACGCCATATCAAACTGCTTTAAACTGTCATTTGCCTGCTGATATACAGCTTTTTCAGTTGTTCCTTCTGGATTCTCTTTCGAAATTTCACCGAGTACTGTTCCTGTAAACTCAAGGTATCCATCAATATCATCTGATTTTAATGCATTGAATAAAAATGTCGTTTTACCCATACCAGGTGATACTTCTACAGTTGTATCCGTTTTATCCTCAATTACGAGCTTATACATATTCGTAATAATTTCCGGCTCTGTACCAAGCTTCCCTGCAAATTTAAGCTTATGGTCATTGTTAAAGAGTAATGGCCATACCGCTACGATAAGAAATATTAACAGCATCGTGCTAAGAACGTAGAGTAACTTTCTGTAACTCAGCTTCTCCATACGTTTTAACAGAAAATCAAATAATAAAGCAAGAAGTGCAGCAGGGATAGCGCCAAGAAGTAATATACTCATATTATTACGATCAATTCCGAGTAATATTAAATCCCCTAATCCACCTGCACCGATAAATGCAGCGAGTGTCGCTGTTCCGATAATTAAAACCATCGCTGTTCTTATACCAGCCATTATGACCGGCATTGCTAAAGGTATCTCCACTTTCGTTAACTGTCGATATGTATTCATACCAATACCACTCGCCGCTTCTTTAAGAGAAGGATCCACTTCCTTTATGCCGGTATATGTATTACGGAGTATCGGTAGTAACGCATATATTACGAGCGCAATGATTGCAGGTACACGCCCGATTCCAAATAACGGTATCATTAATCCTAATAACGCGAGTGATGGAATCGTCTGCAGGACCGCTGTAATATTGATAATCGGTTCAGCTAACTTTGTATGTCTTGTTAAATAAATCCCAATCGGAATCGCGATAAATGTCGCAATTAATAGTGCGATAAATGAGATTTGAATATGTTCAAATAACGCCTCTAATAATTCATACTTTCGTTGGTTAAATGTCTGCCATAGCGCCCCCATTACATCGCCTCCTGACTTAACTGATGTAATACATCCGCTCTTGAAATTACTCCGATTTGCGTTTCATGTTCAATGACAGCAATATAAGCATGCTCTGCTAATAACTTGTACACATACGGTAATGAAGCATCCGGAGCAACTACTGCTGTCGTTTCTGCATTAATATTACGCATTAAATTTCTTGCGTAGCGCTCTGTTTGAACCGCATTACCCATAAACGTTTTAACGAAATCATTGTTCGGTGTATTAATAAATGATTCAGGTGTTCCGATTTGTTCAATTTTTCCTTTGTTCATAAGACAAATTCTATCTCCAAGTTTTAATGCTTCAGATATATCATGTGTAACAAAAATAATCGTTTTCTTAATTTCAGATTGCAGACGAATTAAATCATCCTGTAATTTCTCACGTGAAATCGGGTCCAGCGCACTAAATGGTTCGTCCATTAATATAACAGGCGGATCTGCCATAAGTGCACGTACAACGCCAACACGTTGTTTCTGTCCACCTGATAATTCATCAGGAAAACGATTTAAGAAGTCATCGCTCGGAAGCCCGACCATGTTCAGTAACGTAACGGCATCTTTATCGATACGCTCCTGTGAATACTTCTTCATTAAAGGGACTTGACTAATATTCTCCTTTATCGTCATATGGGGGAATAGCGCGATTTGCTGCAGTACATAACCAATATCCCAGCGCATCTCATCTAGTTTATAGTCACTTACGGGTTCACCTTTAAAATAAATAAACCCTTCTGAAAGCGGAATAAGCCGATTAATCATTTTTAATGTTGTCGTCTTACCACTACCAGAAGGACCGATAATTACGAAAAACTCACCTTCATTTATTTCAAAGCTGATATTATCAACGACGGTTTTATCTCCATAACGTTTCGTAACGTTTTTAAATTTTATCATGTCACACCTCATAAACAGTTTATTGTTTTACTTATAACCTAAAATTGGTAGTTTAAACAATAAATTAGCTTACATATTGCTGGATGACTTCAATAAATTTAGGGCAGTAATGTTTAAGTTTATATGACCCTACACCTTCTATTAAAATCATATCTTCTTTTGACATCGGCTTTTTATCTGCAAATAGCTGCAATGTATGGTCAGAGAAGATTGTAAATGGTGGTACATCCAGTTGATCACTCAGTGTTTTACGTGCTTCTTTCAGCGCCTTTAACAACGTATCGTCAACTGTATTCATCGTCGTTATTTTCACTTTTTCGTTATATTGATTTGGTTTGTAATATGTTTTGATTTGAACGCCTTCAAATAATATTTGTTTTGCCTCTTCAGCACAATGTAAATATTGATCATGCACTCTTATATAGCCATTAAAAATTAATGTATCAATAAATGATTGTATTGCACTTGCATCATACGATTTTAACAAACCGAATGTTGAAAGTTTATCTAGTTTTTCTACTTTTATCTGATCGTCATGCTCACCATGTAAAACTTTAGATAACAGTATTTTCGTAGTCGGTATTTTAATGCGCACTAAACAACTTAATATTTGCTGTGCTTCTGTTGTCATATTATAATTCTCATCCTGTTTTAAACAGTTAGAACATTGTTCACAATTTTTCAAATGCTCGTTAGGATTAAAATAGTGTATAATCGTTGACTGCAAACATCGCCTTGTTTTCGTATACTGTATCATTTTGTTTAATTTTTCTTTCTTTAACTCCTGTACTTCTTCCGGTGCTGTTTCAATAAAAAAGTGCTGTAACTTAATATCTGCTTCAGAGTACATAAGTATGCATTCACTTGGCAGTCCGTCACGTCCCGCACGACCTGCTTCCTGATAATAACTTTCTAAATCTTGCGGCATATTGTAATGAATTACATATCTGACGTTTGATTTATCGATTCCCATACCAAATGCATTCGTTGCGATCATTACTTGTATATCATCGCGTACAAATGCGCTTTGATTATGTTCTTTCTCTTCTTTTTTCAGCCCTGCATGATAGATTGCATGCTGAATTCCTTTCGCACTGAATACTTCACTTAAAGTTTCCACTTGTTTACGTGTACTCGCGTAAATAATACCAGATTCATCTTTATGGTTGTTAATATAATCGATGACCATCTTCTGCTTTTGATACGTTGGATCTACGATGAATTTTAAATTGTCCCGCTTCGTACTCGTTTCAATTACATTTTTGTGGTCGATATATAATAAGGCACAAATATCTTCTTTTACATCGATTGTCGCAGTCGCGGTTAGTGCCATAACTGTGAAATTATGCGGCAGTGTTAATACTTTCTGTACGACATTTCTATAGCTTGGTCTGAAGTCATGCCCCCACTTTGATATACAGTGTGCTTCATCAAACGCAACAAGTTTAATATCCAGTTTATAAAGCAGTTGCTGGAAAGATATATTATCAAACCGCTCTGGTGCGACATATAGAAACTGACAATCACCTTTAAGTAGTTGCGTTTCTACTTCAATCGTTTCTCGTTTCGTTAATGCTGAGTTAATATAACGCGCTTTAATACCGCTTGAATTTAATGCATCGACCTGGTCTTTCATTAAAGAAATTAACGGACTAATAACGAGTGTTAATCCCCCTTTATATATGCCAGGCACTTGATAGCATATCGATTTACCGCCACCAGTAGGTAATATACCTAGCGTCGGGATATTATAAATCGCGTTTTGAATGAGTTGTTCCTGACCAGGACGAAAATTTGAATATCCAAAATATGTTTCTAATATTTGTTTCATAAACTACTCCATTCGATCTGATAATTCATCCCATTCTACGTAGTATGTTTCATACAGCGCTTCTTTTTCACTACGTTCCGTTGTGAGTCGATTCAGTCGGTCATAATTAGTTGTTTCCTGAGCAATGGCTGCATCAATATCGTCCATTTCCTGCTCCAACGTTTCAATTGCTTCAGTTAAAAACTCAAATCTGCGTTTATCTTTGTAAGACAAACGTTTTTGTTTGACTTCATTCTGTTTACTTTCAACCGGCTTTTCAACTGCTTTCTTTTCCGTCTGTAATTCTAGTTGTGATTTCATCGTCAGATAATCTTCAAATGAACCAAGCACTTTATGAACTATGCCGTTATGAATGTACCAATATGAAGTTACAACTTTATTTAAAAAGTATCGGTCATGACTGACTGTAATAACAGCTCCATTAAATGATTCTAAATATTGTTCTAATATCGTTAATGTCTCAGTATCCAGGTCATTTGTCGGTTCATCAAGCAGTAATACGTTTGGTCCTTGAATTAATATGCTGAGCAAATACAGTCGCTTACGTTCTCCACCACTTAATTTACTAATATATGTACCATGTACCGCAGAAGGAAATAAAAATCGTTCTAATAATTGTGTTACTGAGACTTTCTCACCAGTTGACGTCATTCCGATTTCTGCTTTTTCACGTAAATAATCGATCATACGCATATCTTTATCAAGCGCAATATCTTCCTGTCGATAATATCCGATTCTTACTGTCTGACCAACTTTAATAAAACCTTCACTTGCCGAAAGTTCTCCTGATAGTAAGTTTAACAATGTAGATTTCCCTGTACCATTCTGGCCGACAATTCCGATACGATCTGTCGTCTGTACGATGTCACTAAAGTTTGAAAAGAGCTTTTTATTACTAAACGTCATACTTAAATCTTTAATTTCAAATACTTGTTTACCGAGTCGTTTATGTGCTAGATCTATTTCCATCGCTTCTGATTTTGTATGTGACTTTACTTTATCCTCAATATCACTGAAACGATCAATTCTTGCCTGCTGCTTCGTCGTACGGGCTTTCGCGCCTTTACGCATCCATGCTAACTCCTGCTTATACAGCTGCTTTTCCTTTTGTTCCTGATTCGCCTGAATCACTTCATCTTCTACTTTTTGTACAATGTAATCTTCATAATTTCCACGGTACTGATAAAGCTTTCCGTTACGTAATTCAACGATTCTATTTGTAATTTCGTTCAGGAAATAGCGGTCATGGGTCACAACAAGTACCGCTTTGTTATAGTTTTTAATAAACTGTATCAACCAGTAAATAGACTCAAAATCCAGATGGTTCGTAGGCTCATCGAGTAATAATAAGTCGGGTGATTTCAGCAGTGACTTTGCAAGCGCTACACGTTTTTTCTGACCTCCACTTAACGTACTGACTGGTACATTCAAATCTTTTATGCCGAGTTTCGTTAAAATTGCCTCAGCTGATGCACGATATGTAAAGCCATCCAATTGTTCTATCTGAGACTGGACATTACTTAAATCATTCGCCAGCTGTTCATTATAATCCGTTTCCATCGATTTTAATATATTGTTATATTTGGCGAATAATTTCATAACAGGATGATTGATATCCAGTACATTATCCGTTATTGACTTCGTTTCATCAAGTACTGGTGATTGTGCTGCATACTCAATTGTAAAACCATTCGGATGCGTAACAACACCAGTATGGTCCTCTATTTCAGCGATGCATTTCAGCAGTGCGCTCTTACCTGTTCCATTAATACCAACAAGCGCAATTTTATCACCGTTTGATATGCTTAAACTAATGTCTTCAAACACCGTCTTAATACCATATTGTTTCGTTAAATGTTCTATTTTATAAGCTTCCATCATCAAACTCCTAATCACTACATCTTTTTCAAATAAACAATATCTCATTAAATGTGTTTATGATATAGTTATGTATAATAAATATCAATATAATATTATACAGTTTTTTTATAAGGAGGTACACATGTTCGAATGGTTTAGCGAATTATCGCCGATGATTCAGGCAGGGATTGCCGGTTTGTTCACATGGCTAATGACAGCACTCGGTGCATCGATTGTTTTCATCTTTAAAACTGTTAACAAAAAAGTTTTAAATACGATGCAGGGATTTGCCGCTGGTGTAATGATTGCTGCATCTTTCTGGTCATTACTTGCACCTGCAATCAGCTTTAGCGAAGAGAATGGTGTCACACCATGGATTCCAGCAGCAATCGGATTTTTATCGGGTGGTTTATTTATCCGATTACTAGATGTTGTTATTCCACATATTCATCCGAATGCTTCGAATCCAAATCACATTAATGAAGGTCCTGATACGAACTTAAAAAAATCTACTTTACTTTTTTTAGCAATTACGATGCATAATATCCCGGAAGGGCTAGCACTAGGTGTCGCTTTCGGTGGTGTTGCAACAGGGAATACTGCTGCATTAATGGGTGCAATCGGACTTGCAATTGGTATCGGTATACAAAATATTCCCGAAGGTTCTGCACTTTCACTTCCAATTCATGGTGATGGTAAATCAAAGCTAAAGGCATTTAATTTAGGACACGGCTCTGCTATTGTAGAACCGATATTTGCTATAGTCGGTGCAGGTGCAGTGTTACTTGTCACACCTATATTGCCGTATGCATTAGCCTTTGCAGCAGGTGCGATGATATTCGTCGTCGTTGAAGAGCTTATTCCTGAGTCTCAGTCAGGAGACAACACTGATCTCGCGACACTTGGTTTAATGGCAGGGTTTACGATTATGATGATTCTGGATGTTTCACTAGGCTAATACAAGTTTAATGAATAAAAAACCGATTGAAACTATAAATCTAAATAGATTTATAGTTCCGATCGGTTTTATTTATTCACGCCACCATTTGTATACTGATACTTAGATGGGTCTATCTTTTTAAATTCTGGATTTTCATAGAAACGTAATAAATCACCATTCAGCAATTTATCTGACATTTCAAGTTCTTTTTCAACGTGACGTTTAATTTCTTCAGCTTTCGCTTTTTCTTTATCGTCTGTTAATTGTTCATTTGTCTTATTACTATAGAGCACACCGTTAATTGATTTATAATCCGGTGTAATAAAGTCACCGTTTCTAAATGCTACAGTATCATTATGCGCTTTAGAGAATAAATCTGTTCCGAACATAACATACGGTTTTGCATCAATTCCTAATAAGTGTAATAACGTCGGTGCAACGTCAACCTGACTCGCATAAGTGTGGTCAACTTTACCTTGAACGCCCGGCACTTTTAAGAATAATCCTGTACGCTGTAAATCCATAAATTTAGATGGAGTAATTTCTTCACCTAATAATTTTTCCATCGCTTTATTATGGTTTTCAGAAATTCCATAATGGTCACCATAAATTAGGATTACTGAGTCATCATACAGTCCTTCTTTTTTCAAATCCTGTACAAACTGATGTACTGCTTCATCTAAGTAACGCGCCGTCTGAACATATCCATCAACCGTCGGATTCCCCGTATTTGGCGAATCGATTGTTGCTTCTTCTTTATCAATCGTAAATGGATAATGATTTGTTAATGTAATTAAATGCGAATAAAATGGTTGCGTTTCCTGTTTTAAATACGGAATAGATTCCTTAAAGAATTCTTTATCTTTAAGTCCTAAGTTCTCTAAGTTTTTCTCGCTCATATCGTAATAAGTCGCATCATAAAACTTATCGACACCGAAGTGTTTATAAACTTGATCCCTGTTCCAGAAAGTTTTATAGTCACCATGCATTACTGAAGTTGAATAGTTCTGCTTCTGATGCATAATTGCAGGAAGTGATTGATACGTATTATCTCCTTTTAGAGAATACGCTGAACCTTGCTGTAAACCGTAAATTGAGTTATCCATCGTTAACTCAGAGTCACTCGTTTTTCCTTGTCCTGTCTGGTGGAAGAAATTATCGTAATAAATAAAGTCTTTATCACCTTTAGCAAGTGAGTTCAAATATGGTGTTACTTCCTGGCCATTTACTTTATAGTTAATTAAAAATGTCTGGAAACTTTCTAAATGAATTTTAATAACATTTTTTTCTTTTGCGATTCCAAATGTCGCACCGTTTGGCGCAGCATATTTCGTTTTCGTATATGATTGCACTTCTGCTAAATCATCTGAATTTGCAAGTGCTTTTTGCTGATTGTTCTGAATCGTTTGTACACCGTCATATACTGTAAAGTTATATGGTCCGAGATACTTAACTAAATACTTATGGTCAAATGTTCGCGTTAATAGTTCCGGACGATCCGTTTCTGCAAATGCAAGGTTTAAGAAAAATAAAGAAATTGAAACACCCATAACTACTGGTACATATTTCTTTTTGAAAGAATGTGTAGAGAACTTCTGTTTTCTCATTATAAGCATAAACAATACAACAAATGTATCAATAAAGTATACAAAGTCATACCATTTAAACGAGCTCCAAAGTGCACCTGACATTGACTCTACATTACTAACTTGGTTCAATGTACTGAATGTTATGAAGTCTGAGAAGAATCTGAAGTATACAACGTTTGCATAAAGTAAGAACGTCAGTAAAAAACCACCTGTAAATATAAACCAGAATGCTTTCTTCCCCTTAAAAAGCAAAAATACGCTTAATATTAATGCAACTAAACTATAAGGGTTCATTAATAATATTAAATTTTGTGTAAGTCCTTTAACACCTAGCGATAAGTCAACATAATATGCAAAATATGTTTTTATTGAAACTGCAAGAACAGTTAACAGAAAAAACATAAAAACTGTTATTTTTTTATCTTTCATCAATATACCTCCATCATTCAGACTTCCTAATAGCAAATATACAAATTTACCGGAATTTTTATATTATTTACATGTAATTTTTATTTGTAATGTAGTTGTAACAAAAATTTATCGTACAATATATTAATTTATACTTTTTTCAGTAATAATTCAAGTATTTAAGCCGAAAAATGCAAATAAATGTGTAAATTGTTTCTTGATAATTTTATTTACTCAATTCAATGTTATGCTGGAACTGAATTTGGTGCATAATCGTTTTAATCCAGTTGTCATAGCTCTCTTTCTGACGTATAAATTCTTCAGTATCGACCCATTTGAATAATAATTTCGAACCTGGCTTCTTTTGTGATAATTTAGCTAAATGGTAATCTGCAATAATTGCAAAATGTTCAAAATTACTGTCATGCGTTTTATGTTTCAGTGAAACAGCGAGTTCTTGATTTTTATTGAGTAGCAAGGCACCACACCTATCGGGTTGCTTCGAACTTTTATGGCGTAATTGTAACGGAAGCCCTTCAAGTATAAAGCCCGTGCGATCAAAGCGCTGCGTTACAGTGTATATGTCTTTCGTAATCGCAATCTTTGAATCAAATGATAATACCGCTTCACTTTCATGAATAATATGAAATACATCTGAGTAATACAAACGTGCGAGAGAGTATGCATCCAATCCCCATGAAGCCTGTCTTCTAACAGATAAATTATCGAATAGCTTTTTGTGTAATTCATTATAATTACGCTTAAATTCGATACGCGTACCTTGTTTTAAGACGATATTGCCACTTTCATTATTTATAAACTGCATACCACCTGCGACAGCTAAATAAACACGTGTACCTTTTTTTGGCTGACGAAATCTTAAAACGTCACCTTTTTCCATTAAATGCACTTTAAAAGGTGCAATTTCACGTTCATCAGTATATGCATAAAACTCCGCACCTGTCAGTGCAATAAGTGCACGTTCTCTAAAACGAATAACTGGCGCTGTAAATGTCATTTCGATTGTTTCAGCATGAATATCATTACCGAGAAGTGCATTTCCTAATATATGAGCAAGGCTATCGCATGGACCAGAAAGAGATGTTGCTGCCGTTTCAATATTTTCAATATGTTGTAAACTTGTAAATACACCTGTAGTTTCAAATATGATTGACATAGTTGTACCCCTTTATCGTTATTTTAATATGGACACATATATTTGGCATCGGACTCAGGACCTAAAAAAATCTACCGATAACTACGATCGGTAGAATAGATTCGAAAATTCTATCATTATATTTTGAAAACAGTATGCGATTGCTGTCACAATGATAACTGCACCGAACATGGTTGCGTATAAATATATATATGCCTGCTGCGTACGATTCTTTTTAAACTCACTTAGTACGATTTCATTCATCGTATATACACCAAGTACTAATCCTAAAATTAGCATCGTCATAATTAATATGAATAAGAACATTACGTCACCTAATCTCTCAATAATTTATTATATTGTAACTTAAAATTGATTTTTACGCATCCATTACAATATTATTTTTACTTCAGACCATGTTCTTAAGCTATTGATCATATATACTTTCAATGTGCCATTTCGATAGTACTCTACAAATTTATCAGTTGCAATATCCTGTTCGATAATTGATCCGTTACATACGAGTGATTGTTTCATACACCCTTCAAGAATATAGTCATTTTTTTTAGGCGTATAATACTTTCCATCCATTTCATATACTATGTTTCCGATATTAAATTCGAGTATATGTGTATCGTAATAGAGTGACAGATCCGCTGCACTATTCGTATAGTGATCTCTTACTGATGTTTTATACTGATGGTACTTGGTTGCTACTTTGATGGACGGTTTTAAAGCTGCAGTAAAAGTTTTTCGCTCCGGCAGCGGCATTACTGTATGTCTTAGTTCTCCGTTTCGGTTAACGGTTACGCGGCACATTGAATTATCTACATTATTATTTTCAACATACGTTTTAATGTCTTCTTTTGATACAGGAATATGGAAAGCACGCGCACCGTCATGCATCCGGTTAATATGATAATTTACTCTTTGTATCTCTCCATCTTCAACACGCATCGTTTCTATCAGTTCAAATTCCGGTTGTACGACACGTGTTTTCGCAACAATTTCTTCGTACTCCAGTCGCGCATCAGAATCTATCGTAATACCGCCACCTGCACTATAAACAGCATCTTGCTTATGCATTTCTATTGTACGGATCGGAATATTAAAAATCATATAATCATAAGGCTTAATAAAACCAATCGTCCCACAATATATCCCTCTTGGCGACTCCAGTTCGTTAATAATTTTCATCGTAGAAATTTTAGGTGCACCTGTAATAGAACCACATGGAAAAAGCGCACGCATAATTTCATATAATGATTGTTTATTATTCATTGCTGTAATTGTTGAAGTCATTTGAAATACTGTTTTATATCTCTCCACTTCAAACAATTTATCGACTTTCACACTGCCTTTTTTTGCGATACGGCTTAAATCATTACGCAATAAATCGACAATCATCACATTCTCAGCTTTATCTTTTTTTGAGTTTTTGAGCTGTTCGTAGTTTTTAGCATCTTCTACTTCGTTACTACCGCGCTCAAGCGTCCCTTTCATCGGTTTTGTTAACAGTTGTTTATTATGTACATCATACTGGAAGAAGAGTTCCGGTGAAATACTGATGATATAATCGTCCCCATTTTCTATATATGCCGTATAGTTTCCGTTTTGTGCACTTAAGTATTGATAGAGTGCGTATGGATTTTCTATTAACGTTGCTTTAAGTCGCGTCGTATAATTGACTTGATACGTAACACCTTGTTTAATGTACTCCTGAATGGTTTCTACTGCTTTCATAATTTCTTCAGCAGATTGTTCAAAAGTAAACTGTGTTTTTAATGGTTCTGCATTTACATATTCAAATGCATCATAATCTTCAAAGTAATAAAACAATGCAAGTGGCCCATCAATATGATGGACTTTCATAAGTGGATTGAACAGTTTTGCGGCTTCATACTTAATCGCAGTGACAACATATAATCCACTTTCTTCAGCTTCAGTTAGAGCTTTTAGCATACCGTCCTCTGTATATACTCTGTCTACTTTTACAGGATTCGTAAACGTATACCGAACAGGTATCGTCTTACCATCACGATGAAGTTGAAAGTTAATGACTGCGCGCATAAAATTCACGTCCTAACGTTAAGAAATTATTGAGCATCGTATAGCCGGAAGTTGTAAGTACAGATTCTGGATGAAACTGAATACCGTACAATGGCCATGATTCATGTGAAACACTCATCACAATATTATCCGTCATACCGGTAACAATTAACGGCATTTGAATATTATCCATCGTTCCTAAAGAGTGATACCTTGCAACTTGTGCTGGTGCTTCTACACCTTGATAAATGCCGGTACCGTTATGTTCTACATAGCCGATATGCCCATGTACTGGTGACAGCTTCTTAACTTCGTGATTAAAATGCTGTACGATTACTTGAAAACCAAGACATATGCCAAGAATCGGAATACGGTCTCCGAATGTATCGATAACTTTATGTGCCATAATTGCTTCTGTAGGATGTCCTGGTCCAGGTGATAATATAATAAATTCCGGAGATAAACGCTCTATATATTCAATCGTCACTACTTCAGAACGTACGACGCGAACCGTTTCATCCATTGCTTCTAAGTAATGAACGATATTATATGTAAACGAATCATCATGGTCTATCATTAAAATCATAAACTTCACTCATTTCTAAAAACGTTTTCTTGAAGTAACAGATATTATTATACACGCTTTTCTGTTATAATGAGTAGCGAATTCAATATAAGAGGTTCCTAGCGCACACCCTCTATAAAAAACTAGAACGACACCGCTAGGATTGGTGTCTTTTTTAATGGAGTGAATATAATGAAACAACTGAATTCTAACAAAGCACTTGTCGTCTTTAGTGGCGGTCAGGATAGCACAACGTGTATGTTCTATGCGATGCATCATTATGATGAAGTAGAACTTGTAACATTTAACTATGGACAACGTCATGCACTTGAAATCGATATCGCAAAACAAATTGCAGTAGAACAAGGTTTAAAGCATCATGTACTTGATATGTCATTACTCTCACAATTATCACCAAACGCATTAACACACCACGACTTACAAATCGAAGGTGATGATATTCCAAATACTTTCGTTCCTGCGCGTAACTTGCTATTTATGAGCTTTGCAGCTGCACTTGCTTATCAGATTAATGCAAAGCATATCATTACAGGTGTATGTGAAACTGACTTTTCAGGATACCCGGACTGCCGTGATAATTTTATTAAGTCGCTCAATGTCACAATTAACTTATCAATGGATTTAAACTTTGAAATTCATACACCTTTAATGTGGCTGGATAAGAAAGAAACATGGGCACTTGCAGATACGTTAGGACAACTGGACTATGTGCGTAACAAAACATTAACATGTTATAACGGTGTACCTGCAGACGGATGTGGAGAATGTCCAAGCTGTAAACTGAGAAATAACGGTCTTAATCAATACTTACAAGAAAAAGAAAGCGGTGATTTATAATGATGCAGCAACTATACCCTCAAGTGAATCATAACTATGCATTTGAACTGAACAAAGATATTAACTTCTCTGCCGCACACTTTATTCCGAATGAGAAAGCTGGTGTATGTAGCCGCGTTCACGGACACACATACTTTGCGAATATAACAATCGGTGGTAATGAACTTGATGAAATGGGTTTTCTCGTTAATTTCAGAGATATAAAGTCTATCATCAATAATACGTTTGACCATCGTTTAATGAATGATTTAGAAGTATTTCAAAACACACCGCCATCAACAGAAAACGTCGCAAAACTTATTTTCGAAAAAATTGAAGCACATTTAAATACTCTTCCACATGGACCGAAAGTACTGCAAATTTATTTACGAGAAACACCGACAAGCTACGTATTATATAGAGGTAAACGATAATGAAGATACCTGTACTGGAAATATTCGGTCCTACCATTCAAGGTGAAGGTGCGGTTATCGGTCGTAAAACGATGTTTGTCAGAACAGCAGGTTGTGATTTCAGCTGCGTATGGTGTGATTCGAAGTTTACATGGGATGGTACGATGAAAGGTGAGATTGAAATGTTATTACCAGAAACAATTTATGAACGTCTTCAGTCTATTGCACCTAATCAGTTTAACCATGTCACAATATCAGGTGGTAATCCTGCATTAATAAAAAACATAGCTGGATTTGTATCGTTATTACACGGTAAAGGTATTGAAGTGGCGCTTGAAACACAAGGTACGAAATTTCAGAGCTGGATGACTGAAATCGATCAGTTGACGATTAGTCCGAAACCACCAAGTTCAACGATGACACACGATTTAGACCAGCTCGACGCTGTGATTCGTGAGCTGAATCCAGATAAAGTAACATTAAAAGTGGTCATCTTTAATGATGAAGATTATCATTTCAGCAAAACGATTCATAAACGCTATCCACATATTAAAATGTATTTACAAGTAGGTAATCCGTATCTTGAAGATACTGTAGAAGACCATACTTCAAGATTACTGTCACATTATGAATCGTTAATCGATAAAGTAATGCCGGACAGTGAAATGAACGATGTGTATGTTACACCTCAACTGCATACATTACTATGGAGTAACAAAAAAGGTGTATAATAAACATTGTGTTTAAATTTATGTAAACGTTATAATTGAAGCACGATTGAATATTAAGGAGACACTTTATGAGTTACTTGCTGATAGGAAATATATTAATGACGTTGTTTATATTTCTATTTTTTAATTTTAAAGAAAAGAAATTAACATATATCCACTTGAATATATCTACGATGATCACAGTACTAACAAACTATCCTTTACTTGGGCATGCAAACTTTATTTCTAAAACATTCGTACTATTTATCGGTTCGATAAGTGTCATGCATTTATACTTACGCTATTATCATTCCGATAATTATAATATTTATATTCATAATAGATGGCTGCATTTATTATTAGCATTACTCTTTAATGTATCAATACCGTTCATTATTATTCATAGTGACGAATCGATTTATTTATCAAGTGCATATTTGAGCGTTTCATTTTTTATAATTGGTCTCATCATGTATCAACTATCAGAAGTTAATGGAACAGTAAAGTGGTTTCAATTTGAATATTTAAATATATATAAATATATTAATCATCCGAAACGTATCGGTGAGTATTTATTTGCAATTAGTTTTATGTTACTCGTCATGTTTATTCCTTATAATTATATGTATTTCATATTAGGCATACTCTACATTATATATATTAAACAAAGCTTACTGTTTAACAATCAGTAAGCTTTTTATTATTATTTTGTAATTATTTTTCATTATTTTTAATAAAATGTTTATATCCTTTTTTACGTGGTATTTATGAATCATAAGCAAAATGCTTATAAACGTTTTTATAATATTCGTTTAAATCGTTTAATATAGGAGGAATTTATTATGTTAGGAATTATTTTAACAATTGTTATGGGTGGTCTGATTGGTTGGATCGCAGGTATGATTATGGGTACTGATATTCCAGGCGGAAAAATCGGTAATGTCATTGCCGGTCTTATCGGTGCATCTATCGGTGGACACTTATTAGGAGAAATGGACCCTGTTGTGTGGGGTGTAAGTATTATCCCTGCATTAGTAGGTACAATCCTTTTAATCGCAATCGTATCTATCGTTTTACAATTATTGCATAAACGTCGTTAATATACGGCAATCAATAAGAGCAGCGAATTCGCTGCTCTTATTTTTATGTGATGATATTAAAAAATAATCCGATAAATACTGTAATAAAAACCGCATTCGCAATTTCCAGCACCCCTATTTTAATCGGTTTAAGCTGTTTTCCGTATAATATAACTGAACGTATTAAACTCGGTAAAAATGCGATAAATACTAACGGATGAATAAAGTAGCCTACGATAACAAGTAATGCATGGTATACCCATGATATATTACGATAATGGATATTTCTTTTCTCGCGAATCATCGTCTTTACATAGAACACCGTTCCAATAAAGTACGCAACGCTCAGCCCGAATACATATGTCATCGTCCATTCAAATTGATGAGATTGAATGTAATATGTGAGTACTCCTGCAATTGAGAAGATGATGACAGCAGAAAAATCATTTACGATATGGCGTTCGTTACGTGCTTTTGCAAAGAAATAATTAATAATACCAAACGGGACCATCGCTAAGAAAAACATCATAACTTTATATTCATAAATGATTATCGGTATATAACAAATTACAGCGATAAATAAAAACAATAATGCACACTTTAAATACCCTATTTGCTTCTTTCTCTGCTTCGCATAAAACAGAAAGTGATCTGCAAAGAAAAATGTCATGAACCATCCTGCAAAAAAGAGCAGCTGAAATATATTAAACTTTGTTGCAAACATTCCGAACAATACAGGCATAATAATCATTGCCCATGCGCCATGCTGATTTGGTTTTTTAAATTTCATACACTCACCTCAAACTTATTGTACAATAAACATACATTTAATATATATGTTTAAATGCGTTAATTGTGACGAACTCATGAAAAAAGATGGTGCATCCACCATCTCATCGATTATTCATTATTACTTCATATCTCCAATTTTAATCTTATCCGGATCTTTAAATTGACGTTCGTTTCTATTTAAGTGATTAATCGTTTCTATATCTTGTTCCATTAACTCAAAATGACATACATCAATATTTTCTTTAATACGTTCTACGTTTGATGATTTAGGAATAACAATTCGTCCACTATCGATATGCCATCTAATAATGACTTGTGCTACTGTTTTGTTATATTTTTCAGCGATGCGTTTTAATGTTTCATTTTCAAATAGTTCTCCACCACGCATTAACGGACTCCATGCAGTAACTGCAATGCCTTTATCTTTACAGTATTGCTGTAATTTATCCTGATTAAAAATTGGGTGGTACTCGATTTGATTTACCGTCGGAATTACAGTTGTTTCCTGTAATAGCTTATCCAGATGGTGCTCTTTAAAATTAGCGACACCTAATGCTTTAATCTTACCTTCATGATACAGTTCTTCCATCGCTTTATAACTTTCAATGAATAAATCGTCTTCCGGGCATGGCCAGTGAATCAAATATAAATCGATATAATCCATATTTAACTTCTGAAGCGATGCATTAAATGCCTGTTTCGTCTGTTCATAACCTTGATGGTCATTCCACAGTTTCGTCGTAATAAATAGTTCTTCACGTGGAATATTAGTTTCATTTAATGCTTTACCGAGCGAAGCCTCATTAAAGTAGAAATGTGCCGTATCGAATGCACGATATCCAGCATCCAGTGCAGTTTTAACGACATCGGGCATCGCTTCATCCGTAATTTTATACACACCAAGTCCAAGTTGCGGCATTGAAACGCCATTGTTTAACTGAATATGATTCATCATTTATCATCTCCTTTACTTAAATCATACACTAAACAGACATTCACACAAAATGAATATCATTATATTTTTAGTCTTCTCATTTATTTAGTATAATAATGATAATCTTACTAAATGGAGGAACATAATGAACAACCACGAAATAGATTACAAAATTTATGGCGATGACATGCAATACGTTGAAATTGAACTTGATCCAAATGAAACAGTAATATCTGAAGCTGGTAGCATGATGATGATCAATCCGAATATACAGATGGAAACAATCTTTGGTGATGGTTCTACAAGTGGCGGCAACGGCTTTATGGATAAACTATTCGCTGCAGGCCGTCGTACATTAACAGGTGAAAGTTTGTTTATGACAACATTTACAAACCGAGGAATGGGCAAAGAACATGTTTACTTCGCATCCCCATATCCAGGTAAAATCATTCCGATAGATTTATCTCAATTTGGCGGTGAATTTATTTGTCAGAAAGATGCATTTTTAGCAGCTGCTAAAGGGGTACAAATCGGTATTGCACTGCAGAAACGCTTAGGTGTCGGATTCTTCGGTGGAGAAGGATTTATTATGCAGCGTTTATCAGGTGATGGTATGGCATTTATCCATGCGGGTGGAGCGATAATGAAACGTGATTTACAACCTGGAGAGACGTTACTTGTTGATACAGGTTGCTTAGTCGGTATGACGAAAGATGTCGATTACGACATTGAGACTGTACCGGGTTTAAAAACAAAACTATTTGGTGGTGAAGGGTTATTCCTTGCGCGTTTACGTGGTCCAGGAACAGTTTATGTTCAGTCATTACCATTCTCAAGATTTGCAAGCCGTATATTTGCAGCAGCACCGGTAACGGGGAAACAAACAGGCGAAAGTGGTATCGGCGGACTGTTTGATATGTTCAGCGATTAATTATAAAAGCGTCAAAAACGAAATCGTTTTTGACGCTTTATTTAATTTATTCGATTGTATGGTTAACGTTTCGGTGTGTACTTCAGCATTGTAAAGAGTTCATCTTTCTCGCTATCTGTTAAGTCTTTCCATTGTCCTAACTTTAAATCATCAACAAGTATATTCATAACTCGTATACGACGTAGCTGTTTAACTTCATATCCTAAAGCTTCTGTCATACGACGAATTTGTCGATTAAGCCCTTGTGTTAATATAATTTTGAATGTCTTTGCACTTAGCTTTTCTACTTTTGCCGGTAATGTGACCGTGTCCAATATTGCAACACCTTCAGACATCTGCTTAACAAAATCATCCGTTATCGGTTTATCAACCGTTACGATATACTCTTTCTCATGACGACCTTCTTTACGTAATATTTCATTAACGATATCTCCATCATTCGTGATCAATATAAGTCCTTCAGAATCTTTATCCAGTCTTCCGATGTGGAAGATGCGCTCATGATGTCCTACAAAGTCAACGATATTTCCTTTAATATGACGTTCAGTCGTTGACGTAATCCCACGTGGTTTATTCAGTTTAATATATACGTAGCCTTTATCCGTGTTCAGTTTTACAACTTTATTATCAACTTCAACAACGTCATCGTCTGTTACTTTACTGCCAAGCTCTGCTTTAACACCATTAATCTTTATACGACCTGCTTCAATCCACTTATCTGCACCACGTCTGGAACAAATACCAGCTTCAGATAAAAACTTATTAATTCTCATAGAATCACAACCTTTCATAGTAAAAGCGTCTGAGGCACTGCCTCACACGCTTTAATAATACTTTGAACGAATATAATAATGATCATACACAAACGTACCAAATGGTATGAATGCAACGAGAAAACCAATTGCTGGCCATTTCACTGGCCACTTTGTTTTAATCGTTAATAATATTAATGTAATAATATATACAGTGAATAAGAAGCCATGTATTGCCCCTACAACAGTTACAACTTCAGGCTTACCTGCAAAGTACTTCAATGGCATTGCGATAAACAAAAGTAAAAGCAATGAACCACCTTCTAAAAATCCAAAGAATCTAAACACGCTCTTTAACGTACTATTATCCATATTATGCTTCCTCTTCCTCATCCGGATTATTTCTTGAAGCATTGAAGTCTTTATGCAATGCAACAGTAATAATCTGATGGTTTTCCGACTCTAATACGACCCATTTGTCATATTTCGTATCAATATAATCATCCTTTTCAATATCAGGATTTTGTGCCTGAATCCAACCACCGATTGTATCAATATCATCAGAATCTTCAAACTCAATTCCAAATTTCTCTGTAAGTTCATCTAATAATACACGACTATTAATCTGGTATGTATCTTCACCTGTTTTAATAATATCGTTAACTTCATCTTCATCGAATTCGTCACGAATTTCACCGACGATTTCCTCTAATATATCTTCCATCGTAATGATACCTGCTGTACCACCGTACTCATCAATAACGAGCGCGATATGTACACGTTCACGCTGCATTTTTATTAATGCATCACTAATACGTGTTACTTCGTGAATTAACGGTAAGTCATGAATATGATCTGTAATACGTACAGGGTCACCTGAAGCATATTTCGTTAAAAATTCCTTAACGTTAATAAATCCAATAATGTGGTCTTTATCTCCATCTTCTGTAATTGGATAACGCGTAAACTGATGTTCATTAATCACTTCTAACAGTTCCTCAATATTAAACGGTTGCGTTAATGAAATCATCTGAGTTCTCGGAACCATAATATCTTTTGCTAATCGCTCATCAAAACTAAAAATGTTCTGCATATACGCTAGCTCTGTATGGTTGATTTCTCCACTTTGATAACTTTGTGTCATAATAATCTTCAGTTCTTCTTCACTCATCGCCTGTTCATGATCTGCTGGTTGAACACCAAAAATACGTAAAATTAAACGCGCTGTACCGTTCATTGTAAAAATTAATGGTTTCATAATAATACCGAAGAAGTAAAGCGGTCTCGCAAATGCTAATGTCATTTTCTCAGCGTACTGAATCGCTAAAGATTTCGGCGCAAGTTCCCCGATAACAACATGGATAAACGTAACGATAAAGAAACTTAAAAATATCGTGATAGGTTTACTCATCTCAGTTGGAATATGGAATAAATGTAAGACAGGATGAATTAAAGATTCAAAAGTTGATTCACCAATCCAACCAAGCCCTAAAGCTGTTACCGTAATACCAAGCTGACACGCTGATAAATAATAATCTAGATGATGCACCATGTGCTGAACAATCTTTGCAGCAGCGTTACCTTCTGACACGAGTTGATCAATTCTTGAAGTTCTTACCTTTACTAAACTAAACTCTGATCCTACGAATAATGCAGTTAATGCGATTAATAATGCAAATAATAATAAATTTGATATGGTCTGTATGTCCAATTAATTCCCTAATACTAGGGATTCACCTCCGGAATATGTTTGGTGACTACGTAAGTCACATTTGATTTTTGTTACAGTTATTTCGTTATTAAATCTTATCTTTGTACAATTTATGACCTTCCCAACAGTAGTCACCTCCTCGGTAGATTACTCAATATTTTATCACAAATTTATACGTATTTATATTACAGTGTATTTAAAATTATAATAAACAGTATAAAAAACCTTTAAAAACAATTGTTATAAGCTAAACAAATATTTTTAAAGGTATAATTTATACAGAATGTATGCTAATAAATGCCTTGCTTAAATCATTAAATCGTTCAGGCTGATCAATGTTACATACATGTCCAGAATCTTTAATTATCTCGAGGTTGAAGTTACCATTCTCTTTCACAACTTTCTCTACAGGCGGAATAAATAAATAATCCTCTTCTCCCATAATGAACAATGTAGGTATCGTCTTTGTAGCAACTTGAAGGTGACTTAAATATGGATTGATCAACTTTGTTAAACTAAACCATTTTACAAACTGTTTCTGACTCATCTTTTTAGCTTCATTTATAAAGGCAAGACGCGATTCCTCATGTGCTTTCTTCGGCATTATAATCCAGGCAAATAGTTTATAGAGCAGCATGAATGGAATAAAGTTCTTAGTTAATCTCCCTACCATCAGTAAAAACTTCGTACGAATATCAAGTGATATAATCGCTCCCCCTAGCACAAGAGATGATACGCGTTCAGGATATCGATTTGCGATTGTCTGCGATACAATCGTACCTAAACTCATTCCGATAATATGTGTTTGTTCAATGTTTAGTTCGTCAAGTACTTCTATGACTTCGACAGCAAGCGTTTTAAATGAGTCATCCTTTTTCCAGATTACTTCTGTTGAACGCCCATGCCCACGTAAGTCTACAAGTAAAATATTAAAATCTTTACGGAAGTAACGTATTTGTTTAAACCAAATCGTTGAACTACCTCCGGCACCATGAATAAATGTGATCCAAGGTGCATCTTTATCTTTTATATATGTTTTAAAATATAACATTCACATCATCCGTTCTTTCATCTTGCAATTAATAAGTAATGTTATTATACCCCATTTTTTATATATTACGCAGTATTATATGATAAAAGATTAATATTTTGCATATAATGTTTTTTATGATAAAAATAAAACTGCCGAACTAATGATTAAGTTCGGCAGTTTCACCTTAATTTTAACTGTTTTGTGTTCGTTTCTGTCGAACTTGTACTATAGTTCGGCAGTTTCATCTCAATTTTAACTGTTTTATGCTCGTTTCTGCCGAACTTATACTATAGTTCGGCAGTTTCACCTTAATTTTAACTGTTTTGTACTCGTTTCTGTCGAACTTATACTATAGTTCGGCAGTTTCATCTCAATTTTAACTGTTTTATGCTCGTTTCTGCCGAACTTATACTATAGTTCGGCAGTTTCACCTTAATTTTAACTGTTTTGTACTCGTTTCTGTCGAACTTATACTATAGTTCGGCAGTTTCATCTCAATTTTAACTGTTTTGTGCTCGTTTCTGCCGAACTTGTACTATAGTTCGACAGATTATAATGTATAACTAAATCTTCTATACTTCTTCAGGACGTTTTTTAATGACGCCATAAATTACTGCTGAAACAACAACACCAATTATTAATGCAAGTAAGAACATTGGCCAGTGTGCTTTATCTAATCCTACAACAAAGATTCCACCATGTGGCGCTGAAATACTACATCCAAATGCCATAGCAAGCGCTCCAGCCGTCGCACTTCCTGCGATCATTGATGGGATAACACGTAGTGGATCTGCTGCAGCAAATGGTATTGCACCTTCTGTAATAAATGATGCACCCATTACAGCGTTTGATACAATTGAACCGCGTTGTGTTTTCGTATATTTTTTCTTAAATAAAATCATTGATAATGCTAAAGCTAATGGAGGCACCATTCCACCAATCATAGCTGCAGTTATTGGTGCATAATGTCCTGATTCAAATGCTGCTAATCCAAAAGTATATGCTGCTTTGTTGAATGGACCACCCATATCAATTGCCATCATACCACCTAATACTAGTCCAAGTAAGATAGCGTTAGTTCCACTTAAACCATTTAATCCATTTGTCATTGCTTCATTTAGGAACTTCGCAGGTGGATTTATAACGTACGCCATTGCAAGTCCTGTTATTAATACACCAAACACCGGATATATTAATGTCGGCTTTATACCATCTAATGCTTGTGGTAACCAATTGAATGCACGTTTAATTCCTATCATTAAATATCCGGCTAAAAATCCGGCAATTAAACCACCTAAAAATCCTGATCCACCTGCAACTGCCATCATACCACCGACCATACCTGGTGCGAATCCTGGTCTATCTGCAATACTCATCGCAATAAATCCAGCAAGTACAGGAACCATTAATTTAAAAGCGTTATCTCCACCGATAAACATTAGCATTGCTGCAAAGGCATTATATTCTTCAGACTTTGGATCCGCTGAATGAATCCCCCAGAAGAAACTTAATGCAATTAATATCCCTCCTGCAATAACGAATGGCAGCATATTAGATACACCACTCATTAAATGTTTATATACTCCTTTTTTCTCTGCTGTAGCACCACTCGCTGCTTTCTCATTTTTCGCAACATATGCAGGCCTTGAAGTATCTAACGCCATGTTGATCAGTTCTTCTGGTCGCTTAATACCGTCTGCTACTGGAACTGTTACAACATTTTTACCATGGAATCTGCTTGTTTCAACATTCACATCAGCTGCAACGATAATACCTGTTGCATTTTTAATTTCTTCATCCGTTAATTTATTTTTAACGCCACCGGATCCGTTCGTTTCAACTTTAATTGGCACGCCCATTTTCACTGCCTGATTTTTCAGCGCGTCTGCTGCCATATAAGTATGCGCAATCCCTGTCGGACATGCTGTAACTGCAAGTACTAGTTGCTCATCTTTAGCATCTCCTGTCGGTGCGAGAATCACTTCTTCATCTTTCTCGATTTCATCGTGTAAGTTAATTGTTTCGATAACTTCTTCTTTCGTCGTCGCATGCAATAACTCTGTACATACTTCTTCATTCATTAATATACCTGATAATTTCGCAAGTGCTTCAAGATGCGTTTGTGCCCCACCAGCTGGTGCTGCAATCATAAAGAATAATCTTGCAGGTTGTCCGTCTAGCGACTCATACTCAATACCATCAATTGCTTTACCAAATGCAATCGCCGGTTTCTTTACCGCATCACTCTTCGCATGAGGTATTGCAATTCCTTCACCGACACCTGTCGTACTCTGTGCTTCACGTGCATGTATTGCTTCTTTGAATGATGTTTTATCTGATAATATGCCTGCTGTTGATAATGTTTCTACTAATTCATCGATAACGCCGTCTTTCGTCGTTGCCTGTAAATCCATTGCCATCGTATCAAATGTAAGCAAATCTGTAATTCTCATTTTATTCCCTCCTGGTTAGTAAATCTGTTTTATTTGTATATGCTGTAAAACTTCGTTTATTTCTGTTGCACTTGCTAAGTCTTCAGTAAATGCTGTCGCAGTACCACACGCAACTGCCTGCTTAAATGCTTCTTCCATTGATAATGCGTCTGTTAATCCTGAAATCATACCTGCTACAGTTGAGTCGCCTGATCCTACTGTATTCACGACTTGTCCTTTTGGAACAATTGCTTTAAAGCATTTATCATGTGTTACAAGCATTGCACCGTCTCCGCCCATTGAAACAAAGACCATTTGCGCACCTTTATGCATTAACTGTTTTGCTGCACTTATAATTGCTTCATCTGACTGTAATTGTGTATCGAACATCTCCTCCAGTTCAACAATATTAGGTTTCACAAATAGTGGCTTGTATTGTAGTACTGAATTTAATAAGTCCTTCTCTGCATCTACAACGAATGGAATGTTTTTTGTATAACATCGTTTTGCAATCTGAGCATAAATATCATCCGGCATTGACTTAGGAATACTGCCGGCAATAATCACAGTATCATCAGTTGTTAATGCTTCAATTTTATTCGTCAATTGTTCAATATGCTGTTCATTAATGTTTGGACCAGGTGCGTTTATTTCTGTTTCACTTGCGCCTTTAAGTTTCACGTTAATTCGAGTGTCGCTATTTACTTCAACACAATCTACGAGAATGTTACTGGCCTGTAATGTTTCCTTTATAAATTGCCCGGGAAATCCACCTAAAAATCCGTGAACAGTCGTATCGTTATCCAATGCTTTTAAAACTCTTGATACGTTAATGCCTTTCCCCCCGGCGAACTTATACGTCGTATGCGCACGGTTCAGTGCACCTTGTTCAAATCCATCGGTAAACATAACATAATCGATGGATGGGTTTAAAGTAATTGTATAAATCATGTGCGTCCTCCTATATTAAATATTTGTGATACACTTCCTGCAGTGCGTTATCACGATTCGTAATAAGTATCGTTCTTTCTTCTTGTAAATCTGCTACTTTTGCAAATGTAACTTCGTCAAACTTACTATCATCTACTAAAAAATAAATTTGCTCTGCTTTCTCAAATGCTTTACGTTTAATGTATGCTTCTTCAATATCTGGTGTCGTAATGCCATGTACCATATGAACACCATTCGCACCCATAAATGCTTTATCAAAACGAAATTGTTTTAAGCTTTCAATTGCTTGAACACCGATACTGGCATGCGTATCATGTTTAATATATCCACCTATCATATATACTTCATACCCTTTTTCTACGAGTGGTGGTACATGCGTTAAACCATTCGTTACAATTGTAATCCCTTGCTGATTCAAATATGGAATCATCATTAATGTACTACTACCCGCATCTAAATATATACAATCATGATGTCTGACTTGTGCTGCTGCTATTTTAGCGATTTCTTCTTTTTCTTTCGTTTTCCTCGTTGACTTTACAGAAAGCGCGATATCTTTATGCTTTTCCGTTACTTTCTTAGCGCCTCCGTGAATTCGAATCAGCTTACCTTCAGCTTCTAAAGTAGACAAATCACGTCTTATCGTTGATTCACTACAATCCGTTTCTTCAACTAACATTTGAAGCGTAATGATTTCATGGATTTCTAAAAGTCTTAATATCGTGTTATGTCTTTCAATCGTCAGCATAAAAGACCTCCTTTATGAACACTTTCATAATATGATTATTTTCGTTCATTGTCAATCAAATTCAATCACAATCATTCAAATAAAACCAAAAAAAGAAGAAATGTGAGAAAACGTTCACATTTCTTAACTGAATTGGAGTTGATCAAGCTGATCCATTAACTTTTGTTTTTCTAAACCTTCACCGATAATAACAAGCTTTAGCGGCATATTCATTACCTCTGCTTCATATTGAGGAATTCCATAAGCATATTGAAATAATACTGTTTGATCTTTATTCTCACGAAATTTAATAAAACCTTTTACACGAAGTACACTGTCCGGCAGTTGTGATAGCCACGTCACGAACGCTCTTGAGTCTATTGCACCATTAAATGTATACACCATTGATGTAATCCCATGATGCATATGTATATGTGCGTTCACTTCATGTCCTTTTATTGATAATATATCAATATTCGTTTTACTGTATTCTGTTTCAATCATTTCTGCGCGCTGATTAATGCTATATAATTGATGCTGCAAATCAATGCGTTCTGCCTCATCGATTAAATCCATTTTATTCACAACGACGATGTCCGCATACTTCACTTGTTCTTCCATAAGTTTGCGTGTCGTCTCTGTATATTTTGTACGTTCCAGATAACGCTTTGCATCAACGATCGTCGTAATGTTTTGAATTTCTGAGAACTTCGTCAGTACCGGATCTGTACATGCATCGTATATTTCAACAGGATGTGCAACACCTGTAGCTTCAATAATACAGAAATCAGGTGCATGTCTATAGTATAAGTCGCTCAGTTGAACAGCTACGTCACTTTTTAAATCACAGCAAATACACCCATTCAATAGTTCATTGTACGGTGTGTCTTCCCCTAATATTTTTGAATCAACATTAAAGCCGCCGAGTTCATTCATAAGAATAGCAATTTTCGGTTTATGTTCATATTGATTGTTTTTTATCATTTGCAATAGTAAACTCGTTTTACCACTACCAAGAAATCCACTTACAATGATGACTTTCATTTTTTTGTTCATTAGATGACCACCTTATCACAGTTTCATTATATCTTATACACCTTTGATATAACATTACACTAAACATTCAAAAAGATTGTAATTAGCATTGAAAATTGTACTTAATTGTAATAAATTATAAAAGAATGCATTAGGTTAATTACATATAATAGAGTATACTAAATAAAGATGTATGTAGAAACCGATTAACTTCGAATTATACATACTGCTTAGGAGGAACCGTATGTCAAACCATTTTAAATTAGATGAACAATTATGTTTTAATCTATATAATGCACAGCGCCAAGTCAATCGATACTACTCTAATAAAATTTTTAAGAAACATAATATTACATATCCTCAATATCTCGTGCTTTCAATATTATGGGATGAGTCTCCTGTAAATGTTAAGAAATTGGTGACTGAGTTATCATTAGACACTGGTACAATTTCACCACTATTAAAACGTATGGAAACAAATGATTTAATTAAACGTACGCGTTCAGAACTTGATCAGAGAGAAGTATTCATTTCATTAACCGATAAGAGTGTTGCTATGAAAGACGAATTATATCAGGTGACGGATATTATTAACGACGTTTCTTTATTTACCGAAGAAGAGAGTGAAACTTTTAGTCGTTTACTTAATAAATTAATAGAGAACATTAAAACAAATTAATAATTAACGTAAACAACCCATCAAGCATACATCTAGCATGCTTGATGGGTTGTTTTTATGCATTAATCCAGCTAATACCAACAGTGCCGTAACCTAAATGTACGCCTGCGACAGGGACTAATATTTCATCTACAATTTTACTTTGTGGATACGTGGACTTCAGCCAATCAATATATAAATCAGCTTCACTACGATCTCCAGCATATACAACACAGATTTCTTCAGGACTTGAGTTTTCTAAAGCTTGTGCCACACATGTTTTCATCGCTTCGATTACTTTCTTTTTCGTACGAACCTTCTCAATAGGATAAACTTTACCATCTTCAAACTTAAGAATCAATTGAATGTTTAATAGTCCAGCCATAATACTTTGCGTTTTAGAAACACGACCACTTTTTTTCATCTGATTTAGGTTTTTCGGTTGAACAAATAACATCGCATCTTCCGTATACACCTTTAACTGCTCAACGACTGCATCAAATGATAATCCCTCTTCAAAAAGCGCCATACCTTTATTAATCATCGCCTTCATCGGATAACTTCCGATTCTTGAATCAATCACCGCACACGTTAATGAAGACTCCTGACTCGCTTTTACTGAATTCTGGAACGAACCCGTAAGTTCACTTGAAGGATGGATTGCAATGACATGTGTATATCCTAAGCTTTCAATATGATCATACATATCATGTAGCGCCTGGAAATTAGGTTGTGTTGTTTTCGCCCCATCACCATACTGCTGTAATAATTTATAAAAATCTTCTATCGATAATTCTGCCTGATCCTGATAGTGTTGATCATTTAATATAACACCCATCGGTACTACGAATATATCTTCATGAGCATCAATAATGCATCCTGATGCCGTATCTGTTAACCATGCTACTTTCAAAAATGACGCCTCCTCAATACTTTTAATTATATTTTAACATATTACTTGATACTAATAGTAATTATAAATGATTAAAGTTAAAATAAATCTTTTTTTATTATTAAAATATAACTTTATTTTTTAGAAAGTGCATGGAACAAAGAAGTTTTATTTTTGTACAATTGCTCAAAACGACCTCGTTCAATTATATTACCCGATGACAACACATACACTTCATCCACATACTGGAAATATCGTGTGTCATGACTAATTAAAATTAAAGTAATGCTCTGCTCCTTTAAATAATCCATCATAATCTGAATGTTTGATTCATCCAAACCATTAAATGGTTCATCCAGTATCCAGAGCGACTTGTTCCTTAAAATCATTCTTATAAAATGAAGACGTTGTCGCTCACCTCCTGATAAATTAGAGCCGAATGCATCAACATTAGAATCCGCATTAAACGGTAGATTGAATTGTTTTAAGAGGCTTTCAAGACGTTGATTTGATACTTGCGTAAACATATTCTCCATTACAGTACCTTCAATAAAGTGATTTTGCTGTGAAGAAATATTCCACATATCAAACATATTTACCGGACAATCAATCGGTTTGCCATTAATAATATAACGTCCTGTAATATTATTAAGACCTATTATTGTCTGTATAAGCGTCGTTTTTCCCGCTCCACTTTGCCCTGATATTCCTATCCAATCACCTTTTTTTATTTTTATATTAATATCATTTAAAATTTTTCTTGTTTTTATGACATTAACATTTTCTAATTCGATACTTTCCATCTGTACATTTAATTTTTCAACAGAAGATTTAGTTAATGACTGTATACTTTCTTCAGCTAATTTCGTTTCAACTTTATGATATGGATAATGCACCATCGGAATTGCCATTTCAAATATTGTAATTGTTACCATAACAATACTTAAATACATCATCACCTGTAATGATGGATCAATTATCATGAGCGCAATCGTTAAAAATATTGCAGTCATCGCAATTAAATTGAGCATAAAGTCATAAAGCGTAATCACTAAATGTTCTGTGGCGACGCGATTTTCCATCTCATGCTGTAATTTATCCAGGTCCATTTCAAAAACACGATTATTATCAAACAAGCGGATTGTTTCTTTATGCAAATGATAGTCTACAAGTTTGCTTTCATAATGGTCAATGGCTTTATATTTTTCTATAACAGCGTTTTTCAGAATTGTAGTGCACACGCGAGGAAGTATGATAATCATAAGTATCATAGCGATACCAATAACGATTACAGCGTACAAACTATACTGAATATAAATGAAAATAACTGTTATAGTCGTTAAGAGCGCAATAACTGGTGGATATATAACACGTAACAATTTATTCTGCAGCTTTTCAATATTGTTCACCGTCATATTTAATACGTTTGAAAGTTTATGATTCGCCTGAATTTGTTCGAAATTCTGCAGTAAATCCTTGACTGCATTTACTCTAATGTCTTTTAGCATTTCAAATGTGGCTTCGTGTGAAATTAGACGTTCGAAATATTTGCAAACTGCACGTAATACTCCAAACAGCTTTATCGTTGCGACTAGTGTCATTAATGTGTACAGCGGTACATTCAAAACGCTTTTTGAAAGCATAAACCCACTTAGACTAAACATTCCGATTGAAGTTAAAGCCCCAATCAATCCGATCAAAATTGATATTGTTATCGCTTTTTTTACTTGATAATTCATTCCTTGCACTTACTTCACCCCCAGTTCACTATGACGTTTTACGTTGATATTTCCGTCATTTACTGTGATGAGATTTTTACTGCTTTCTATCGTCTCTTTGTTGTGCGCGATTATCATAACGTAACAATTTTGCTTTAATGTTTCTACTGCATCCATGATAATCATTCTACTTTCATGATCCAGCATCGTCGTAGGCTCATCTAATATTACGAGATGCTTCGGAAATAAGAACACACGCATTAAAGATATCCTTCTCATCTCACCGCCAGAAAGCTGTTCACCTTCAGGACCAAGTATCGTATCATAACCATTCGACATTGCCATGATTCTGTCATGCATCTTAAATTGTTTCGCAAGCGCTACGACTTCATCAAAATTATATGCATTAAACATCGTAATATTATTGATTACACTATCTGATAATATTGCATCAAATTGAGATAAATATACAATGTTATCTTTTAAATGACTGTGCATATGAATTTGCCCATCAAAATGTGTCAAACCACATAAAACTTTAGCGAAAGTAGATTTCCCTGCCCCACTATGTCCAGTAATCGTATAATGATCCAGCGGAATCGTCATTTCATGTATATTCATCATGAAATCTCCTGTTTCATATGTTACTTTTACATTATGAAACGAAATTTCTGACTGATTATCGTATATTATATTGTGCTCTTGTCTAGTTAACGCCTCACTCAGCATATCTCCATAGCCTGCTGCTGTCTTTCCAGTATGAAACGCGAGCCCTAAATCTTTCAGCGCATTATAGAATTCTGGTGCGAGCATTAACACAACAACCGCTGTATAAAACGATACAGATTTAAAGACAATAAGAGACAATCCAATTTCAAGTGCAATAATACCGATTGATAACATCGATATAAATTCAAGCATAAGCGTTGATAGAAATGCTGTTTTCAATATTTTCATCGTATGATTTTTAAACTGCTCCGAATACGATGCAACTTTAGACAATGCTTCGTTTTCATAATTAAATGCTTTAATGGTCATAATGCCTTTCATCACATTTAAAAAATAATTTGAAAATTGATTCAAACTTAACATTTGCTTCAATGCCTGTTTTTCTGTGTTAATACCGATGATGATATAAAAAATTGGAATAAAAGGCGCTGTAATCAGCATAATGAGTGCTGTTTTATAATGAAAGAACGCTAAAAATATAAGTATAGAGAGCGGTATGAATATCGAGCGATAGGCTTGTGGTAAATAATCACTATAAAAGCCGTGTACACCTTCAATTCCTTGCTGCACGAGATTCATAACCGAACCTACTTCATTACTCTCTTTACTGATCCGTGCTCTTAAGTCGTGCTTGACGTTATAACTAAGCTTGTTCCCAGTAAGCTTCAGCATAGTCTGAGACACACTTCTACCAAATAATATAATTATAATTGAACCGAGGACGAACGGATAATCAATTGTATGTTTGTACAGTATTGCATCGATTACTTTTCCAATCTGAACACTTTGTAATACGATAATAATGCTTAAAGTCATACTCAATACAAAAAATAATGTATGCGACCATCTATAGTTAAAAGATAATTTTGTTAAAAATTTCACATTATCACTCCTATATAGCATTATAGCGACAAATATCACTTTATCAAAACTATTCGCATTCATCATTCCCTTTACAATATGTAGAATAGAGATGTATATGCTATAATCTTAAAAGTATTTAATTTTTTAATTTAAAGGTGGTTAACTCATGGCTTTTTTTGAGCTTATTAAAGCATTAATATTAGGAATTGTGGAAGGTCTTACTGAATTCGCACCTGTATCATCTACAGGTCATCAAATTTTAGTAGACGATATGTGGTTACAGACTAAAAATGTTCTCGATAGTCAGGAATCGGCAAACACATTCAAAATCGTAATTCAGCTCGGTTCAATATTTGCTGCTGCATGGATATTCAGACATCGTTTCTTCGAATTACTGCACTTAGAAAAGAAAAAAACAGAAGGACCGAGACTTAACCTATTACATATCTTTATCGGACTATTACCTGCAGGAATTATGGGATTATTATTTGATGATTTTATTGACGAACATTTATTCAGTGTGCCGACTGTACTCATTGGTCTTGCATTAGGTGCAGTATTAATGATTGTTGCAGACTTATATAATAAACGTGTAACACATACAACAACAGTGGATCAAATCACATATAAGAATGCGCTTATAATCGGTATAGCACAATGTTTAGCACTATGGCCTGGCTTCTCGCGCTCAGGTTCTACGATTTCAACTGGTGTACTTCTTAAGATGGACCATAAAGCAGCGAGTGACTTTACATTTATTATGGCAGTACCAATCATGTTTGCTGCAAGTGCTAAAAGTTTAATAAGCAATATGCAATATATTCATAGCGACCAAATTTTATTTTATATCGTAGGATTTATTGCAGCATTTATATTCGGAGTATTATCGATCAGATTATTCCTGAATTTAATCAATCGCGTTAAATTAATCCCATTTGCTATTTACCGATTAATCCTTGTTGCAGTTATCGCGGTATTATATTTTGGTTTTGGTATCGGCAAAGGTATATAACAATTCAAAGATATTATATGTATATTTTTTGAAATTTGCTATCATAATCACAATTTTGATGTTATAGTTTAGAAAAGAAGTTGAATAGAAGGAGTTATATATTAATGAACAAAAATGCTCTTGACTATCAACTATATCTTGTCCAGAGAGAAATCATCAAGAAATACAACCGAGATTTTCTCAAAAAATATTCTTTGAGCTACCAACATTATCTTGTACTAATGGTGTTAAGTGAATTTCAGGCACTTCCCGTATTACAACTAGGTGAAAAACTTTCATTTCAATCAGGCACAATTACACCTATTGTTAAGAAGATGGAAGCTAATGGTCTTGTAGAAAGAAGAAGAATGTCCTCGGATGAACGTGTAGTTGAAGTGATTTTAACAAATAAAGGGACCGAATTAATCAAATCAATCTCAGAAATCCCTTTAGATATGCTTTCAAGTAGTAAGTTGACAATGGAAGAATATCATCAATTGATGCATCTTTCCAAAAGGTTAACAGAAAACATGACTTACTAATATCTAATTCGATACCTCGCTTGAACTATGCAATATAAGAACGCTGCAGAAAGAAATATCTGCAGTGTTTTTTTGTTAAGATTAAATAATTATCACTTTGTTAATCTTATAAATTTTAGGGTATGTATATTATAATGAAATTAATAATGCAAAGGAGATCGTATTATGGATAAAAATAAAATTAAATCGACAATTAATGTCGCTGCAGTAATACTTGTACCACTTATAAATGAACGTCATAAACTGAAAAACCAAAAAGAAGTTCAGCAACTTACAAACTTAACCGTGAAAGCATATGACGTTACAAAAGATAAATCTATCGTTGCCGCTAAAAAAGCAAAGGATGCATCTACTACAGTTAAAAGTGGAGTTGTTACGACTTCATCATTCATTGCAGGTAAGTATAAAGAAGAGAAAAAGAATAGAAATTACAAAAAACAGATGCAACCATTCATAAAAGAAGCAAAATCAGAAAAGAAATTAAAGAAACAGGAACAAAAAGACATTAAAAAAATGCAGGACGCATTAAACAAGTCCATTGAAGAGCGTGCAGAAAGCGAACAAAAATTACGTAACGAAAATGAAAAGAAACGTATTAAAGAGATGAAACAGTATAAAAACTACAAAGTTAAATCTCCGAAACAAAAAAAATCGGTCTTCAGCTTTATGAAACCACAAACTACAATTAACGCGGATATTATTTATCATAATGCACAAATACACAACGATGAAGATTTCAGTAATGCACAGTTATTTGAACAGCATAGAAAACAAATGGCCGAAAAAATTGCAAAGCGATAATTTCAAAATCATTATTGATGCAGATAGTTCGCCTGTCGTTCATGAAACGATAAAAGTTGCATCACTTTATAAAATACCTGTTTATTTAGTAAAGGACTATGCACACTATACTACATCGGATTATGGAGAGCATGTGACGACATTGTATGTAGATACTGCTAGTGATAGTGCAGACTATAAGATCGCAGCACTTATCCAGGAAAATGATATTGTAGTGACAGGTGATTATGGGCTTGCAAGTATCGTACTTCATAAAGCACGCGCGATTCATCATACAGGATTTTTGTATAGTGCTCAAAACATTGATACGTTATTATTAACCCGACACATTCATCATGAATCACGTAAACGCAACAAACGTGTTAAAGGACCTTCTAAGTATACTGAGATGGACCGTAAACAGTTCATTAAATGCTTAGAACAATTAATTAAAGCATAAAACCTCTATGTGACAATTTCAGATAGAGGTTTTATTTATTTAATTTCTTTTCGTAATACTTTTAGTTGCTGGAAATTTTGACGAACCGACTTTTTCTGATCGATAAAACCTAACTTAATGAATGCATAGTATGCTTCATTCTTGACGTTAACCATTAAATATAAATGTTCAGCTAAAGGCATATGCGTTTTTATATAATCTTCAATCAATGGAATTACAGCAGTCAGTTTGCCTTGACCTTGATGTGCATGGTTAATGGATAATCCTCTTAAGTACACATCATTAATGGTAGCTCCTATTTTTTGAAGTATTATGCCGCTATCAAGCGCAAATATACCGATAACGATCCCCTCTTCTTTTATTACAAACGCATCATATCCTGCTCTATTTGCTGTTAATATATGTCTTGGATGTCCAGAGAATATCATTTGTTTAATAGGTAGTTCATAATGTTCAAGCGAAATTGAATTACCATCTTCAACACGTTCTATAGTAATCATTGTTCTCAACTCCATTCAATAATACATATCATAACATATTACGTTTCATTGATGTGTCATTAATTCGTTCAATAAAAGTAAATTCATCCATTACAGTAATATGATGCTGCTTTAATAATGCTGTTGTTACACCATCACCATTTGTACTCGTGCTTGTGAAAGTCCCGTCATAAATTTCACCACTTCCGCAACTCGGACTGCCGGACTTTAATACGACAGTCTTTATTCTATACTTTAAACAGAAGTCCAGTGTGCGCTTTGCACCTTCAATAAATGCCTCTGTAACATCCTTACCATTAATTGTTACAACACGCGCACGACCTTCTAAACAATCCTCGCCATCCCCACCGATAATTTCAGCAGGTGCTCGAGGTACTGATAAACCACCGAGCAATTCTGGACAGGCGTACAATGCTTTCTTATCATCAACAAGTCTCGTAAAAACTTCATGGCCTTTACCTTTACCATCATAGCGTACAGGATGTCCTGCAAGACAGCTACTAATAAGTATCATATAACGCCCTCCTGAACAGTACTTGTTCTCCATAACGATATGCAGGATGATGAAACGTCGTCAGTTTTTCCATGTTCAATTTCTTAATCACATTTAAACTCCCATGATTATGAATGGATGTATAAGCATACGCATAAGAAATGTTAAGTTTCTGCATATACTTTAGCAAGCCTTGCGCTCCTTCAGTCGCGTATCCTTTTCCCCAATACTCCGGTAACAGCCTCCATCCAATTTCATAAAATGGGCTATATGGTATAAAAGTATCTTCCTGCATAAATAGTGAACCGATAAAACCGATAAAAGATCCGTCTTTTAATGTTACTGCAAATAAACCAAGCTTCGTCGTTTCAATTTCATTTTGCATCATATCAAATATAAGTTCGCTCCTTTCTTTACTTAATACATCCGGAAAATACTTTCGAACTTCTTCATTACGATTCAATTCAATATAATAAGGGAGATCTGATTGACACCAACTTCTAAAAATTAAACGTTCTGTTTCAAAAAATGACATGCGGTACTCCTTTATTTATAAATACTTATTTTACCGACTGTACCTGTTTTATTCTGTCCCTCAACTTTAATCTTTAATCCTAGTTGTGGAAGTACTCTACTCGTATCTGGCAAATCCATTGACTGCATCGATTTTTTTGAATAGTTTCGATCAAAAAACGTTGAGACAGGTGCAGTAGATTTTTTTCTAAAGAAATAGTTAGGTGCGTTATTATATTGACCATAAGATTTATTATTAAATGGTGCATCATAAAGTTGTATATCTGCCATTGGAATGTAACCACCAGATGTACGAATATTTTTCGGATTAGCATCAACGACTCCGACTAAACTTTCACCGAAATGGTTTGCTAAATTGTTGTTATCTTTATAATATTCATTTACGTACCAAATGAGCATGCCTTTACCGTACTTATTCGTACCGAATACATCTTTTATTCTCGATAATCCTACATCTAGTCCTGTATGATTTCTCCATTCAATTAAGTAATAGCGTTTATACTTTCTAATTTTACCTTTGACTTTCTTCTGTAATGGAGGTAAATTCACTTTTATTACATTATTGTTTTTACCTTTATATGATGATTGATCAAGTAAATAATATTTTTTCTTCTTTAAAATGTTCTTATAATCGACTTCATTTATATGAATCCAATTGCCACCATATATACGCTGTATCTGCATTTTAGCATATGGACTTAAATTGACAGGATTCATTCCAGGTATAATGCCTCCATCTTTTCCATAGCTCATCAATGACCAATACCTCACTGGCTCTCCTGAATGACGTAGCGCACTTTCAGAAGTATCGTATTCATCCTGTAACCCCAGCATATGACCAAATTCATGTGCCACAGTTCCGATTGTACTATCCTCTGCGACCATTCCATATTCTGCCACTGCTAATCGCTTTTTCAGGAACTTTGATTGCTTGCTATATGTACCAGCAATTGTTTGCGGCTTAGCGTCTTTTGTGAAAGGTACTTCTGATACATGTTCCCAAATTGTATTCTGACCAAACTTTCCGCCACCTTCACTTTCACCTTTACCACTATATACAACGACAAATTTATCGATAATACCATCAGGTTCATTTACTTTTCCATCTTTATCTAAATCGTAATAATCAAAGCGATCAAATCGTTTCATGTCTATTTTTTTATCTTTCGCAACTTTACGGGCAGCTTCCATAATAAGTTCTGAAGCTTTGGCATCATTGTTACGTCCATAATACTCGATTGGATACTTCGCACGATACCAGCCCGCGACTTGTCCCGTTAATTGAAGACTGCCACTCGATGCATTTTTATAATATGATTTTAATGAATGGAATTTCTCACCTTTATTACTCTTAACATAATCACCAAAAAATAATTGATTATAATAATTTCTATCATATTTTTTCTGGAAGTTTTCAGTATCTTTTTGCGTCAACTTACCATGTGGTGCATTTTTGAAGTCCATTAACACGACAAGCACATTTTCATGAATGACCGGACCTTTATATGGAACATTTTTAAAGTAAGGAATCGCCGATGTTTTAGCAGTACTTTTTTTTGAAACGATTGATTTCGTTTTAAGTTTTTCTTTATTCTGTAATTGAATATTATTATTCGGTTGACTTTCAGCAGCGTATATTTCACTTGTTGTTACAGATGACAATAAGCAAACAGTTGCTAAAAATTTAAATAACTTCATAGTATTACCTCATTTCAGCCCTTTACTTTTATATTCTTTGTCTCTATCAACTGACCTCCACGATATATATTCAACTGAATTGATTGAGACGCTTCCCTTGCAATTTTACCATTAAAGTAACAATGATAGCGATTACTTTCACGTTTCATATCAAATGCATCAGATTTTCCAGGTGGTCTACCATTAAACAAGCCAACTTGTGCACCATTCGCATCAATTAATTCAACTGAAACGTCCTGCAGCGCTTCATTATGATATACATCAATCTTAATATAATCACGTGGTCGCACAGAAGACGGTGCCTCAACGCGTAGTTTGTCGGTTTTTGAATCCGCTTCTTTATTAGACGTTGACGATGCACCAAAGCTTCCTTCCTTAAATGTTGACGGATCATACCATAAGTAACCATATGATGGTGTTCCCCAAGGTTCTTTCGTAAGTTCTTTTGATTGTTCAGGAATTTCCATCTTTAATAGCGGTGTCTTTTGATCAAGTACTGTTTTCTCTCGTAATGAAGTATAGTCTTCCTGTTTTGCCAGCCAGTCAACGAGATTGTTCAGCAACGTTTTATGATCAGCTTCATTAAATCCATCATATGTGTTTTTACCATTCCCATTATCTTCTCTCACATATTTTGGTGTATCATCTTCAATAATGGAAGAGTCTCCTATAAACACTGCTTTTCCTTTATTATATTTACTTATCGCAACAAACGCTCCTTCATCCGTTCCACCGTTCGAGTACACACCATCATCTACTGCATGCGGCCATTTATCTCTACTTGTAAGTTTCCCCGGATATATTATGCCTTTTGCGATATCTGGATTAGTGATAGCAATCGTACTGCCAGCATGCATATTGACACGTTTTACCCCTTTTAATAAATTAAACGCATCATGTGTACTATCTGTTTTAATCACTACGTTATTTAGTGCATTATATCTAAATCTTACACCGAATGTTTCAGCCAGAAAGTCTGAACTTTTAACATTTTTCATACGCTCAGATTGCTTTTCTCCATCAAACATCCCTTTTGTAATGTCATTAAAAGCACCTCGTCGATATCCATTGAATATTTCCGATGAATCAAAGCGGTTTAAATTTCGGTCAGCATTGTAATGGTCCGCAATAAACATGACGCTGCCACCTTCTTTGACATAACGCTTAAGCGCATCCTGCTCCTCTACTTTAAAAGGGATATTCGGTTCAGGTATAATCACAACTTTATAATGCTTTAGTTTTTCATATGTAAATTCATCGTTATAATTCGTACTTGTCGTCTTATACTGCTTCTTTAAAAGCGCATCATTAAAGCTGGAAAAACCACCATCAATCACCCAGTCTGCTTCTCCTGCTGTCTGTCCATGTGAGGCATCGAATAAAATATCTGCGTCTTTATTATCATATAAAGTTGACGGTTTATCCGAGCATCCTGCAAGCAGTAACGCCGACAATATTATCCATTTTTTCATATTAATCTCCTTAAAAAAAGCCTTAACAACTTGGCTAAGGCTTAACTTTTCGTTTTATAAGATATAAGTCGGATTTTAACTTTATCCGTTTTTAATTGTGATTTATCACCTTTAGGTACCGTAACTGTTACATCCGTTTCATCTGTACTTTCATTAAACTGATAGTTCACAATATAAGTGTCATAATCCTGATCAAAGTTCGGTTTCTGTGCAACAACACGGTCTACATCTCCAAATGTGTCCTTAACTGTATAATTTGTAATATGTTCGAGCTCTCTTGCAATGTCAACAAGCGTCATCATTGTTCCTTCTATTAATACAAACTTCTCTTCATGCATATTATCACCTCAATTATATTTAAAGTACTATTCCCTAAAATACGCTTATAAAAACATTATGAAATGCTGAACGGCTGCGATAATAGTTCGTTTCCATTTTGAGCGGACGAACCACCGATTAAGTATAGTTTCGCACCGTTCTTTAATAATGTATTGTAAGTTGCTTCGTCAATCGCAATAGATTTATAACTTGTAGTTTCTTCACCAGGTGCGTATTCATTATACGCATTGCTACTTTTCATCGTAGTTTCCTGTAGTTCCTGAGGAATAAATGCATTTGCATCAGAGTAAATTTCTTTCTCACCGATGACAAGTTTCCCATTATTGTTATACGTGACTTTCGATTTATTCGTATTCTTCGTCTGTACTTCGTATAGTAATGCATAACCAGTCGTTGCACCATTAAATACAAGTACTTGCTTTTTAGGCATATTTGATATTTTAAAAATTTGTATACGGTTCACTTTACTCTCTATACCATTATCGATAAGTTTTAAATTTACGTTATCAATAGATTTTACAACTGACGGTTTGCCGTTCGTAGACGCTTCAATCATATTCGGCATCGTTTTTTGTTTGAGGAGTTTTTGTGCTTTCTTTTGCTTTTGTTGTGCTTCAGCTTTTTTCTCTTTTTCTAGCGTAGCCTTTTTTTCCTGTTCTAACTTTCTTGCAGCCTCTTCTTTTTCGATTTGTTCTTTAATTTCCTTTTCACGCTTTTCTTCTATTTCCTTTAATTTATCTTCGTTTTCTTTTATTTTTTCATCGAGTTTATCATTTTCTTCCTTCAAAGATTTATATTCACTTGAAAGCTTTTCTTTCTCTGAATTCAACTTCTCAACTGACTGTTTTAAATCAGAATCTTTATTCCCGCAAGCACTGAGCAGTAGTGTGCCAGCAAGTGCCGCAGTTGTTACATACTTCAATACAATCCCACCTTCGCTATATACAAATATTTTAACATAATTAACGAAAAAGATATTGTATTAACCTACTTACAGATGGGTATACTAAAAAAAGGAGGTTATATGATGAAGTATAAAATTATTCATGCACCTACATCACCATCCACTCCGAATCATATGATATTACCTGTAATTGTATATCAGACTGAGGAGACGGATTTTGTAAGTATATTTAAAGAAAATGACTGGAAAAATATATGGACAAACGGCGTATTTGACTACCATCATTTTCACCCGAATCAGCATGAAGTGCTTGGTGTTAAGCAAGGCGATGCACTATTGATGATTGGTGGAGAGCATGGTCAGCGAATCGAAGTAAAACGCGGTGACGTATTACTGCTGCCAGCTGGATATGGTCATAAACGATTAGAACAAAGCGATGATTTTAAAGTAGTCGGTGCATATCCTGACGACCGTAATGTAGACACTTTAACAGCATATGAGGATATCAATAAAATGAATAGCGTTATAAACGCTGTAGCATTGCCAGCAACAGACCCTGTTTACGGAGATACAGGACCGATGTTTAAAGAATGGCATAATATTTACCAGTGCAGTACAGTTCGAGGGGGTTAAACGTTAGAAGCTCTGACTGCTACAAACAAAAACCGAGCAAAACTAATAAATCACACTTTGATTTATCGTATTTGTTCGGTTTTTGCATGTGCTATCACTTATTTAAGTATATTAAAACCAATGTTTTTTCTGAAATATCCGATCATACCGAGTGTGATTGCAATCATTACAATCCAGACGATTAAATAACCATATTTGTAATGCAATTCTGGCATAACGTCAAAGTTCATTCCATAAATTCCTGCAATTAAAGTTAATGGCATAAAAATCACGGAATAAATGGTTAAAATCTTCATGATATTGTTCATTTTAAATGAGTTCAGTGATATATAGTTATCCCTGATATCTGCGGTCATCTCACGGGAAGATTCAATCATCTCCACTTGCCTGATCAGATGGTCGTTAATATGGTGCAGAAAGATCTTCTGTTTTTTACTGAGTAGTAATATACGCCCTTCCAGCAATCGATAAACTAAATCTTTCATCGGTAATACAGTTCTTCTAATAAGCAAAAGGTCTTCTCTCAATTCAAATGTCTCATCTATTAACTCTTCTGTTGATATATTTACGGAATGTCTATCCTCAAAAGAGAATACTTTCTCTTCCAGGTCATATACGAACGGGAAATAATTATCGACGATTGCATCTAATATTCTGTACATAATTTCTCGTGTCGTAATTTTCTCACTAACTTTCTTGTTCAGCATAAAATTCCATACTTTATCTACTTCTTCCGAGCTTTCTTTATGATAAGTCACCATCATACGGTCATTTATAAATATATCTATTTCTTCTGGTTTCATCGTTTTTAAATCAATCGCATGAAATACAAAAAATAAATAATCTTCATACTCTTTATATTTCGGTCTTTGTTTTACAGAAATCGCATCTTCAATAGATAACGGATGAAAGTGAAAGTATTGGCTGAGCAGTAGATTTTCTTCAACTGTCGGAATGCTCATATCGACCCACATAAATTTCGCGTTAATATCAATATCGATTGGATGATCACACGTATGTACAACGTTTGCTTCATCCACGTAAAGTGTTCTAATCATTTGGCACCTCTAATATTTTATACATTCTGTTATTGTTACTTTTATACCCTAATTTTCCGTTAATGTAGCGCATACTTTTATTCTTTTCGTGTACATCTCCATATATATAATGAATACCGTTCTGTAAGGAAAGTTGTTCTACAAATTGTTTGAGATGTATTGCAATTCCTCTTTTACGGTATCGCTGAGATACGTAGAGAGACTTTATATGTGTTTTATCTGACATGTTAAACCATATAAATGCAATGAGTTCGTCTTCTTCCATAATAAAGATTCGGTCTTTGTTATGCTGCATTAATAAGCGAATCGATTCCGTACGGAGTGCAATGTCCAGTTGAGATGTATTATAACTGCTGTCAAAGTCTTTTTGAATATGTTCATGTATACGTGCAATCGTTTCTATATAAGGGTCATCGTAAAAAATTTCATGCATTTTTATCACCTTCACTATTGTACAATTAATCAACTATATGCACTACAATTTATCTTTATTCTTAACACTTTTTACATCTGTTATATATCTTTTTTAATATTTTTTCACTGTATCATCACAGTTAAAATACTGTAATTAAGGGATTTTGAATTTTTTTAAACGTTTTCATTTTTTTGTGATGCATTTCACAGATTTCTGTTATAATTAAATTGTGAATTGATGAACAATAAAATCTGGAGGGATTTATATGTTTAAAGAAGAGACAAAAAGAACAAATGCTTGGGAAGGGTTTAAATCAGGAAAATGGAACAAACGTGTCGACGTACGTGAATTCATCCAACTGAACTACACTTTATATGATGGTAAAGATGAATTCTTAGCTGGTCCAACTGAAGCTACGAAAAAACTTTGGGATCAAGTAATGCAGCTCTCTAAAGAAGAACGTGAACGCGGTGGCATGTGGGATATGGATACGAAAGTAGTATCTACAATTACTTCTCACGATGCAGGATATTTAAACAAAGATTTAGAAACAATTGTAGGTGTTCAAACTGAAAAACCATTCAAACGTTCTATGCAACCGTTCGGTGGTATTCGTATGGCGAAAGCTGCGTGTGAAGCATATGGTTATGAATTAGATGCTGAAACAGAACGCATCTTCACGGATTACCGTAAAACACATAACCAAGGTGTATTCGACGCTTACTCTAAAGAAATGTTAGCTTGTCGTAAAGCTGGTGTTATTACAGGTCTTCCTGATGCTTATGGACGTGGACGTATTATCGGTGACTATCGTCGTGTAGCATTATATGGTGTAGATTTCTTAATGAAAGAAAAACAAAAAGATTTCCACAACTTATCTAGTGTAATGAGTGAAGATATCATCCGTTTACGCGAAGAAGTTTCTGAGCAATACCGTGCATTAAACGAATTGAAACAGTTAGGTGAAATTTATGGATTCGATTTAAGTCGTCCGGCTGAAAACTTTAAAGAAGCAGTTCAATGGACTTATCTTGCATACCTTGCAGCAATCAAAGAACAAAACGGTGCTGCAATGAGTTTAGGTCGTGTATCTACATTCTTAGATATTTATGCTGAACGTGACCTTAAAGCAGGTACAATTACAGAAATGGAAGTACAGGAAATTATTGACCACTTCATTATGAAATTACGTTTAGTAAAATTTGCACGTACACCAGACTATAATGAATTATTCTCTGGAGACCCAACTTGGGTAACTGAATCTATCGGTGGTGTTGGTATTGACGGTCGCCCACTTGTTACAAAGAACTCATTCCGTTTCTTACATTCATTAGATAACTTAGGTCCGGCACCAGAACCAAACTTAACTGTATTATGGTCTACACGCTTACCTGAGAACTTCAAGAAATACTGTGCAAAAATGAGTATTAAAACAAGCTCAATTCAATACGAAAACGATGATTTAATGCGTGAAAGCTACGGCGATGATTACGGTATCGCATGTTGTGTATCTGCAATGAAGATCGGTAAACAAATGCAGTTCTTCGGCGCACGTGCAAACTTAGCGAAAACTTTATTATATGCGATTAACGGTGGTGTAGATGAAAAGTCTGGCGCACAAGTTGGTCCAAACTTCGCTCCGATTACTGATGAAATTTTAGATTATGACACTGTATATAAACAATTCGATCAAATGATGGAATGGTTAGCTGGCGTATATATTAACTCATTAAACGTTATTCACTACATGCACGATAAATACAGCTACGAAAGAATTGAAATGGCATTACACGATACTGAAATCATCCGTACGATGGCTACAGGTATTGCCGGCCTTTCAGTTGCTGCTGACTCTTTATCAGCAATTAAATACGCAAAAGTAAAAACAATTCGTGATGAAAATGGACTTGTCGTTGATTTTGAAACTGAAGGTGAATTCCCTCAATACGGAAACAACGATCCACGTGTAGATGATATCGCAGTTGAACTTGTTGAATCATTTATGGCGAAATTACGTAAACATAAAACTTACCGTGATTCTGAACATACAATGAGTGTATTAACAATTACATCAAACGTTGTATATGGTAAGAAAACTGGTAACACACCTGATGGACGTAAAGCTGGTGAACCATTTGCACCAGGTGCTAACCCAATGCATGGACGCGATACTAAAGGTGCGCTTGCTTCATTATCATCAGTTGCAAAATTACCATACGACTGCTGTAAAGATGGTATCTCTAATACATTCTCAATCGTACCGAAATCTTTAGGTAAAGAAGACGAAGCACAGCAATCTAACTTAGTTGCAGTATTAGATGGTTACGCAATGCAGCACGGTCACCACTTAAACATTAACGTATTTAACAGAGAAACTTTACTTGATGCAATGGAACACCCAGAAGAATATCCACAACTTACAATCCGTGTATCAGGATATGCTGTAAACTTTATTAAATTAACTCGTGAACAACAACTGGATGTTATTTCTAGAACATTCCACGAAAAAATGTAATGATATAAGTATTAACAAGAAGGATGGGGATTTAAATGATTAAAGGACATATACATTCAATCGAGAGTTTAGGGACGGTTGACGGACCTGGTTTACGCTACATCTTATTTACACAAGGATGTCTGCTTCGCTGCCAGTTCTGCCATAATCCTGATACTTGGGAAATTGGAACACCTTCACGCGAAATGACAGCTGAAGAAATGGTTGAAGAAATTGTGCCTTACATCCCCTACTTCAATGCTTCAGGCGGTGGCGTAACGATCAGTGGCGGAGAGCCACTGCTCCAGTTACCGTTTATAGAACAACTGTTCAAAAGATTAAAGGAAGAAGGCATTCATACTTGTATTGATACATCAGCAGGATGTTTCAATGAAACGCCCGCATTTATGAATCACTTTAATCCCGTACAGGAACATACTGATTTATTTCTGCTCGATATTAAACACATTGATAACGAAAAACATTTAAGTTTAACCGGAAAACCCAATACCCATATATTAAAATTCGCCCGTATGTTATCTGACAGAAAACAACCCGTATGGATAAGACATGTGTTAGTGCCTGGTGTTACCGATGATAAAGAAGACCTCATCAAGCTCGGTCAGTTCATCAATAGTTTAGAAAACGTAGAAAAGTTTGAAATCCTCCCTTATCACCAACTTGGTGTGCATAAGTGGGAAGCACTCGGCATTAAGTATCCGTTAGAAGGAGTGGAAGCACCGTCAGATGAAGCAGTGAAACAAGCATATGAATACGTAGACTTTAAAGGCAGAACTCCCCTGAATGCCTAAAGAGGCAGACCGATAACGGTCTGCCTCTTTTTATTATTCATTCATATCCAGTAACATCATCTCGTCATAATTTAGTGCCTGTCTCAGTTCAACTGCTACTTCCCGACTGACTTTTCCTTTATTTACGAGTTTAACGATCATGTCTTTTTCTGCTGCTAAAACATCAAGTGCGAACAGCGTTTCATCATCGTCAATCTTTTCGTTAGTAGCATTTCGTTTAATTTGATTCACACGGTTTAAATAATTATCTGAAACAAGTGCGACTTCAATACGATTTTCTCTCGTCACTTCTTCCGATAATCGCTGTACGACATTATAATGTACGCGAGATGCAATCTTCTGTATTTCAATTAAACTGTTTTTAAGCGATAATGAACTTGCCTGATTCATACGATTAACAAATGATTTACGACGTTTATGCATACGAATTAAGAAGAATAACCTTTTGAAGAAACTAGTAGATGCAAATATTTTCGTACGCTCAATATACTGAACATAGTTATTAAATGCACTTTGAGAGATTTCTCCCTGTTCGACGAGTTCATCAAGTGTTTTCATTTCTGTTTCAAGTGCAATTGAATGCAGCTGCTCGAATTCTTTCGGATTATAATCACGGTCATTCACCTCACTATAGAAGCCAACCTGCATCGTATACTGACGTATTAAGTTTCCGGCAATCATACTGTTTTCAGGCGTTGTTTGCTTATGAATATGTTTCATTCCAAATTCTTTTATTAATATATATGCTTCTCTAAAGTTTAAGTGTGACTGTTCACTTTCACTATCATCTGTTTTTGTAAGTAACGGCAAACATACTTGCGCAACGATAAGACTAATTACGACAACACCTGCAGTAATAAACAGTAAATTATCTCTGTAATTAAAAACTTCCCCATTCATAATTTCAAGTGGGATTGTAAGGGCGATTGCCATAGAGATTGTTCCATGCACACCACAAACGGTAGCGATGAGTGCATATTTAAAGCGATTCGGGCGGACTTCATAAGTGTTGACATCTTCATGCTTTAAAACACGTTCAAAGCGACTTTCCGGAATATAGAACATATTATATAATGCAAACACCCATATAAAACGAAATACATAAACGAGTATCGCGATAATAAACATATACTTCATCGTTGATAATATCCCGGTTTGCTCGTGTTCAATTAGCGCAAGTGTTACTTGTGGAATTAAATATCCTAATAACGTAAACACGAAACCATTCAGCACGGTTGAAAGCAATCCCCACGTGTTATTGTAGCCGAGCTGTAATCTTGTCGTTGCTTGTGACAGACGATCTCGCTCTATACCATGAACAATCCCACCAATAACAGATGCAATTACACCAGATACATGAATACTTTCAGCAGCCATATAAATAACAAACGGTGTGAGTAACTGTATTAGAATAAATACATATTCATTCTCAAAACCTTTTCGTACTAATTGAACTCTAATCTGAACGAAGATTAAACCGATAACAAGACCGATAATTAAACCACCGATAGACGAAATAAAGAACTTGCTAATTGAATCTGAAACTGAAAACTGGCCTGTTGTAAGTGCTACAAGCGCAATATTAAAACTCAGGATACCAGCCGCATCATTTAACAGAGACTCCCCTTCTAAAATCGTCATTAACCCTCTCGGCAGTTTCTTGTTTTTAGCAATCGCCTGAACAGCGACTGCATCTGTCGGACAAATAATCGCTGCGATTGCAAAACATGCCGCAATCGGCAAGAAAGGCATCATACTGTGTGTAATATAACCTAAGCCGATAACAGTCGTAAAAACTAAACCAAGCGCCATTAGAATAATCGGCTTTAAATATTTAATCATGTAAAGTCTGGAAACATGATATCCTTCCAGAAATAATAACGGCGCAATGATACCAATTAAAAACAACTCAGGTTCAAACTCTACATCTAATGGAATCGGCGTTAAAAAAATTAATAAGCCGACACCAATCTGAATAAATGCGAGCGGCACTTTAGGAAAGTAAAAATGCACAACCGTCGAAATAATAACCGCAAAAACTAAACTTAAAATAATAATAAAACTCTCCAAGAGCTCATCACCTCACACTTCTATATAAAAAATATGTGAACTGTACATATCATACAGTTCACATTATGTTAATTACTCGCTGTCTCTTGATGGACCATAAATACCAGGTACTTTTACGTCGGCTTGACGCATAAGCACTGACATCTGCCCACGGTGATGTGTTTGGTGTGTTATGAATGCGTAAAGTAAAGCACCCTTCGCCATATTGTGACCGAAGAAGTCCACATCGTCATTTAAGTTCTCATCTGTTACATCCGCTTCATACTCAGATAAAGTCTGATTGAAGATTTTGTCTGCTTCGCTTAATAATTCATCTTGTGTTTCAGGCATCGGTTTTTCAAGTGATAAACCATCTAATTTCAGGTTTGCACGCTCTCCAAAAACGATCATACTCTGAACAACATGCCATGCGATTTCCCCTAACGTTCTATCAAGTTCTGACACCGCCTGAGATAAAGATTCATCCGTTAATTCACGAATACAAGCTAAAGTAGTTTCACCTTCCTGGCGATACTGAGTTAAAAAGTCATTTTTTGTACGAAACATTGAAGTTCCTCCTATATCAATTTGATTTAATTATTATATCCCACGAAATGATGATAATGAAACATTTTGACTTGTGGTGTTGGGTTTGATAAGGTGGCACGTGTTTTTTATTTTACGTACCACCTCACTGTTATTTCTACCTAGTTGAACTTCAAAGTGGCACGTGTTTTTCATTTACGTGCCACCTCACTGTTATTTCTACCTGGTTGAACCTCAAGGTGGCACGTGTTTTTCATTTACGTGCCACCTCACTGTTATTTCTACCTAGTTGAACCTCAAAGTGGCACGTGTTTTTCATTTACGTGCCACTTCACTCTTATTTCTACCTGGTTGAACTTCAAAGTGGCACGTGTTTTTCATTTACGTGCCACCTCACTGTTTTCTCATCTTGGATCATGTTTATTTTTTATGAGCCTACTTGATTCATAAAAAAGACTGTAGTATAAACTACAATCTTCCTATATCACCACATCTAGCACGAACCAGATGATCATGATAATCAATATTAAAAACTTCGCGACAGTACTCGTTAAAAATCCTAATAGAGATCCAACACTTGCATTAAATGCTTTTGCGACATCCCTTTGTAAATAGAGCTCTACAAATAGTACTACTATAAATGGTACTGCAATAATACCAAGCGGTGGGAATAAGAAGCTTCCAATCAGCATTCCGACTGCTGCTGCAAACTCTCCTGCCTTACTGCCACCAAATTTCTTAACAAAGTAACTGCCTGCTACATAATCACTAACGAGTGTTACTGCAGTTAACGTAATCATTGCTATCCAGAAAAACCATGAGAGTTCACTAGCGTTAATACCAAAGTGATACATGAAAAATCCAATCCACATTAACAGTACGCCTGGTAATATCGGAACTACAAGTCCAACGAATGCTGCAATAAAACTTAAAATAACGATAGTCCATAAAAGAATCGTCATACTATATCCTCCATCTTCACGGGTTTCGTGAATATTAATAATACAAATGCAATGAGTACAAACGCTGATGATACGAAAAATACATTACCGAGTCCGACAATATCACTCATAACACCACCGAGTAAATTACCGAGTAATTGACCGGCAATCATAGCGTTAGAAAACAGCGTCGATGCATATCCCGGAAAGTCCGGTAGTATATCCTGAAAATAGCTGATACCTAATCCTAGCAGTATCGCTAAAAAGAATGCCAAACAAATTTGTCCGAGGAGCATCGCAGTAACATCGTCAAACACGCCGATTGAGAAATAATATCCTCCGCCAAACACTGCACCGATCATCAGTAATGTACGTGTCTGAAATCTGCTTGCAAGCATTCCGAGTATAATCATAAACGGTACTTCAAGTCCGGCACACAAACTCGCTAAATACCCAACATTCGCTTCGTCATCTTTTAAATACTCAGTTACAAAGAGTGGCATATTCAGCGTATACATCCATTGTCCGATATGCAGGAATACAAATGCTAAAAATGGAATAAGCAAGTACATATCTTTCAACAAGTTTGGCGCAACAGGTTCAATGCGTCCTTTATTATATGCTGGCTTTTCTACTTTAATATCTTCATAAAAGAATAAAAATGATAATAATACTACAACATATAAAGCAATTGTCCCACCAAATATCCCTGCAAACCCAAACTTTTTAAGTAATATCGTTCCGACAAGTGGTCCGAAAAGAAATCCGAAACTAAACATTGAACGTAGCAATGTATTTGCGAATACTGCATTTTTACTAGATGCCGATACATTGATGCTTTCTCGTGCGGATGCATATAGTTGAGGCATAGCTGGTGCTGCCATTCCCCCGAAGAAAACATAGATCATTATAAATAGAATCGGATTATCAATATAGAAGTATGTACTGAATGCGATAGATGCCATCAGCACTGCAAATATAATCATGCGTTTTCGGTTAAAATTTGGTCTATCAGAAAATCTGGCGACAATCGTATTCACCGTGAATCCGGCAAGTGCAAATAATGCCATCATCACACCATACATTCCTCTTGTCATACCGAGTTCCTGCGTCGCATACAGCACAAAGAATGGAACTGTAATCGCAAGTGCCATACCAAGTATAACCATATTGATCAAGAATAATTTATAGTTTTTTATTGTGAGTAAATCACGAAACATAATATACACTCTTTTCTTTTTACTTCGTATTATTTATTATATATGAAATTTATCATTTTTGTGGAAATAAAAATCCGAACACAAACGATTTGCTGTTCATGTTCGGAACACTTTAATCCATCATAATTGTATTGCGTACTTCCGTCATCTTGCGGTCTAATACACTTGATACATCAGCAACTTCACGTAATTCCTGACGTATACTGTCACTCAGTTTCTTCGTATTGTATTTATACTGCAGTTTATGTTCAGTAGATGCAAAGAAGTCCATCGCAAGCGTTCTAATCTGTATTTCGGCGGGTACCCATTTCACGCCTTCTGATAATACAAGCTCTGTCTCAACAATTAAGTGCAGGCTCTTATAGCCGCTTTGTTTCGGATTTTTAATATAATCTTTGACGCGTTTTATACGCAGATCATTACGCCCATTTAATATATCGTATATTTTATACACGTCATCTTCAAACGTCGTTACTATTCTTACACCGATAATGTCGAATATATTTTGCTGAATACTTTCTAAACTATAATCGATACCTTTACGCTTTAACTTATCCTTTAATGATAACGGAGATTTTATACGCGTCTTCACATGTTCAAATGGCGAATATCCGTATTTTGCCTGCCACTCCAGATCAATAATCTCTATATCACTTTTTAATTCCAGTAACCCCATCTCATACTCTTTGAATAAATATGAAAAATCTTCAACAAGTTTTATGAGTTCTGACTGATCTTCAATACGTTCCATTACTTTATCTATTTCCATTATTCATCGCTTCCAATCTTTAATTCACTCACAACTTCTTTTAACATCGTAATAAACGCGCTCACTTGCGGTAAGCTCAGTATATCGTTTTCGAAACTAATATATGTATCCCTTAGTAACTCCTGTTCATTAACTTGAACAAGCTGTACTTCAAATTCTTCCCGATTAATATCTTCTGCAACAATCTCAGGCAATACTGTCATCCCTACACCACTTAAGAGAAGTGCTTTACACGTTGCAATTTGATCTGTTTTTATTTGCGGTGCATACTCTTTATTGAATAGTTCTGTATACCACATTTCAATTTCCTTTAAATATACAGGATCGGCCTGAAACTCAATCATCGGTAACGTATCAAGCAGATCTAACTTATGTTTCGGATATATAAAATAATGTTTTTCACGCATTAAACGTTCATTCGTCAAGTTCATTATTTTCGTTCCACGAATAACAGACACATGAAAATCATGCTTGTTATTCATAATGCGCGTACTGGAACCTACTTGCAGCTGAATTTTAACGTTCGGATAGTCCTGTACGAAACGTTCCAGTACTTTCGGTAAGACAGTCTGACCAATCAGAGAAGATACCCCGATTGATAAGTTACCATTTATGATGCCTTCAGATGAATGAATCATTTCTTTTAAGTTTGTTTCTTCTTTCAGCATCTTACGGGCGTGGTTAATAATCACTTCACCATGTGTTGTGACGATAAGTTTCTTCTTCGTTCTTATAAAAATTTCTGTACCCCAGTCGTTTTCAATCGTTTTAAGTCTCTGACTGACAGCAGGCTGAGAAATATATAACATTTCTGCTGCTTTACGTAAAGTTTCTGCTTCATCAAGTGCAACTAGTAATCTGTAATCATCAATTTTCATCGGTAATCCTCAATCTTCAATATGATAAAATGCTTTCGTATTACGGTTTATAATTGACTTTACATCACAATTTTGATGTATCTTCTGTAACTCCACCATTATAGCAGAAATTTGCGCTTTAATCTCTGTTACCTCAAACCCTTCGTGCTGCCATGGCCCATCCGTTTCTACCATAATACGCGTTAACGGAAACATTTCAACCACTTTTCTCGTCTTCTCGTTCCATAATATATCTGGTGTCACACTTACCATATACCTACTTTCAAGAACTTGTGCCATCACGTCATCACTTGCTTTAAACCAATGAAAGTGCGCACGCTTAATATGATGTTTTTTCAGAAGTTGTAATGCAATTAATGCATCATCATAAACAGCATGTAATACAACAGGCAGTTGATATTGCGCTGCTTTTTCAATGAACAGTTCAAGCACGTGTATATATTGTTCCATATCAATTGAAGGTTTTTCCCGTCTTAAATATTGAGGAAGTCCAATTTCACCAATCGCAGTGAGCTTATCGTGATGTACATCAATGAGTTCAAGTATACGATACACTTCATCCATATGTATTATCTGCTCCGGATGGTAACCAAATGCGATATGAATGCGTTCTGACTGCAAATCTAACAGCCGCATACAACTTTTATAGTCCATCGCTACTCCGATAAAAATAATATCTTGCTGCAACATATTCTGAATTGCTTCGTCTGAATACTGATCGATATGAATATGTGCGTCAATCATATACATTCCTCCAATTTCTAACTATTAAAAATAAGACTCGAACAATAAATGTCCGAGTACGCTTTCATAATTATTTCTCTATTTTTCAATCGCTGTCTTGCACTGGTTTGCAAGTTGTACAAAGTATGTAAAGTTTGCACGCACTTCATCCATCACTTCATATGCCGTCTTATATGCAAAGTCATATTGTGCCTGGGTAATAACCTTTTTGTTCAGGGCACGTTTCGCATCCTCTTCGTCAACGAGTTCATAACGACCATCAGGTAATACGAGAACATCTAAATATAAATCATGCGTTCTTGCCTGACCAAGCTCCAGTATATTCTCCTCGTTAATATCAAAATAATATTGTAACGGCGCATCAGTCGCATCATACATTACTGTTAAACTATAATGTTTATCTTTCGGTAATATTTGCAGCCATTTGTAACCATTATCGGCAACAATAATATCTTGATCAATGATTTTAATTTCAAGCGGAGATTTTACCTTTATCATCTGAATTTCTCCTACAATCCCATCAAACCAATCATCTCTAATACGAATTTCTTTATAACGTTGCTTTAAGAGACGACGCCAGCTTCTTTTATCAATATATTTCGTCTTCATATCGTCTCACTCCTTATTGTTTATTATATAAAAATAAACAAGTATGACAAATCATTTTGCCTTACTTGTTTATTTTTAATTAAAGTTTATTCGGACTGTAATGTGTTTTTCCTTTTAAGAAGAACGATAATATTAATGCAAGTGCACTTAATACAGTCGCAACCCAGAATGCATCGTTTATTCCATTAATCGTTGCGAATTTTTGCAGATAACCCATCACATACTGACTACCTGCTTCTTGTGAACCGACACTACGTCCAATTTCAACAAATTGTCCTGAGATTTCAGGATGTGTTTTATCCAGTGAATTTGCAATGTCTCCAATATGTGCTGTTGTTTGTTGTGTCATTACTGTAACTAATATCGCAGTTCCAATAGAACCAGCGAGTTGTCTGATTGTATTACTAATTGCATTTCCATGAGGAATCATCGTCTGTGGTAATGCATTCATACCTGCAGTCATAATCGGCATCATAATAAAACTCATTCCGAATGAACGTAAAACATAAATGCCGAGAATTGTCTTATAAGACGTATCCATGCTCAGTTTCGTTAATTCCCATGTCGCATATGTCATAATGAGTAACCCAAAGATTGCAATCGGTTTAATACCGTACTTGTCAAGTAATCGTCCTGATATCGGCCCCATAACACCCATCAGTAACGATCCTGGTAATAAGAGCAATCCTGAATCCAGTGGAGAGAAGCCACGGATTGACTGTAAATATACCGGTAATAATAACATCCCACCGAATAAACTCATCGTAACAATAACGTTGATAAGTAATGTGAATGAGAAGCCGGTATATTTAAGCGTACGTAGATCCATCATCGGTGCTTTCATCGTAATTTCTCTATATACAAATAATGCGACAAAGATTAATCCGATTACCATTGTTAAGATTACGATCGTTGAATCCCAGCCTTTATTACCTGCTTCTGAAAAACCATATAGCAAACTACCGAAACCTAACGAGCTGAATATAACGCCCGGGACATCAAGTTTTGGATTGCTAAGTGGTTGATATATTTTAAACCAGAACATTCCAATAATAATAGAAATGATACCGACAACTGTCATTCCGTAGAACATGACGTTCCAATGGTAGTTCTGAATAACCCATCCAGTTAAAGTCGGACCAATAGCCGGTGCTAAAATGAAAGCAATCCCCATCATCCCCATTGCAGCCCCACGTTTTTCAGGTGGGAATACTGTCATAAATACATTCGTACCTAGCGGCATTAAGATTCCGGCGCCCACTGCCTGAATGACACGTCCTGTCATCATTAACGGGAAGTTTGTACTAATCGCACAAATTACAGAGCCAATCGTAAACGAAATCATTGCAAACAGGAATAACTGTCGATATGTGAATTTCTGAATCAAATATGCACTAACAGGTACGAGTATCCCGTTAACAAGCATAAATCCAGTCGTTAACCATTGTGCTGTCGCTGTTGAAATACTGAAGTCATTAATCATTATCGGTAATGCAACGTTAATTAACGTCTGATTCAATATCGCAACGAACATACCGGCCATAAGTGCTGTAATAATTTTAGCCAGTGTAATTCCTTTTTCGAAAGTAACGAGCGCTTCAGGTTTTTTCACCTGCTCGTGTACAGGACGATTCACATCAATCGGTGCATCAGATACTTGTTGATGTTCTGCTGTTTCATTTGCAATAGCGTCATCTTTTTTTGTTATCGGTGTATACGTTTTTGCTGCCTGTTTAACAGGCGCTGCTTTTTTTCTATTACGTCGCAGTAACAATCTGTTTACGACAATAAATGTAAGTATCGAGAAGATACTATATAGAATAATCATCGAGGTCATAATATAACCTCCTTAATTTTTATGAATGCGTACAGTTACATTCATTCCTGGTAATATATCTAAAGATTTATCCTTTGAAAGTTCAATCTTAACTGGAACGACTTGTGTTACTTTAGTGAAGTTTGCGTTACCGTTTGATGATGGTAATAAGCTGAAACTTGAAGCTGTCGCTAAACCAATTTGTTCAACTTTACCAGTTAATGTTGTATCTTTATAGCCATCAACGTAAACATCTACTTTCTGACCTTTTTTAACGCCATCAAGTTCTGTTTCTTTAATGTTTGCAGTTACGAACAATTTATCCATATTATATGCGTATGCAATTGGTGTACCTGCGCCTACAAATCCGTTTTCAGTTGCTTGCTTCTTAACTAATGTACCATCCTGTGGCATCGTTAATTCTACTTTAGAAGGCGCGCCATCCTGACCTGCACCTGCAACTGTACCTAATTTATCGTCTTTTGATAACGTATCCCCAACTTTTTTATCGAATGTAATCAGTTTTCCTGCTACTGGACTTGCAATTGCAATCTGATCACCATCTACCTTTGCGTTATCTGTTTTCACATAATTTGTTGCTTCATCATAGAAGTGAAAGCCCACAATACCTAACACTGCTAAAATAACTAACGTTAAAATATTAATCATTACTAATTTCTTCATTTATAATTTCCTCCCTTTTTACATAAAGAATATTATAGTAGGATTTCATAAACATTCAACCAACAATAATTGTGAATTTGTCGGAAATTGAGTAAAATAAATGCACTACTACTATTAAATAAGAAGAAATGAGTATATATATGGATAAAAAACAGTTAATCGAAACTAGCTTAATTCAGTTGATGGAAACATATCGTTTCAGAGAAATTACAATAAAGATGATTTGTACAGAAGCACAGATTAATCGCTCGACGTTTTATGCATACTTCGATGATAAATATGCTTTACTGGATAGTTTGATTGATAGCCATATCATGCAGTTAGAAGTAATATTAAATGAAGATTTTGTAAATTTGCATTTAACGAAAGATAAGCGACCTTCTGTTGAAAAATATTTAACGCATACGATTGAATATATTTATAAGCACCGACAATTCTTTCGTGTGCTACTTACACTTCATCCAGCACAGAACTTTACCCAGAAACTACTTTCAAACTGGCGTACAAACTATATGAATGTTCTGGAAACAAGTACGACGCTTCAATATCCTGATTATTTCGTCAGCTATACGATCGGTGGTCAGTTCGGGGTGTTATATTTCTGGTTGCAAAATGACTGCCCGGAGCCGCCTGAAGTAATCAGTACGATTATTTATAATAATATACTTAAAATAAATCGATAAAGAGGTATAAGACAAATGTCTTACACCTCTATTATTTATTTCAGATTGTCTTCAATTTTCTTAATTTCGTCTGCATTTAAGTTTTTAGGAATCTCGCCATCTTTCGTGTCTTCCTTTAAGGCGTCTTTCGCTTTATCTGAATGATACAATGCTACAATTTTCTTATATGTTTTATTATCTTTATCTTTCGTTTGTGCAGCGATAACGTTAATATACGGAGCAACATTTTTACTGTTTGAATCTTCAAGGAGAATTGGATCGTTTTTAGGATTTAAACCAGCACGTGCTGCAACACCGTTATTGATAATACTCGCTGCAACATCTGGTAACACGCGTGGTGTTTGCTGTGCATCAATTGGTTTAATATTAATATCTAGTTTGTTTTCTTTAACTTTTTCCGGACCACCAAACAATCCAAAGTCATCTGATAACTTTATTAATCCTCCTGCTTCAAGCAAACGTAACGCACGTGCCTGGTTTGTTACATCGTCAGGAATAGCAATTGTATCTCCTTTTTTAATATCTTTAATTGATTTTACTTTTTCTGAATATACGCCAAGTGGTGCAAATACTGTCGTACCTAATACTGAAATATCAAGATTATGATCCTTTTTAAACTGATCTAAAAATGCAAAGTGCTGGAATGCGTTTAAATCAATTTCACCTTCATTCAATGCTTTATTTGGTGCTGTGTAATCTTGAAACTCTACAAATTCAATATTAATACCTTCCTGCTTTGCTTCTTTCTTCACTACTTCCCAAACTTTAGAGTCTACGCCAGTGACACCAATCTTCACAGTTTTTTCTTTACTCTCCTTACTCCCACATGCTGCCAGTACAACGATTAAACTTAATAATAATACGAATAATTTTTTCATGTTCATTGCTCCCTTTTATAGTCTATTTGTATATATGCTTGCAAATTTATTACCGATAAATTGTGTAATCTGAACGAGTATGATTAGTATGACGACTGTAATAAACATAATCAATACATCAAATCTCTGATAACCATATGTAAATGCCAAGTAACCTATACCGCCAGCTCCAACGAGTCCTGCTACTGCCGAGAATTCAATTAGTGATACAGTCGTAAATGTTAAACCTAATATTAAAGCACCCGCAGCTTCAGGTATGAGTACTTTAAATAATATATCGAACTTGCTTGACCCCATTGCTTCTGCTGCTTCTATCACACCTTTATCTACAGATACAATATTGTTTTCTACAATACGTGCGATGGATAATGAAGCTGCGAGTGTCATCGGGAAAATCGCTGCCCATATTCCAATTGATGTTCCAACTAAAAATCTCGTAACCGGGATTAATGCGACAAGGAAGATGATAAATGGAATGGGCCTGATCGTATTAATCAGTGCATTTAATATACCATTCACAAACTTGTTTTCCAGTATATTACCTTTTGCAGTCGCATAAAGTAATATTCCGAGTGGAAGCCCAATCAGTACTGCAAAGAATAATGTAATCACCACCATGATTAATGTGTTGATCGTCTGCTCGATAATAACTGGATAAAATGTTGTAATATCAGTTTTCAAATCCTTCTACCTCCTTTATATCAATTTTAAATTCACGTAATTGATTCAGCGCTGCATCAATATTAGAAGATGATCCTATCACTTCGATTAACAAATTCCCAAATAATCTATCAGTTAACTCGGTTATACCACCATACAAAATATTGAAATCAACCCCAAACTGTCGACCGACCTGACTGAGTGCCGGCTTTAAGATTTGCTGATGACTGAAAATAAAACGGTATAATTTACGATCTGATGTTTTAATTTCATTAGGTATATCATCATTTAATACGCTATGAACAAATCGTTTCGTAACAGGATGCTTTGGCGAAGTGAACAGTTCAAATACTTTATTCTGTTCTACGACTTTGCCGTGTTCCATTACAGCAACTTCATCGCAAATCTTTTTAACGACTTCCATCTCATGTGTAATAATGACAATTGTAATATTGAGTCTCTCATTTATTTTCTTCAGTAAGTTTAATATATCATCTGTCGTTTCAGGATCAAGCGCACTCGTTGCTTCATCACAGAGTAATATATCCGGTTCTGTTGCAAGTGCTCTCGCTATCCCTATTCTCTGCTTCTGCCCTCCTGAGAGTTGATTTGGATAATCATCTTTTTTATCAATTAAACCAACAAAGTTTAACAACTCATCAACTCTTGATTCGATTTCTGATTTGTTATATCGCTTTGATAATTTAAGCGGATATCTAATATTGTCTCCTACCGTTTTTGATTTAAATAAGTTAAATTGCTGAAATATCATACCGATATTCTGACGTCTTTTTCTCAATGTTTTCTCTCTTATCGTCGTAATATCCTGACCTTCTACGATAACATTCCCTGTCGTCGGTTTTTCCAGACGATTTATTAATCTCAGCAAAGTTGATTTACCTGCACCTGAGTAACCAACAATTCCAAATACTTGTCCTTTCTCAATCGTTAAGTCCACATGATTCAGTGCATGAACTTCACCTTTTTTCGTAGTATATACTTTCGTAACATCCTGAATTTCGATTATGCCCATTTTTCCTCCTCCTTCAAATAAAAAAACACTCACATAGCTTGAGCTAAATGAGTGTTATACGTTCAACATTTATCTGCCAAGCTAATGCTTGATGGATTTAGCACAGTGCTCTGTAGTAGAGTCCGCTGCTGAGACTTCATCGGGCCATATCCCTCTGTCTCTCTTGATAAATTATTATTAAGTTGTTTTACATATTACATGTGATACATAAATAAGTCAATATTATTTTTAAACTTTTTTAAAAATTTAGTTTTTTTTAGAAACTCGATAACCCTGTAAACTCCTGTACACGGTATAAGACGTCTTTAATAAACGATGGATCTTTCTGGACGTCATAATCATCTGTTACATGCGCATATTTGTTTTCCCACATTGCATCAAATGTATCGTTTAGTTGTTTAAATACGCTTAAGTCGCTTTTACCGGAAATCACAACGTCTGTTTCCATGTTATAGTCTCCAACGTTTCGACGTGTTAAGTTCGCACTTCCAAGTATTACAGTGCTCTCACCAGTCGATAAACTTCTAAAAAGTGTATATTTCGCATGGAATTGTTCTCCGTGACTCACCGCCCATCTCACTTTTATATGATCGTCTGACTTTGAGATGAGTTCATGCGCAACAGGTTTGTTTGGTATACCCGGCTTTTCCTTTCCGAATGCTTCTTTATTTACATCTAAAATAATGCGAACCTCTACACCACGGTCTGATGCATTTAATAGTGATTTTACGATATCACGATCAGATAAATAAAACATTCCCATCTTAATATTATCCCCGGACTTCATGCTGTTAATATTTCGCAGTACCGCTTCTTTCACTTTAGCCTCTGTTACGAGTGTTGTTTTATAATCCATGTCATTGCTATATGCGTGATTTTTTATCGCGAAATCACTTGCTGATAAATTACTACCGCTCATGTTCAGTGCATGAATTTCACTTTTAATCAAATCTTCCTGTAATTGGCCTGTTACTTTTACTGCAACGTTCTGATGATGTCCGCTAGGGTCGTGTGGATTGCTGCTTGATATGATTGCGGCATCTTCTGTTACTAATGTTTTTCGATGATTCGCTTTCATATTAAGTAATCTTGCGAAACCTCGTACCGTTACATTCGGTGCTTCTTTAGAGAATATATTCGGAATGAGACCATTCTCGTTATTTCCGAAAAAGCGTAAAGTCGGTCGCCATAACCCTGAGTATATTGGATTTGAATCACGAAGTTTTACAAGATTCGTTTCATAAACAGATATACCATTATCACGCAACATTTTATAATGCGCTGGTGTGTAACTTCCATAAAATGAATTAATCGGATCTGTCAACATGTAGATTTGAATGTCTGGATTTTCTTTCTTTTTATTTATCAGTGCATGCGTAAGTTCTGTCGTCAGTTTCGGAAACTTAACATCACCATCATATGTATCATTGAATAAGAACATATCAAGAATAATAAAATCATCTGCTGCTTTAATCGTTTTTAACTGTTCATTGAATATTTCGTGCTCATAGTACATTTTTTTATTTTTTTCGTACGTTTTATCAATGAGTAATTTCACGTCATTTGTCTTACTCGGTTCATAAGCCTTACTAATACCTGCTGGGAGCGGTTTCATCGCGCCATACACTGCACTGCAAACATAAATAACACACCCGATTATAAAGATATGTTTAAATTTAAGTTTTGATTTTTTTCTTTTGCGTTTACGCTGCGTTTTTTTATTCACAGCTTTTTTCTTCGCCATCGATTTACCTTTAGATTGAACTGCATTACGTTTTTGCTGCATGATGCACCTCCTATTAAAAGTATAACAAAAAGCAGGGGAAATCCCTGCTTATTTTACAAATATAAATGTTCTTTCAGCATTATCGATTAAGTATAAATGATTACCTTCTTCATCGATTTTATTTTCATCAACGATAGCTTTAAATGATTTGCGTTCTACCTTTTTTGCACCTTTAATGTCTTTAATAGAATCTACACTCGAGGCGAAAGATAAATCTGTTGATTTTGGTAATTCATATACTTTACCTTCTGGTAACAAGTCACTATATTTATCTATGAAGTTCTCCTGTTTCAAGAACGCGATAACTTCCTTATCATAAAGCGAAATAGGAACATCATAACTGCCGGCTTCATATACAGTGCCATTGTAATTTTCATATTCGAATGTAACAGCATATTTACTACGTCCTGCTTCTAATTTGCTACTGAAAGCTTTATTATTAATAGACGCTTCAAGCACTTTTACTAAACGTTCCTTCTGTTTCTTATTAAGTCCTTCACCTGTATATGAATCTTCGCTAATTTCATGTTGTATAGAAATCGTATCATTTACGCGATTACTTAAATCCAGTGCTTTCGTTAAGATTGATTTATTTTCTTCAGTGTTCATTGATTTTATGTAGTGCTCATAGTCTTTTTTATATACATCATAATTTCTATCAATGACACGACCATCGTTCAAAGTATATTTTAAATGAACATTATACACTTCATAATCATTATTATATTGTGCTTTTTGTGCCGCAACAAGTTTGCTATGTGACCTAATAACATTGTTAATGAATACTGGATCACTTACTTTCGTATCATTAAGTAAACTTGTCATCGCATATTGACCTGTTTCACCTTCAAATGTAGCAGCAACATTTTTAACCTTTCTTTCATCCGGAATATATTGCTCACGGTATAGACCAGCTGCGTACACGGACAATAAAGCAACCCCCACTACTAACAGTGATGCTAAATATAACTTTTTATTAAATGTAATACGCACAGATTTTTGTGCAGACATCTCCATTAACATATAACTGATCGTAAACGAAATGAAGTATATGATTATCGCAATAATGAGCATTTCATTAAATAGCGTGCTGAATATTAACCCACCAAGAAGTGTCACAATTAATATCGTGATAAAGTAAATGACTAGATGAATCGTATTGTTCGCATACGCTTCATTGATGCGCTCATTTCTTCGCTTATTATATATGACATATGATGCGGCTATCATTACTACTGAAATCAAGAATATGATACATAAGTATGTAAAGTTATAGTCATCCTTCACTACAAAATCCATAAATTTAACCGGAATCGTAATTTCATTCAGAAACTGCTCAGGATAACTGCTCAAACCTTTGAACATTCTCATATGTGTCGTGTATATAAGCGTACCCATTATTACCGGGGAAATTAATATAGCGATAACACTAATAATATGACTTAAATAATTGTTAATGAGTAATCCGAGCAATATCGTTAAACTGAATATAAATAAATGCAATAATAGGCTTAAAGCTATCCAGATGAGCATCTTTTCAATATTAATACCTGTAAACTTTATACCGAATATAAGCGTAATGACCCCGTTAATAACTAAATTCAGTAATGCGTGAATAAAGTATGTACCATAAATTGTAGATAATATCTCCTGACGCTTTATTGGTAAACTATGAATAAAATCAGAAGCATGCTTTGATTTAAAGAAATATGTGATAAACAAACCACATAAAATTGCATACATCATCGTTCCGAAAAAGTATAAGCTAGACGTGCTTGCTGACCCGATAATGTACTTACTAATATTATTCGTCCCTTCAACATCCATCATAAAATATGAGAATGGTATAAGGATAAACGTACAAATCATATTAATTACGGTTAAAAACATAATATTACGTGATAAATTTTTAAACAAAGCATTATTCCACAATGACATTTTCGATTGCATAACCGTAACCTCCTAGTTCATAAGTGAATATTTCTTCTAAAGTGAGTGGCAGAATATCATAGAGCAGCGGATCTGCCTTTGTTATATATTCTTCAACGTTATCGAGATTATCTTTAACGATGCACGTTACAACGCGACCTTTAACAGACTTCTCTATAACATTCATCCCTTTGTAGAAAGCTTCATCAGGTAATATACTGAACGCCATCTGAATTTTAGCGACATTTCCTTTTAAGTCATCTAAATCACGAGTCATGAGTACACGACCTTCATGCATTAACGTGACTGAATCGCAGAAATCTTCCATTTCCCTTAAATTATGACTCGATACAAATAACGCGACATTATGATTTGACACATCTTGAATTAGTATATTTTTAATCGTATGTCTGACTATAGGGTCCAGGCCATCGAATGGTTCATCCAGCAATAAAACTTCTGGGCGTGATGCAATTCCAAGTATGAAAGCACATTGACGTTGCATACCTTTTGAGAATTTCGTGATTTTCTTTTTTGGATTAATTTTCAGTACTTCAACAAGCTGCTTATAACGCTCATCGCTAAACTTAGGGAACATCAGTTTATAAAATTCAGCCATTTCATCGAGTGCAGCATGACCGAAGAAGTATGGAATATCCGATATGAAAATCATCTTTTCCTTGTAAGACTTATTTTCAAATATATGTTCATCATTATATAGAATATTACCGTCATCACATTTATATATCCCTGCAATCAGTTTTAATAATGTCGTTTTTCCGGCACCATTACTACCGAGCAATCCTTGAATAGAGCCTTGAAGAATTGATAAATTAACATCATCAACCGCTTTATAATTGCCAAATGACTTACTAACACTATTCAGTTGTATCGTCATGATGATCCCCCTCCATACTTTCGATTGCTTGAATGATCTCTTCTTTCGTTAAACCTAAAAATAATAACTCATTCACTGTCTTGTTTAAAGTTTCTGTTAGCATTTGAATGCGCTCCTTATTCATTTCATTTTGAATAGTGTTCACAAAACTGCCTTTGCCTGGAACTGAATATGTATATCCTAAATATTCCAGTTCACGATATGCTTTTTGAATCGTATTTGGATTAATCGTTAACTCCTGTGCGAGCTGTCTTACTGAGGGCAACTTTTCATCCGGAAGCAGAACACCATTAATAATTTGTACTTTAAACCCATTGATTAGCTGCTCATATATCGGAACACAACTTCGATTATCAATTGAAATCATCTCATCTCTCCGTTCTACTGTATTAACTGTACTATACTATATAATACACTTAATACAGTGAATGTCAACAAATTTTGTAAATAAAGGGATAACGTACGTTGGCCATGAAGAAGTATCGTGAAATATATTCGCAGCATCATTATAAGTGGCTGATAATCGGACACTCAGACTATTTTTGGACCGCGAGTGTCTCTTTTTGGGACACTCAGCATATTTTTGGACCGCGAGTGTCTCTTTTTAGGACACTCAACATATTTTTGGACCGCGAATGTCACTTTTTGAGACACTCATACTATTTTTGGACCGCGAATGTCTCTTTTTGGGACACTCAGCATATTTTTGGACCGCGAGTGTCTCTTTTTGGGACACTCAACATATTTTTGGAGCGCGAGTGTCACTTTTTCGGACACTCATACTATTTTTGGACTGCGAGTGTCACTTTTTCGGACACTCAGCATATTTTTGGACCGCGAGTGTCACTTTTTCGGACACTCAGCATATTTTTGGACCGCGAGTGTCACTTTTTGGGACACTCATACTATTTTTGGACCGCGAGTGTCTCTTTTTGGGACACTCAGCATATTTTTGGACCGCGAGTGTCTCTTTTTGGGACACTCATACATTCAATGCAAACAAAAAAGCACCCGAATGAATATTCGAGTGCAAAACTTTATGCTAAAAGTGGTAAATTAAGTTGCCAGTTAATACCGAACTGATCGGCAATCCATGCAAACTTCTCAGCAACAGGTGGCATCGGTGCAAGTTCCATTAACACTTGACCATTTTCCTTTAACTGATCATATAAAAACTCAATCTCTTCGACAGATTCACATTCCACCGCAAAACTCAGTGCAGGTGTAAAAGGAATATCCGTACCATTTGCATTATCAATCGCCATAAATTGTTCATTATGAATCGTAAATACCGCGTGATTAACCGTTCCAGGTGCACCAGGGCCTTGTTCATCATACTTGATCATTGAAATAACTTCACTATTACGAAATACTGATGTATAAAACTCAATTGCTGCTTCTGCTTTCCCGTTAAACATCATAAACGGTGTTATTTTTTTGTTTTTCATTATACATCCTCCTTTTGTTTTAATGCATATTTTTCAATTATATTTGTATGTTCCGGATATCTGACTTTAAGCTCATCTTGAGTAAATAATTCAAATTCTTCAAATGTAAAACCTGGTGATACCATGCATCCAACAAGACTCCATTCATTCTCACCTTCAACGGTTGAAGCAAACACAGTATTTTTAGGTACTAAAAATTGAGGCACTTCACCGTTTTTAACATCTAGCCCTAATTTTACTGCTTCATATTTACCATCTTCAAAAATCATATGAATTGTGAGTGTGTCTCCAGCATGAAAGTACCATAACTCATCTGATTTTATTCTATGAAAATGTGAGATATTCCCTGCTTCAAGCAGAAAATATATACTAGTATATAATTTTTTATTTTCAACACTTAAATCTGACTTATATGTTTCAAAATAGTAACCACCTTCAGGATGTGGTATTAATTTCAAACTTTCAATGAAATCATGCTTATTCATAGTACCTCCTAAAAAAGCACTGAACATGTTCAGTGCTTAATGTTATGCATTTACATTATGGTGTACTGTTTGTACGTCCTCTAAATCTTCAATTGCATCTACTAACTTCTCGAATACTTCTAAATCTGCATCTGACAAATCTAATTCATTTTGAGGTACCATTGAAAGCTCAGCAACTGTAAATTCCTCTACACCTGCTTCTTTCAACGTGTTCTGAACTGCTGCAAACTGATCTGGCTCAGCATATACAACAACGTGGCCATCTTCTTCCATTACATCACGCACGTCTATGTCCGCTTCCATCAAAATTTCTAACGTTTCATCTGCAGTTTTACCATCAAATCCAAATACAGCAGTATTATCAAACATGTAGCTTACAGAACCTGATACACCCATGTTTCCACCATTCTTACCGAATGCTGCACGTACGTCACTTGCTGTACGGTTTACGTTATTTGTTAACGCATCAACGATTAACATTGATCCACCTGGACCGAATCCTTCATAGCGTAATTCATCATAGTTCTCTTCAGAACCGCCTTTAGCTTTTTCAATTGCACGGTCGATAATATGTTTTGGTACTGAATATGTTTTCGCACGTTCAAGTACAAACTTTAAATTCTGGTTCGACTCTGGATCTGGCTCTCCAGATTTTGCTGCAACATAAATCTCACGGCCAAACTTAGCATAAATTCTACTCGTGTTTTTATCCTTTGCAGCTTTCTTCTCTTTAATATTGTTCCACTTACGACCCATAGTATACACTTCTCTTTCAATAATTTATGTCATTATTATACACATTTATCGTTCATTACACAAAAAAGATTAAAGGCATCTGCCTTTAATCTCTTAAAATACTCGCTAATCGTAAAATATCTAAAATGATATTTAATAAGTTAATAAATAAACTGAATCCCATCTCCTGTGGTGAGAAGTTTCCTTGTTTCAAACGGTTGAAGTCATATACAGTGTACAGGAAGAAAATTGCTAATCCTGCAATTGTTATTACCATCTGAAACATTGGAATTTGAATAAAGATACCTAAGAAACTTGCAAACACTAAAGCGATTAATGCCGGGAATAATAAACGTCCTAAGTTTGTAGCATCTCCTACAACGAAGAAACCAACTAAACCGAATGCTAAGAATGCCCCAACTGCAAGCGCCACGTTTTGATAAAATGCAACTTCACCTAATGTTGACATGTAGTACATAAACGAACCATAACTTACGATTCCCATACCAAATGCCATTAAGTTCGAAATTAAAAATCCAAATTTACGTGATGCACGAACAAATAGTGACATCATAATCAGTGCAAAAATAGCCATTGAAACTGTAAATCTTAAACCAGCTGGTACGAACTGACCTAAATAAGTTCCTGCTGCAAAGATAATCCAGTAATACATAAAGAATAAAAACGTCTGACGGTAAGCAGATGAACGTGATACCGGTTCTGCGTTATAGTAATTGTTCATAATATCCTCCAAATAAATTTATTATAGTCATTATTATACAATTATTGCGTATAATTTTCGAATAATTTGATTTAAAAAAAATCATCAGATAGATAATCCCTATCTGATGATTCTCATGTAAAAATATTACCTTAAAAAATATGCGTTAAAAAGTTAACTACAAAAAATACAATTGCTGCAAGTAAAGCTGAAATTGGCATCGTAATTACCCAAGTAATGATCATACGTTGTGCTGTTGTCCATTTTACACCTTTCACACGGTGGCTTGAACCTACACCTAAAATTGATGATGATACAACGTGTGTTGTTGATACTGGTAAGTGAATATGTGTTGCACCAAAGATAATTAAAGCTGATGATAAATCTGCCGCTACACCGTTTGCCGGGCGAATTTTCATAATGTTGCCACCAACTGTTTTAATAATCTTCCATCCACCAACTGCTGTACCAAGTCCCATTGCTGCAGCACATGATAACTGTACCCACCATTGTGGTTCAGTACTACCTGTTTGCATACCCGCAGAGATTAATGCCATCGTAATAATCCCCATCGCTTTTTGTGCATCATTGGAACCATGTGCGAAAGCTTGCGCTGCTGCTGTAAAGATTTGTACAACTCTGAAACTACGATTTGTTTTAGTCAGATTCGCATTTTTAAATACTGTTTTAATAATCGTATACATAATATATCCGACGATAAATGCAAGTAGTGGTGAAATAATTAATCCGACTACAATTTTCGTAAATCCAGCATATTCTAATATGCCAAATCCACCAGAGGCAATTGCAGCACCTGCAATTGATCCAATTAATGTATGAGATGATGAACTTGGAATTCCATAATACCAAGTAAGTAAGTTCCAGGTAATAGCACTAATTAATGCCGCTAATATTACTACTTGACCGTTTTGTAATGTAAACGGGTCAACGATATCTTTCGTTACTGTTTTTGCAACTCCGTGGAACAGAATCGCACCAACAAAGTTCAGCACTGCTGCCATAAAGATTGCATGACGTGGTTTTAATGCTTTAGTAGATACTGCTGTTGCAATTGCATTTGCCGTATCGTGGAAACCATTGATAAAGTCAAAGGCTAACGCGAAGAACACAATCGCAAACGTAAAAATAATAATCGGTTCCATAAAAATGCTCCTTAACTATTTTTCATAATGATAGATTCAAGTATGTTCGCAACTGCCTGACATTTATCAGCGATATCTTCCAGTGATTGATAAATATCTTTAATCTTCATCACAGTTAATGGATCAGTTTCTACAGATAGAATATGTTTAATAGACTGTCTTAAAATACCGTCGCAATTTGTTTCATGTTCTTTAATATTAATAGAGTGCACACGTACATGTGATAACTTTTTATCAGCGACAAGTGAAACTGCTGTTTTGATTTCTTTCGCACAACCTTGAATGTTCTGAACGAACTCTGCCATAAACTCATCTGAGTACTCAATTGAGTACATTTCAAACATTGCAGATGTTTCTTCCATACCATCCATTACATCGTCAATTGCATTTGAAAGTGCAAGAATATCTTCACGTTCAATTGGTGTAATGAAAGTTTGATTTAAGTCTGATATCATCTGGTGCATTAACTCGTCACCATTTGTTTCGTATGCTTTAATCGTATCCGCATACTTTTTTAAATCAAATGCATTATGAAAAGTCATTTCACCAAATGCAACTGCAGCACGATCTAAGTTTTCTGCCATAGCTTCTAACTGAACCGCAAATTTATCTTTTTTCTTGTTAAACATGTTACTGCCTCCTAGTATTTACACTATAATTCTTTACATTGCCTATTTTAAAGCAATTTGTTTACTATTAATAGATATTTGTAAAATTTTTATTAAGTATGTAAAGAAAGCGTTTGCAAAACATTGATACTATCAATGCTCTTTACAATCTTTACAAAACTGTAATATTTAATACACACAAATTAGTGTCTTATCATAAAAAAATCAATCAGCAAAAGTAAATGTATCATCCTTTGCTGATTGATTTTTTTATTTCGTATATCGTTTTTCTACGCCGTTTGCTTTCTCTTCCTGAAATCGTGCTATACGCATTTCTACATCGAATATGCGCATAGATAAATGATGAATTGGTAATTGTGTTAATAAATAAATTAACCATGGTAATGTCGGTTCGTAATCATGCAATGCGATAATTAATGTATCTGTATGTTTTAACCTTCTGAATTCCATACGCGCTCTACTATCCGGCGTATCTTTATACATTGCACCACTCGTTATTTTATATACGACACGATTGACATCACATTTTTCTTCATCCAATGTCAGCGTGAGAATATTCTTACCCGCGACATGTATCGTAAACGATTGTCCCGCTTCTGTTACTTGTACTACGTTAAATGCCATTTCACTCAACCAGTTAAAGTAATATCGGCTTACTTCAGCAACTGTCCACGACGACGGGATAAGCGTTCTTTGAATACTTCTGACGTCGTTGATCTCAGACGTTTGTGTCTGTGGTACAATCCCTTTTCTTTTAACTGTCGTTTTAGTAGCGAATACAGGCGTGCTGTAACTTTGTAAAATGTTCAATGTTTCTGTATCATCACTTGTTCCGGTAATGTAGAAAATTGCTTTTAAACCTGTCGTTTCAGCTGCACGGGCAAAGTTATCCGCACTGATTGCATTGATATCTTTAAACCTTGCATCGTTTAATTTACTGGAGCGTTTATTCGGATCCAGAAAGTAAACGCCGTAGTCCACATGCTGCATTGCATCGATACAATCATTTAAAGAGAACATATCGGCAGTTATCCATTTGACACCTTGCACTACTTCACCTGGATACTTACTCATCGCATATATATCAAACTGTCCTGCAAGTTGCTGTGATAAATATTTTCCGATATAACCTGTTGCACCTGTTAACAATACTTTTTCTTTCATTATACGCACCTCGTTTATTTAGGTTTCGTTACTAATGGTTCTTCTTCTAATGTATTATATAATGATTGATTTGTATATTCACTTAAAAATTGCATTAACTTTTCATATGTTACTTTCGATTCTTTTAATTTCATATGAAATTGATACTGATGCTTAAGTTTATGTGTGCCATCGAAATACGATGTCTCCACAGGGACGTTATTTGATTTTAATACACGTTCCAATGCTCTAGACTGACTTTCAAAAGGATCCGCATCACCTACTGTAAGAAATACAGGTGGATAGTTACGTGTCACTTGTTTTGTAACGGTCATCTGATTAATTTGTTTAAAGTCCTGCTCCCAATGTTTTTCCCCAGTATAGCTCTCCATATATTCTTCAATACGTGGAAACTTCGTGTCTCTAACAGTATGCATATCATATAAGCCACCAAATAAAATAACACCTTTAATTGAAGTTTTGCTAAATACAGCACTTTCCTGCATATCATCTCTTAATGCTTTATTCGTCTGAAGCGCTGCAAATTGAGATGCAATTTGAGCACCTGCAGAGTCACCACCAATAATAATCTGACTAAAATCAATCGGTAAATTAAATTTATTCTGCTTCATAAACATTGCGGCCTGTTTTTCCTGAATGAGCGGGACAGGATATTGATGTGCCGGAGCGAGTGCATAGTTAATGTTCGCAATAATAAACCCTCGTTCAGCAATTTGTGCTAAGTAAGGATTTTTATGGTTTTTATCTCCTGCGATAAATCCACCACCGTGTGTCCATAATATAAGGGGTAGCTTATCTCCTTCTTTAATGTTTTTCGGCATAATAATATCAAGTTCTGAGTTCGGTGCATCATTTCCGTACTTCACATCTGATATTAGTTTAACATTCCTTGCTACACCAAATTCATCAAAGACAGTCCCTTCACTTAATGCTGCATTTTCTTTAGGGTACCATCCCATAACGCGTGCAATAAACATGACAATTAATGATAATAAAATAACGAATAGTAAGTACCTCTTTTTCATCTGCAAAATCCTTTCACTTCATACACATTATACATGTTAATGTGTGATATAAAGAAAAGCCAGGAGACCTATTGCTTATGCAATATGGTCTTTCCCTGCCTTTTTACGTTTAATATATTTAAATAGTAAGCCGAAGCATAGTAGTAAACCGACATACCCCATAATCGGATAAACTGTTCCAACTAGTTCTACGAAACCTACGAAACTTAATGCATAACCAATTGTCATTGAAACGACGAGTAAAATAACATATTGTTTCGAATAAGGCGTCGTTAATCTTGCTACGAATGAATACATAAGTCCTACAATTGTGTTATACATTACCATTAACATGATAATACTTAATGCTAAACCGAGAACTGGATGAATCATACGTCCTAATACTAGTGTAGGAATCGCTGAATCCTGAATCATTTCTAATTCACTTAGAAGGCCCGAGTTAACCATTAGTAATAGTACTAGTAATGTAATACCTCCAATAAATGCACCACGACCTGCAATACGTTTCTTCGATGCATCACTACCAATGGCTGCCATCATACTATAACCCGTTGCAAATGCGAGTCCTCCGTAGTTTAATCCCGAGAACCACCACAATGAATTTTCTGGTAAGAAACTTAATTTGAATGGTTGTTTAGAAGGTTCAATATACTTATCGATTTCACCAACCGAAACATGACCTTTAAAGAAGAAATATATAGCAATAATTGTTACAACAACAATTAAGAAAGGAGTCACAACACCTAAAGCACTTACAATTTTACTGAAATCCAGAAGTAATGTGCCGACTACTGCTACGATCATTATCAATGACCCTAACCAAATCGGGATGCCGAAACTTTCATGAAATGCACTACCAGATCCAGCTATCATAATGACTGAAATCGCATATAAGAAAAACACTAAAATGTAGTCAATAATTTTACCAAATTTTTCACCAAATAGGTACGTAATTGTAGGTTCGTGACTATCTACATCAAGTCCGTATCCTACTTTACTAATTTGTCGTCCGAAAAATGTCAGCATCAGACCGGCAATAATAATAGCAAAATAACTGTATATACCATAATTCGTGAAAAACTTTAAAACTTCCTGACCTGTTGAAAATCCTGCGCCGACGATGACACCAACATATGCGGCACCTATTTTCATCGACTCTCTGTTTCCTTTTGACATCCAACCTCTCCCTATAAATAAATAACTTGCCGTGAATAAGTCACAACAAGTTATTAATTACCCATATATTCTATTGATAAACATGAAATTTAATTTCTTTCTTCTTCCAGACCGAACGTCTCGCCTTCTGGTGATTTTGAACGTGTTATGAAAAGTGCCGTTATAAAACCAATTATCGTCAATGCGATTGCAAACCAGTATGCATGGTGAACACCACTCGTTAATGCCTCCTGAATTTGTTCATGCGTCGGATGACTTATACCATCCAGTGCCTTCTTCTGACCATGTGTCATGATACTTACAAACACTGAAATTCCCATTGCACCTGCTATCGGTTGGATCATATTACCAATTGCTGTACCATGTGGATACAAATGTTTCGGTAATTGATTAATCGCATTTGTATGACTCGGCATCATAATCATTGAAATCGAAACCATTAATATCATATAAACAATAATAAAGACATAAAGTGGTATACCCGGATGAATCGTTGAATAGAAGAACATAACTGCCATTAATACGAACATACCAGGAATAATCATTTTACGAGGCCCAATTTTATCAAAGATACGCCCCATCACAGGACTCATGGCACCATTCAGTAATGCCCCGGGTAATAAAATCATACCTGCTACTTTAGCACTGAACCCCATCGGCCCCTGAAGATACATCGGCATTACAATCTCAGAAGCAAACATTGCCATCACCACGACAACGAATATAAACATCCCTTTACTATAGTTACCATATTTAAATACTGACATGTCCAGTAAAGGTGATGATAACTTTTTCTGACGTAATACAAAGATGAACAAAGCGATAAATCCAGTAATAATAGAAACAAAGACGAGCGGATTTGTAAATCCACCTTGAACACTGCCTACTGAACTAAAACCGTATATCACACCCGCTACACCAACTGTAGAAAGTATTACACTGAATACATCTACTTTTGGTTTCGTTACTTCGCCTACATTATCTAAATACTTAAACGCAAATCCAATGGAAAACAAAACAAATGGTACGACAGCAAAGAATAACCATCGCCAACCGAGCGTATCAACAATGACTCCTGAAAGCGTCGGACCAATGGCTGGTGCAAACATCATAACAAGTCCGAAGTTCCCCATTACTTTACCACGCTCGTGTGGTGGGAATAATAACAGCAGCGCATTCATAATAACAGGAATTAATAATCCCGTTCCAGCTGCCTGAATCATTCGACCAGCAAGTAACATCGGGAAGTTTACTGCAAAACCGGCAACTAAAGTCCCAATTAAGAATATCGACATTAAACCGATAAAAAGTTGTCGTGTATTAAACCATTGTATAATTGTGGCAGAAAGTGGCATCAGCACACCCATAACAAGCATAAACCCAGTTGCTAACCACTGTACTGTCGGTGCATCGACATGGAAAACTGTCATAATTTTCGTTAAAGCGATGTTTAGCAATGTTTCATTTAAAAACGTAAAAAATGCACCTATTAAAAAGGTGATCATTATGATTGTAGATTTCTTCATATTTCCTCCGAAATTTTATTTGTCTATACATCTTATAGCATTTAATACGTAAAAACAATATGTCTTACGATTTATTTTATATACTTATATTTATTTTTTATAATAATTTGCATTATAAAAGCGTTTATTTCATTATATAAATAACACGATGAAAAGGAGCTTTAATATGGAAATTCATAAACAAATTGTACAGACATATGTAAGAGAAGCGCATGTAAGAGACTTTGAAAGCAATTCTGAAGAACCTACTGTAATGCATCGATTAGATTATACTGGCAGCGATGATCCACACGTATTTGAATTTAAACTTACCTTTATGTTCGGGCATTTCGGTACACAAGTTGACGGCGTCATCGAAACAACGATGCTGATTCAGGGGGAAGAAGGTACTGATATTCTTGCTGACATAAAACAAAATGAAGCAATGTATGCCATTCCATTATTCGCAAAAGCGTCATCAATCGTTACAAAGTTATCTGAAGACCGAGGTCAATTTCCAATTATTGTACCGATTGAACTATGGCTTGAATAAACATAAAACGCTTAAGACACTGTCTTAAGCGTTTTTGTACTGATTAAAGTCTTTAATATCTACGACAACTTTATCTAATTTTTTCGCAGCTTTCTTCATTAAAGTTCTTGCAACCTGGTTCGTTGAATCAATCGCAAGTATTCTCTTAGATGTATCAAATGCTTCACGATCTGATAATACTGGCGTTGGCGTCGTGTATAAGAATAATAACTGCAGTAAGTTTTTAATTTCCTTATAGTCTGTCATTACAACAGCTCGTTCAGCATGGAAATATGCACTATCAAATGCACCTTTCACTTCACTCAACGGATATACAAGTAGTAAAAATGCAAGATCATGTAATTCAACCGATTCTTCTTTTTTCATCATTTCTAATATAAATGTATAATACATGACCGACTCACTTTCGTGACTTGCGCTGATAAATGCTTCTTCAAATTCCATAAAATCTGTTGCGTTCATTAACTTTTCAGTTGCATAAAAATTACCTGCCAATACTGACTCAGCAATTTGTTCCTGTAGATTCGCCATTTGATACACCTCCTTTTAGCTAGTACATTATAACATATTTTAAATCACAATCATATAATGAGCAATTATTTTAAGTATGTAATTTTTCTCCATATCCACTCAAGTGGTCCATACTTAAATCGTTTGAAATAAAGAGTTGCAAACACTAATTCTAATATAATAATGATAACTGCAATCATATAAACTTCAACGAGCGAAAGCATTGCATATAATTTAAATACGTAAAATATAATAAACATTATTACACTTTGCGTAATATATAAAGTAAAACTCATTTTTCCTGCTCGTTGAAATGGTTTTAAATACGTATAAATAGGTTTGTAATTACAAACGAGTACTGTTGCTATAAAGTAGCTGATTGCAACGAATGTTCCACCGTAGAAGATAAACGCCTGACCAGAAAACATATTTAAATCTGCGTAAATCGTATAGTACTTGATAAGTAATCCTATAATAAAGCTGATAAATGCAATCGTTATTGATACCTTCTTGTTGAGGTTGATACGGTCTATCAAGTTTGCACGCATCGCAAACATACCGAATAATATAAATGGCAATACAGACAAACCATAACTAAAAATGCCTGTAACACTAAGTGCACTGAAATTTTCAAGAAAGAACTGCTGATTAAGCGTGATAATCTTACCGATATCACCACTATGCATTACATCAATCCAATGTTTACTTTCTTCCGATGAAGTAAACTGAAGCATTTGAGGCTCAACGATAGCTGCTACCATCAATATTAAATTGATAAGTAAATACAATACTGAAATGACAGTTGCGGTAATGAGGCTCACTATATTTGGCAATAACAAAAATATAATAGCAATCATACCTAATACTGCATAAACGTTCAGTATATCTCCATAAAAGATAAGTACACCATGCAGCATACCGAATATTAATAAAGCAAATACTCTACGATAAAGGATGGGTAAAAAATTACCGCCACGTTCTTTTATATTCGCTGCCATAATTGCTAAACCAAAGCCAAATAAAAACGAAAAGATTGGATAAAATGAATTATGGACGAATAATACATCCAAATAGTACAGAAATCGATCCATTGATGTATGAAAATGGTCTATCGGATGTGTATACAACTCGTTCATATGAAATCCTACGATGTTCATGAACAAAATTCCCATTATACTAATACCGCGCATTACATCGATACTTTCGATTCTTTTCATCATAATTTCTTAACAAACTCACTCTTTAAACTCATTTGGCCAAATCCATCAATTTTACAATCGATATCGTGTCCATTATCCGGATCAACAAGTTTAATATTTTTCACTTTCGTTCCTTGCTTTATAACTGAAGAACTTCCTTTAACTTTTAAGTCTTTAATTACAGATACACTGTCCCCGTCTTGTAAGACGTTGCCGTTTGCATCTCTCACGACTACTTCTTCTACAATTTCTTCCTGTGGCCATTCATGAGCACACATCGGACATACGTAGTTTAATCCATCTTCATAAGTATATTCTGAATTACATTTTGGACATGCTGGAATTGTCATAGTTATCTCCTTATTTTATATATTTAATATTTTCAATTGCTAATAATGTACGTTTCATATCAAGACCACCGCTGAATCCAGTTAGTTCACCATTCTTGCCGATAACGCGGTGGCAAGGTACTACTATCATTACCGGATTTGCACCAACTGCACCACCAACTGCGCGTACGGCCTGTTTATTACCAGATAATGAGGCGATTTCACTATATGTCACTGCTGTACCATACGGAATATTACAGAGCGATGACCATATTTTCTTTTGGAAATCTGTACCTGCTAAATTAAGTGGCCAGTTAAACTGTTTCAGTTCGCCCTTGAAGTATAATCTCAAGTCTTCAATGAAGCGCGCGTTTAACTGATCCGCTTCATATCCTGTAACTTTTACTGCCTCACTGTAGAATCGCTCGATATGTCGATTTAAATACTCCATCGTATCGTCATTCGCTAAATAAATAACACCTGAAGCATTCGAAGCGATGATAAAATCTGTATCGTTCAAAAGAAAGTGCGTAATATATACTTTCAAATGATTCATCCTCTCACTTTGTTTATGCAAATGGTTTACGAGACATATCAATATGTGGAATTAAATCTACAAAATATATGTCTGATGATGGTATTAAACCGAAACTCGCATAAAAGTCTTTTAAATGTGCCTGTGCACTGAGTGAAATATTTTTATCTGAATAATTTTCTTTTACATAATCAAGTCCATTTTGAACAAGTTCACGTGCAAGTCCTTGCCCACGAAATTCTGGATTAACAATCACGCGACCTAATTTTACTTTATTTTCATCTAATATGATACGCGCATAAGCAGCTACTTTGTCGCCCTCTTTTTTGAAATAATGGATGCATGATAAATCTCTTTCATCAATGTCAGGGTAATAACTTTGCTGTTCAACAACAAATGTATCTATTCTAAGTTTGAAGATCTGATAAATTTCATCATGCGTTAATGATTCATAAGTTTTATAATGCCACAAATGCTTCTCCACCTTTACATGTTTCCTTGATTGTAATATAGGATATAAAAATAATAAAGTTAAAAATAAAAAGCATTGAGACTTATGCCCCAATGCTTACTTATGAAATAATTAGAATCTGTAGTATCCATCAATGTAACCACTTACGTAGCTTACTGAACGTTGTCCGATTCCTTCAGATGGATTTAATGCATCAACCATTTGTCCTCCACCGATATATACACCTACGTGGCTATAGTTGTTAAAGAATACTAAGTCACCTGGTTGTGGTGTAGAAACTTGTGTTCCTGCATCTCTTTGTGCATATGTCGAACGTGGAATTGATTTACCCATCGCTGCTAAAACTTGTTGTGCAAATGAAGAACAGTCAACAGCTGAAGCTGAGTTTGCTCCGAACACATATGATTTACCTGCTGCAACACTTAATGCTACTGAAGCAACGTCTCCGCTCACAGCAGTAGTTGCTGGTGCTTTTTGTACTACTGAAGTTTGAGAAACAACAGGAGTGTTTGAGTCGGATGATACTGCAGTTTGTGCAGATGCTACTGGTGTGTTGTAATCATAATTATAAGTATATGAACCATCATTGTTATATGTATAGTTGATGTTATTTGAGTATTGAGTGTTTACACTTGTAGTTGTATTAGAGGCATCTGCTCTTCCATAAGCTGCTGCGTCTACTTGAGTAGTTCCTAATGTTGATAATGACACTAATGCCGTTAAAGCTAATGCTGATTTTTTCATAATATAAATTCCTCCGGTAATTTTAATGATTATATTAAAGTTATATATTTTATTTGGTTAATTGTGTGCCTCGTTTAGCACTGAAATTACTATAGCATGTTTAAACATCATTTGGGGTATTGTTAATAATTTGTTACTTAAGTGATATATTTTGTATACGTCTGTAACAAAAGCATCTTTTCAATAAACGTTGTTATATCAGTGAATTTCTTAAGATACCTCACCTTTCAACTGTAAGCATTATCCAAATATATTACAAAACGAATACTATTCAACAATCTACAACCATTTAACTAAATTTTCTGAAATTAAATAGGGCAACTCTATTGCACTTTTATAGAAGACAGTTGTACAATTCGGGTAGCAAGAAATTTTACTATTAGGAGGACAATCATGAGTAACTTATTAAAAGAACAGTATGGTTTATTTATTAATGGTGAATTTAAAGACAGTGCATCAGGGGAAACGCTTGATGTTACGAATCCTGCTACAGGCGAAGTATTAGCTAAAATCGCAAAAGGTACAGCAGCAGATGTTGATGATGCTGTTCAATCAGCGAAAGAGGCATTTAAAACTTGGCGTCATACTTCGCATACAGAACGCGCAAAGATTTTAAACAAAATTGCAGATAAAATGGATGAACATCGTGAAGAGCTTGCGAAAATTGAATCATTAAACAGTGGTAAAGCAATTCGTGAGTCATTTAATATTGACTTGCCATTTGCAGCTGAGCATTTCAGATATTTCGCTGGTGTTATTTTAGCAGATGAAGGAACGAATAAAGAAGTTGATGCAAATGTTATCAGTGTGATTAAGCACGAACCTATCGGAGTAGTCGGTGCTGTTGTCGCATGGAACTTCCCAATGCTTCTTGCAGCATGGAAACTCGCGCCAGCACTTGCTGCAGGAAACGCAGTTGTAATTCAACCATCTTCATCTACACCTTTATCATTACTTAAATTAGCAGAAATTATACAGGATGTATTACCTAAAGGTGTATTAAACGTCGTTACAGGTAAGGGATCAGAATCTGGTAATGCAATTTTCAATCATGAAGATGTTGCGAAAGTTTCATTTACAGGTTCAACAGAAGTTGGGTACAGCGTTGCAGAAGCAGCAGCAAAACGTATCGTACCTGCTACACTAGAACTAGGTGGAAAAAGCGCAAACATTATTTTTGATGATGCTAACCTTGATCAAGCTGTTGAAGGTGCGCAACTTGGTATTTTATTTAACCAGGGTGAAGTATGTTCTGCCGGAAGCCGTCTATATGTACAAGAAGGCATTTATGATGAATTTATTAGTAAATTAAAAGCAGCATTTGAAAAAGTAAACGTAGGCGATCCAATGGATGAGAACAACCATTACGGTTCACAAACAGGTCAGGCTCAAATCGATAAAATCGAAGAATATATGGAAATCGCAAAACAAGAAGGTTTGAATATTGTTACTGGTGGTAAACGTTTAATGGATAACGGACGTGATAAAGGTTTCTTCTTCCCACCAACAATTATTGAGTTCGAAGACAACAAATCTCGTTTAGTACAGGAAGAAATCTTTGGACCTGTTGTATTAGTATCTAAGTTTAAAACGAAAGAAGAAGTTATCGAGAAAGCTAATGACTCAGAATACGGCTTAGCTGGTGGAATCTTCACTGCAAATATTAACGATGCATTACAAGTTGCGAATGCAATTGACACTGGCCGCATCTGGATTAACACATACAATCAGATTCCAGCAGGTTCACCATTCGGTGGCTATAAGAAATCAGGTATCGGACGTGAAACTTATAAAGAAACATTACGTCACTATCAGCAAGTGAAATGTATTTACATCGATTACTCTGACAAAGCAAAAGGAATCTACCAATAATATAAATAAGTAAGCACATCCCATCCAAATTGGATGGGATGATTTTTTTGGTTTGCGTCTATATCGGATTAACGATGAACTCTCAATGTGGCACGTGTTTTTTATTTACGTGCCACCTCCCACTGTTTCAGAGAGTTCCCATGTCCAAAGTGGCTCGTGTTTTTTATTTACGTGCCACCTTCCACCGTTTCAAGAGGTTCTCGTGGCCAATGTGGCACGTGCTTTTTATTTACGTGCCACTTTCTACCGTTTCAAGAGGTTCTCGTGGCCAATGTGGCACGTGTTTTTTATTTACGTGCCACTTTCTACCGTTTCAGGAGGTTCTCGTGGCCAATGTGGCACGTGTTTTTTATTTACGTGCCACTTTCTACCGTTTCAAGAGGTTCTCGTGGCCAATGTGGCACGTGTTTTTTATTTACGTGCCTCCTTCTACCGTTTCAGATTTTATAGTTCTAATTCATCTTTCTCATAATACGTCCCCCTATGCTTAGATTTTTTATTAAATAGTTTATTCGCATATCGCGCTACTGTTCGAACTGATATTCCTGTAAAAGCTACAATATCTTTCCTTTGAATTTGTTTCATTCCTAATAACCTTAATGTTTCATATGCAGCGAGGATTGCATCATGATTTGAAATTTTGTACCCACAACTACATTGTAAATATTGTTTTTCAGGAACCCTCCGCATTTCAATTTTTCTGCATTTAGGACATCGTAGGCCAAGTTTCATTTCGTCGATATTATAATAATAAATGCGTTTTTCAATTCCTTCATTATCATGCATCTGTATAAGCGCATCAGCAAAATTTTTCATTTGTTGTGTGATACCTTTACATGTTTTCAAATAATTAAATACCGCATTAAGTTCATGTGCGAACATCACACAGTCTTTACCGTTAAATCCTGTTAAATTTAAATCTTCATTAATAAAAATAATTTTACTGATGAGATTTTGAGGCATTTCATACTTTGCAATCAACTGATTTAAATATGCATTCGCATTATCCAATTGTATGAATATATCTTTATCTGTTTTGCCGTGTTCACTGATCAAACGGTTATTCTGATATCGGTAGTTGCCACTATAATTTTTAATATCAAAGTGAAGTATATTTTTCGATGTAATAATTATGAAATCATATTGCACGCGTACCGGCCTTACAAAATTTATATCCCATAAAACAACAAAATCTCCATCTAATTGTTCAATCATTTCAAAGAATTTTAGTTCTCCTTCGTATCCTTTTTTGTACTTCACAAATTTAAGATAATCTTCCTGCTCCATATGAATTCTGTGTTCAAGTTCATATAAATACGCATTAATAGAAGTTGGTTCATGGACTTTTTTTATCAAAATGATCACCTCAACTTCAATATAATGCGTAATTTTTTTATGCGCAAACGCACGTCTATCAACGAAAAATGCAGTTTTTAAAAAATTTCAGCCGAAAACTAAAAAAATTGCAGGAATTCCTGCAATTTTTGAAAAATATCACGCCAAAATTTAATTTTATTGTATATGCATATCGGATTACCATTCGACCTTGAATTTTCCCTTCATGCATCTCTTTAAACACATCATTCACTTCATGTAAGCAACGCGTTTCAACAATCGGTACTACTTTACCTTCTGCACCAAACTGGAATGCTTCACGTAAGTCTTCACGTGTTCCAACTAAAAAGCCTACTACTTCAATACCATCCAGAACAGTTTTAACGATTGATAAATCCATTGTTTCTGGTGGTAAGCCGACACAGACAACTTTACTTGCTGCTGTTACAACTGATGCACGTGCACCGCCAACTTCTTTTAAACTCGATTTTATCATGTGAATATATTCGCATAAAAGAAAATAAATAAAATTGACACATTTTTTGTGTCAATTTTGTGGTCTGTATCGTTCCAATTGCTGACTTACGATACTTGCTAATAATTGCTGAAAGAGCATCCCGAAAGCAACAGGCATCGCAACTTTTGCCGGGAAATATGTTGTTGCGACAATGACGCCTGTAGAGATGTTACGCATTCCACATAAAAATGTAATGCTCACATGTCTCGCATAGCTATGTTCCATAAAATGACTCAATGCAACACTCACTATATAACCACTTACAACGACTACGAAAACAACAAGTATAATGATGAATAATTCCCACGAAAACTTTTTCATATATGGCGAAATCGCTCCACCATTTACAAATATAATACAGAATAATGCAAGTTTGCTAAACGGACTAAGCCTTGTGCCAATAATATCAGGTATTTTTCCTTTACTAATTTCATTTAAAATTATTGCAATAATCGTCGGGACGACAATCATCATGATTAAATCGATAATTAAACTACTCGTATCAATTTCTACAGACTTCATCGCAACGAAGTGGAGTGTTGTCGGAATAATAATCGGTGCTAGCATCGTATCAAGCATGACGACAGCAAGTCCTAATGGTATATCACCTCTACCAACATTGATCCAAATAATACTTGTGACACCGGTCGGTACAGACATCAGCATGACAAATCCGATAATGAGTAACGGATCATCGAATACGAATTGCGCAATAACGTAACTAATAATCGGCATTATAATATGCAGTATTAACAAACAGAATAATATGGCACGAGGCGCTTTATAAAATACATTCAAATCGCTGAATTTCATGCGAATACTACTTGCAAATGTCATAAAGGCAAATAAATAAGGTACAAATAATAGAAACTGTTTTCCAAAATCATCAAATATAATACCGAGAATTAAACTACTGATCGTTAAAAATGCAATATATTTTTGTATAACACCATTCATTTTATCAAGCATGATGAAAAACTATCTCCCAACTCATATAAAAACAGAAGAACATTTTGTTCTTCTGTTTTTAGTAATTACTTTTCTTTTAAGCCAAGTGCACGTGCTGTCTGTTTATTAATTTCTTCAAATAATTCTGGATGCTCTGCTAATTTCTTACCGTATGAAGGAATCATTTCTTTAATTTTCGGTTCAAATTCTGTCATACGATTCCCGAAACATTCATTAATAACACGTAACATAACGTGAACTGCTGTTGATGCACCAGGTGAAGCCCCCAGTAACGCTGCGATACTACCATCTTTACTTGTAATCACTTCTGTACCGAACTGAAGCGTACCTTTTCCGCCTGCTTCAGTTTCTTTAATCACTTGTACACGTTGTCCTGCAACGACAATTTCCCAATCTTCTGATTTAGCATTCGGAACGAATTCACGTAATTCTTCCATACGTGCTTCGTGATTCTGCATTACTTGTGAAATTAAGTATTGTGTTAATTTCATTTCTTTCGCACCAGCTGATAACATATTTGCGATGTTACCTGGTGTTACAGATTCGATTAAATCCGTATATCGACCTGTTTTTAAGAACTTTGGTGAGAAACCTGCATATGGTCCGAATAATAATGCACGCTCACCATCAATATAACGCGTATCTAAATGTGGTACTGACATCGGAGGAGCGCCAACTTTCGCTTTTCCATATACTTTCGCTAAATGCTGTTCCACAATTTCAGGCTTTTTACATACTAAGAATAATCCGCTTACTGGGAAGCCACCGACACCTTTTGCCTCTGGAATCTTCGTCTTCTGTAATAATGGTAACGAATATCCACCTGCTCCGATAAACACGAACTTCGCACTATGGATTTCAGATTTCTTTGCTTTTTCATCATAGACTTTTACATCCCATGTACCGTTTTCATTACGTTTAATATCTTTTACGGCATGGTTATAATGAATCACTGCACCTTCATAAGAAGTCATAATATCAAACAAGTCATTCGTTAACGCACCGAAGTTAACATCAGTCCCTGCTTCCATACGTGTAATCGCAATCTTTTCATCGGGATTACGACCTTTCATCATTAATGGTACCCATTCACGCATCTTATCATGGTCTTCTGTTAGCTCCATTCCTTCAAATAATGGATTCCCTTCGAACGCTTTTAAACGACGTTTTAAGAAGTCAACATTTTGTTCACCTTCAACGAAACTTAAATGTGGTACAGGCATAATAAATCCTTCAGGATGCTTTAGCTTACCTTGGTCTACAAGATATGCCCATAACTGTTTCGATAGTTGGAACTGCTCATTTACACCACTTGCTTTTGTAATATCGATATTGCCATCTGCATCTTCGTTCGTGTAGTTTAATTCACATAAAGCAGAATGCCCAGTTCCTGCATTATTCCATACATTCGAGCTTTCAAGACCTGCAGCTTCTAATTTTTCAAAAACTTTAATGTTAATTGACGGATCAAGTTCCTTTAACAACACACCTAGTGTTGCACTCATAATTCCGCCACCAATTAAAATTACATCTGTTTCTTTAAATTTACGCTTCATTCATTCCTGCCCCCAATATTTTTGAACTCCATTACTTCTATTATAGACCTTTTTTTGTCATTTGTAATCGTAGTAAAGCATTTAATATAAAAAAATGTAACCGGATACAATATAATAGTACAATAATAACAATCTTCTATTGGACGGTAGTGCGCAAAGTATCTTCTAATCTCATTTGCAAGCAAATTTGTACCTTGAGAGATATAATTGTTATTATTATATCGTAACGATGCAATACCATATACGCGTCTTTCTTTGTTTATGAGTTTTAAAATTTCCATATTTAACTGGTAATGACTTACCGCTCTACCTGAATTGTGACACTGTAGCCGCCTCTGTTTGATTCGGCTCAAATGTAGCACAACTTGTGAACAATAACGCGCTTACTAATGTTACTTTAACAAATTTCATCATCATCCATCCTCACGTATTAAGTTTTAAATATGTAATTTTATCATTAATATATAGGAGAGAATTTTATGCAGAATATATTGAATAATGTAAAGAATACTTCAAATCCTTACTATCATGAATTAATATATTTACAACTCGACTTTTCCTTCAAAACAAGTAGCAGAATATTTTTTTCAGATACGTTATATAAATATTTAATTGAACATTTGTACAAATTCACAATCACCATCTCCTCGAAAGTCAATGAAAACGGTATTGCTGTTGACTTTTTTTATATTCGGAATTTATATGATAATCATTTATCTGAAACGCTTAACTCTAATATCATCAATTTAGCGTTACCGAATATTAATCCGACTGCAGAGAATCTCTGCTACTATATATGGACATCTTTCAATAATATTCTGCCAGAAAACGTTTCGCTTGAAGAAATTACATTTTCAGAATGCGATCAACATAGAGTAATTATAAATCGTAATCATTTTGTTTAATTAAAAGGAGGAAGTTGCATTGAAAAGAGTATTAATAACAGGCTTTGAACCATTTGATGGTGCAAAAATTAATCCATCATATGAAGCAGTGAATGCTTTACCTGAAACAATCGACGGAGCACAGATCATTAAAATGCAAATCCCGACCGTCTTTTATAAAGGTGCAGCACTAATAAGAGATGCAATAATGAAAAACTTACCTGATATCATTATATGCGTAGGTCAGGCAGGTGGTAGAAGTGCAATATCCATTGAACAAGTTGCGATTAACATAATTGAAGCACGAATTCCGGATAATGAAGGAAATCAACCGCAAGATGAGAATGTCATCGTCACAGGTGATAATGCATATTTCTCTAACTTACCCGTTAAAGCGATGGTAAAAGCGATTCAGGATAAAGATATACAAGCAGAAATTTCATACAGTGCTGGCACATTTGTCTGCAACGAAGTGATGTATCAATTGCTGCATACAATCACTAAAGAGTTCCCTTCTATGCGAGGTGGTTTTATTCACGTACCATATGCTCCAGAGCAAACGAAAGACAAACCATCAATGCCGATAGAAACAATGACTGAAGCACTTTACACTGCAATCCAGGCAGCACTGACGCATCAAGAAGATATAACGCTGAATACCGGGACTATACATTAAAAGCGCTTATACGAATAACTTCGTATAAGCGTCTGTGTTTTATTTTATAGCTTGATAGCCACCATTAATATTAATTAAATTCGTAAATCCTTGCTGTTCTAGAATACTCATTGCTATAGCACTTCTGACACCTGATTGGCAATGTACATAAATTTTTTCGTTTTGATTAAATGGAACGCTTTTCTTTAATAGTTTTCCAAAGTGTATATGTACCGCCTCTTTAAAGTGACTTTCATTCCATTCTTTATTCGTACGTACGTCTAGAATATTAATTTTCTCTCTATCTAACTGTTTAAATGATTCCGGAACAATCTTTTTGTATGATTTACCATTTACTGTGTCCACATATGTCGTAACTTTATCAAAACCAATCATTTTTAAATCATGCGCTGCTTTTTGTACCGTCTCAAAATCACCAACTAATTGCAATGGTTTTTGATAATCTAAATACCAACCTGCAAAAGATAAAAATTTCTTGTTGTAAGGAATATTAATACCATCAGAAAGATTTTCTGCATAAACTTCTTTAGGTCGAATATCTATTGCACGTTCTTTAATTTCATCTACCGGTGTTACAATATTATGATGCATTAATGCTACACCATCACGATTGATACGCTTCATTTCAGCAAAATAATACGGTGGCTCAGGTTGTTCACTAGTTAATGCTTTAATGAATACTTGTTCTTCATTGATCTGGAATGCCCAGCTGTTTGCACGCTCATATCCAAGTGTCGTCATGGGAACTGCACCTAACGATTTACCACATGCACTACCTGCACCATGTCCCGGCCATATTTGTATGAAGTCTGGAAGCTTATCCACCTTTTTCAGTGATTGAAACATTTGTTTCGCACCTGTTTCTGTCGTATTTTTAATACCTGCTGCTTCTTCAAGCAAATCAGGTCGCCCTACGTCACCAACAAAGATAAAGTCCCCTGTAAATAGTCCCATTGGTACGTTCATTCCATTATCATACAGGAGAAAACTAATACTTTCAGGTGTGTGCCCAGGAGTGTGTAACACTTCAAGTTTCACATTCCCTACTTTTATAACGTCTTCTTCATGAATAATACCTGCTTTAATATCTTGATATGTCCAATCTTTACCACCATGTCCTGATACAAAACCTTGTGCTCCCATGTTAATCACTTCTCTAATACCTGAAGCAAAGTCCGCATGAATATGTGTCTCAGTTACATGTGTAATACGTAGTCCTTCTTGTTCTGCAGCTTCAATATACGGAGTAATGTCACGCAGTGGATCGATAATGATTGCTTCTCCTGTTTTTTGACATCCGACTAAATAAGAATATTGCGCGAGTTGTTCATTAAAAAATTGTTTGAAATACATAATGTCCCTCCTAAATAAATAAGTTTAAGTTTGATTGTTCAGTATCACCTAAGTATGTTGCAACGCCGCCATATTCAACACCATCAATAAGTTCTTCTTTTGTTATCGCCATAATATCCATGCTCATCGTACACGCAACCATCTTAACACCCATCGATTGCGCTTTTTCAATCATTGTTTCTAAAGAATCTACTTTCTTCTTGTTCATGACGTGGCGAATCATTTTTGCACCTGCACCACCCATATTCATTTTAGAAATCGGTAGTTTACCTGCATGCTTCGGCATCATCTTGCTGAACATTTTATCGAGTCCTTCTTTTGCGACAGTCACGCCCGGTTTCTTAATGACATTTAGACCCCAGAACGTAAAGAACATCGTCACTTCTTTACCATATGACGCAGCACCAGTTGCAATGATAAATGATGCTAACGCCTTATCAAGATCGCCACTAAACACAACCATCGTAGCACCATTTTTCGTTTCAACGAGTTGATGACCATCCTTGTCGTTCAGCACGTTAACGGGTAAATCGTTTCCCTTTTGTACTACTGCGACTACTTTGCCATCCTTTGTTTCATTGCTGATCATTGTATTTCCTGTATTTTTTGCCCACGCTTCGATATCGGTACAGAAACCAAAATCCGTTACGTGTATTTCGAGTTGTTCACCGTCTTTCATTTCATCCATATTCTCTTTTACTTTAAGGATTGGTCCTGGGCATTGCAGACCACTCGCTTCTATAACGCGTCTATCTTCATTTTTCATGAGTTGCTCCTTTATAGTTAGTTTTTCATTCTGCACTTGTTCAACTGCTTTTACTTCCGGTGGATTTACCTTTTCATTCATCGCTTTGTAATGTTTATAACCTCCATCTAAATTCACAACGTTAAAGCCATTATTCTGTAATATACGTGCAGCGTTATAACCACGTTGACCAACTTGGCAAAAAATCGCTACCGGTATGTTTTTATCAAGTTCATCCAGACGATTGCGCAATGTGCCAAGTGGTATATTCTTTGCACCTTTAATCGTCCCCATTTCATATTCAATCGGTTCTCGTACATCTATTATTTGCTTATAATGGTTAATTTCATCATATTGAATAAGCTTCATATCATCTTCAATTACATTTTGTGCAATGTAACCAACCATGTTTACCGGATCTTTTGCTGAAGAGAATGGTGGTGCGTATGCAATTTCAATTTCTGATAAACGTCTAATATCCTGATTAAATGTCATTGCACTTGCGATTAAATCTATTCGCTTATCAACACCTTTGCGACCAACAATTTGAGCTCCATATATTTTCCCTTCCGGACTGAATAACGCTTTAATCGTCATTGGTTCTGCACCAGGATAATATGTTGCATTTGATTGGCCTGATACGTGTACAACACGATAATCTAACCCTCGAGCCTTAAGAGTACGCTCATTAAGACCTGTACTTGCTGCATTTAAATCAAATACTTTTGCAATAGCAGTACCAATTGGTTTTACTTTTTCAATCTGTTTACCATTTAAGTGGTCAGCAAGTAAGCGACCTTGACGATTCGCTATCCAGGCAAGTGGAATATGAACATCCTGCTCTGAAATTTTATGTGTCACTTCTGCAACATCACCGATAGCATAAATAGCTTTAATTGAAGTTTCAAATACATCATTTGTTTTGATTGCACCTTTAACACCTGTTTCAATGCCTGCTACTTCTGCAATTGTCGATTCAGGTACAACACCGATAGCCATAATTACCATATCACTAAAAATTTCTTCTCCATTTTCTGCAATGACACTTTTCTCGTTTATCTTTTTAATGGATGAATTTAATTTTAAATTGACACCTTTCTGAACCATATGCGCTTCTAATAATTTTGTCATATCTTTATCCATGCCAGGCATCACTTGATTACCAAGTTCAAAAAGTGTTACATCAATTCCTAGAGCATGTAAATTCTCTGCCATTTCTAACCCAATAAAACCTCCACCTACGACAGACGCTGTTTTTACATTACGCTCGTTTATATAAGATTTTATTTTATCCATATCCGGAATATTTCTTAAAGTTAAGACATGGCTTTGTTTTGCACCTTCAATTGGTACCTCAATCGCACGTGCTCCCATCGAAAGAATAAGAATATCATAAGAGGCTTCTTCAACACCGTGCTCTGTTTTAAGTACGACTGTTTTATTATCCGGATTGATTTGAGTCGCTTCTGTATTGGTTCTGACGTTAATATTCATACGATCATTCATCAGTTCAGGTGTTTGAATTAATAATTTATCTCTATCTTTTATTTCATCACCGATGTAATAAGGTAATCCACAGTTTGCAAATGATACATGCGGACCTCTTTCAATAATAGTTATCTCATCTTGTTCATTTAATCGTCTTAAACGTGCTGCTACAGATGCGCCACCTGCTACACCACCAATAATCATAATTTTTCTCATTTTGTTTCCTCCTCATTAAATACCTATAGGGGTATAATAAACCATTGTTTATCAAGTTGTCAAATACCTATATGGGTATTTTTAATATTTGACACAATACCTAGAGGGGTATATAGTATGAATATCATGAATTACGAAAGAAGGTATAATATGAAATACGATAAAAATCAGATTAATCGTCTTAAACGACTGCAGGGCCAATTGAACGGCATCCTGAAAATGATGGAAGAAGATAAAGAATGTAAAGATGTCGTAACGCAGCTCAGCGCATCACGCAGTGGGATTGAACGCTTAATAGGCGTTATTGTAAGTGAGAATTTAGCGCAATGTGTTAAAGATAGTGTAAAAAACGAAACAGATACTGACGATCTTGTAAAAGAAGCAGTAAATCTATTGATAAAGAGCAGGTAAATAAAATGAATACAATTACAGTGAACAGTTTAAAACAATTACTTGAACAAAGTGCAGAAATCAAGTTGATCGACGTAAGAGAAATAGAGGAATTTGAAGCAGGACATATTAACGAAGCTATAAATATTCCTTTGTCTGAACTGGATCAGCATGTCGATAAATTTAACAAAGAAGATGACTACATTATTATTTGTCGTTCAGGTAACCGAAGTGGTATGGCATGTGACTACCTGCAACAATTTGATATTAAGACGACAAATGTCCAAGGCGGCATGATTGAATGGACACGTCTTTAATTTTAATCCTCTCTTTAATTGGGGCATTTGGTGCATTCATATCAGGACTTGTCGGAATCGGTGGCGCTATTGTAATTTATCCGATGCTGCTATTTATTCCGCCGATATTCGGCTATAAGATAACACCTGAAATTGCATCCGGACTTACGGCAGCACAAGTATTCTTTAGTACGCTGAGCGGCAGCATGAGTCAACGCAATAATCCTGACCTCAATAAAGGGATTATTGTACCAATGGGAGCAGGTATATTACTTGGAAGTTTAATCGGCGCATTTAGTGCTTCAATATTTGATGATTCATTAATCAATATCGTCTATACATTTTTAGCGATACTTGCCGTTTTCTTAATGTTTGTCAAAGTAAAACCAGAGAATGAGCACACAACTTTTAATAAAATTGCACTATTTATCACCGCACTTGCTATAGGAATACTCTCAGGAATCGTTGGTGCAGGGGGTGCATTCATCATTGTTCCGGTATTGCTTGCAATTTTTAAAGCACCTTTTAGAAGTGTTGTTGCGAGTAGTATCGTGATAGCATTTATCTCATCAGTTGGCACATTCATCATGAAGTCGATGACAGGACAAATCGATTTTATGATGATGTTACCGCTTGTCATTGCAAGCTTGCTATTTGCGCCAATTGGAACGAAAGTATCAAGAAAGACAAACCAGCAATTATTAAGGGTAATACTAGCATTCTTAATTGCACTTGCAGCAATTAAGATGTTAATGAATATGATATAAAAAGCGTGAAATTGGCATCATACCAATTTCACGCTTTTAATCTGCCTCGAATTTGGCACCGCGCCAATTTCTCACTCACTATTTCAAATAAATTGGTCCACCTGGTCCAACTGGTAGCCCTGTGAAGTACCATGCAATTAGTAAAATAGTCCAGAATATACCGAATGCGATAGAGAATGGCATTAAAGCTGCAATCAATGTTCCTAATCCTATATCTTTAACATATTTCTGAGCATATGATAATAACAATGGTAAGTAAGGCATCATTGGTGTTATCGGATTTGTAACAGAGTCTCCTACCCTATAAATTAATTGAGTAAATGCAGGATGAAATCCTAATAACATAAGCATAGGTACAAGTATAGGTGCTAAAATTGCCCATTTAGCAGAGGCACTACCTATCAACATATTAATAAACCCCGATAAAAATAATACACCTAGTATTAATACAACACCGTTTTGACCTTCAAGTGCTTCAGCGCCTTTTATAGCAATAATCGTTCCTAATTTACTCCAATTAAAATACGCAAGCATTTGTGCTGCAAAAAATACGATAACGATTAATGGCCCCATCGTACTCATAGACTCACCAAGCATTTCCGCAAACTTTTTTGTACTACGCATCGTTTTTGCTACAAATCCATATACAATTCCAGGTATAAAAAACAACAAAGTAATAATAGGAACAATACCATTCATAAATGGTGAATCTTCAATTAAGCTTCCCGTCTTAGCATTTCTTAACAATCCATCTTCAGGTATTGATATAGCAGCGATTATCACTATCGTAATAACTAATGCAATATTTGCAATAATCATTGCTTTTCGCTCTGTAGGCGTTACTTCATTTGATGCATCATTATCGTTACTCTGATATAATCCGAATCTTGGAACTGTAATTTTCATTGTGACTATCCACGTTACAATTAATAGTAATATTGTAGATACACATAAAAAATAATAGTTCATTGCGGCATTTACAGAAACACTATCATCAACAAGTTTGGTAGCTGGTTCTGTGAAAGACACAACCAATGCATCACTCATACCTAACATAATACTCGCAGAAAAACCACCTAAAGCAGATGCATATGCCATTACGAGACCCGCAACCGGATGATATCCAAGTTTGATAAATACCATCGCAGCAATCGGTGGTAACACTATCGGTGCTGCATCCCCTGCAGCATTTCCGAGAATCCCAACAATTATGATAACAGGAACGATGATCTTACGAGGTGTTCTCTCAATTGTATATTTCATCAACGTCTCAAAGTATCCCGTTTTTTCAGCGATACCTACTCCAATCATTACTACGAGTACTAATCCGAGTGGTGGAAAGGTTGCAAAATTATTTACCGCTTCTGATATAATTTTCGCAATACCTTCAGGCGTTAATAAATTTACTGCTTTAATTACTTTTCCATCTGCAGGATTCTTTGCTGATACACCCATTTGTCCCGTCACAAATGAAGCTATCAATATAATTAAACATAAAGACATAAAGATAACGACTGGATCTGGAAGTTTATTTCCTGACTTCTCAATCACATCTAAAAACTTATCAATGAAACTCCTCTTCTTTACTGATTGTTCCTTCATCTCATCTCCTCCTAATTATTTTAATTTTCAGAATTTATAAAGTGTATTTTACATAACTCACAAAATTATTTCAACAAACAAAAAACAGAGAAGGAACAAAACTTCCTATTTATTAATAAGCAATTCTATACCGATAATTCTTTAAATGGCTTACTTATTATAATCTTAATAAAATTTTTGATAGAATTCATACAGAAAAGCCAGTGACTGAAAGAGAAGTATTAATAAAAAACTAGTTTAATAAGGCGCATCGACCACTTTCTTTCCAGGATAAACGACCTGACTTTGATTTTAAGAAAATAATAATTGGGTTAAAATGCATCAAATGTAATTCTTCAAAAATTGATATGTCAATTCACATCATTAGTGTAAATAGTTGTAATTATGTATAATAAACTTTGTAACATATTACATTATTTAGGGAGGATTATTATGAAAAAAATGAGTTTAGTTGCACTTTTATTTGTCTTTTTATTAGGTGCTTGTGGTTCAGGTGGCGAGTTTAAAGGCAAAACATTTGATGTAGATATTATGGGTAGTAAAGATACACTTGTTTTTGAAAATAATGGTACGGTTAAACCTAAAGATGATTCTAAAAATGAAAAGATGAAATACGAGTTTAAAGATAAGACTTTAAGTTTAACAGATGATAAAGGTACTGAGATGGATATAGAAGTTGAGAAAAAAGAAGAAGGTTATTACGAAGGTAAGATCGTTAAAATGGTCATAGATGGCAAGGAAAAAGATGAAGAATTAAAAACACTCAATGAACACAAAAAAAATATAGTAACATTTAAAGAAGTAAAATAGCTCTAATAAAACAAGCTGGATTAGTAATGTTACTAATCCAGCTTGTTTTAGTTATTACCCACTACTTCTGATCTTCTTTACTTACTTTCTTTTCTCCTGGCTTTAGTGTAAGCTGTTCTTTAACTTTTTCATTCATCGGACCATCGAGCGATGATTCGGGCATTTTCTGAGTTCTTTCACTTGTCGTGTCTTTATCGACCTTCATGTGTATCCCTCCTATACTTTTGTATAGTTTGTAATACCCTTTAAGCATAATATTAAGCACACTATTATTGTTGAACTATTTTAAGTGGTACTTTCACTTCTTTATCAACTTTCTTACCTGTTTTAATCTGAGCAATCGTTTTCACTGCACTTTCACCCATTAAACTTGGTTGCTGTGCAATGGTTGCATCAAGTTGTTTGTTTTTAATTGATTTCATCGCATCATCATTACCATCAAACCCAATTACAAGAATATCTTTCCCTGCAGTTGCTTCAATTGCCCCGAGTGCCATCTCATCATTATGTGCAAAAATTGCTTTAATATCTGGATTTGACTGAATCATATTCTGTGTGACATTTAATCCTTCTGCGCGATTAAATTTAGCAGTCTGTTTTGCAATAACATCTAATTTTTTATCTGCAACATTATGGAATCCTTGTCCACGTTCTCGTGTAGCACTTGCTCCTGGAACACCTTCCAACTCTCCAACTTTAGTACCTTCTCCTAACTTATCGACAATTAGTTTTCCAGCCATTTCTCCACCTTCAATATTATTTGAGGCGATAAACTGTGTTACTTTTCCTTTATCTACTGAACGGTCTAAAGTAATAACTGGAATATCCTGATTATTAGCATTTTGAACAGATGCAGATATTGCTGCTGAATCTGTCGGGTTAATAATTAAGAAATCTACTTGTTGTTGAATTAAATCGTCAATATCATTTGATTGCTTCGCTGAATCATCTTGTGCATCTACAACTTTAACTTTAAAGCCGTGTGATTTTGCTTGTTTTTCAATACCTTCTTTCATTTTTACGAAGAATGGATTGTTTAACGTAGATAGACTTACACCGATTGTAATATCTTTATTATCTTTTTTTGTTTTATCTTCTTTTAAATATGCAGGTGGTTCTAAACTGCATGCTGACAAAATGAGTAATGAAACGATTATAAGTGCGATTAATTTCTTCATAGTTTACGCTCCTTTATTTCTTACGGTCGATTAATACCGCAATTAGAATAACAATACCTTTAATTACTTGCTGATAAAATGATGATACGCCGAGTAAGTTTAATCCATTGTTTAATACACCGATAATAAGTACACCGATTAGCGTGCCAAAAATACGTCCTTTTCCACCTGAAAGTGATGTACCACCAAGCACAACCGCTGCGATTGCATCTAACTCATACGAAGCTCCAGCTGTAGGTTGTGCTGAATTTAATCTTGAAGTTAATATGCCACCAGCAATAGCTGCCATCAACCCAGAGATTGAATAAATCATAACTTTAACTTTATTAACTTTAATACCAGAAATAAATGCTGCTTTTTCATTACCACCAATTGCATAAGTATGTTTTCCGAAAATCGTTTTATGCAGTATAAAGTATAACCCTGCAAATGCAATAATCATCGTTACTGCTGGTACTGGTATTCCGAAGAAATACCCTTTACCAAACATTTGGAACGGGATACTATCACCTAAGTTAGTAATTGGATTACCATTTGTGACGACGAGTGTCAATCCTCTGAAAATTGTCATTGTTGCAAGCGTTGCGATAAATGGAGCTATTTTGCCTAATGTAATGAGTACACCGTTAATTGCACCAAGTACTGTTCCAATTAATGCGCCAATACATAAGGCTAATACCGGATCAACGCCACTCGTAATCAGAATTGCTGTTAGTGCACTTGATAACGCTAATATAGAACCAACACTTAAATCAATTCCACCTGTTAAAATAACAAATGTCATACCGAAAGCAATAAGTGCATTAATCGATACTTGTCTCAATAAATTAAAAATATTGCTCGGTGCAATAAAACTATTATTGAGTACTGTAATAATGATTACTAAAATCAGTAATCCAAGTAATGGTCCAAGCTTTTCTATAATATTCGTTTTATTTGCTGCTTTACTATTCATTGATTTCGCCTCCTGTAGCGAGTGTCATAATATTTTCCTGGGAAATATGCTTGCCTTTTAGTTCACCTTTAATCTGACCTTCCTGCATTACGTACACACGATCACTAAGTCCAATAATCTCAGGCATTTCTGAAGATACCATTATGATGGATATACCACGCTCCGTTAATTCATTCATTAAATTATAAATTTCACGTTTTGCACCAACGTCAATACCTCGTGTCGGCTCGTCCAATATCAATACTTTAGGTCCATTACCTACCCATTTTGCAATTACAACTTTTTGCTGGTTACCTCCAGATAATGCGCCAACGTTTAAATTCTTATCTGATTTAATCGACAATCTTTGCTGCATTTGGTCTACGAACAGTTCAAGTGGTTGATTCACAATATAACCATTCTTTGTAAAACTTTTTAAGTTAGCCATCGTCATATTATCTTTAATCGATGCATCAAGTACGAGCCCTTCATCTTTTCGATTTTCTGTAATCAGTGCTAATCCATGTTTAATAGCATCACCTGGATTTTTAATGGTTACACTTTTCCCCTCAATGACTACTTCTTTCACACCACGATCTATTCCAAATAAACTACGCATAATTTCAGTGCGACCAGAACCCATCAGTCCACTAAATCCGAGAATTTCACCTTTTCTTAAATTGAAATTAATCCCTTTCATACCGAATGTATCATTTGAAAGTGCTTTAACTTCCAGCAGTATATCTCCTGGTGTAACAGTTCGATCCGGAAATTGTTGTTCTAAACTTCTACCTACCATTGCATGTACGAGTTCATTATATGTTGTATCTTCCGTATGTTTATGCATCACAGAAACACCGTCACGCATAACTGTTATCTCATCTGAAATTCTGAATATTTCATCCATACGGTGGCTGATATACACGAAACTTACACCTTCTGATTTAAGCTGATTAATGAGTTCAAATAACTTATCAATTTCTTTATCCGTTAGTGCTGCTGTCGGTTCGTCCATAATAATCACTTTCGCATCAGTCATTAATGCTTTAGAGATTTCTATCATTTGCTGTTCTCCGATTGAACAACTGCCTGCAACTTTATTTAATGGTAAGTGAAAATCTAATCGATTAAATACTTTTAAAGCTTCTGCTTTCATTTTTTTATCATCTGTTTTACCAAAATTTGTCGTCAATTCTTTACCGACAAATAAATTTTCAAGTACGGTCATTTCTGGCCAAATATTTAATTCCTGATGAATAAACTGAATACCTGCTTGTTCAGATTCCTTTGGTGAATTGTAATTTACACTTGTGCCATCAACAAAGATTTCACCGTTATCATGTTGATGTATACCCGAAAGAATATTCATCAGTGTTGACTTCCCAGCACCATTCTCACCCATTAAAGCATGTACTGTCTGATTGTTAAGTGAAAAGTCGACGCCTTTTAGTACTTTGTTTGCACCAAATGCTTTATGAATATTTGACATTTTAATCATTGTCGCACCTCCTTAAAAATTAACACCGCTTCTCAATATAATATTGGCATAAGGTGTTGCTTCTCCCGTTCTAATAACTACTTTTGCATCTTTCGTCAATGCTTTAAATGCTTCATGTGATACGAAATCTTTATCATGATGCAATACGTTTTCTACTGATTGCAATGTATTCATATTATGTTCTTTTATTTCTTCTGCTAATGTATAGTGTTCAATCACCATATGCTCCGCTATAATCTTTAGAACATCAATAAAGCTCGGAAATCCATGTTTTAATGCAAGATCTATCTTATTAACACTAGATGGAACTGGTAATCCACAGTCTGCAATTACGATTGTATCTGTATGACCAAGATCACTTAATACTTTTGAAATATCACTATTTAAAATTCCCGTCTTATACATTACGCCATATCCTTTCTATACGGCATGCCACCTTGTGCACCTAAGCCACCGACTGATATACTTGCTGCTTTATTAGCAAATTGTAATGCTGCATCGATATCTTTACCTTCGCTTAACGCAACTGCAAACGCTCCGTTAAATGTATCACCAGCACCAGTTGTATCAACTACTTCAGCTTTTAAGCCAGGTACACGCTTTAATTCGCCATCATAATAAACAGCACCTTGTGCACCTAATGTTACAATCATTTGCTTCGGATATTGTTTAATTACAGATTCAAAGTCTTCACCGAATAGTTCTCGAACTTCTGTTTCATTCGGTGTAAAGTAAGATACCTTATTTAAAAGTGATGTATCGATCTGTACAAAAGGCGCTGGATTATAAATCGTTGTAATTCCAAGTTCGTGCGTACGATTAATAATATATTCAGTAACTTGAACAGGAATCTCATTTTGAATAACGACGATATCCGACTGTTCCAACTTACTTAGCACAACCTCAACTTGTTCAATTGTTATCTTAAAATTGGCACCAGGAACTACAATAATAGAATTATCGTTATCCTCTAACGTAATATGTGCGGTACCACTCGATTGATGTGTAACCGTTTCCACATTGTCGATATTTACGTGATTTTCTTTAAAATTGTTTAAAATCATTTCACCAAATGTATCATCTCCAACTGCACCTACCATGTACACTTCTGCACCTAATCGACTCGCACTCACTGCCTGATTAGAGCCCTTACCTCCAGTTGTCATAAAGAACGACTCACCGAGTATCGTTTCTCCTTTCGCAGGTTGTCGATGACTTTTAACAACGAGATCAACAGAAGCACTACCAATTACAAAAATATTTCCCATCTTAAACACTCCTTGTACTATTTCTTTTAATTAAATGAACATCTAATTTTATATTCTGTTCCGTTTTTTCATTGTGAAGTAACGCTATCAGTTGCTCACATGCAACTTTACCAATTAAATATGCTGGCTGATGAATTGTAGTTAAACTCGGATAACAATATTCACTTAACTGAATATCATCAAAACCTACTACTTGAACCTCTTCAGGGATTCGTACTCCATGATGCTGCAGCATCCCCATTACTTGTATGGCAATTAAATCGTTGTAACAAATAATACCGTCTACTTTATTGTATTTAATATAATCTAATAATTGTTGATCATTAGAAACTTCTTCTCCATTCATAACTTCATATGCAACTTTAGACTGCTTGAATATTGAAACTGCGCCTTCTCGACGTTGCTTAAATGAATTAAACTGCTGATTGCCTTCAATGACAAGTACACGTCTGCATTGTCTATCAATCAAGCATTGTGCCTGTAGCACACCGCCTTTAAAATGATCAGCTGCTATTGAATGATGTATCGAACCTGTACGGTCTAACATAATGTGCTCCATTCCAGTTTTACGGATATAGTGTTCAGCATCGTCAAACATTAATGCCGAAGAGATGATGCCTGCACAGTTATGCATATTGAAAGTATCAACATATTGTCGTTCTTTCTCTTTGTTCTGATCACTATTACCAATTACAACATGAAATCCTTTTGCTGAGGCCGCATCTTCTACGCCTCTTGCTACTAAAGTAAAAAATGGGTTACTTATATCAGGAAGTAATAAGCCAATTATTTTTGATTTTTTTGTAAAAAGTGTACGTGCAGTCTCGTTTGGTTGATAATTCAAAACTTCGATTGCACGATTTATTTTCTTTAGCGTGTCTTCATGTACATAACCCGAGCTATTCATTGCACGTGATACTGTAGCAACAGATACACCTGCTTCACGCGCGACATCTTTAATTGTTGGCATCCTACCACCTCCATGTGTAACCGATTACATATAGAATATCACGTAAAGTAAGCGTTTGCAATTATTTCAAAAAAAGACACTCGAACATATGATTATTCGAGCATCTTTGTTTATGTCTTTTCTATCATATTTACCAGTTTCATACTACTTTTTGCATGCTTTGGAGGCCACTTGCTCTTATCACTAGCTTTCTTTTTCCATAAATTTAACTTAAACAGTGAACTTCACGTCCTTTATGTTTTATAACTAAAAAACAGTGTAATCAATTTTTATTTATATCTATTTCATATCCTAAATCTTCTAACATTTTATAATCCAGTTCATTCGGTTGACCGTTCGTAATTAAATAGTCACCGACAAAGATTGAATTCGCAGCCTGCATTGCAAGTGGCTGAAGTGACCTTAAGTTTACTTCACGCCCTCCGGCAATACGAATTTCCTTCGTAGGATTGATTAACCTGAAAAGTGATAAAATTCTTAAACAGCGTTCTGGCGTTAAATTATCTTCATTACCAAACTTAGTCCCCTTCACAGGATGGAGGAAGTTGACTGGGATACTATCTGCATCGATTTCTTTCAGTGCAAATGCCATATCGATTATATCTTCATCTGTTTCCCCCATACCACAAATAACTCCTGAGCATGGTGAGATATTGTTTGCTTTCATAATTTCAATAGTGTTTACGCGATCTTTATATGTATGTGTTGTTACAACTTCATCATGGTAATTTTCACTCGTATTAATATTGTGATTATAACGGGCTACACCAGCCGACTTTAACTTTTTCGCCTGTTCGTCATTCGTCAGACCGAGACAAGCACAAATCTTAAGCTGCGGATGTTCATGTTTAATCGCTTCTACAGTATGCGCGATATGATCGACCTCTTTATCACTCGGACCACGACCACTCATAACAATACAATACGTTCCGATATCATGGGTAGCACAGAAGTCTGCACCTGACTTTATCTGATCTTTGTCAACAAGCAAGTACTTGTCCTTATTCTTCATCAGCTTAGACTGACCACAATAACCACAGTCTTCCGGACAAATCCCACTCTTCGCGTTCAGAATCATATTGAGCTTCACTCGACGACCAAAATAATGCTTACGTACTTGATATGCTTCATGTAATAAGTCATATGTATCTATATTATTATCGACAAATAACGACAATGCTTCTTCCTTTGAAATACTTTCCCCTTTAATAATACGTTGTGCTAACATAAAATCCCCCTTGTATACATTTTCAATATAACTGTACCATTATATTGTAAACTAATTTTAAATATAAGTTAACAATCATTGCAAAAAATAAACGAGCCATCGCCCGTTTATTTAATCACTGTTCCATTTTCTGAATCGAAATATTTAATTTTCTTGTCATTGATTGAGATGCGAATCTTATCACCATTTGCAAGCGATACTTGCTCCGAAAACTTAGCGATACATTTCTCTCCATTAATCATGAAGTTAACGACCGTCGTATCACCTAACATCTCGCACGCAGTGACAGTAACGAGTGTGCCCGTTTCATCACACACTACATCTTCCGGTCTGAATCCTACATCTATCGCGCCTTCAGCGACCGGCATGTTGATCGGTAAGTTAAAATCACCGAAATGGACTGCGTTACCTGTTACATTACCACGCACAATATTCATTGCAGGAGACCCCATAAAATTCGCAACGAACTTATTATTGGGCTCATTGTAGATTTCAAGTGGTGTGCCGATCTGCTGGATATGTCCACCATTTAACACCATGATACGATCACTCATCGTCATCGCCTCAACTTGGTCATGCGTCACATAAATCATCGTCATACCGAGACGCTGTTGTAACTGTCGTAACTCAACACGCATCTGTCCACGCAGCTTTGCATCTAAGTTTGATAACGGTTCGTCCATTAAGCACAACTTCGATTCACTGACAATCGCACGCGCTAATGCCACACGCTGACGCTGCCCACCAGAGAGTTCGCCTGGTTTCTTCTTCAAGTAATCTTCTAAACCTACAAGCTTAGCCGCTTCCATCATCTTATCATGACGTAATGCTTTAGGTACTTTACGATTTTCTAATGTGAATAAAATATTTTTTTCAACAGTCATATGCGGATAAAGTGCATAGTTCTGAAACACCATCGATAATGAACGATCTTTAGGATGCAGCTGATTTGCAAGCTGACCATCAATATACAGTTCACCTTCAGTAATATCCTCTAGCCCTGCAATCATCTTCAGCAATGTACTCTTACCGCACCCACTAGGCCCGACAAGTACGAAAAATTCACCATCCATAACTTCAAAGCTCAAATCACGTAAAACCCATTTATCTTTACCGTAAAGTTTATGAATGTTAATAACTTTAAGCATAATTTGCCTCATTTCTACAATGGTCTTATCTCTTTATACCATTTTTATACCCTTTATATCCATTAAAGAATGGCTGTTCTTCGCTATATTCAGAGTAACTCCAACTTGAGATATCTACAATTTTGCATTGTTGGTCTTTATCATCTTTATCGAGGTCATCACAATTAAATCCATATGTTTCTTTGTCTGTCTTCACATACACATCGTATAAGTAATTATTAGCTTGCCGATTATAACGATTTACTGAAGGTTCAATACTATAAATAATACGTGTTTTTTCTAACTTTTTAAAATCTTCACTATAAATAACTTTCGTTGTCATCTCTCCCAGCCTTTGACGATCTTCATCCGTTGGCTGTGACCAATAATTAATAACTTCACTCGAAATTAAATAAGCTAATAATGGTATAAATACTGCAATTAGCACTATTGAAAACATTTTATAGAAATCATATCTCTTATTCATAATTTTATGTAAAAATTTTGTAGCAAAATATATTATCAAAATAGCAAATGCAATAAATAATATAAGAATTGTATATTCCATATTAGTCTCCTTATTTCTTTAACATGCTATTTTTTTACAGTAATTCAGCTGTTTAAACAGCTGAATTATAACCTGAAATAGAATAAATATTACACAGATCACCTTTTATTATCATGCTTATTTCTTGAGTGCAAGCACCAGCTCCGAAGTGTATGCAACCGTCACAATACTTGCTAATATCGCAAAGTTCTTACGTCCACCTACTATTGCTTCAATTTCTTTATGTGTTTTCTTATTCATAAAATACACGTAAATATATCCTAACGCATTCGCACTATAGATGAGTTTCGCAATAGACTTACTCATCCCAAGATGATTAAGACGTCTGCTAAATACGCTGTAAGTTGGAATGAATGACAGTACAGCAAATGCAGTGTACAGTTTATTTATCGGTGTCGGGATAAACTGATCCCCAGGCTCTGTGTCATAGTTTTCTTTGTCTGCTGCCATCAATAATGAGAAGAACGCCACATGCGCAAGTGTTGGAAACCAATACTCAGAACGACTTGCTTCTTCAGTTGTATTAAGTGCATAACGCCAGTAGTTTAAATAGTCTTTACAAACATTTGTCATTAAAATCACCCTTTCTTTTTCTTACTACTATTATGTAATATTTTCCATGTAAAAGACATATTAAAATATATTATCCATTAAAAAAGATGAGATAAATGATCATCTCACCTTAATTTTTTATAACGTATCCCACGTAAATATATAATTATCGAATTTCATCGCTTTTAAATCTTCAGATTTCATTAGAATATTGCTGATCCCTGCGTCTCCCCATGCAATTTCAACACCTTCATCGTCATCTGTGTCAATTTGAAGTAGCAGCTGATCATAGACTTGAAGCTCTTCCTCAAATTCTCGTGGGTCTTCTTGTGCAAAGAATGGAAACCCACCAAGTTGATGCATTGGTTGTTCTGGTGCTAACGTTTCAAAAATTGCTTCAAACACTTCTTCATACCCATCATATATAGACTCGACTTCCATATCAGGATTCACTTCATTCCAAATTGGTACCGCGATTTCCTGGAAACGATAATCTACTGGTGTAAGCATTTGTTTTTCTAATGAATATGAAATTTTAAAAGCTCCGCCGCTAATCGGTGTTTCTTCAAACTCGAACTGATTAAAGTATGATTGAATCTCTTCCAATGTCAGTGCAGTACTTACATCTTCTATAAAAATCAACTTAGAGTTCCCTATGTCTTCCAATGACTCAATCCCCATACCATAGCCTTCGTCATTGCCGCTCACCCAGAATTGTAATAAACCTTGATTTACCGGGAATACGCTTTGACCTTCAGGTAATTCACTTAAGTTAATTTGTGCGAGTAACATCATCGGTGCGTTCTTTACATCTACCGGAATGTCATCCAATGATTTTAAAAACGGTACACCGCCAATTTTACTTTGTTCAAGCGTTTCATTTTCTAATTTAGAAAGGTTCATTCGTACATATTCTTGCGTTGGAACGTCGCTATCTTTTAATGCGTCAATAAACTTCTTATACGCTAATTGCTCACCTTCCGGAATATCACTTACGTCCTGAATATTTAACAATCGAAACAACTCCTTCACAAATTTTTACTACAATTATAGTTTAAGGTATATGTATATTAAATTCTAATGATATCATATATAAACATCTTGTTAACAACCGTCCAGCAACAATGAACATCGATTTTTTATTATAATAAAAAAAGAGTGAAAGGGGTTACAACTATGATTTTAAAAGAAAAATTGTTCAAAAAATTAGAAGAGAAAGAAGCACGTATGTTAGAAATCAGACGTCACTTACATGCGCATCCAGAGTTGTCGTTTCACGAGGAACATACTGCAGCGTTCATCCAACATTTCTATAAGAATAAAGACGTTCCCATACATACGAATTTCGGCGGTGGTCATGCTGTTATCGTCGATATAAAAAGCGGTAATCCTGGAAAAGTTATAGGACTGCGTGCAGATTTTGATGCACTCACAATTCATGAGGACACGATGATGATCTGTGCGAAATCTCTCGGTGAAGTAGTACTGAACAGGTTAGCGAAATGACCAATATTACAACACGTGCTACAGAATTATTAAAGGAAAGCTATGGCGACAATAGTGCATTCAGAGAGGGTCAGTTAGAAGCAATACAGGCGATTATGAAAAAAGAGAAGACGCTCGTAATTCAAAAAACCGGCTGGGGTAAATCAATCGTTTACTTTATCGCAACGAAATTATTACGAGAACAAGGTGCAGGTCCTGCAATTATTATTAGTCCACTGTTAGCTTTAATGCACAACCAAATTGAAGCGGCGGCAAAGCTTGGACTGAACGTAGTAACAATTAATAGCAACAATCGCGATAAATGGGATGAGATATACGCGAACTTACAGCAAACAGATGCAGTTATTGTCTCTCCCGAGAAGTTATCAAGTCCGGACTTTATAGAAGCGTTAACGAACTTACGCGACATCGAACTCATCGTTGTAGATGAAGCGCATTCTATATCAGACTGGGGACATGACTTCAGACCTGATTATCAGCGTATCGTGCGCCTTCTTAAAACATTGCCTGATTCGATTGCAGTACTCGGTACGACAGCGACAGCTAACGACCGTGTAATTGAAGACATTAAAGCACAACTCGGTCACGACTTGAACGTGTTCCGTGGTGACTTAATGCGTCATAACATTTCTATACAAGTAAACCCTGTACAAAGTAAGGCAGAACGACTGGCATTTGTCACAGATGCATTGACACACCACCCTTTTTTAAGTGCGCAGCAAGGTATCATATATTGCTTAACGAAACGTGAATGTGAAGACGTGACAACATTTCTACAGCAACACGATATTTCATGCGAAGCTTATTACTCCGGCGTTCAGAATGCACTCGGTGAAAGTATAGAGCAGGAAGTACTGGAACGTTTCCATACAGGACAAACGCGTGTCATCGTTGCGACAGTAAAACTTGGCATGGGTTATGATAAGGCGGATATCGGATTCGTTATCCATTATCAGCTCCCGCAAAACTTAATCTCATATTACCAGCAGATTGGACGTGCTGGACGAAATGGCAAACCTGCACTTGCGATACTATTACATGGTGATGAAGATGAAGAAATTATTAAGTCCTTTATCGATAGTGCATATAAGGATCCATCACTACTGAGCGACATATTAAAACTAATTGCAAATTATCCAAAAGGACTATCACGTAACGAGATTCTACAACACTTCAACTTGAACGTTACAAAACTTTCAAGCGTGCTGAAGTACTTATTCGTGCATGAATATATCTATATGGATAAACGTAAGTATGTCATAAACCCGAATGAAACATTTGATGAACGAGCGAGCAAGAAACTACAGCAGCAATTAAACGACACACGCATCGTTGAACTCGATAACTTAAAACGATTCGTAAACTATGACGGCTGTTATATGCAATATATCGCAAATGAACTGGATGCCCCTGATTTAAAAGAAAAGTGCGGCAAATGTACACACTGCAAAGGACGAATATTCATCCCAACACGTGAGGACAATCCGTACCTCGAACAAGCAACAGCTTATAAAAACAAACTGCATGGTGAAATCGAACCTCGTAAACGTCACGCAAACAATAAGAAGTTAGATGAAGCATTACGTTACATGCCAGGATGGACGTATACGACAGATCCTTATTCACCTATCGGCAAACGCTTTATGGCAGAACGCGCAAACCAGCATTACAGTGAGAAGACGATGATCACAATTAGTAATTTCCTGGCAGAACACATTCAAACACATCAAATCGATACGATTGTACCAGTCCCGAACAAGCGCTATCCAGCACTCGTCAATGAACTCGCACAATACATTGCACGCGAACATGGATTAAATTACGTAGAGGCACTGGACAAAACACGACCAGGACATATACAGAGCGATATGCACAACTCTATTATGCAAGAACAAAATATTACAGACACACTAGCACGCAATGAATCAGCAGATATAACAGACAACACCATACTCCTCATCGACTCAATCGTTAACTCACGCTGGACGATGACAGTTGCCGCTTCACTATTGTTACAACAGGCGAATGCAGTCTATCCGTTTGCGTTAGTGAATGTTGGGGGATAAAAATTAAGAGCACGCAGTATATGCGTGCTCTTAAACTTTTGATAAAGACCTCTTTGGAGATGAAGTCTGCAGTCTGACTCAAGCCATAAATATGGGGATTAAATTTTTTACAACATGCATCTTATCCTAAATCACAATCCACTTCCCATACTTCTCTACCATTGTTTCAAAGTAAGTCATATTTTTCTCCAGACAAGTATTTACTGCTTCTATAATTTGTTCATCAGACATATTCCTTGTATATGTTTTAGTTAATGATTCACCAAATCCTTCTTTGTACTGTTTCAATTTCAATTCAACTTCAGCATTCATGATATTCCCTCCATATTATTCAAAAGTAAGGTTCTTGTTCACTAAAATACTAGTTAATGCAGCATTACCCTTTCAAAGAACAATCTCCCTCAATATTCATTTATCCGAGGGAGATATCATTATTACTATTAGTACTATTATTGAATGTTAAATTATCCGCTGACGGCACACGTAACAACTCATAACGTTCACTGACTAACGCATACCCTTGTCTTTGATACATTTCTCTCGGCGCGTCATTTCCATCAGCAATTAAGATAACCTGCTTACTAACTTGTGATGCATAACGCCATACTGCTAGCTGTAATGCCGTCCCAACACCTTGCTTACGCATCGCATCGAGCACATATAAATCATCTATTTCAATATACTTTGCACTTTCCACCGCATTAACTTTACCTGCAGGAAATCCATGCTGATACGCTACAAACTGTAATATTTGTGGGTTTAATACATCACGTCGATGTGTGCGTGCTTTCAGATCTGCAAATTCTTCACCGTACTCTAAATCCCCTTCACGACAAACTTCAAGATAATCCAGGAACACATCATTTTCCTTCAACACCTGCACTACTTCAATCTCAGTATCTTTAGATTTCGGCATCTCTTTCAATAAATAAAGCTCCATCTTTTCAACAGTAAATCCTAAAGCCTTTGCCTTCTCCTGCAATGCATCATCCAGTACTTCTTTTTCAGGGAATATAAACAGTGCATGCTTTTGTCCACGTTGTTCATGAAATGCCTTTTGTCTTTCATAATCATTCATAAAAGTATCAACATCCGGCATCACTTTATACTGAAAATAATTGGCGTAATATTTAATCAGCTGATTAGGTGTGTGGTAATGGATATATCTTTCATTAACTTCATATACATCAGCATCATTATGTGTATTTGAAAAGCTAACTTGAAACGTATCTTTATTTATATTATGTTCCCCCATATAATCATCCCCTCATCCATTTAGGTCTATCATACTAAAATGTATTAAAAAAGACTCGAATCATCAGATACGTTCGGATAATTCACTTTTGCCTTGACCTTCATCAGAGTGAATACCTGTACCTTATATTTCTGTCCAAACCACTAGTAAAATATTACTTTTTTGAAGTAAAATAAAATTAAATTATTCAAGGATGTGATATATGTGGCATTTATTATAGTAGCTGTAATAATTATCTGCCTTTTTGTTTCAATTGAATTTCAAAGTAAACTAAGATTAGATAAGTTTTATAATCAGCCTTTTAGTGTTCTAAAAAAAACGTCCTTTCTCACCGGCTATGATTTAATTCTAATGTTAATAATGTTATTAATAATTATTATTCAAATTAAATATGACTTATTATTTGTAACTCAAGCAAATTTTAATCTCATGGAGATATTAAATATGGCATTCGTTGTACTTGGCTTATATGGTGTATATATTAGTTTTTTACAATTTATCGTGAGCTTTTCGAGTGATACTCAATCAAGATATTTAGGTAGAAGTCGTGCTGTCATCATTATTGAACAAAATCCATATATTCAAATCACACGAAAAATTGTATTTTCAGCAATACTATCATTTCAATTTCTCCTGCCTTTAATTATTTATTTTTGCTTTAAACTTATACCAAAGCATATAAAAGAAAATGAAATGATTTTCACAATACTTTCCTCAACGTGGCAAGCAAGTCTAGTTGTTCTATCAATTATTTTTATTTTGTTGATAATAAAGAATATTGATATTCCGATTAAAGCACTTCTTATTAATGAGCAGATAGAAGAAAGCGAATCGTTTAATCGATTGATTATTAGATCTCTTATTAATGAATTTAACAACAAATTCTCTAGAGTTTCGGAAAACAAAAAACTTAACTTAGTTGAAAAAGAAAAGGAAATTTTCATATATATTAACAACTTAATTTCAACCGTTGAACCACATGAAAGAGATATAGTAATTACAGAAGTTTTATATAATAAAGAACTTTATAAGTATTTAAACAGTAACCTTGAATCTGCTAAATTATATCATCAAGTAAATATTAATAAATTTAGTAAAACTTATATTAACAAATTATCACATCAGGAAAAAAATGATTTTCTAATACAAGAACTTGAATTATTTAATCATTTCCAATTAAAGATATTAGATAATTATCACGATGATTATCTGACAGTATTTTCAACATTTTATTTCGACTCTCTCCAAAATAAAAACTTTAATTTAATAGATTTACAAAATGATCAATTAATTCATAACGTTATTAAAGAGATATCAGAGCATAAGAGATTAGGAATTCTCGTCTCAAAATTAAAATTGCTAATTAATCATTGTATCAATTACGAAAATAATCCGTCTGATTATTTCTCAGCAATAATTTCTGAGCCATATGTTAAAAATTTGAATCAGGAAGATACATTGTTACTATTTGAAGATATATTCTTAGAAGTCGTATCCTTAAATAAATACTTATATAGCAATGGAGAAATATTATCATTAAAAGATAATCAATATGATTATAACCATATATTAGTAGATTTATTCACCCATAACTATTTTCATACAATGAATACACTGATTCAAAAAAATGAAACAGAATTTAATTATGATACCTATATTGAATATAACGATGATTTAACTTTAATGTATACATGGCTATTTTATTACCGTTCATTACAAATAGGATCTAACTCTTCAACAACACACAGCGTTTTCTACGAAACTTTTTCATCTTTGATGGAATCTCACTCATTTCCAATAGAAGAGTATTATGATAGTGTTAATGAAATGGGGTCCTTCCCAGTATATAATATAGACTTTATAAATAAGCAATTCATAGATATTCTCAATGAAATTCAAAACTACAGTATATACACATGGCCATTTGAACCTGAAATGTATGCTGTTCATATATTAAACTCTGATATAGAGTATTTTCCAATCGTCGATGAATCCATTATTAGTGCATTCAAAAACATATTGAATTATGTTAATCATGCTATTGAAAATAATGATTACCTGGATTATATTTCTCTCATCAAACAAGCTTATCCTTTAGATGTATCTCTAAATCCCTATATTACATTCATTAATATTTACTTAGAGAAAACTGATAACTATAAGAAGATTAACTTGGATGAACTTAAAGTATTCGATTATTTAATAGAAAATGATTTTCTAGATAAATTTATTAGAGAAATTAAATTTAAATTTAGCTTAAAATATTTAAATTCAAATGAATTGATGTATCAATACCAATCACTAGCTTTGAAAATACTTCAATATATGCAAGAGAAAAAAGATAATAATCCTTTCCAAATTGAGCAATTATATGAAGTTGGATTTGATTTGTCAAAAAGAATTTATAGTGAATATGATAACTGGGATATACTTTATGTTAATAAATTAACAGATAAATCTTATCATCACTTATATAAACATCCTTCAAACAGAATATTACTAGCAGAAGCAATTTTAACGCGTATTCATAATAATTTTGAATTAACCGATCTTGATGATTACATTGAAAATTATGTTGAAAAAGATAATAATAAGGAATTTATCTACAAAAAAATTAATACTTTTATTAATGAATATAACAATAAACAGGACAGTCTTTAATCAAAGGCTGTCCTGTTTATATTTGCGAGTCCATAATAATCCACTTCATTTCAGACACACACTTTTATCACAAAAATATGGCTAAATCACGTTCCTTTGCTGTTGAACAAATGAATGCGCTACTCATCAAGAACTGGAATAAGACTGTTTCAGAATAAGACGCCATCTACATTACAGGCGATTTGTTTTATCCTGTTTCCATAGATGAAGTAAACGCGTTCCTTAATACGCTTAACGGAAGGAAACGTCTTGTAATTGGAAAAAGTGATAAGCATTTTAATAAGGATCACTTTCAGGAAATCAGTCATCTTATAGAATTTAATTATGCACATATCACCTTTATATTCATGTTCTAGAGTAGTTTTTTTATTTAATTAATTCCTTTACCAGCTTCCCATCTACATATTTATACGTCCCTAGCACCTCTAAATCTTTATTTCTATAGTTGACATAAAAGCTATTGTTTTTCTCATCCAACTTAATATCATCCCATATATACTTAGGATCCAATTGCGTAGTACCTTCCATCGCAATAATCTCATTATAAATTCTTTCTCTTACTGTTTGATTCGTCATTTTTTCTTCTCGCTCCGTTTCCTCATACGATGGCTTTTCGCCGATTTCCACCATATCTGCGAGTTCTTTTAATGAACGAAGATGTTTCTTCTCGTTAAAGAAAGATTCAGTATTATATCTAATAAAGCCATTATTACTATTATTTAAATCATAATACCCGCTTTGCGTACCACCAATAACTGTTTCATTATCAGTAAATGCTATAAATGAAATAGCATTCGCTTTATTTGGATGGACGATATAAACTTTAGCACCTTGCGGAATAATATTCTCATAATGTGGTGTAAGAACAAGCTTATAAAACTTTCTTACTTGTGGCTCTGGCGGCACCATTTTTGTATATTTACCTGTTAATACTTCTTTACCTGATACAATAAATTTTTCCGCTTCCGGATGCATAAATGCTAAAGCAATCTTTGTTTTCTCGTCCAATTTTATATTTATTTCTTCATTACCCTTCTCTTTTTCTTCAGGTGATGAAGGTTCAGCTTGACTCGCTGTTGATTTTGTATCTGCTAACTGATCTTTCTTTTGTTCTGATTTTTCTTTATTAGTTGTTGATGATTTTTCTTCACTTTTCGATTGAATTGATGATTTCTCTTCATTTTCCTCTTGTTGCTGTCCGCATGCAGTTAGTAATAACGTAGAAATGAATAAACCTGTTAGTATTTGTTTCATATTTCCTCCTAGTTGTCATTTTTATTATTTTATTACTTCCATACTCCTAAATTATAATATTATTTACTTATATTGTTAATAGTATATAAATAAAAACTCAAGCCATTGATATGACTTGAGTTGAAAGTATATATTATGCTTCGTCCTTACGATTCATATATAAGTTTAAATCTGTTTTATCAGCATCATGTGCTAATGCTTCTTCAATCATGTCCTGAGCTTCTAATAGCTTAGCTTTTTCGAAGAATGGCACTGCGATGATGTAATCATTACCAGCACGTTGAATAGCAAGTGTTGTTAATATTCCACTACCAAATAGACCAACACCAATTAATCCAAAAATTAAGAAAGACATGAAACTATTACTGATTTGAGATAGTCCAATAAACATGAAAATTATTCCAATAATCATTGGCATAATTTTATAACTACTGTTAATTTGAGTAGCACTAATATTCTTTAATGGGATTGTTTGATTGTTACTACCTGCAGGAATAAAACCTAATACTGTATTAGAGTTTTTAATTTTTACGAAACGAGTATCTGTTTCCACCTGACCTTTAATCCAAAACATAATAAGAGATAATGCAAATGATACTTTTCTGTTCATACTTACTACTCCTTTTAACATATTTTTTAATACAATATAATTTTACAATAAATAAATATTACATTCTACCCAAATAGTAATAAACAACATTACTTTTACTTATTTTTAGTTATTTTTAGCAACTTTTACTAATAGATACAATAAATAATATATTGTAATATGTTTGTTTTTTAATTTGGATACATTTACAAATTTCATTAAAGAGCCGCCATATTTAGTCTAAATATGGCGGCTCCTAAAATATAATCTTATATATTTTCTTACTATTACTTAACCTTATATTTAACAATCTTACTATCATTTCCTGCAGCATCCATGAGCTGAATTGTTAATACTCTTCCTCGTTTTTGTTTACTCATCTTCACGAAGAAACGTCCATCTTCATTAGTAATAGCTGATCCTAAAAAAGTATCTTTATAATACACACTTACTGTAGTTCCTACTTCACCATTACCACTTAGTTTTTTCTTATCTTTACTCAAGATTAATTACTTTGCAGCTGCTGGTGGTACGTTATCCACTACTTTCTTTGTTACATAGCCACTGCTATTTCCTGACTTATCATAAGCTGCAATGTGCACTTCTTGATTATGTTTACTTAAAACTTGTATGAAACTATAATCCTTTTCACTCATTCATTATCTACTTGTCACAATCATCACTTAATAACATGCCCATTCATAGAGTACTTTTGTAAAATCTAAACGCTCTAAATCATCTTTCGTTATAAAAAAATGTGCACTACCACTGTCTCCCCAATTAATTAAATCACCTGTATTATCGTACCATTCTGAAGCAATTTGAAGTAGTAAAATATCATAATTAGAATAGTCTAAATTATGCTTGTTAAACTCAATATATCGTGAATCACGAATATCATATTGTGGGAATACAGGATTTCCTCCAATGTAGTGTCCTTCTTGATTCACTATTTCGTAGAACTTATCTTCATCCGCTTCACTTAAATAATCATATCCTTCAATTTGATTTACGACTTTATCAAAATCTCTATCTTCATATGACATCATATTCTCGCCTAATTGAAATGTAATCGCATATTCACCTCGAACTGGATTTGCATATTCATCTTCAGGGTAATGATATTTCTCGCTTACTCCATCACGTGTAACCGTCATATCTATTTTTGGATAATATATCACGCGATGTCTATCATTTAATATATAGTTATCATCATTTAAACCAATCATATCATCCATCAAAACCCAAAACTGCAATAATCCCGTCGTTGGTAAACCTATATCATTTTTCGGTATTTCATCCAATCGGTATTGAGCAAGAAAATGTAACTGCTCACCTTCTGGAGTTGTTGGACAATGAACATCTTGTGGTAAATAAGGCAGTCCGCCAAATTTACTATCTGTTATATTTGGATTTGAATTTTCAATGACTTTAATATCAATACACTGTTTTCTCGTTAAATTTCTAAATGTATTAATTACTTTATCAAACTGTTCATTATTAGACATGTTCACACCTCGTTACTTAATTTACATTATCATTAATAACAATTCCAATCATACATAACCTTACTAAAATCACATTGTGCCAGATCATCCTTTGTAATATAAAAATGTGCGTTTCCACAGTCTCCCCATAAAATAATATCTTTCGTACATGCTTCGTTTAACTCAGAATCTATTTGAAGTAGTAAAATATCATATTTCGAATAATCCATTTGCGAAGGATTAATCATTTCTGACAGACGTGTATCACGAATATCTTGTTGTATATGTGTTGGATGACCACCAATAAAATGTCCTTCAACATTGACAGTTAACCAAAATTTATTCTGCTCCTCATCGCTCAGTTGTTCGAGATCAACTCCCAATTGTTGCAACACTTTATCAAAATCTCTATCGCCAAAAGACATATAGTTCTCGCCAATTTCAAAAGAAATACTCAACTCATTAATTATTGGATTAAAATATTCATCATCTGGATGCCTATATTTCTTCTCAACATCTTCTCTCGTTACCGTTTTGTCTACTGTTTCGTAATAAATCACACGATGTTTATCATTTAATGCATGGTTATTATTATCAATCCCATAAACATCATCCATCAGCACCCAAAACTGTAGCATCCCTTTTGATGGTAGCCCCACTTTGTTTTTTGGTAATACATCTAAATGATATTGCGCCACAAAATGAAGCTGCTTACCATCTTGTGTTGTAGGACTTTGAGCATCATGTGGTAAATATGGTAACCCGCCAAACTTACTTTCCCATACATATGTCGGTACTTGTTCATACGTCTTTATATGAATACATTCCTTCTTCGTAAATGAGCGATACCGTTCTAATAATTCATCGATACTGGACATGTAATCACCTCATTATTATTTAGTTGTTAATTTATATTATAGATGGTTTGCATTTTTATTTGAAAAGATATCCATTTTGTATTCTTTCGTTTGTCAAAATAAGCTAGACAATTTCTATGGATTTTCTGGATTATATTTCTCTCATCATACAAGCTTATCCTTTAGATGAATATTATTTACTTATATTGTTAATAGCATATAAATAAAAACTCAAGCCATTGATATGACTTGAGTTTTTACAGCATGTTGAATCGTCTACACTTAATTGGACAACTCCCCTGAGGGGATGTATTGTTAAATTAAGAAAGTAGGCGATTCATATGGTTGTAGTCTGTCCTTGAGTGACATATACATCTTTTAAATTAACCACATGATTATTTTTCCTTATTTAAGCCCATATTTTTGTAATATAATTATTTAATATCAGGAAAATTCCATTAAATTTTACCCTCTCATCTTCCTATACAACTCATCCTCAATTAATGTATACACTGTATTGTAGTATTCCTGGTCGCCACCAACCAATTTTTCAAATGCTTGTTGATTACCTAGGTATTCCTGCATAACTTTTTTCATAAAGATGTCTTTAAATAAGCTATCTCTGAACATCTCCTTACTATTGTTTTTCGCCATATTAATCACTTTGGCATCTGGATCTTTCTCAAATGCTTTATATAGGTTCTCAATTATTACTCTATCTGCTTCTGTAAAATCATCTGGAAATCTTTCATTTACTTTCTGAATGATTTCATCTAATTGTTCTTTTTCATCAGGTGGTTTAACTGCTGTGTTAATTTCTTCAGGATTATACAATTCTCCCTCTTCTGCTACTAATGCGATATCGCCTTTGAAGTCCTGATGTAACTTATAGAACTCTAGTTTAACTTTATCCGCAATATCAACACGTTCTCGCTTTTCTTTAGGTATGAACTTAATCAAGTAGTTTGTATAGATGCTTTCTTCTAACAGTTCCATATCGAATGTACGATGTAATTGTGAAATATAGTTGTACCATTTATTAAAATTATGATAGTCATCTGACTAACAGCTTCATGGTTTATATGTAACTCTAATAATTTCTTCACTGCTCTTATTAAATTCCAACCCCAAATATTTAAAAGGTATTTCACCCCAAAAGTATTTGCATCCCATTTCCTCTATGTATTCTAAAGTGTCTTTATATCCAGGGTGCTTAAACCAGTCATTAAAAACATAATAAAATTCTACCTTATACATTAATGGCTCAAATAGTTTTTTATACTCCTTTGCCTTAAAATGACAACTAGGGAGTTTCTCATCTACTGATCCTGAACTCATTTGAAATTTCTTTTCTATTATGTACACTGTGCCATTTAATTCATTAACAAAACATTCATCAGGTAACCACTTCTTAGAATTATATTCCCGATAGTCTATACCTTTTTTAATCAAAAAATCTTTATATACTTTATGTTGAGGCAACGACCATCCAATAAATTTATCTTTCAATCTAATTTCATTATTATCATTTATTTCAAAACCATCTTTTCTCAAAGTCTCATTTAAAGATGTTGTCCTCTCAAACTCTAGTCCATTTAAATTAGTATTTGCTCCGCCGCCCCAAATGTTAGGTTGCCTAGCCACATATATCTACTCCTTCAATAGTTTCTCTAGCACTCCATCTTGCAAATCTTCAATAGAGTACAAATGTTCCATAACGCCAAAAGTCTCTGCTAAATTGTTTTTCGCGCTTTTCCATCCTGCCCCGTCTGTGATCCACATAAATTTGAAATTTTCAATTTTTTTAGAGTAAATAGCAAGGTTCTTGAAGCTTCTTGCTGTTTCATTCAACTTTGATCCACCGGCTTGATAGAAGTTAGCTTCAATTGCATATACCGTTCCGTTATGGTTAATCACAAAATCGAATCGTTTAATCGTTTTTCCTGCGTTCGTAATTTCAGATAAATCAACTCCAAACTTTTCTTGCACTTCTGTCGTCTTCATTTCTTTATAGTATTCGACATCTAATAACTTCAAATACTCTTCAACTAAGTCTTCCATTAGATGACCACCACGATTTTTGCGACCATTACTGTCTAAACCTGTTTCCACACCTGTTACGTAGTCAATCAGATTTGAAATTAAATGATTTTTAAGTAAATCAAAGAGTCCTGTTTCTTTCATAAATATCGCGTATTCTTCTGGTGAATGATTCGGATTATTGAAGTCGAATATTTTATCTTCATCTATCGTTTTTACAGGAATTTGATTGATTCGAATCGCTAATAATATTGGTATACACTTTAAAGTCTCAGGATATCTCTCTACTATCTCAATAAACTTCTCTTCAATGTTCTGTTCACCGATTAATGAATTTAGTATGTTCAACTCAATCTTTATCGATTCTACATTTTTAATAACCTTTTCAAAATCTACATAGTACTTATAATCTGCAATACTCTTCTTAAATTTCGAATGCCATTCGTCAAAGTCTCGTTTATTTGTCAAAATAACTCCTCCTGAATCAACATATTAATAATTCTGGTCTTTGCAAGCTCTGCATAATTCGATTCTTTCTCAATTCCAATAAAATGTAAATCTAATTTCTTACAAGCTACACCAGTTGTCCCGCTTCCCATAAAAGGGTCTAGTACGACATCACCTGGTTGCGTGGATGCTCTTAATAATCTTTCGATGACATAGAGCGGCTTTTGTGTAGGATGTTTTCCAAATTCTTTTTCTTTTTGTGGCGTTAATGATCCCGTCCAGACATCTTTCATTTGTTTTCCATCATTCAATTCTTTCATTAAATCATAATTGAAATAATGTCGTGCTTTCTTATCATCTTTTCTAGCCCATAAAATTGTTTCGGTTGAATGCGTAAAGTTTCTGCATCCTAAATTTGGTGGAGGATTTGTCTTTTGCCACGTAATATTGTTAAGAATTTTGAAACCTTCCTGTTCTAAAGCTACTCCAATTGAATAGATATTATGTAGTGTTCCACTTATCCATATTGTACCATTATCTTTTAGTAAACGTTTACACAATTTTATCCATTTTCTATTAAATTCGTGTTTTTCTTCAAAGGTTGTAGGTACATCCCAATCCCCTTTATCAACTTTTACCATCTTTCCTCCAGAATTTGATATTCCTCCTGAAGAAAGAAAGTACGGAGGATCTGCAAATATCACATCAACCGTACTTTTTTTAATTTCATTATTTAAGACATCGAAACAGTCTCCATGGTAAATTGTAGTTGTATCATCTGAAAAGTAAATATTTGATTTCATTTCCTTCTCCTCAACTAATAATTTTTTATAATTACTTCTTTACCTACACGCTTAGTCGCATCTGAGTTAATACTTCTACGTACATTTACTACTTCGATGTTATAATTTTGATACAAATCTCTAATTAATTCAGTATTATGATTCGTAAGCATACAATAACATCCTCGTTCAGTAAGTTCACCAAACAGTCTCGCTAGTCTTTCATGTTCTTCAATACCAAAGCCAGCTTTATCATAAGAATCAAAGCTTGTTGGATTCAAAGGAGCATACGGACTATCAAAAAATACAAAATCTCCTTTTGCCGCATCTTTTACTGCAAGTTCAAAATCTCCATTTAATATTGTTACACTTTGTAAATACTTCGATATAGATAAAATATTCTCTTTATTGAACGAAGCCCCTGACTCTTTTTTATTCCAAGGTACATTAAATAATCCTTTAGAGTTCACACGATATAATCCATTAAAAGCATGCTTGTTTAAGAACACAAATAACACGGCCATTTCTAAGTCGTATCTATTATCTAATATTTTATTATTATATTTTGCTCTAATTTCATTGTATTTTTCAGCATTTAGTAATATCGAATCATATTCTTCTAGTAATTGACTGAATTCATCAGGGTTTGTTTTTATTATATTATAAGTATGTATAAGGTGTGTATTAATATCATTAATTGTTGCATTCTCATGCTCAATTGCAAAAAATACCGCACCTCCTCCGATAAAAGGCTCATAATATTTATTAAACTCTTTCGGACTTTCCTCTAAAATTTTCGCTAATAATTGACGCTTTCCTCCAGCCCATTTAACAAATGGTTGCATAATCTCACCGTTCTTTCATTTGATCAAAAAAACATGAAAAACCAATTTGATTTTTCATGTTCAATAATTTAATTGTTATTTCTAATTATAATCTATCTATCAAAATAAAACTAATTATTTTGATGTGATATTCGGTAAATTTATGATCCAGTTCAACCAACTGATAACACTCTTACTTCTTCGATGAATTACATTTTCTGAACAAACATTGTACTTCCTCATTTTTTCTATGATTTCATTTTGAGTAGGTAATGCTCCTGTATCAAAATATTGCTTAAATATTTCGTAGAATATTTGATGTTTAAATATTTGTTGCAATATTATCATGATTCTTTGTTTATATGACATGTTCATCATTTTATCACATAAGGGCGTTAACAACATGTCACCTTTAGAGTCTTTATATAGTAATCCTAAATATTTTGCAGCATTAAAATAGTAATCAGATTGTCTCGGGTCTACATTCAATACTTCTTCAGCTACTTCAAACTTATTCATCGGATTATCGTATAAGTTTTCAATTAATGAAATAACTTTATCAAAGGAGTCTGCCTGAATAAAAGGAACTTTATTTGATTTACTAAATTGAGACATATTATCATCAGTTTCAATTTTAGTTTTTTTATGTATCGCTTTAATTTCACTAATTTGAATATCTGTACTATCTATTGAATACAATTTATAATTTACTAATTCAATCGAAGATATATCTTGTATATCTTTAAATCGATATTCATACAATCTAAATATCTTATTAGTATAGACTGCAAAAACTAATCGGATAGGTTTACTTACGATTGTATCCCATAGACGATATGGATAATATAATTGTCTAACATGAAAGTCTGAATTTACAACATTTTTAGCTTCTACTATCACAATAGAATCATCGTTTTCATAACCTGCATCTATTTCACAAATTGACTTATCAACTTGTATGTTAATTTTTTTATTACTATTTTTTATTTTTACATCAAAGTTAAATTTACCTACACCCATTTTTCCAGCAAAAGTTGAAAAATTATCTTCTACATTCAGAAAATCTTCTAGAATACCCGATAAATTCATGACGCTAATCGCCTTAGCTTCACTACTGATTGTGTCAGTATTAATAGATTCAAAATGTGGCACCTTAATTTTAGTAGCTTCTTCTTTATCTAACTCAGGAAGTTTACAATACAAATCAAAATTCCCAAGGACATACTCTCTTCTACTGATAGGAAGGATACTAATATTGTTATCCCTTAAGATTTTTGGGCGCTGATAACTTGAATCCCATTTGCACATTACTCGGGGTTCTTTGTACTCTTTAATCTTTTTCGCACTAACTTTTACAAAGTTTTTCTTTTCAACCTTTTGTTTGATATCCAGTTCATCTATTAATAACCTCCACGCTTCTTGAGTTGAATATTGGTTAGGCATATAAAGTTCCTTTCATAATTATATGATTGACATGAAAAATTGTTATAGTAAATATATGAAAAATAAAAAGGAGAGTGTGTATGACGTTATTCGTATGTATTATATTAATGATAATTTTAACTCTGATGGCTATAAATCACTATCATAGTATCATTAATCTTATAAAAAATTTATTTCCTTTCATCTTCATAATACTTTCATCACCTGTTATTATAATAACACTTATTTTATTTTTATTTTTATTTTGTTTAATATATGTGGCAACTCTAATTTTGGATGTTCTAATAATTCTTATTTTTCATGCAAATAAACTACCTATAATTTGCAAAAGCAATTTAAGAAATGTTTTGAAAATAATTAGAGTAGTCAGAAATAATTTCATGTTAACAATTAAGAAGGGCTATAAATATTTTCATATAAAAAATATATTTATAATTGAAATTGTTACATTGTGTATACTCTATCTAATTAATTTAAAAACAACTCTACATCTCCACTTAGTTATAAAAATAACTATTATTTATATAATATTAGATTTCTTTATAAGAACTAGTATATTTATTAATAGTAAGTTTAATAAAAACTCTACAAATGTTGGAAATACTATCATAATCTTAACAATTCTTATTGAATCATTGGGATTAAACTTACTTGCAACATTAACATTACAACTTGAATTTCTAAAAATAACTTATACAGATTTTTATATTTATTTTATAGTATCATTGTATCCACTTTTATCTTTTATATTTATTGTAATCAACTTAAATAAATTAAAGCTTAATTCTTTAATTATTAATAAGGCTCTAGTATTTATTAATAGTTTGATTCACCTCGCATACTTTTATTTTATTATCGGTTTTACGTCTGCATTTTTTGATTTGAGTAATAAATTTATTTACACAGGTACATTCGAAAAAAACCTATACCTCTATATAAGTTTTTAACTTTGGAAGAAACAAGCATAAATATCTATTTTTCAAAAGTTAATAGTGAATTGGAAAGTTTTTCTACACTTATATACAAAGGTTTCAGCTTTACTACCAAGCAAATCGACATAAAATTTGTTAACTCCAATGCGCCTATTAACTTTGTAACGACAACTGATGAAATTATGTATCAACTTTACGCAATAGGAATTACTGCAATATTTATCAGTATTGTTTTAAAAGAATTTTCATCATCAGAATAATTTGTAGAATAATATATTTGAACAGACAACCACTCAACAATTTTATGGATGTCTGTTCAATATAATTTATTTTCTCGCCTTAACCAAAATCACTTTTCCATCCATCTGATCATTCTCCGGGGTTCACACGAAAACTTCGTAATAGTTGAGTTTCAAAGTCTCTTCTCTAGTAATCATACCAACAGGTTCACTAACCCACTTACCATTTAAGCTATTACCAAAATTGTCGGGTAACCATCCTAAATAATAATCATTGTGAATCAATAACGTGCTAACCACTGATTGTGACCATCTATCTTCATTTTCAGCAATACGATAATCCCATTCGATAAAGGCTTGTCTCTTATAATTAACGAACACAAAATCTTCTAGTTATTTTAATAAAGCCGCTATTTTCTCTTCCAACGTTTCAGTATTAATAACTACAAAATCATACTCTTCATGTATATAATAGTCTAAATATAATTCATCATTTTTCACTTCACACGAATTAATACTTGGCCAGAAACACTTCATTTCACGCTCATCTTCTATATAATCACCGGCAATTGCAAGACAATCTCCATTCCACTCATCTTTTAACTTCATACAAATTTCAAGGATAAAGAAACTATCAACATCACTAAATTCATAAGGCTTACAACCACATGCCGCTTCATGAGGACTAAAGCATTGGTTCTTACTCATATTTTTCAACGTGAAAGACTGTCCCATCATGATTCTCCCTTACTTGTATAATGTACTACAAGCATATTTAATCACATAATTTTTCTGTTTTCCAATTTTTTCTACATTTATAAATTCACTCGATTTTGATGAATATTTTTCCTTTATAAGGATATTTATTATTCTTTTTTATTTTCATCTTTTAAACCTAATCTTATTCCACACTTCATCACTCAACCCAACGCCACTCACCTGTACTACTTGTGCCGCCACTTTGTTTGCGAGTGTTAGTGCGGATTTGTCGTCCATCCCTTTAGCCAGGCTAGATATAAATGCACCTGCATGACTATCTCCAGCACCAATCGTATCTTTCACTGTAACTGTTTCTCCTGGTACATGTGTAACCACACCATCATATATGATTGCACCATGCTCTCCTTGTGTTACGACAATTTTATTGCGTGTCTTTCTATACATTACTTCAAGCGCCGCTTCAACCGTATCACATCCCGTTTGTTCCATTATCTCCTGTTCATTCAAGTGTACAATCGGTGATAGTTGATACACGCGTTCCATATGTTCCCTAGGGATTAAGTTCCCTCTCGGTCCTGGTGCAAAGATAATTGTTGCATCGATATGTGTTAACGTATCAATCAGTTTATCTCCATCACGTTCTTCGACTTCCAGCCCACATATATATACATACTTGTAGTCATCTAAATTCAAACCATGTAACCATTCCGGATTAAACGTATACTCAACACCGTGATGTGACATAAATGTACGTTCTCCGTGCTGCTCAACGAAACAATAACAGCATCCGTTCTCTCCTTCAACACGCACCTTTGTTTGAATCCCTTTCTTATATAGTTCACGAGCTACAAATTCCCCATACATCCCTGTTCCAACTGGTGATATAAACGTATAAGGGATACCTAGATGATGTAAAACTGACACTACATTATATGCACATCCACCTAGTGCCATCACCTGACTTGATATATGTACATCTCCTGCTGTTGTTGGTAATTTATCTACATTTATCACAACATCACATACTGTCGATCCAATAATTAAACATTTATCCATCGTACACCTCAATTGTTTTCTTTAATTATAATACTTTTCAATTATGAAATAACACCAACATAAGATATGTAAAATAAAAAGTGCTACAGTTCCATATTATAGATACTGTAGCACTTTCATATTATTTACCAAAAATCATCTGTTCGAATTCTTTTCCGAATTGTCCGCTAATATGTGAACTCATCGAAACACCAATCAGTTGATTCTTTTTATTAAATATACCTTCAAAATAATGATTTTTAAATTTGTAATATACACTATACTCATTATCAACAACTTGCATTTCTGCATAGTTTTTACCGTATATTTTAATAAATTGTTTTTTCGTAATCTTACCTTTTTTAACAGGCATAACAATGGCGTATGTTTTTAGGTGATCATTCAGAAAAAAGACTGTGTCATACTTTCTTTTAATGTATTTTGACTTAACCTTCTTATTCCCAAAACCATATTCCATCATTGGCTCTGATGATTTTTCGACAGACTCAATTGGTACTATTTTGACAACTGTCTTTCCATTAACAGTGACTTTACCCTTTTTCACCGCATTAATAAATGACTTAGACTTTACAAATTGATAATTATAACCACTATGTCCGTTATACTTATAATAGTATTCTGCAGCACTTGCCGGGGTCGAAATACTTACAGTAGCAAGTACAGCAATCAGAACAATGAATAAATTTCTTAAACGTTTCATAACATTCTCCTTATTTTGTATATTCTGTATTATTGTAAATAAAAAGAAGTTATTTTGAAATGGGTTTTTAGCATTTTCTACGTATGAAAAATGATTCTGAATTGCATGTGATTTAATACTTTTTTAATTATGTATGTATATAATTATGATGACTATTCAATAAACGATAGCTAAAATTTTTTCTTTTTTCTATCTCTTTTAGACTTGAATTTAAAATTAATTTCATACTATTTTATTCAAAATAAACACCCCTAAAGTTGAATTTTAAGGTTCACCTTTAGAGGTGCATTTTATGAATATTCTTCATTCATCAATTGTGTTAAACATAACTCTCGATAACATCAAGCATACCTTGTAACTCAATTTCTTTATCCTCAATCGTCAGAATAAAATGATCGCCTTTTTTGATTTCATAGACCTGTCCATCGATAGTTAACATACCTTCACCTGACAACACGCTCATTAATGAATAATTTTGCTGCTTCGTATATTTATAATATTCTTTTATCAGTAACTGTTTCACTGTGAAGAAATTATTAGAGATAAACGTTTTAACCACAGTTCCCTGTACTTCAGTAACTTCCTCTTTTGTTTTAGCATTTTCTTCATTAAATCCGATTACATCAATACTTTGAGCAATATGCAGTTCACGTTTATTACCATCCTTGTCCATACGGTCATAGTCATAGATGCGATAAGTCGTATCCGAATTCTGCTGTGTCTCTAATATACGTATACCTTTCCCGATTGCATGAACTGTTCCACTAGGTACATAGAAGAAGTCACCTGGTTTTACTTTAATCGAATTAAAAAGTTGATTCCATTTGCCCTCATGTATCATGTTCTCCAGTTCGGCTTTGTCTTTCGCATTATGATCATAGATAATTTCAGCATCTTCATCACAGTCAATAATATACCAGCACTCAGTCTTCCCAAGCTCTCCATTCTCATGTACTTGTGCATATGCATCATCAGGGTGTACCTGCACAGATAATTCATCATTCGCATCAAGAATCTTTGTAAGTAATGGGAACTTATCGGTCGTTTGAACTCCAAACAGTCCTGTATTTTCATCCCACAACTCTTTTAATGTTTTACCTTTATGTTCTCCATTCAGAATAATATTCGGACCGTTCTCATGCGCCGAAATTCCCCAGCACTCCCCTGTTTTATCATTTGGAATCTCATATCCGAATTCCTTTAAATGATTTCCACCCCAAATACGTTCTTTAAATACTGGTTGTAAAAATAGTGGTGACATACAATCATCCTTTATAAATTTTTAAGTAAATTATATAATTCAATCTCATCTTTTGCATTTAATAAACTATTTCTATAATCATCATCCATTAACTTTCTAGATAACTGTTGCAAAATCTTAAGGTGTGTGTCTCCTGCATCGTCAGATGGTACAGCAATCATAAAGATAAGTTTAGCCGGTGTTCCATCTAATGAGTTCCAGTCCACTCCTTGATTAACTTTTAATACTGATACTTTCGGCTCTTTTACTACATGTGATTTTGCATGTGGGATAGCAATATTCATTCCAATTCCTGTTGAACTCTGACTTTCTCTTTCGAGTATTCCTTTTTTAAATTCAGCTTTATCTGTAATAACGTTGCTATCATATAGCTGATTAATCAATAAATCCATACTTTCATCTTGAGTTGCTTCAGCATCAATTACCTTAATATTTTGAGATTCAATTAATTCATTTTCTTTTACAACTTCTGTAATAACAGGTTTTACCTCTTTATTATTATCTTTAGATTCTTCAGTTACCTTAATTGTATCTCCGTCTGGTGTTACTAATTCTTTTTTCTTAGTACTCTTAAGTGCTATTGTTAAGAATGCTGTGACAAGTGAACCAACCAATGCTGCTATGAAGAACATTAAGACATTATCTACTGCTCCAAGAATTGCAACAATGGGTCCACCATGAGCAACTTTGTCTCCTACATTTGATAGCATTGCTATTGTAGAACCTGTCATAGATCCTATCATAATTGATGGGATAACTCGCAACGGATCTTGAGCGGCAAAAGGTATCGCCCCTTCAGTAATACCAAATAACCCCATAGTAAATGATGCTTTACCCATTTCAATTTCATTGGCATTGAATTTTTTCTTATTAATAAATGTTGCTAACCCTAAACCAATTGGTGGTATACAGATGGCAACTGCTATTGCTCCCATGATTGTATAGTTACCTTCTCCAATCATTGCAGATCCAAATAAGAAAGCAACTTTGTTTACTGGTCCACCCATATCAAAAGAAATCATAGCTCCTAAAATTAAAGCTAATAATATAGCGTTTGAGCCTTGCATTCCTTTTAACCAACCATTTAATGTTTCAAATATTTGAGCTATTGGTGCTCCAATTAAATAGATAAATATTAATCCAACAATAATAGAAGAAATTACCGGAATAAAGATAATCGGCATTACGGGTTGCATTGGTTTTGGTACTTTTATCTTCTTAATCCATAATGCTACATAACCTGCTAAGAAACCTGCAATAATTCCACCTAAGAATCCTGCGCCTGCAGTACTACCATAATAAGAGCCATTAGCCGCTATTAATCCACCAATCATACCGGGTACAAGGCCTGGTTTATCTGCAATACTATAAGCAATATAACCAGCTAATATCGGAATCATAAAGGTGAATGCTGCACCACCAATTTGTTGAATTTGATACCAGAATGTTCCTTCAGGTACTACTATTCCTTCAGGTGTAGTTTTTCCACCTAAAGTTAAAGCTAAAGCAATTAATAATCCTCCTACTACAATGAATGGTACCATAAACGAAACACCGTTCATTAAGTGTTGATAAATTGGATTTTGAGCCCTTTTTTCCTCTTTATATTCGTTTGAATATCCACCCGTATACGTAGAAACATCTCCATCTTTCATACGTTGAATAAGTTTTTCTGGATTTCGAATTCCTTCTCCAACACTAACGTCTATTAATTTTTTCCCATTGAAACGTGACTTATCAATTTTTCTATCCGATGCAATAATTATACCATCCGCTTCTCTAATATCTTTCTCTGTCAGTTGATTCTCAATACCTACTCCACCTTGCGTTTCAACCTTCATCTGTACGCCCATCTTATCGGCTGCTTTTTGTAGATTCTCTGCTGCCATATAAGTATGAGCTATACCGTTCGGACACGATGTAATTGCTAATAACTTCATATTTTTTCCTCCTCTATATTTAATGTATAGTTATATTATAATGTTTAAAAAATTCTACTAAAAAAAGAAACTACCGTTATTCCGGTAATTTCTTATCTCTAAATAATTTTAATAAACCTAAATTACTTTTTTCAGACTTGATTTTATCTAGAAGCATTTTATTTTGCATAATATGATGCAATTCTCTATATATATTGTGATAAGAATGTTTATCTTCTTCTTTTAATGCTATTAAAAAGACGATATCCACCCAATCTTCTCCCCAATAAATCGGTTTATTTAATCTGCAAACTGATATAGAGGACTCTTTAACATATTGCGTTTTTCCATGTGGTATAGCTACACCGTTGCCTATACAGGTAGAACTTAAATATTCTCTACCGGCTACCGATTTTACAAAATCAATATGAACTAAGTTGTTACTAATAAGTTTATGTCCTATTTCTTCTATTACTTTAAATCGATCTATAGTATCAGTCATGGTAAATATTAAAAACGGCTGCATATATTTAATCATTTCTGTCGGTGTTAAGCCAGATAGTGAATTAGCATTTGTGAAATATGCATTTAAAGTTTTTTCATCATTTTCATTCAGAAGAGGAGAAACTTTCACTACTTCAATATTAGACGCCTTTACTTCAGTCGTAGAGATTATCAAATCAATATCACTATGAGTCGCTATAGATAATGCTAACCTCTCTTCAGAAACAACATCTACTACTTTGACATTATTATATTTTTGTTGTATTTTCACCTTTAACATTTGAGATATTCCTATACCTAAATGACACACAATCAGTATATTGGTCTGACGTGATAATTTAATACGCTCATAAGATGCCTGAAAATGTAGTGCAATATATCCTAATTCAGTTTCAGGTAACTCAATTTTTTCGTTATAAATATTCCTATAACTATTTATAACACTTGAATAAATAAATGGATACCTTGTCTTAATTTCGAATATTAACGGATTATTTATTTCTAAATTATTTTTAAGATTGAAAAATGTAGTTTTTAAATGTGTTTCAAGTCCACTTAATAAAGCAGAATCTTTTTCAAAATCTATCATCGCTTCATTTTTCATTTCAGCTATTAACAATTTTATAAACTCTTTGACTTCATATTCATAATTATTCTCAAATAATTTACCTGGTAAATGCATATTTAAGAAATGTTTCTCTTCATCAGGTATTTTAATTGCAAATATTTCAGATAATTTTTTTATAATTTCTTCTATCGAACCATCAATAACTTCTTTATCTTCTAATTTATAATTTAACTTTTTATTATTTTGTAATCGATTCATCATGATAAGTACATGTAATAAAAACTGTTGTCTTTGAGATTTTCTCATTTTTTTATCACACGATGTTTCAACTACGTATTCTACTTGATTATATAAATGTTCACCAAAAAAAGATTTCAGGAAGTCCTTCTGTGAGTTACCCTTATTTAGTGAAGAAATAAACTTAATAGCATTTCTAAAATCTATCTCCTCTCCAGATAATATAATTCCATAACCCTTTTTTATAGTTAACCGGATATCAAATCTCTCTAACCACAAATTGATTGTATTAAGACAATCTCTTATCTCATATTGATTACTATTAAATTCTGATATTAATGCTTTAATACTTAGCTCTTTCTCCATCTTTAATAATTTTTCAGCAATATGTATGGAAAGCAAAGCCTTATTATCTATAGAAATAAATTTTTCAAGATTATTATGCAAATTATCAACTTCATTTTTATTTACTTCTAAATGAATACCCGATCCTCTCTTCGAGTAAATTGAAAATTCTTTAATATTAGTTGTAAATTCGCTTAATACCTTAATATCATTTCTTATTGTTTTATCAGAGACTTTAAATATTACGGATAATTCTTCAACTTGATATAGTGTTTTACTTTCATTTAGCATATATTTCATTATTTCTTTTTGACGATTTGTCAATTCCATTATCTCACCTCATTCCATCAATATTGTTTTAAAACTAGTATACATAATAATCATAAAATATTGGATGTATTATTTATCTTTTGTTTTTTGTTCACTTCTTCAGACAAAATAATATTTTATCGTATATTAAACGTTATCATTTTTGATTACACTGAAGACAAATAAAAGGAGGCGTTTATTTATGAACTTTTTTGACATCCAGAAGATTCCTAACAAAGGAATTCCTATTCCTGTTCAGAGAAAGGAATGGCGTAAACAATTTTTAAAAGCTTTTTTCGTTGTATTCTTTGCTTACATGTCAATGTACTTAATAAGAAACAACTTTAAAGCTGCACAACCAATGCTGAAAGAAGAGCTTGGCATTACTACTTTACAGCTCGGTTACATTGGGCTTGCGTTCAGTATCACTTATGGACTCGGAAAATCTTTAATCGGTTATCTCATAGACGGGAGAAATACGAAACGTATCATATCATTTTTACTTATTATGTCTTCTATCGTCGTGCTAATTATGGGGTTCACGCTAAGTTACTTCGGATCAGCTGTCGGATTCTTAATTGTATTATGGGGATTAAACGGTATGTTCCAGGCAGTAGGTGGTCCTGCGAGTTACTCAACAATCTCGCGCTGGGCACCTAGAACAAAGCGCGGTCGTTATCTCGGTTTCTGGAATGCTTCTCATAATATCGGTGGTGCCATTGCAGGTGGTCTTGCATTATGGGGTGCAAACATGTTCTTCCACGGTAATGTTATCGGGATGTTCATCTTCCCTAGTATCATCGCTTTAATCATCGGTATTGTCACACTCTTCATCGGTAAGGATGATCCTGAAGAGTTAGGATGGAATCGCTGTGAAGATATCTTCGAAGAACCTGTGGACGAGGAGAATATTGCATCTCAAGATATGACAAAATGGGAAATATTCAAGACATATATCCTTAAGAATCCTATCATCTGGATTCTATGTGTATCAAACATATTCGTATATATTGTGCGTATCGGTATTGATAACTGGGCACCATTATATGTGACTGAGCATCTTGGATTCAATGCAGGAGATGCAGTGAATACTATTTTTTACTTTGAAATTGGCGCTTTAGTTGCAAGCTTGATGTGGGGCTATGTTTCTGATTTATTGAAAGGTCGTCGTGCACTTGTTGCTATTATGTGTATGTTTCTAATTGTGTTTGTTGTAATGTTCTATAAGAATGCAACAAGTGTTGGTATGGTTAATGCTTCTTTATTCGGCCTTGGTGCATTGATATTCGGACCTCAATTATTGATTGGTGTATCTCTTGTAGGCTTTGTACCAAAACGTGCGATCAGTGTAGCCAACGGTATGACTGGTACATTCGGTTACTTATTTGGTGACTCGATGGCTAAGATTGGTTTAGCGATGATCGCTGACCCAGAAAGTAAGGGATTAAATGTCTTTGGACATGTATTACATGGCTGGACGGATGTATTTATCGTGTTCTATGCGGCGCTGATTCTTGGTATGATATTATTGAGTATCGTTGCCGTAGCGGAGGAAAGAAAGATTAGAAAATTAGAGAGTAAGATGTAATCAATAAGCCGGGATAGTGATAACCACTACCCGGCTTATTTCAAATTTGTTTAATATATTGATTTGGTGTCATATTCATATACTTATGAAAGTTGTAATTGAAAGCTTTATATTCATTATATCCGATTTTATCTGATACTTCGTAAATCTTAAGTGGCTGCTTCAGTAATTGAAGAGAATGATAAATTCTATATCGGTTAACAAAATCTTTCATTGTTATGCCTGTATATTGCTTAAATGTTCGCATTAAATAAGAAGTACTAATATTCAGCCTATTGGCAATCGATTCATTATCCAGTTCAAGTCTTATATTTTGTTTAATATATTGTACTGCCTGATTGATATAGTAGTTTTCATAATCTGTTTTTAAAACTGGCTTTAATATATCGGGAACTATGTTATGTTTCTCTGTAAATGTTGTCGTGATTTCTTCTAACAAATCAAAGAGCTCATCTTCATCTATTGGTTTTAATAAATAATCCACGACTTGAAACTGAATTGCTGCTTTAGCGTATTCAAAGTCATCATAGCTGGATAATATCAACTTTTTAAATTGTATATGTTTCGTTTTTTCTAACATTTCAATGCCGTTCATACGTGGCATTTTAATATCTGTTATGACTAAGTCAGGTTCATGTTCAACAATAAGATCCTGACCTTCTATACCATCTTTCGCAATATACACCTCACTAAAGTTGAGCTTTCTCCAGTCTATACTCGCTTTTAAGCCTTCTCTTATCATTCGCTCATCATCTATAATTATCACTTTATACACTTATATCACCTCTTTTAACTCTTAATACAATCATCGTGCCGTTATGCTGATGCGAGAAAACTTTCATACCGTATTTGTTCCCAAACTTAATGCGTAGCGTCTGATGTATATTCTGTAAACCGATATGCAGATTTCGTAACTTGTAATGTCTAATCATACTTCGAACTTCCTGAAGCCTTTCATCAGTCATACCTTGACCGCTATTATATACACCAATCAATATATCATTATTATTAAGTAGTCTGATTCGGATAATGATATTTAATCCTTGATTGATATCTCCATATTTAATCGCATTTTCAACTATAGGTTGTATTAGTAATTTTTCTGTTCTGTAATCCAGTAAGTTTTCATTTATTTCAAAGAAATAATTTATCTTCCCGTCAAATCGAATATTCTGAATGTAAAGATAGTCGTCTAAATATTTTAGTTCTTTTCTGAATGTTACTTCTGACTCTTTGACACGTAATGTATATCTTAATATAGATGAAAGTTTTATCATCATTTTTTTCGCTGCTTTGGCGTCTGTATCTATCATGTAGTTTATTGTCTGCATCGTATTAAATATAAAATGTGGTTGAAACTGATTTTCTAAAGATTTCAGTTGTGATTGTCTTAATGCTTCATTAGAGTCCTTTGTTGACCTCAATAATCTTTCATTTAATTGTGATAACTCAAAAATATACCTGTTAATCACTTCAAGTTCACTAGGGGCAGAGAGCGGTTCATATGCAGTTAATGCTCTGACTTGCGCCTGCCTGATTCTAGCAATAATTTCGTCAATATCCTTTGTTTGTCTGTGCGCAAGGTGCTTACTTGTGTACATTGTTATAACAATTAGTAAGACAAACGTTCCGAATAAAATGCTGATAAGCATTATTCCCCTGTCAAATGCTTGCGTTAAATCCTGATAAACATAAATTTTTAACTGTTTGTCCCTATGAAAAGCCGTAATTTGTTTATGTTCATCATAAATATACTTCTCTCCTATCTTTTCATCATCACTACTGTAATATATGTTGTCATATGTATCAGTAATAACATACTGATAACTTGGAAACTGCACAGTTTCTTTAAGAGACGTTACAGGTATGCTAACAGTCAGTTCAAATGGTGCTTGATGATGTTGTCCACTACGATGATAAATCGGGATTGTCGGTGTATTATTGTAGTTATTCGTATATTGTCTGTCATACTCAAAATTAAAAAAATATTGTCGCTTTGTGTTATTTGTCCTATCATACAACGCACGATAAATTTCAGTAGTATCCTTCGGCAAGTGTTTAATAAATACTGTAAATTCTTTATCAATATGACGTCTATCTGATTTAATAACGCGCACTATTTCTTTATTGACTTTATTAAGTTCATAATCTGTTTTCATAATATAAATCGCATAATATGCGAGTATTCCTATCATCGCTAACAGGAATACGGGTAGAATCGCAAATAATATTAACGTACGCCTTATCTTTTTCTTATATAGATGATGATTCATGATGCTCCACCTTTTTGAATCACATTTATTTCATTCAATGGCTTCAGTACTTTGTACGGAGTAATCTGTATTTCTTTATGTATTGGTTTGACATGAAATGTAGTTGAAATGTGTTGCTGTACATGTTTACTCAGCATATATTGAATAAATGCTTCACTTTTAGGGTGGTCATTAATCTTTACGATACCATCTGTATTAATAATTGTGCCATCAGATGGATAGATTATCTTTAAAGGATAGCCTTTATCCATATAATCCATAGCCGCGTATTCATAAGTCAGTCCTACATAACTTCTGCCAGAAATCACATGTTCCATTACATCAGCAGTCTTATTCAGTTGCACACCACGATTTAATATTTTCTCTGATTGTGATTGATTATAAATTGTTTCAAGAGCACTTCTATGCTGATAGCCTGTATTCGTCAATTCAGGATTTGGATAACTGAACTGCTTGTATAATTCCTTTTTTAATAGATCACGATATTTATCGACTTTTATGTCTCCTATCAGGTCTTTATTTACAATAAATACAGATGGCATATAGATAAATGGCTTTATCTCTCCCTTAATAATACTGCTGCTGCCTTTCAGTTCACTTAAAGAACCTCCTACAAATACATGCCCGCGTTCTTCCATAGGAGTTTGTTCAACTTTTTTTATTAATTTACGTGTAGAGTCATGTATAATACGTACTCTTTGACCTGTGTCATGCTCAAAGTCTTGAACTACCGGTTGTATAAATCGCTCAGGATATGGTGAATAAATAATTAGGTCTTCTTTATCCGTATGTGGATTACTACACGCAGATAATATTATTAACAAAATTAATAAAACTTTCTTCATAAAAGCTCACCAACCATCCATATTCTATAATTATATTATATATGAAAGTCTTAAAATAATTATGATTATATTTACAAATTTATGAAACTTAATTATCAGTTTTAGAATTTGAGATTCTTAAACAATCTACTACGGCATCATCCCCAAAAAATAAAAATGACACCCATATTGGATGTCATTTTTAAAAACAGCTATAATTTTACTACTTCTTCTTATCTCGCTTCAAATACGTACCATCTTCATTAAACACACGCGCTTTAACTTCATCAAGTGTTTTATATACACCATCTGTATCCTGAACATCAAGTACCTTTACTGTATTATCATCAACATAAAATTGATACAACCTTGGATCATCATATAGCCTCACTTCAGCAAGATAATCCAATGGTTCTTGTAATTTATAATTTTTGCTCGTATGAATGTTGTAATCTGTTAAGCCTTGTTTTTCAAGATGGGTGTTAATTTGTTGTTCTATTGCTAAAGCCTTTTCATAAACAAAATATCTATATCCCCAAAATGAGATGAATATGATATTGATTAGTAAACTTAAAATTAATAGTGGTTTCATAAACTTCATAGTTTTACCTGGTTTCCATCCTTGTTTCAATTACAGTATCCCAATCGGTTCTTCAGGCAAGATTTGCCCTCCGTCTACAACGATACATTGACCTGTAATATACTTCGTCTCTTTAGCGCCGAAGAACACTGCTGCATATCCGATATCAATCGGTTCACCGAGTTCATGTGTCGGAACAATTTGTCTCGTTCCTTCTAAGTACGCTTCACCTTGTGCCTTCAGACCCTCTGTCAGGATGTTACCTGGCTGAATCGCATTCACTGTCACACCGAACTTCGCATATTCAAGTGCAGCACTTCTCATAAACCCTAACTGACCCGCTTTACTCGCACCGTAATGCGCCCATCCTGGATAACCTGTAATCGGTCCTGTTACAGACGATGTTAATATTACGCGTCCATAGTTCTGCTTTTTCATTACTTTCAGCGCTTGCTGTACTACGAAGAACATGCCTTTTAAGTTAATATCAATCGTTTTATTCCAATCGCTTTCTGTCATATCTTCTATCATAACTTGCGGGAATATCCCTGTATTTGAACATAGTATATTTAATTTCCCATGTTCTTCAACGATTTGATTCACAACTTTCTCACATAATGCTTGATCCGTCACATCTAAATATACATATTGACCATTTACCGCTTCTGCTGTCTTCTTACCATTTTCTTCATCAATATCTCCAATAACAACAAATGCGCCTGCTTGTGATAATGCTTCAACAATTCCTTTACCAATGCCATTAGCTCCACCTGTAACAAATGCAATCTGACCTGTTAAATCAAACATAGTATCTCTCCTTTTTTTCTTCAATATAACATGATTTGAAATATATTACATCTTCCAACTTGTTGTCGATTAATTTGGCCCGATAATTTTTATACACAATTATACAAATCATTCATTTTATTATAAAAAAGACACTCAAAAACTTGAGTGCCGCTTCAATCGAAATTATTTCACTTTAAAATAAGATGATACATTCACTACGATAACAAATATGAGTGTTATGATAATAAATCCTATAGATGCATAGATTTCATTCACATTCGTAAACTCCATCATTGCGCAATAGAGTGCTGCAATTATAATCATCACCCCTGTAAATCTGCATAAGCGCTTTTCGTTATACTTCTGCTTCTGTTCCTGTGGCATCATATTATAGCCTGCTATCAAAAAACTTCCACGCCCGGTTAACATATATATACCAATCAGTAAGAATAATATAACGACGATAATCATAGTACGCTCTCCTTGTTTAAGCTTGTTCTGACTTTCTTCTCACACGGTCCATGTAAAGCGTTAAGACGAGCAGTATCGCACTAAATATAATATATGCAATATAAATTGCGCGGTCGAATGTTTCATGTGACATTGTAAGTCCTTTAGCAGATAATCCGATTATCACTGCATATATGAGTGCGACAACAATGTTTCCTGTCGTGAGTGCGCGTGATGTTGGATTTAAGAATATCTTGATGAAATCAGGAATTACAGTTGCGAGTATAAAAAGCCCAACAATCGCATAGATCAAATAATGTTCAAGTGGTGCGCCGCTTGTAATATTTTGAATGACATTCGCAAATATGAATGTCAGGAAGAAGATCATAATATAGAAAAATGGTTTTCTGTTCATAATTACATTCCTTTCATGTCTTTAGTTTTAGTTTATAGTAGAATATACAATTATACAATAAACAGGAGATTGAGTGCAGTTGAAATTAGATGGTTATTTTTTTGAATGTGTAAAACAGCTGAATCATTACAGCGAAGAAGAAATTGAAGTTATGCAGCGTACGAATGCGCAGTTAAAGGTGCATTCTACGGATACATTTCGTCCGGGGATGCTGCTTGGGCGTATCCAGTCAGGTAAGACCCGTAGTTATATCGGTACGATGGCACTTGCGCTGGATGATGTGTTCGACTGCATTGTAATATTAACGAAAAATTCCAATGCGCTTGCACGTCAGACGTATGCGCGTGTCGCTGGTGAGTTTCAACGCGCGATGGATGAGGATATGGTCATTGTGCATGATATTATCCGTATGCCGAAGTTGCGCAAATATGAACTGAAGCAAAAACAAATTATCATTGTGAAAAAAGAAATTAAGAATGTCACACGTCTTGAGCAGTTTTTTATCGATTACCCTGAGATGAAGATGCGTAAAGTAATGTTTATCGATGATGAAGCGGATTATGCATCCGTTGTTTATAGTGAAGATAAGGAGCGTAATTTAATTGAACTGAAGAAAATCGCGACAAAGCTTGATGGTATTAAAGCGATGTTACCGACTGCTGCATACTTACAAGTTACCGCAACGCCTTACTCGTTATACTTACAACCGGATGCGGATGTGCTTGCAGAGCGTGGCTACCAGCCGAAACGTCCGGCGTTTACCGTCCTTGTCCCGACACATGATAAGTACATTGGCGGTAAGTTTTACTTTGAGGATCAGTCGCCTCGAGCGCGCAGCTTATATCACGCGATAGACGAAGGTGAGCTCGAAGTATTACGTAAGCCTGATAACAGACGTGTAAAAGATGATTATCTGTTAACATCGAAGAACTTAGAGGGGTTACGCCATGCACTCTTGAACTTTATCGTCGGTGCTAAAGTCAGGCATATAAATAGTGATTATATTAAGAAATACAGCTTTATTATGCATACGATTACGACGAAAAAGGCACACCTCTGGCAGTATGATGTCGTCAGTCGTATGGAGTCGAAATTAAAGGAAAGTATTACAGAAGACCCGCAGTTATTCCGTGAATTAGTTTATACGTCTTATGAAGATTTAAAGCATTCTGTTCAACATATGCCTGATTTTAGTGATGTTCTGGCATCTGTGAAGTCGTCATTGATTGATGAAGAGTTGTTAATAGAAATCGTCAATTCCGAAAAAGATGTCAATCAACTGCTGGATTATAATGGTGAGCTGAGACTACGTACACCAATGACTTTCTTTATCGGGGGTCAAATATTAGATCGCGGTATTACCGTCGGGAATTTAATTGGTTTCTATTACGGTCGTGATCCACGTAAGTTCCAGCAGGACACTGTACTGCAGCATTCACGTATGTACGGCGCCCGCCCGATGGAAGATATGGAAGTCACTCGTTTTTATACGACACCCCGAATTTATAGTGCAATGCAGCGTATGCATTCCTTTGACGAAGGGTTACGTGAGGCGATTATGAAGCAGGATCATACTGTAAAGTTTTTAACGAAAGATGCTAAAGGTGAAATCATTCCTTGTAGCCCTAATAAATTATTAATGTCAGAACTGATTACAGTGAAACCGCGTAAACGGTTCTTACCTGTAGGTTTTGAAACGATAAGCAAAACGAAGTTAAATCAAGCGATGAAACGCATCGATAAAATGGTCAGTACATTAGAAAAACATGCTGTACGTCATACAGGACAAAATGTTCTCGTCCCTGTCCAGTACGTACGTGATATATTAATGGAGATTCAAGATACGTTTATTTATACAGAAGGTATGCCATTTCATATGGAACGCTACGTTGAAATGATTGAATACTTAACAGACGATGACTTCGTATGGGTCATCGTCCGAACGAATCGTAATATAAGTAGACTGCGTAGTGATGGAAGATTTGCGGACAGACCAGACACGGGCCACGATGAATTACAGACGGCATATAAGCTCGGTAAAACACATCCAAGTGTCATACTGCTCAGACAGAACGGTCACAGTGACTCTGGATGGAAAGACGCACCGTTCTACTGGCCGGTAATTGTTGCACAAAGTAATATGCAGACGACAATCTTCTCATAACAAAACGGCTGAGTAATCAGCCGTTTATTATTGATTCTACAAATGAAAGTGATTGTTCTATAATGAATTCCTTATCGTGATCAAGTGTTGCCATATGATAACTGTTCGGCGTTTCAATAATGCTTTTTTGCGCACTATTAATTGACGTATAGATTAAATCCGCATTAAATGCTGGTACAGTGTGATCTTCAGGGCTTACGAATATAAGTGTCGGACACTTAATTTGGAATAAGCTTTCTTCTACGATACGCATTAATTTACGAATCTCTAATATGCTTTTTACCGGCGTATCTTTATATCCTATTTCAGGTACGCCCTGCTTTTTAATATCGTTACCGTTTCCTGGTATAATATCAACATCCACATGTGCTGTTTCGTGCATATACGGAATCACTACTGCGGCATTAATCGGAATAATTGCTTTAATCTCCGGATGTTTCGCTGCCATATAAAGCGTTAACGTACCGCCCATCGATAAACCTGACATAATAATTGTGTCACATGTTTTCTTGAGCTTTGCAAGCCCTTCTTCAATGCTGTTTATCCAGTCTTCATATGTTGAAGCGGCCATATCATCTAAATTCGTACCATGACCTGCAAGTCTTGGTAAACATACTGTATACCCTACCTTTTTGTACGCTTCTGCAAGTGGCATCATACTGAACGTTGCACCTGTAAAACCGTGAGATAACAATATTCCTATATTATTTCCCTGGGCATAAAAACTTTCTGCACCATTCATAATTTCAGTCATACATATACTCCTTTCAACTGTTAATATTTCTATCTTATCATTTTGTGTTAGTTTGTATTATTAATTTAATATCATTTTACTGTAAAATTGTAGAATTTAGATTGAGAATTGTATTTTTTTACTTTAAAATTAAATTGTTAATAAATTTAAAGGAGTAACATTATGAGTAAATTTTGTACAAGTTGTGGCTTTGAAGCAACAGATTCTCAAAAAGTATGTACTAAATGCGGGACACCGTTTCCAGTAATTGAAGAAACGCCAACACAGAATGAAACAAAAAAACGCAGCACTTCACAAAGCAAAGAGAACAAAGGCTTCAAAAAAAAGAAAAATAAGAAGAAGCTTATTTTACCGTTTCTCTGCTTATTATTACTTGTCGGTCTTGCAAGTGCTTATTTCTTCTTCAGTAATAAATTCAGCCCTGAAACATCAGCAAAAGCAATCGAGACTGCAATTAACGATAAAGATTATAAAGCGCTCAGTCATTTACTTACTGTAAGCCAGGATGGTATCGCAGAAAATGAAGCACAAGCATTTGCAACATTAATCGAAAAATCGGGACAAAAAGAAGACTTTTTCAGTCAGCTTCATAGCGCTGCAAAATCAAAATCTGATACTACGATAAAACTTAAAGATAAAGACATCCTTTCTCTGAAGCGTAACGGTAAACACTTCAGTATCTTCCCGAAATACAATTTTGAGCCAGAACGTCATAAAGTAGAAGTTACAAGTAAAGAGAATGCAGATATTGCTTTTAAGTTTAATGGAAATACACATACACTATCTCTTTCAAAAGATAATCCTACTACAATTGGCTCATTTGTAGCCGGACAATATATATTAGATGCTGAGAAGTCTATTAGTGGTGAAGCGACAAAAGGAAAATTAATTATTAACACAATTCAGGATCCGCAAGTAACATTAGAATTCGATGAACACTTTATAAACATTACTATCGAAGGCGATGGTAAACTCGATGAATCTGAAACACAAGTATTCGTAAATGATAATGAAGTGGATTATAACAAGAATAAAGAAGTATATGGTCCATATAAAGGAAAATCTTTCAGTGTATACGCTGAAGGTGAAGTGGATGGTAAAAACTTTAAAACACCTACCGAAACGATTAATGACCTAGATCTGGAAGATGGCAATAACAGTGTGACATTAAAGTTTGACGAAGATGAAATTGATGCATATATCACTTCAAAAGAAGATGAAAAGAACAAGTCAAAAGAAGCAGAAGACCGTGCAAAATCCGCTGAGGAACGTGCGAAAGCTGCAGAAGATCGTGCAAATGAACTCGCAAAACAAAATGAAGAAAAAGATAGCGCATCTGATAATACTTCAGAAGACAACAGCAGTGACTATAATAGCGATACAGTCACGATAGATTCAGAAGAAAAAGCGATTAAAGCTGCAGAAGATCATCTCGGTATATCTGATTTAAGTCTTTACGGAGAAGTCCGAACGCCAGATAAGAAAACATTTGGTTATGGCTTCGGTGTATTCGATGATAATGATAAACCAGTAATGTCATTTGATGTTCATGAAGACGGAACAGTAATTGAATATGATGAAAACGGTGATGAAGTAGATCGTTCAAATCCGTACGAATAAAATAAAGCCGAGACCTCTATGTCTCGGCTTTATTTTATTCATTTATTTTTAATGATTTTCGATAAAATTGCTTTAAAGAGATAACAGGGTGCTCTCTTGAATCTGTTACTTTTAGTAATTCACCTGTATGCTTATCTTGCAAATACTGAACATAACAGTTCACCATACCGCTTTGATTTCGATTCTTCTCTTTAATCCAGTCTGTCATTTCACTTTTACTTAAGAAGATATATTCAATATCTTTATCATTATCTGTCCTGTATGTTGAGCGCTGATCTACTTTAACGAGTAATGCATAGTAATCATACTCATTAAAGATATCTTCAGCACCTTTATGCCAGGCTGTTACACGTTTCGTATTGACGAGATCCTCATCTTTTAGAAATTCATAGTCTCGACTTGTACTAATATATACAGTAAAGAAGCGTTCATCAATTCTGCACGTCAGTACGTTATACTTTAAATTAACAAATTCAATTGTCGGATTATCGTTAATTAATCTTGATTTTATAAAATCTACCATTTCTATTCTTTTAAAGCTACGAGGTTTAGTCATAGATTGTACGGAAGTACCCTCTTCAAATTGTACATAATTAGATGATTTGATTTTTTGATAAACTGAAAGAATTTGTGGTTTTGATAAGCCGGTGATATATTCAACAGAGTCTAAAGCAAAATTTGAATATATTAAAGATCTTAATATCAACTGACTCTCCTCACTTTGTTTTAATTCCGGGTGTTTCTTATTAATATCATCGACAATTAAATACATGTCTATCGTATTCATTTTATTCCCACCTATTCTTAACAATATTTACTTATATTATAACAAATTTCTAAATTTCAATTCCGATTGATTTGATAAGATTTTTTATTACTTTATTTTTGTCAAATTAATATAAATTAACACTATATAAGCAAGAAATAACAGATTTTAATATAATATTTTTAAACTTTGTGCAATATAATGATATTTCTTTATATTGCAATTATTTTGTAAATTAAACGCACAATATATGACTAGTAAATACATACAAGTTTGTACAAATGTTATATTCCGCTATATTTACATACAAAAAATGAGTGAAACGCAATTAGCGTCCCACTCTAAAATTTAAATCCTATTCTACTGTTACTGATTTTGCTAAGTTACGTGGTTTATCAACATCTGCACCACGGTGTAAAGCAGCGTAGTATGAAATTAATTGTAATGTAACAACTGAGACTAGCGGTGATAACATCTCATGAACCGCTGGGATTACGTATGCATCGCCTTCTTTTTCAAGACCACGCATCGATATAATACAAGGAAGTGCTCCACGTGCAACTACTTCTTTCACATTACCACGTATCGATAAGTTTACACTTTCTTGTGTTGCAAGTGCGATTACCGGTACTCCATCTTCAATTAACGCAATTGTTCCGTGTTTAAGCTCTCCACCAGCGAAACCTTCAGCCTGAATGTAAGAGATTTCTTTAAGTTTTAAAGCACCTTCTAAACCAACATAGAAATCCATAGTTCGTCCAATGAAGAATGCATTACGCGTTGTCGATAAATACTTAGAGGCAATGTCTTCCATTAACTTCGCGTCATCTACTATTGTTGTTATTGCTGAAGTTACTTTCGCAAGTTCAGGTAATAAATCGATTTCTGTTTTAACACCTGCATCTGCCGCTACTACTTGAGCGAAGATTGCCAATACTGCAATTTGAGCAGTGTATGCTTTTGTCGATGCTACCGCAATTTCCGGTCCAGCATGTAAGATTAATGTATGATCCGCTTCACGTGATAACGTCGAACCTGGCACATTCGTAATTGTAAGTGCAGGATACCCTAACTCTTTTACAGCTACTAATACTGCACGGCTATCTGCAGTTTCACCTGATTGTGAAATGAAGATAAATAATGGTTTTTTAGATAATAATGGCATGTTATATACAAATTCTGAAGCAACGTGAACTTCTGTAGGAATACCTGCCCACTTCTCTAAATACTCTTTACCAACAAGACCTGCATGATATGACGTACCACATGCAACGATATATACACGGTCTGCTTCGCGTGCTGCTTTTACGATATCTTTATCAATCGTTAAATTCCCTTTATCATCTTGATACTTCTGAATAATACGGCGCATTACTGCAGGTTGTTCATGAATTTCTTTTAACATGTAATGTGCATAAGTGCCTTTTTCGATGTCAGATGCATCGATTTCTGCTTTATATGGTTCACGTGTAATAACGTTACCTTCTAAGTCTTTAATCTCGATGTTTTCTTTCGTTATAAGAACAATTTCACCATCGTGCAATTCTGTATACGTATCTGTTACTTGTAACATCGCCATAGCATCAGATGCGATAACGTTGAACCCATCTCCTAAACCTACAAGTAATGGTGATTTGTTCTTCGCAACGTAAATTACGTCTGGATTTTCTGTATCTAATAATCCTAAAGCATATGAACCGTGTAATAATTTCAATACTTCAACGAATGCCGCTTCAGTATCTAAACCTTCTTTAGAGAAGTGTTCAACTAATTGAACGATAATTTCAGTATCCGTATCAGATTTGAAAGTAACACCTGTTAAATACGCTTCTCTTAACTGTTCATAGTTCTCAATCACACCATTATGCACTAAAGTGAAACGACCACTTTCTGATTGATGTGGGTGAGAGTTTTCACGGTTAGGTACACCATGCGTTGCCCAGCGTGTATGCCCAATACCTGTTGTCGTGTCAAAAGAATCATCAACCATTTTACGTAATTCAGCAATACGTCCTTTTTCTTTATATACACGAACATCTTCACCGTTACGTACAGCGATACCCGCTGAATCGTAACCACGATATTCTAATTTTTCTAAACCTTTTAATAGGATCTCTTTTGCATCCTCTGTTCCAATATAACCTACGATACCACACATAATAATTTCCTCCTGCTAATTCCAATTCAAACTTTAATTTGTTTAGTAGTTTTATTATGCGGTGCTGATGTGTTTTGTTCATGCAGTTGCCCACATGGTTTGTTCATCAGCTGTCGAATCGCTTCATCCGGGATGGCATCCGCCGAAAATTCGATAACCATCCGTCCTCGTCAACAGTTTCCTGTTCTGGCGCTGTATATTCAGTTGTTACGATCCTCCTTTTCGAATGAAATAGTTTACTAAACTTAGACTATTGTACTATATAGCCGTCTGTTTATACAAGTGTATTCTCTCATGTATCAATGTATAACAAACTTGTATGCATTAATGAAAATGATATAAAATTAAACCATTGGATTTATACAACTTCCAATGGTTTAAATAATTTTTAAAAGTTTACTTAACGTTGAATCGGTTTAATAACTTCTTTTTGATTTCTAATTTCTTTAATATTTCCTGCGTCATCAAAGTCAACGACGATTTGATAACCATTCCCATGATTGCCATCGTATAAGAAGAACGGATACATTTCAGGTCCTGTTTTCGCCTCACCATTACGAATACGCTCTAAATTATTCATTGTTGGGTTAGGGAAATAACGTAACGCCTCTGTTTCTGTAATTTTACGCTGTGGATGTACCACAATCGTATTCACAACATTATTAAAATACGCAACTGCAATATCTCCATATAGCTTTGCAGATACAGCACCTTGACCACTTAAAACTGTTTCTCCTGTCGGTGCACCTAAAATATCTTTTACTTGCTTTTCAGTCATTCCTACACGTACACCAAACGCTTCTTCATGATGTGATTCAAAGAAATAATATTGTCTAAACGTAGGATCACTGAAGTCAATCTCATTTTTATCATTAATAAATGAATATTTACCATTAGCTGTTGTATTACTTTGTTCAGGCTTTGTGCTGATTTTTTCTGCATTTGGCTTATATTTATTTAATATTTTCTGCCATTTCTGCTGTGCTGCAGTATCTTTAGATACTAAAAACTCTTCATTCGGCATATATGCTCCTTCTCTTGTACCAGAGTCGCTATATTCACCAAAACCAGTCGTGAAACTCATTTTTGTTGCCGGTTTAATTAACTCATATACTTTTCCATTATCTGCAAGGATGTATTTATGGATATCCTCATTTAAATCTGAATGGCGTGAATACCCTTCTGCTGTAATAGCTTTATTCACTTCTTCAGTTTGACCTACTATGCCTGCCTTAGAAGTATAGAATACAACACCACCAATGGCTCTAATCTTAAATCCTGCTGGTCCTGGGTTATCCAGGTTTTGAACTTGTATATCGCCATCTTCACTTCGGGCAAACCAATCTCCGAAGCCTCCTGCTCCATGAGTAAAGTAATAATTAGATACTGCTAATCCTGCTGTCTTCGCTCTTTCGTCTGCCCAATCAAGAAATTCTTTTTCCATCGCTGTCATTTGTTCTTGTGTAAATTGATATATAACATCTTCTTGTACGCTAGAATTGTTTGCACCTTCACTGTTGTTATCATTGCTTTCATTTTTTTTCGTTTCGTCCTTCTCTTCTGTTGTTGTCTTCTCTTTGTGAGACGTTTTTTGTTTCATTTCTTTATTTTTTGTAGATTCTGTAGATGACGAAGCAATTTCAGATGCACTTTTATCTTCACCATCTTTTTGTTCTTCCCCACAAGCACCGAGTAGTAATGTGACTGTAATAGTCGGTAGCAAATGTTTCTTCATATTTGTTCTCCTTTTTCTTTTTTTATATTATCTCACATCCTTTCAAAATTTAGTAAAGTAATTTTATAATAGTTTATCATTTTGTCCACTCACACATCCGCGCGTGACAAAAAAAGCACTGAAGAATGATTTATTCTTCAGTGCTTTATATTATAATCCCATATGTTCTCTTACAACATCAGCAATTTTGTTAACGAAGCGTTCTGCATCTTCATCACTCTTTGCTTCAACCATTACACGTACTAATGGTTCTGTTCCTGAAGGTCGAACTAATACGCGTCCTTCACCATTCATCTCTGCTTCTACTTCCTGAATTACAGCAGCTACATGTGAATTCTCTTCTACTGCATGTTTATCAGATACTTTAATATTTACTAATCGTTGTGGATACTTCGTCATTTGTCCAGCAAGTTCACTTAATGTCTTACCTGAACGTTTTACAATACTCGCTAAATGAATACCTGTTAATAAGCCATCACCTGTCGTGTTGTAATCCATCATAACGATGTGACCTGACTGTTCTCCACCTAAGTTATACGAACCACGGCGCATTTCTTCAACAACATATCGGTCGCCGACTTTCGTTTTATCTGATTTAATATTCAACGCTTCTAACCCTTTATAAAAACCTAAGTTACTCATAACAGTCGATACAACCATATGATCTTTAAGTGCACCTTGAGCATCCATATCTTGCGCCAAAATAAACATAATTTGGTCTCCATCAACGATCTGACCTTTTTCGTCAACCGCAATAATACGGTCTCCATCTCCGTCAAATGCAAGTCCAAAGTCGCTTTCGCTTTCTAGTACAAGCTCAGCTAACTTTTCAGGGTGTGTTGATCCAACACCATCGTTAATATTATTGCCATCCGGGTTACATCCGATTGTTACTGTATCCGCTTCAAGATCACCAAATAAGTATGGTGCTAATGAATAAGTAGAACCATGCGCACCATCTAGCGCGATTTTAAGTCCTTCAAGATCACCTTCAATTGTTGATTTTAAGTAACTTAAATATCTATGTCCGCCCTCGAAGTAATCAGATGTATGTCCTAATTCTACACCTACTGGACGTGGTAACGTATCTTCTTCTGCATCTAATAATGCTTCAATTTCCGCTTCCTGTGCATCGCTTAATTTAAATCCATCTGCTCCGAAAAACTTAATACCATTATCTTGAACTGGATTATGACTTGCTGAAATCATAACACCAGCCTGCGCATTCATCTCACGTGTTAAATAAGCTACCCCTGGTGTCGTAATAACGCCTAAACGCATTACTTCTGCTCCAGTTGATAGAAGGCCTGCTACAAGCGCTGATTCTAACATAATACCTGAAATACGCGTATCACGTCCTACAACAACAGTAGGTTTCTCTGAACCACCGTGCGCAAGCACATAACCGCCAAAGCGACCTAATTTAAATGCAAGTTCAGGTGTTAATTCGCTATTTGCTACCCCTCTAACTCCGTCTGTTCCAAAATATTTGCCCATAATAAATCTCCTTTAGTTTTTAGTAACTTCAATTTTAATTTCGATTGTTTCTGGTTTTGAACTCGTAACATCTTTCGGTAATGACAACTTCTGCTTAATTGTCGTACTTTCAGTAACTTTAGATAAATCAACATCAATCGTTAAACTGCCGATACCATCTAATACTGAACGCTTACCGAAGAGTTCAACTTGATCTTCTGATAATTCCACAGACTTTAATTTAAGCCCCGAAGGTAATGTGCCTTTCGTGTTCGGTTCAATATTTACTGTTTTAGATGTCGGAATTACTTTCGTATTCACTTTCACTTTACTTGGTTTAACAGTAACATCTAATTTATTTAGACTTGCATCAAACACGTTTACTTCTGCCTGAGAAGTTGTAGTTTGTGTTAATTTCTCAGAATCAGATAATGTCGCTTTAACATAAGCGATCTTATTAATCTCATCTTCACCACCAGTAATCGTTACTTGTGAAGGGTCCACTTCCTGACCGACAAGTTCATATCCAGCAGCAATACGTGAAGAACTGATTTCCGCTTCTACCTTTCTCGTTTCCTGAATCTTCTCAGATAAAGAAAGCGTTGCAGATTTAGGCATTACTTCATACTTTAATTTATCTGAGATGCCGGTAACTTTAAAGTCTTTCTTATAGTCCCCAACTTTCGAGTTCGATAAATCCAGTTCTACTGTGAAATCCATTAAGCTCTGCGTTTTCTTAACGATAGATTGTGGTCCACTAATCTTCACGTTTACTGTTTTCGGTGCCCCGGATAAGTACAGATTTTTATCATCATATATCACATTCACTGGCACATCTGTAATTACAGTTTGCTGTGTCTGACTGAATTGATCGTTACCAAACACTTCAAACACATTATTTACTTGTAGAAAAATTCCAAGGGCAAGTAAAAAAGCAATTAATCTTAGTCCCCATTTACTTTCCAGCATTATTTCATCACACCTTTCTTAGATGTGTTCGTATTAAACCAATGTTCTGTCAACAATGCCTCAAGCACTTCAAGAGAAACATCTTTTCGTAATCTCCCATTATACGTAACAGAAATATCTCCTGTTTCTTCAGATACTACGACCGTGAATGCGTCAGATACTTCAGAAATACCAACTGCTGCACGATGTCTTGTTCCTAAGCTCTTCTGTATTTTAGCGCTATCTGATAATGGCAGATAACTCGCTGCAACAGCAATTTTGTCGCCACGGATAATCATCGCACCATCGTGTAGTGGTGTATTAGGAATGAAAATATTAATCATCAGTTCCGATGAAATATCTGCATATATCGGGATACCGGTTTCTATGTAATCTTGCAATCCTGTTTCTTTCTCAAATACAATTAAAGCACCGATGCGGCGCTTTGCCATATATTGAATAGATTTCACCATTGCATCTGTCAATTTCGCCTGACTTACTTTTAAATTTGCGGCATTACGTTTAAATAAACTTCCTCGACCTAACTGCTCAAGTGCTCTTCTTAATTCTGGCTGAAAAATAACGATAATTGCCAGGAATCCCCAATCAATTACCATATCAAATATCTTAGAAGTTGTCGTTAATCCTAAAGAATCACTGATTAATTTACCAATCAGAATAAAGAAGATACCTTTTAATAATTGTATCGCTTTCGTACCTTTAATCGCATTGATAATCAGGTAAATTACGTACCATACAATTAAGAGGTCGATGATGCCAGTGATAACTTTAATCGTGTTTAAGTTATCAAAAACATGCGTCAACTGCATTGTATCTCCTCCATAATTATACTAATCTATATTATATCATGTCTGGTGCAATTTCCTTGTATATTTCAATGCATTTTTTCAAATATTCATTCGATTTTTCGAAGTTTCCTTGCAACTCATATATGCTTGATATTTTCTTTAATATATCTATGGAATAAAACGGCAGATCTTCACAAGTTAATGATTGCTCATACTACTCAATAGCCTTTTCATACGCTCCTATTTTGTATTCAATATCTCCGAGTAATTCATAACCATATCCTGTATCATCCTGGTCAGCGTATTGTTCTAACACTTCAGCCGCTTCTTCAAACTTATCTTTATTGATTAATATTTCTGCTAAATGAAGGCGAATATACTTTGAGAATGGATGTTTAAACTGATATTTATCAAGCACTTCATTCGCCTTAAGGATTTCTTGATATGCTTCATCATAAAGACCTCGTGTATTTAACAGCAGTGCTACGTTACTAATACTTCCTACATAATCAAAATTAATTTCAGATAACTCACAATGCATTACAGCACGTTTAAAATGATGCTCTGCTTCATCAAGCTTTCCAAGCGCGCGATATGAACGTCCTAATATATTTTCAAGCTCAATCGATTTATAATGTATTTTAAGTTTCTTGTTATAATCCAGCGCTTCATTACTTAAATTAATCGCTACGTAAAACTCACCTATACGAGAATAATATTGTGCTAAGCTTGTAAGTATCGACACTCTCTCAGTGCTAAAAATATTCTCTAATATTGCAATTTTATTCGCCTTATTTAAATGATGTATTGCTTTATCTTTCTCACCTTTATTAAAAGAAATCTTACCTAGAAGTTCCAGACAACGTAATTTTAAAGTAACATCTTTAAATCCTTTAGCAAGCGCAATTGATTTTAGCACAACTTGTTCCGCATCTTTATACTTTTCTTCATTAAATAGAAAACTTGCCTTAACCCATAGTGCAATTGCACGTTCTTCTTTAGATAATGTATCCAATGTGTCATAACGCTGTTCTAAAAATGATTCTAACTTAGCAAAGTTTCCGACAATCACTTGATTTTCTGCCCACTTAATTTCACGTTTTACATTTAACAGACTAATACTGCGATCGTTGTCTTCCAATGTGAAATCTTCAAGTGTACAGTTGAGGCGTTCACTTAACTTCTTCAGCACATTCATAGATGGATAAACTGAATTCTTCTCAATTAAGCTCAAATATGTTCTAGATATAATACCGTCTGCCAATTCTTGCTGTGTCAAATTCGCTTCATTTCTTAAAGCTTTTATTCTTTGACCAATCACAAATACCCCTCCTTGTTACGTTCGTTTATAAGTATAAATTATTTAATGTAAACAATCTATTAAGACTATGTAAATTTTACTGTATTATTGATAAATCGTAACTATTTGATGATAAAATATACTTAAATAAAAATATCAACCTCAAAAGAAAAGGAGCAAGCTCATGTTAGAGACGTTAATGATCAATAATTTGCCACAGCTTAAGTGTGTTAGTGACCCATTTCGTATTAAATTATTAGAACTTATGTCTACTGAACCGAAGACCGGACAACAAATCGCTGATGAACTTGAAATTCCGCGCGCTAAAATTCATTACCACTTATCAGAACTTGAAAAGAACGGTATTATTGAAATCGTTAAAACTGAACAGAAACATAGCATTATACAGAAGTTCTATGCACCTGTAGCACGTGAGCTTATGCCTTCACCTGAACTGCTTAAGTTTAATCAATCTACAGTGAAACAAAAAAAGGAAACAACTTATAAGTTACAAATTGATGCTGCATCTTACACAGAATTTAAAAAGGAACTCAAAAAATACATTAAAAAAGCTTCTAATAAAAATGGAGATACGAACTATATCGTCACAATCAAAAAAGAAGTAGAGTAAGTCGTGCTTACTCTACTTCTTTTTTAATATTATCAAAGTATGGGTCATCTAGATTATTTTTCTGTAAATGTTCAATTTGTAACGTACTATGAGCAAGTTTATACTTCTCTTCTAACATTTTGCTGATTTTATTAATGAGTTCGTAATTACGTACCCCATCTAACGTATCTACAACAACGTGTGCAGTAATTGAGTTATGTTCTGTTGTAATTGCCCATAAATGGAACTCATGTACGTCTATAACACCGTCAAACGCTTTAATATCGGCAATAATCTCATCAGAATTATACCCTTCTGGTACGCGTTCCATTAAGATTACCCATGCATTGCGAACAATCTTATATCCGCCGCGGAATATAATAATCGAAATTAAAATGCTTAATATTGGGTCAATTAATGTCCAGCCAGTGAAGTATATAATTGCGACAGCAACGATAACGCCTACCGAGTTTAATAAGTCCCCGATAAAATGCCATAATGCACTTTGTACGTTAATATTGTCTTCACCTTTTAATGAACGCATTAATACGATTGTCAGTACGATATTTACAATTAATCCGATAGTCGAGATGATGAGCATTAACTTCACATCTACAACTTGAGGATTAATCATACGCATAATACCTTCATAACATATACCGATTGATATAATGATTAATGCTAAACCATTTAAAAATGCCGCAATAATTTCAAGTCTTAAAAATCCGAACGTATGATTTGAAGTTGGTTTCTTACTCGCAAAGTAAATTGCAATCATTGATAAACCAAGTGCTAATACGTCACTTAACATATGCATCGAATCTGAAAGTAATGCAAGAGAGTTTGATAAAATCCCCCCTACAACTTCAACAATTGTAAAGAATAACGTAATAAATAATGAAATCCATAATGTACGCTTAGATTGACTTTGTTCCTTTAAGTGCTCAACATGATGGAAATATTCCGGTGAACTTGTTCTTCTCATTGTGTTACCTCTTTCTATGAACTATGTATGCATTGTACAATACTTTAAGTAATTATGTTATAAAAATGCTTTAAAGCACTGGAACTTTTGTACCAGTGCTTTATACATATATTATAATAACTTCTCTCCAAATAATGAACCAGTAAGCCCTACTGCCTGCTCTGCTGTTTTATTATTAATATCAATTAACGGATTTACTTCAACGATTTCAAATGATGTAACTTTATCGCTATCATGAAGCATCTCTAAAGCGAAGTGACTTTCTCTATACGTAATACCACCCGGCACTGTCGTACCTGTTCCAGGCGTCTCATTCGGATCCAGTGCATCTACGTCTAATGATAAATGAATACCGTCACATTCCGCTAAATGTTCTAACGTTTCTTCAATAACTGTCTTCATACCTAAACGGTCGATATCAGCCATCGTATATGTTTTAATCCCTACTTCTTTAATATATGCTTTCTCACCCTCATCTAAGTCACGCATACCGATTAAAACGATGTTCTCTACTTTAACTTTTCCTTTATATCCACCGATATTCACTAAATCTTCATGACCGTCACCGATTAAAGCACGAAGTGGCATACCGTGAATATTACCAGACGGTGAAGAGTCTGCAACGTTTAAATCACCATGTGCGTCATACCAAATAACGCCTAAATTGTTATAATGCTTTGCAATACCAGAAATTGTACCCATTGCGATAGAATGATCCCCACCGATGACTAATGGATAATGACCATTCTTAACAGATGCATCTACAGTATTACATAACGTCTCACAAAACTCTGTCACTTCAGGTAAGTTACGTAAACCGCCATCTTGTTCGCTTTTATATACTTTCATATCGATTGGCGGTGCCGTTATATTCCCGCTGTCGATAACTTTATGTCCAATTGCTTCGATACGCTCTACTAAACCTGCATAACGCATTGCGTCCGGCCCCATGTTAACTCCTAACTTACGTTGGCCAAATGCACTTGGCGCACCAATAATCTCGATAGTTTTATTCATTATTGTATCCCCTTTAATCAATGTAATTAAAATTCAGACTATTTAGAAATCTGGATATAATATTATTTTACTGTTATCAAAGTGAATATTCAATAATTTTATGCATAAATGCATAAAATGGATATTTATGTATAATAATGAAAGCGTATTCATAAGTATTAATAAATTAAATAAATATATTATATAAAAAAATATAAATAAAAAAGCATCCTATACAGGATGCTTTCAGATGAGCCATAGAGGATTCGAACCTCTGACCCTTTGATTAAAAGTCAAATGCTCTACCAACTGAGCTAATGGCTCTAAAAATGGCTGGGCTAGCTGGATTCGAACCAACGAGTGACGGAGTCAAAGTCCGTTGCCTTACCGCTTGGCTATAGCCCAATAAATGGTGGAGGGGGGCAGATTCGAACTGCCGAACCCGAAGGAGCGGATTTACAGTCCGCCGCGTTTAGCCACTTCGCTACCCCTCCGCTATATTTAATTCATTATTAGAAAAATGGTGGAGGATGACGGGCTCGAACCGCCGACCCTCTGCTTGTAAGGCAGATGCTCTCCCAGCTGAGCTAATCCTCCGAAATGGTGACCCCTACGGGATTCGAACCCGTGTTACCGCCGTGAAAGGGCGGTGTCTTAACCGCTTGACCAAGGGGCCTAATGGCTCCACAGGTAGGACTCGAACCTACGACCGATCGGTTAACAGCCGATAGCTCTACCACTGAGCTACTGTGGATAAATAAATATTGCCCGGCAACGTCCTACTCTCGCGGATCGTAAGACCAACTACCATCGGCGCTAGAGAGCTTAACTTCTGTGTTCGGTATGGGAACAGGTGTGACCTCTCTGCCATCGTCACCAGACAAATGAAAGAATATGATATCCAGTTTCAACTCGCTGTCCCTATTCATTTTCTAAATCTCAATCGAATCTGGCGATTCTCATTCGATTTATCAAAAATGATACGGGCCATAACGCTCGTTTCAACCTTTAAATTATACTTTCAAAACTAGATAAAGTAAGTAAGATATATTAAGTTTTACTCGGCAATTCCGAATAAAAAATCTTTAAAATTGATTAAGTCTTCGATCGATTAGTATTCGTCAGCTCCATACATTACTGCACTTCCACCTCGAACCTATTAACCTCATCATCTTTGAGGGATCTTATAACCGAAGTTGGGAAATCTCATCTTGAGGGGGGCTTCATGCTTAGATGCTTTCAGCACTTATCCCGTCCATACATAGCTACCCAGCTATGCCGCTGGCGCGACAACTGGTACACCAGAGGTATGTCCATCCCGGTCCTCTCGTACTAAGGACAGCTCCTCTCAAATTTCCTACGCCCACGACGGATAGGGACCGAACTGTCTCACGACGTTCTGAACCCAGCTCGCGTACCGCTTTAATGGGCGAACAGCCCAACCCTTGGGACCGACTACAGCCCCAGGATGCGATGAGCCGACATCGAGGTGCCAAACCTCCCCGTCGATGTGAACTCTTGGGGGAGATAAGCCTGTTATCCCCGGGGTAGCTTTTATCCGTTGAGCGATGGCCCTTCCATGCGGAACCACCGGATCACTAAGTCCGTCTTTCGACCCTGCTCGACTTGTAGGTCTCGCAGTCAAGCTCCCTTGTGCCTTTACACTCTGCGAATGATTTCCAACCATTCTGAGGGAACCTTTGAGCGCCTCCGTTACTCTTTAGGAGGCGACCGCCCCAGTCAAACTGTCCGCCTGACACTGTCTCCCACCACGATAAGTGGTGCGGGTTAGAAAGTCAACACAGCCAGGGTAGTATCCCACCAGCGCCTCTACGTAAGCTGACGCTCACGCTTCAAAGGCTCCTACCTATCCTGTACAAGCTGTGCCGAATTTCAATATCAGGCTACAGTAAAGCTCCACGGGGTCTTTCCGTCCTGTCGCGGGTAACCTGCATCTTCACAGGTACTATGATTTCACCGAGTCTCTCGTTGAGACAGTGCCCAAATCGTTACGCCTTTCGTGCGGGTCGGAACTTACCCGACAAGGAATTTCGCTACCTTAGGACCGTTATAGTTACGGCCGCCGTTTACTGGGGCTTCAATTCGTAGCTTCGCATACGCTAACCACTCCTTTTAACCTTCCAGCACCGGGCAGGCGTCAGCCCCTATACTTCACCTTACGGTTTTGCAGAGACCTGTGTTTTTGATAAACAGTCGCTTGGGCCTATTCACTGCGGCTCTTCAAGGCTTGCACCCTAAAAAGCACCCCTTCTCCCGAAGTTACGGGGTCATTTTGCCGAGTTCCTTAACGAGAGTTCGCTCGCTCACCTTAGAATTCTCATCTTGACTACCTGTGTCGGTTTGCGGTACGGGCACCTAATTTCTAACTAGAGGCTTTTCTTGGCAGTGTGAAATCAACGACTTCGCTACTATAATTTCGCTCCCCATCACACCTTGATCTTAATGAGTACCGGATTTTCCTAATACTCAATCTCAGTGCTTGGACGTACATAACCAACAGTACGCTTCGCCTATCCTACTGCGTCCCCCCATCGTTCAAACAATCTTAGGTGGTACAGGAATATCTACCTGTTGTCCATCGCCTACGCCATTCGGCCTCGGCTTAGGTCCCGACTAACCCAGAGCGGACGAGCCTTCCTCTGGAAACCTTAGTCAATCGGTGGACGGGATTCTCACCCGTCTTTCGCTACTCACACCGGCATTCTCACTTCTAAGCGCTCCACATGTCCTTACGATCATGCTTCGACGCCCTTAGAACGCTCTCCTACCATTGTCCAAAGGACAATCCACAGCTTCGGTAATATGTTTAGCCCCGGTACATTTTCGGCGCAGCGTCACTCGACTAGTGAGCTATTACGCACTCTTTAAATGATGGCTGCTTCTAAGCCAACATCCTAGTTGTCTGGGCAACGCCACATCCTTTTCCACTTAACATATATTTTGGGACCTTAGCTGGTGGTCTGGGCTGTTTCCCTCTCGACTACGGACCTTATCACCCGCAGTCTGACTCCCGCATTAAATTATCTGGCATTCGGAGTTTGTCTGAATTCGGTAACCCGAGGGGGGCCCCTAGTCCAAACAGTGCTCTACCTCCAGTAATCATCATGCGAGGCTAGCCCTAAAGCTATTTCGGAGAGAACCAGCTATCTCCAGGTTCGATTGGAATTTCTCCGCTACCCACACCTCATCCGCTCACTTTTCAACGTAAGTCGGTTCGGTCCTCCATTCAGTGTTACCTGAACTTCAACCTGGACATGGGTAGATCACCTGGTTTCGGGTCTACGACCTGATACTCATTCGCCCTATTCAGACTCGCTTTCGCTACGGCTCCACATATACTGCTTAACCTTGCATCAAATCGTAACTCGCCGGTTCATTCTACAAAAGGCACGCCATCACCCATTAACGGGCTCTGACTACTTGTAAGCACACGGTTTCAGGTTCTATTTCACTCCCCTTCCGGGGTGCTTTTCACCTTTCCCTCACGGTACTGGTTCACTATCGGTCACTAGAGAGTATTTAGCCTTGGGAGATGGTCCTCCCGGATTCCGACGGAATTCCACGTGTTCCGCCGTACTCAGGATCCACTCAGGAGAGAATAACTTTTCGACTACAGGGCCTTTACCTTCTATGGCTGATTTTTCCAAAATCATTCGTCTAAACTATTCCTTTGTAACTCCGTATTGAGTGTCCTACAACCCCAGAGTGCAAGCACTCTGGTTTGGGCTCTTCCCGTTTCGCTCGCCGCTACTAAGGGAATCGAATTTTCTTTCTCTTCCTCCGGGTACTTAGATGTTTCAGTTCTCCGGGTGTGCCTTCTCATATGCTATGTATTCACATATGGATAACATGACATAACTCATGCTGGGTTTCCCCATTCGGAAATCTCTGGATCAAAGCTTACTTACAGCTCCCCAAAGCATATCGTCGTTAGTAACGTCCTTCTTCGGCTTCTAGTGCCAAGGCATCCACCGTGCGCCCTTAATAACTTAATCTGTTATTAATATTGTGATGTCTGCATTATGCAGACGCGCGATTTTTTCAAGAATTCAAATATGAACTCACTCGGTTTTGCTTGGTAAAATCTTTTTATATCTTCTTACTTTATCTAGTTTTCAAAGTACAAAATTAATGGTGGAGACTAGCGGGATCGAACCGCTGACCTCCTGCGTGCAAAGCAGGCGCTCTCCCAGCTGAGCTAAGCCCCCATAATAGGTAATTAAATTGATATGAATATTTATAATGGTGGGCCTAAATGGACTCGAACCATCGACCTCACGCTTATCAGGCGTGCGCTCTAACCAGCTGAGCTATAGGCCCATTATAATCTATAAACATTCAAAACTGAATACAATATGTCTCCGTTATTCCTACAAACCTACTGGTTTGTTTCCGTATTATCCTTAGAAAGGAGGTGATCCAGCCGCACCTTCCGATACGGCTACCTTGTTACGACTTCACCCCAATCATCTGTCCCACCTTCGACGGCTAGCTCCTAAAAGGTTACTCCACCGGCTTCGGGTGTTACAAACTCTCGTGGTGTGACGGGCGGTGTGTACAAGACCCGGGAACGTATTCACCGTAGCATGCTGATCTACGATTACTAGCGATTCCAGCTTCATGTAGTCGAGTTGCAGACTACAATCCGAACTGAGAATGGTTTTATGGGATTTGCTTGACCTCGCGGTTTTGCTGCCCTTTGTACCATCCATTGTAGCACGTGTGTAGCCCAAATCATAAGGGGCATGATGATTTGACGTCATCCCCACCTTCCTCCGGTTTATCACCGGCAGTCTCTCTAGAGTGCCCAACTTAATGATGGCAACTAAAGATAAGGGTTGCGCTCGTTGCGGGACTTAACCCAACATCTCACGACACGAGCTGACGACAACCATGCACCACCTGTCACTTTGTCCCCCGAAGGGGAAAGCTCTATCTCTAGAGTTGTCAAAGGATGTCAAGATTTGGTAAGGTTCTTCGCGTTGCTTCGAATTAAACCACATGCTCCACCGCTTGTGCGGGTCCCCGTCAATTCCTTTGAGTTTCAGTCTTGCGACCGTACTCCCCAGGCGGAGTGCTTAATGCGTTAGCTGCAGCACTGAGGGGCGGAAACCCCCCAACACTTAGCACTCATCGTTTACGGCGTGGACTACCAGGGTATCTAATCCTGTTTGATCCCCACGCTTTCGCACCTCAGCGTCAGTTACAGACCAGAGAGCCGCCTTCGCCACTGGTGTTCCTCCATATCTCTGCGCATTTCACCGCTACACATGGAATTCCACTCTCCTCTTCTGCACTCAAGTTTCCCAGTTTCCAATGACCCTCCCCGGTTGAGCCGGGGGCTTTCACATCAGACTTAAGAAACCGCCTACGCGCGCTTTACGCCCAATAATTCCGGATAACGCTTGCCACCTACGTATTACCGCGGCTGCTGGCACGTAGTTAGCCGTGGCTTTCTGGTAAGGTACCGTCAAGGTACGTTCAGTTACTAACGTACTTGTTCTTCCCTTACAACAGAGTTTTACGATCCGAAAACCTTCTTCACTCACGCGGCGTTGCTCCGTCAGACTTTCGTCCATTGCGGAAGATTCCCTACTGCTGCCTCCCGTAGGAGTCTGGGCCGTGTCTCAGTCCCAGTGTGGCCGATCACCCTCTCAGGTCGGCTATGTATCGTTGCCTTGGTGAGCCGTTACCTCACCAACTAGCTAATACACCGCGGGTCCATCTATAAGTGACAGCAAAACCGCCTTTCACTATTGCTTCATGCGAAGCTAAATATTATCCGGTATTAGCTCCGGTTTCCCGAAGTTATCCCAGTCTTATAGGTAGGTTACCCACGTGTTACTCACCCGTCCGCCGCTAACGTCAGAGAGTGCAAGCACTCTCGTTAGTTCGCTCGACTTGCATGTATTAGGCACGCCGCCAGCGTTCATCCTGAGCCAGGATCAAACTCTCCATAATAGATTGCTTGATAAAGCTCTTTGATTGCTTGAGGCAATCAGTCTTGGGAGTGAACTTAATCACTCAAATTATTGGAATTAACGTTGACATATTGTCATTCAGTTTTCAATGTTCATTTTTGTTGCTACAAGATAAAATTTTAACACGTTTCATTCTTGTTTGCAAGCTTTATTTTGAAGAAGTTTTACACTCACGATTTCTTATTTGAAATGTTTGTGCGTCGTTCTTACTCAATTAATATTAAATGTTTGAGAACAAAATTTCAATAGCATTTTTTACACTTTTTCAAGTTTGTTTTTCAAACGTTTAATTGTTGGCGTCACTTATTTTTGCGACTTTTATATCTTAACAAGTTGCAATATTTAAGTCAACACTTTATTTGATTTTTATTAAACTTTTTTATTATAATTTGAAAACAAAAATTCGATAAGCATATGATATGCTTATCGAACTACTTTACCTCTATAAATCATCTGATAAATAATGATTAGTATTATCGCAATGATTACCATAACTGCCATGTTGTTATGGATATTCGAAAGGACATTACTATAATAAACGAATGACATAACGACAGATCCCGTTGTAGACCCTATAAATTTAAGTAAACTATACGCACTCATCATGCTGCCAAGTTCTTGAGGTGCTGCACTCTCCTGGATGGTTACAACATTTTTCGTAAATACTGTACCATAACTTAATCCAAGGAATATACACCCTATCGTCACTGCGATGACACTTTCAGTCAGTAATATAATTGATCCACCAACAATCATATAGAGGAAACTCAGTTGATATACTTGTTTGACAGAAAGCTTTCGCTCAACATGTTTCAGTATAAATGTAGACGTCAGCCAGAAAACGGATATTGAAAAGGTTGTCAAACCACTCATAAGCGGTGTCAGTCCTTTTTCGGTCTGCAAATAAAATGGCAGGAAAATATTTGTGCCCATCAGCATCATTGCATATATCATATCCGTCCCCATCGTTATCCCAATCTTCTTATTGAAAGAACGAACAGGTATAAATGGTGCTGCTACTTTAAATTCTAACTTGATAAATAAATATAAAAGTATGAGCGCAGCGACATATATGGCAATGCTTAATGTACTTCCAAGTGCAAAGCCCACAATTAAGCATGATAAAAATGCATAAAATAAAGCCAGTCCTTTAACATCGAGCTTCGATTTTGATGGTTGCTCATCAAATTTAAAGAACTTTAATACGAGTACGATTGCGATAATTGCAACCGGTACATTGATATAGAATAGAAAACTCCACTTCAAATAAGTTAATATTAGTCCGCCAAGCAATGGGCCAACGATGCTGGAAATCCCCCATACACTTCCGACAATTCCCATCACTTTATAACGATACGGAATTTCAAATGCAATTTTAGGAATAATGCTCCCCATTGTCATCATAATGCCTGCACCAAACCCTTGTATCAATCTGGATGCAACGAGCATTGGAAACGTAAACGATGCACCTGATAGCATACTTCCGATAATAAAAACTGTAATACCTGCAAGCATCGTATACTTCGAACCGAGACGCTTCATAATTTCACCGACGAGCGGTGTTATGATAACAATTGCAATCATATAACTTGTAAAGATTAATGCGAGTGACTCATGAACACCTAAATCTTTACCGATTGCAGGTGTTGCAAGTGAGACGATGGACGTTTCTATCGCACTCATGAACATAATGATAACGAGCGCACTAATTAAACCTCTCTTCATAGTTAACCTCTTTCCATAATGACAAATGACCTAACTCGAGCTGAGCCAGGTCATAGTATTACTTTCTTTTTTTCTTCTTACTTACTACTTTCGTGTTCTTCACTTTCGTCTGTACGGGTTCTTCTACCCATGTACCTCGTGCAATCTTACGCGCTTTACGCTCTTCATACGATGCTTTATTGTACTTCGGTAAAGACAGTAGTTGGAATGCATTACATAATAGTAATGCGAATATCGTGCAGTATAACCACATCATATCTTTAACTTTAAGAAATGGAATCAGTTCAACTGTCGTCATCACAACCATAAAGAACATTGCAGGTATAAATACGTTTTTACCTGTTAGCTTATTCTTATACAGACTGACGATTATACCGAATAATACAATTAATATCGGTATCCAAATAAACTTTAATATGTCGCCATCTTTTTGACCGAACCTTAAATATCTGAAATATACAAGGTCAATGACTGCAAATAAAATGATAACAACTTGTATTGCATTCCATCCACCTTTAAAGATACCTTGCCCCATCTGATGTATAAATAAATATGCAAAAAACGCAAGTTGGCTAATAGATGCAATAAGAAGTCCGTACCCCATAAACCAGATGAGTGCTGCAAGAAACTCTCCGTACTCACCTCTAACAAGATATACTGTTAATTTGTCGTAACCAAAAACTAAACTTACTATCACCGTTACTACTAACCCGATTAATAACGTGATGCCATAAAACTTCCCTAAATTTTTTAATGTCACGCCGAATACCTCTTTATATTATTTTGTTTTGTCGATAACTTTTTGTGCCATCTGCTGATAAATAATACCAAGTGGATGATCTTCCTGATATACTGATGGCGCGAAATCTTCGTCGTTCCAATCAGGTTGAGATAAAGGAAGCTGTCCTAAAAGTTCTGTGTTTAACTCTTCTGCTAACTTCTGTCCCCCACCTTGACCGAAGACATATTCTTTGTTTCCTGTTTCTTTACTTTCAAAGTAACTCATATTCTCAACAACACCAAGAATTTCATGATCAGTATGCAATGCCATCGCACCCGCTCTTGACGCTACAAATGCTGCTGTCGGATGTGGCGTTGTGACGATAATTTCTTTACTTTTCGGTAACATCGTATGCACATCTAACGCAACATCCCCTGTGCCCGGCGGTAAATCAAGTAAAATATAATCCAGTTCGCCCCAGTTCACTTCCTGGAAGAAGTTGTTGATCATTTTACCAAGCATCGGTCCACGCCAAATGACAGGTGTGTTCTCCTCAACGAAAAACGCCATTGAAATTACTTTAACTCCAAATCGTGATACAGGAATTACACGTTCCCCATCGATTTCAGGTCGTTCAGAAATCCCCATCATATCAGGTACACTGAAACCATAAATATCCGCATCGACTAATCCAACGCGCTTACCTAGTCTTGCAAGTGCTACTGCTAAGTTTACAGATACTGTAGACTTCCCAACGCCGCCTTTACCAGATGCTATCGAAATAAATGTTACGTTATTATTCGGATCGACATGTTTTTCAATTTCAGAAGTAGAAACCCCGCGGAATTGTTCAAGCATCGCTTCGTCCATCTCTTCAAAACGAATACCTACCGTTTTTGCACCGTTTTCTTTTAACTTCTCAACAATCTTCATTTGTAAATCAAGTTGTGGTTGTCCACCAAGCTTTGCAATCATTACTTTAACAGATACATGTTCTTTTTCTTCTTTAATGCTTACTTCTTTGATCCCGTTCGTCTCAGAAAGTGGGACATTTACTACCGGATCTTCTAATTGACCAATAATTTCTACTACTTGTTCTTTAGTTAACAATTTAAACGCTCCTTCACATTCTAATATGTTTAGTTTATCAAAAAGAACTGCCTTTGTATAAAAGAAATTACTTTAATTAATATTGTGATGATGTATTCATAATAAAACGGGTATATAAAAAGAATAAATATAATACAATAAGGAGCTTAATATGACACAACATTTTACGATGATGCAGTACTTCGAATGGCACGCAAACGGCGATGGTAATCACTGGAATAGATTAAAGGAAGACGCACCACATTTAAAAGAAAAAGGCATCGATGCAGTATGGCTCCCACCTGCATGTAAAGCAGATCATGTAATGAATACAGGTTACAGCGTTTATGACTTATATGACTTAGGAGAATTCGATCAAAAAGGACAGGTCAGAACAAAGTATGGTACGAAAGAAGAATTAATCGCTGCAATTCAGGCGTGTCACAATCATGGCCTGAAAGTATATGCAGATGTTGTCATTAATCATAAAGCAGGTGCTGATGAAGCTGAAACAGTAAAAGTTGTAGAAGTGGACCCATCTGACAGAAACAACATAATATCAGAACCTTTCGATATCGAAGCATTTACGAAGTTTGACTTCTCAGTACGCAATAATAAATACAGTGACTTCAAATGGAATCATACACACTTTAACGGTACAGATTACGACCATAAAACCGGTCGTACCGGCATATTTAAAATATTAGGTGAACATAAAGACTGGAACGAAAATGTTGATGATGAAAAAGGAAATTTCGATTACTTAATGTTTACGAACGTTGACTATCAACATCCTGATGTACGCCAACATACAATTGAATGGGGAAAATGGTTTATCGACACTTTGAAAATTGACGGTATGCGCATGGATGCTGTTAAACATATTGAAAGTTATTTCATTAAAGAATTCAGCGAGGCGATGCGCGCGCATGCCGGTGACGACTTTTATTTTCTTGGAGAATACTGGAATGCTGATTTAGGTGCAAATGAGCAGTTTCTTGAAGAAGCAGGTTACAACTCTGATCTATTCGATGTAAAGCTTCACTTTAACTTTAAGGCTGCCTCTGAAGCAGGAAGTGCTTATGATATGCGCACAATATTCGATGATACAATTGTGGCTGAACATCCGGAAATTGCAGTAACATTTGTAGATAATCACGATTCTCAACCAGGTGAAGCATTAGAATCTTTCGTAAAAGACTGGTTTAAACAAAGTGCATATGCGTTAATTTTACTGCGTAAAGACGGTTATCCTTGCATCTTCTACGGTGATTATTATGGTATCGGAGGAGATATACCAGTAGAAGGTAAACAAGCAGCAATCGACCCACTCTTATACGTTCGTCAGCATAAGGCTTGTGGTGACCAGGACGATTACTTCGATCACCCGAACGTCATCGGTTTCGTCAGACGCGGCGAAGGTAATAAAACGGGGTGTGTTGTCATTATTAATACGAGTGAAACTGAGGCTGAAAAACAAATGCATGTCGGCAAATCACGTGCCGGACAAGTTTGGTATGACTATACGAATACACGTGAAGATGAAATCATTATAGATGAAGACGGTAATGGATTATTCAAAGTGAATGCTGGTAGTGTATCCGTCTATTGCGAAAGTGAATAAAAAGTGGCACGAGTAATTTCTCGTGCCACTTTTTATTCATTATCTTTATTTAAATCTTCACTATCCGGATAGAACACTTCTGTTAAATAATAGAGCGCACTAATAATGACGAGTATGACAATAAAGTTTATTTTAATGTGCATATAGTTAATGTGTACGCCGAAATAAAAAACGAGTGTCGATACACTTACAGTTATGAGATGGAAATACCAGCCCTGGAAAAACTTATTATTAGATGACATGCGTTTTAGTTCATCCATAATATATTCAATAATAAAAAGGACAGCGTACCCCATCACTAAATACGACCCATAATAAAATATATTATCCATTACAGTTTCATTGTATGTAAACTCAGCGAGCCTATAATAAATAAGCAGTCGGCTCAATCCATACATACCGAAAAACACCATCATTAAAAATGCTATCCCTGATATTATTACGACCGATAATACAAATAATAATGGTATCCATGATATATTCGTTTTTTTAAACTTCATGTCCCATCATCCTTCGCACTGATATACAATCTTCCCATCAATCATTGTACATGATGTTTCGATTTCGTAAAGCTTTTCTGTTTTAACTTTGAAAGGATCTTGTTTCAGAATCGTAAAGTCGGCATGCTTCCCAACTTCAATCGTTCCGTAAGTATCCTCATTACGTGCAACTTTCGCCACTTCTGTCGTATATAATCTGATGGCATCATATACGGATAACGCTTCTTCCATATTATAACCTTGTGTATCATCAGGAGATTGTCTTGCTACAGCAGCATAAATACCATACATCGGATTGTATGTTTCGATTGGACTATCAGAACCACCACCACAAATAATTCCAGCACTAAGTAATGAGTGCCACGGATAACTATATCGCACGCGTTCATGGCCGACACGCGCAATTGCCCATGGGAAATCCGATGCGACAAACATCGGCTGTATATCACATATGACAGGTAACTGCTTCATTCTCGAAATTAAATCTTCACTTAAGAAACTCACATGAATAAGTCTATCGCGACCATTTTTTATCGGGTAAGCTTCAATTGCATCTAACACCATTTCAACTGCTTTATCTCCAATCATATGCACTGCAATAGGTATGTCTTGTTCTCTTGCATACTTTACTTTCGCTTCAAGTTCAGACTTCGTATAAATGGCTAAGCCACTTGTTGACGGATCATCTGTATATGGCTCTCGCATCAGTGCAGTACGTCCCCCAAGCGCGCCATCCGCATAAAACTTCATCGCATCCGGGCGGAAGTATTCATTATATTCAAAATCAGTATCGAGCACTTCTTCAATTACATCAGTATGTCTTAATATATTAAGCCTGAATGGATTTTGTTTATGAATAACGTTTTTATACGCTTGCAGCACATCTTTAAAGTCATCATAATAAGCTAAATCTTCTGTATGAACACCCGTTAATCCAACAGAGCGAAATGCTGTTACAGCCTTATCGACAGCTTGCGTAATAGTGGATTCATCTGTTTTTGATGCTACCGAAAGGATTGCTTCCATTGCATTATCGTGCACCCAGCCATTAAGCTTACCATCTTCACGTTCATACTTCCCACCGCTGATATCACGCGTATTATCAGTTATATTAAAATGATTAAATACGGCACGACTTACGAGTGCTGCATGACGACAAACACGTTTAATTATCACTTTCTTATGTGTAACGCGTTCAATATCATTGATCGTTAACTTTCTATCTAATTTGTTATCGTCCAGTCCTTCACATATTAGAAACTGATCATCATCCATTGCTTTCGTTGCTTCACAAATGACGTCTAATACCGATTGCGCCGATGTTTCACCTTTAAAGGATATACTCGTAAGCGCCATACCAGTTCCGACAAGATGTGTATGCGTATCTACAAATCCCGGAAAAAGCACTGCGCCTTTCAAATCGATAACATGGTCATAAAGTGCTAGGTTAACCTCGACGTTTATACACTCTGAAATTTTATTATCGGTAATTACTATTGCATCAAACGTTTCACGTTCCGTTCGCATCGAATAAATTGTGCCGTTATATATAAGTGTCTTCATACGTCCTCCTAAAAAAGAGACTGAAACAAATGCATATATCACCTGTCTCAAGTCTCTAATTTTTGTTTAAAATTCTAAACCACGTGCTTTAAATGTATTACCTTGACTGAAGTCTCCAGCTTCATAACCGCGTTTAAACCATTCCATACGCTCCTGGCTCGAACCGTGTGTAAACGTATCAGGATTTGCTCGACCTAAAGCATTCTCCTGAATCGTATCATCACCAACAGCGTGAGCAGCCTTAATCGCTTCTTCTAAATCGCCTTCGTCAGTGTAACCCATTTCCTGTGCATGTTTTGCATATACACCTGCAAAGTAATCAGCCTGCAATTCAACAGCAACAGAATACTTATTATATTCTTTCTCTGATAATTGATTTCTCAACTGATGAAACTTCGGTAATATACCGAGTTCGTTCTGAACGTGATGTCCTACTTCATGTGCAATAACATATGCCATTGCAAAGTCACCAGGTGCATTGAACTTCTTATCTAACTCGTCCATAAATGATAAATCGATATAAACTTTCTGATCTACAGGACAATAAAAAGGTCCCATCTGTGAACTTGCCTGACCACACCCAGAACGTACACCATCTGAATAAAGAACAAGTTTAGGTTCTGTATACGTTTTATCATATTTCTTGAAGATTTCATGCCAAACGTCTTCTGTATCTTTAAGTACAACTGATGCAAACTGTCCTCTTTCATCTAATGATTTCTGAGTAGCAGTACCATCATTGCCTGCATCCGTTTTAACATTACCTGTATCAAATACATCATTATTACCGTTATCATTTTGCTGATTTTGTGTTTGCTGTTGTGATTCCTGGCCACCCATCATACTACCTAAATCATTAAGATTGCCTCCCATTAAGACAAATATAATCATTACGATAATACCGAGACATCCCATACCACCGCCACCGATGACCATAGGACTACCACCAGAGAACCCTCCAGAACTTGAACCACGGGCATCCTCTACATTCGAACTCCCTTGTCTACCTTGCCACTTCATATGTTTTCCTCCTTGTAGGCCGCTTTTATGCTTTAAATACATTTACCCATAAATGACGTCCTACAATCATTTATTTTTTATTAGTGGCAACAATTGATTATTCATACTTCTTCAGTTCATCTATAGTTGTCAAACCTTTAGTGATGAGTAATGCGTCTTTAGTAGATCCATTTACAACGACTTTCTCTTCATTTACATCTTTTCCATATACTTTTTGAACATAGTATTCTGTCTTTTTCTTATTCTTCTTCTCTTTGACATAAGATTTTGGTATCCAAATATTATTGACAGTATTATGCTTTATAATTCCTTTAATCTTTTGTCCAACATAATAAGGATTATCAACATCGACACTTGCCTCATATTCAAAATAAATACGCTCTCCATCAATCTTTTGTTTAACAGATATAATTTTTCCTTCTGTCTCCTTATCATCAAGCTTAAACTTCATTACTTGATCTTTTTTCATTTGAAGTGCAGTATCGCGATTGACTTGTCCTTTTATTTTAATTTTTTCACTCCCTATAATCATGATTGGCTCATTCTGATTAACTAATGTATGTTTCGCTAATTGCTGCTGATTGATTTGAAGAACCTTTCCTTTTATCGGTGCCTTGATTGTTTGGCGATCAATTTTATTCGTCAATTCATCGCTTTTAATGTTTAGTATATCTAAATCATTATCAATTTTTCTTATTTCATTTTCTAACCAGTTAATTTCTGCGTTCAGCGTTTCATTATTATTATTGTTTTGCAGTCTTTGCTCTCGTTCTAATAGTTGACCTTCTTTTTGGTCTTTTTCGATTAACTTATTATCAATTTCAAGCTCTAAAACTTTTTGAGCTTGAACACTATCGCTACTTTCATAAGAAAATAGAGGCTTTCCTACCTCTATTTCATCTCCCTCTGCAACATGTAATGTGACTGGTTGAGACTTGTTCCCTTTTTGATAATACGGAATCGTATCACGAGATAATTCACCTTTAACATGTAATTGATTTTCTTTAATATAGTCACCTAAATATAATTTATTCTTTTCATCATTAGTTTTACTAATGTATGCAAACAACGACAGGGACAATATTATCAATATGATGCTACCTAATATTAAAGGTAATACCCAGTCTTTTTTCATTACAAGCCCTCTTTTCGTAATTTCTTTACTTTTTAAACATTATATATCCTTTTACTTTAAAATTCTATCTTCTTCAGACTTTATATGTGCGTTTATATTTGAAAAGTCTTTCTTTTTTTGTTGTTTGTAATACTTAATCATTAAACTGATTAACAACCCTGCCGCAAACAATGAGACAAATCCCATCCACATCAATCCTTTTACGACAAATATATAATAATAAATTAAAAATAAATTGATTATTGCAAATACACCCATCATGATCATTACATAAACTGAAGTTTTACTTAACATGTTTCATCTCCTCTATAAGCGATGCATGCGTTTTAATGCTTCATAAGCTGTTGCAATGCTATCCGTACCTTCTTTATTTTTTAGCGGACTAAATTCTTCAAGTCGGTCAAATTGTACTGTTTTAAATGTGTCAGCATATTTAAAAATATCAAAATAGAACTTTTCGAATTTTAATGTCGGTTTTTTAACGACCGTAAATGTTTCATCAAGCTGCGCTAATTGCTTCACTGCTAAATGATAAGGTATTTCACTTGATGCATGTTGCATGATAAAGTCTAATTTAAAAATATGGATGCCTATATTTGCATTGCGATATATATTTTCTTTACCTTCTGGAAGCTCAGTATATTCAATAACTTGTTTCTTGCCACCCACTTCAACTACACGTCCAGCACTTTCATTTTCTTTTGCGCGTATTGTCTTTGTTGTAACTTCCGCATCACTTTCAATTGCATAACCGCACAAAATAGGATCCAGCACTTTCACGAGGACATTATCAATATTATTCAGATAAATATGTGTCACACCCATTTGCTTCAGTAATTGGTTGATTCCTGATGTTTGAAGCGCTTCAAAGATACCTCCATTACCATTAGGAGTTGTCATTAATTGTTTGCCTTCATTTAATAACAATTCGCCACTTTCACTTAACGCAACGATATTAGGTTGAATAAAGAAATGAACATTTTCTTTATTTAAACTAAAGTACTGATTTTCTTCGAAAAATTGTAATGTTTCTTCATGATTAATATTACTTGTCATAATTACCCATGGAATTGTAACATTTAATGTTTCGCTTAATATTTTTATTTGTCGCGCCTGCATTTCAAATAAACTTATACCTTCAAATTTGAAAGTACCTTTAGGACCGTTGTGTTCCAGTCGAGTACCTTGTCCACCTGCCATTAATACAGCTGCAAATTTTCCTTCTTCAATTCCACGAAGACCGATATTTTTTATTTTTAATATCTCTTCCTCAGAAATATCATTGATAATTGTAGTATCAATATCTTTAATATTTTGCGGGAGTTCTATCTTTCTATCAACATAAACATCCTTGTATAATTTAGCGATATCTTCAAAATTAATGATTGATAAACTTTCTTCTAAATTAGATCTTTCTCTTTGTGAAAGTAAATCTAACTGATTTAATAATTGTTCATGGTTATATTTTCTTAAAATTTTATTCATAAAATTCTCCTTTATTATTTAATCCAAAAAATCGTTCTATGCACAATCTCATTGTAAACAATATACATTGTAACAATACTAAATGTTGTTGCAAGCGATAAATCTATTATGCCCCCTGTTTTAAATTTAAATGGAAATCGTATTTTTTTCTGCCACGGAAAAAATAAAGTCACACCTGATGGCGTCAGCATATCCAAAAATAGATGACTCAACACACCAAATATCGCACTAAAAATGTATATCTTCTCCACTTGTAAAACGTATAATAATACACTTGTTAATATGACAAAAAATATTGAATGCGTTACTGTTCTATGCCCGAACAATAATCTAATAAGTATGCTGATCGGCCAGATTTTTCTACCAAGTTTACTACCTGCATGACAAATATCTGGAATAATGCTGAATAAAGCTGTTGTTCCAATTATTGCAGCAAACTGACTTATGTTTTGTGATTGTGCAATTGCATATTGCGTTCCAATTAGTACGCCAAATGCGATATGTGTTTTTCCTGTCACAAGCGTACCTCCATTACTCATATACTCTATAACTACAGTATACATAATACTAAAAATAAAAAACTACAAAATCAATTGATTTTGTAGCTTTCTTGATTATTCAACCATTTAAGTGCTTCTTTTGAAGATAGATTGGATAATGTATGTTGCTGCACAAAATTAATAACGTATGCCGCATCAGTTTTTGAATACTCTCGTAATATCCATCCGATTGCTTTTCGAATGAAAAATTCCTTATCTTCTTTCAAATGATCAATCATTTGTTCAAGTAATGGAAGATCCATCTGTTGTTTAAATTTTAATTGGTGTAATAATGCTGCACGTTTCAACCAAAAATTATCATCTAAGCACCATTCACACAACTCAAGTTTCACTTCCGGAGAACGTTTAACAATATCCCCGAGAATATTCGGTGCAATCGTATCAACAGAGTCCCACCAAGTATGCGTTAATATAATAGATTTAATGAATGACAAGTCCTCTCCGTGGAATAATTCACTGCTTTTATTTAATATAATCATACCAATATAGTGATATTCACGTTCTTGTTCGCTAAAGCAATTCATTACTAATTGCTTCACGTCATCTTTATCATTTGGCAAACCAAATTCCTTGAATAGTTTTCGCATAATCGGTGCCGTTTCTGATTTCTTAATGCCAAGAAACTGAAATTGATTCTTCATATAGCTTTCCATCTGTTTTCTGTTAGCTTCATTTCTAAGTGGCTCATATGCATTTTTAATATCTTGAATTGTTAACATCATTCACCTTCAGTAGTACTTTCTAACGATTCATTCTTTTTATCCATCGGCTTTTTTTGTTCAGTTGAAGGTGCTTCAGATGTTACGTTTTCTGTAGAAGGACGTTCTGTTGTCGGCATCTCTGAAGAACTTTCTACTGCTGGCTGAGCCTCACTAGGTACTTCTTGTGTTACGTGTATTTCTTTACGTTGTGTCACGTTGTGTTGTGTCATTTGATAACATGTACCATTCTTGCAGTTGTACCCTTCATTCGTTAAATTATTCCAGGCTTTCGAGTATTCCTTCGTCTCAGCTATTGCATGACATTGATGATTATTATTGCCATTTACTAAACAGTCTCTCGCCTGATTATACTTGTTTGTATCAATATGATTCGCTTGTGCTTCTTCGTTACTTTCGATGTGAACAACCGTTTCATTACTTTCAGTAGATTTCTCAACCGTACTAGATTCTTCCGTTTTCTTTTCGTTATTTTTCTTGTCGTTTGATTTCTTTTCAGGATTTACTTTAACTTCTACTTTCGGTTTTGTATCTTTTTCCTGCTGTTTTTCATTTTGATTACCACATGCTGTAAGTACTAACAATAAAGTTAACACTAGCATCTTCATTCTTTTCATATGTCTCTCCTTATGATTATAAATCACACTGCATGTATTATAACACAATTTAGTAATTGTAAAAAACTTGCACATTGCCACACTTTTTTTCGATTGTTATAATCATGATGAAAAGGAGTGGCGATTATGGATAATTCACAAAAAGGTGTCCTGTATACTGCATCTGCATACTTATTATGGGGAATTCTCCCTTCTTACTGGCGTGCTGTCGGTAGTTTCAATGATTATGAAATACTGTTTCACCGAATTGTCTGGTCATTTGTATTTATGATAATACTACTTGCTTTCACTAAAAAATTATCTCCACTCATTCAGGAAACGAAAGCTTTATATACAAGAAAACACGAATTTATCGCACTCATCGTCGCAAGCCTCGTCATTACCGTTAACTGGGGTATTTTTATATGGGCTGTCAATAATCATCATGTACTCCAGGCAAGTCTCGGTTATTATATTAATCCACTGATGAGCATTGCACTTGGTTTTATTTTTCTAAAGGAGCGCTTTACGAAAACTGAAACAATTGCAATTGCACTCGCTGCATTAGGTGTACTCTATATGACGATCACAATTGGCACATTTCCGATTGTATCAATTGCACTTGCACTGAGTTTTGCATTATACGGCTTAATGAAGAAAGTTGTCAATATTAATGCGGTATACAGTATCGCACTTGAAACATTGATTACATTACCGATTGCGTGCCTTGGTATCGCATTGTTAACATCGCAGCATAAAACATATTTCGGGATGAACTTCGAGAGTTTCCTAATACTATTTGCAGGTGTTGCTACAGCAATACCATTAATATTATTTAGCGCTGGCGCAAAGCGTATTCCGTTATCACTTATCGGACTTTTACAATATATATCTCCGACTTTAATATTACTGCAAGGTCTCTTTATGTTTGGCGAACCGTTTACAACTACAAATGCAATTACGTTTATTTGTATATGGAGCGGCCTTGCGATATACAGCTTTAGTAAGTGGATGGGATATAAGAAACGTCATAATGGAAAGAAGATTGAGACATAAAGCTCTATCTTCTTTCCATTAACAGACTAAACGGCGGAACACTTTGTTCCAACCTCTTAAACATTTTCATTCTTACTTGCAATTATTCTGAAATAATCGCCCCAATGATAGTAAGCGGTGCGCGTAATGTTGCTGCGATGATTACGACTGCGAGCAATAGTAAAATCATTGATTTATGTTTCAATTCACCAAATCCTTTCACCACTCCTCATAATCAATTATGAGGATTTTTGTAATAAAACAGTGAAATTTTATTTAATATCTTCCATTAAAGATTATTTTCATTTAAATTCATTTAAACACATCAGTTTATTTGAATAAAGTGCGAAAAAGCGTTATATTAATGGTATAAAAATGATAAGGATGTGTTTAGAAATGGCAATGAGAATTACTAAAAACGACAAAGAAGTAAACATTAAATGGCGTGTTGCTGATATCACGATTCCTAACGAAGATATCTTAAGCGTTAAAGAAGACACAAACATCTATGCAACAGCTGACGAAGCAAGCGACGACAGAATCGTTCGTATCGGTTCTACTTTCGGTAAAACAAACCGCGTGCTTTTAGACACGAAAGACAAAAAGTACATTATCTACACACATAACGACAAAAAAATTATTAACGAATTAAATAAATAATAGTTATGAAGAGGTTGTCATTTCGCAACCTCTTCTTTTTCATCTTTATTAATCATTTGATACACTTAATTCCAGGAGGGATATCATGGAAAACTTACATAACAAAGTCGCACTCATTACAGGTGGGTCTAGAGGTATCGGTTTACAAATTGCAAAACATCTTGCAGCTGAAGGCGTACACATCGCAATTACTGGTCGTAATTTTAATCATTTAGAAGATGCTGTCGATGAATTATCTGCATTCGACGTTGATGTAACAGCTATCGTTTGCGATAGTGCAAACAAAGAAGACATCCAGGCAGCTGTTGCGCATACAATGGAAACGTTTGAGCGTATTGATATACTCGTTAACAATGCAGGTATAATGCATAACAGTTCGTTTTTAGATACAACAGAAGAAGACTTAATGAATATGATGGCAGTCAATGTATTCGGTCCGTTCCACTTTATGCAGGAAGTCTTGCCACATATGATTGAACAAAAGTCAGGTGATATCGTGAATATGAGCTCGATGTCTGCAGTAAATGCCGGGCCAACTTCAAGTGCATATTCCGCTAGTAAGTTTGCATTATCAGGATTATCTGATGGCGTAATGAGAGAAATGCGTCAGCATAATATTCGTACATTCCTGATTCACCCATCTGCTGTACTTACAGATTTAATCGGAGAAGTCACACTCGATTCTGAAACGATGACACATCCAGAAGATATCGCTGAAGTGATCATATCGCAACTTAAAATTAACCGTCGAACTTTCGTACGAACAAATCAAATTTGGGCGACAAACCCTACAAAACTTTAGGAGTGATTTCATGTATATCGTTACAAACAGAATTAAGATGAAAAAAGGATTCGCAGAAAAAATGGCACCGATGTTTACGAAAGATGGCGCAATCCAGCAACTAAAAGGATTCAATAAAATTGAGACGTGGTCAATTCAAAACTTGGAAGATCATGATGAGTTATATGTCAACACATGGTGGGATACGCTAGAAGACTTTGAAGCCTGGAAAACAAGCGATGCATTTAAACAGGCACATTCACGCGGAGGAGATAAACCTCAAGGTGAGTCACCGATGTTAGGCTCTGAACTTGTCATCGCAAAACTTGAAACAGAAATTTAACTGAGAAACCCCGAACGCGTATGCGTTCGGGGTTCTTTTATAGAATGATTACATACTAAATAGTAAATGTCCCATCAATACGATAATCGGTAAGCAGATGATTGTTCTCATTAAGAAAATAACAAATAATTTCGGTAAACTTACCGGAATTTTAGAGCCTAATATAACGCCACCAACTTCAGATAAATAAATTAACTGAGAGATGCTTAATGCACCAATAACAAAACGCGTTAATTCATATTCAGAATCTGTAATTAAGATTGACGGTAAAAACATATCGGCAAAACCAATTAATATTGTCTGAGATGCAGCAACTGCATCTGGAATTTGCAGTAGCTCTAATAATGGTACAAACGGCATACCAATCCACTGGAAAAACGGCGTATATTCAGCAATTAATGTCGCCGCTGTACCGATACACATTACAACCGGCAATACTGCAAACCACATATCTCCTACTGTTTTAAAGCCTTGATACCAGAATGTTTTAAAGCCTGGTGCTTTAATCGCTGTCTTCGTAGCATTTTCAAATCCATAAGTAATGACATTATGATGATCCGGAATTGATTCATCCTTCACTTCTGTCGTACCATCTGCGTAATGATCCGGAATTTTAGATAACGGCCAGATTCTTGGCATAATCATCGCTGCAATTAAACACGATACGATAACCGTCCCATAGAAATAGAAGAAGTGGTTCATTAAACCAACTTGTTCACAAACAACAATTGCAAATGTAATCGATACGACAGAGAAACTCGTTGCAATTACGGTTGCTTCACGACGTGTGAAGAAATTTCCTTCGTACTGCTTTGACGTAATCATAACACCTACAGTTCCATCTCCAATAAAAGAAGCTAAGTTATCTACAGCTGAACGGCCAGGTAACGTAAATAACGGGCGCATTACTTTAGAAAACATCGGCCCTAAAAATTCAAGTAAACCGTAGTCCATTAAAAACGGTAGGAATAATCCGGCGAAGAAAAACACGGCAATTAACGTCGGTAATAATCCTGTATAGATGAGTTGGCCAGTGTTTTCAGTATCAACAAATGGTACTTTCATTTCGAAGTATACAATCGTTGCAAATACTGCACCTACGAAACGAATTAAAAACCATATCCAGTTTACTTTAAACAATTGTCTGAAGTAACTCGTTTTCGGATGCTGAATAAAGCTGCAGAAAAACGTCAACACGACAGATAACATAATGACAATATAAATTAATGTCGGCGTAAAGCCATTTAGCAAACTCAATAACCATTTCGCCAATACTGCTACTGGTAAGCTTGTCTGCCCTTCTACATTAAGTGGCGTTAAAAATAAAAATATACCTAATAAACTCGGTATGATAAATTTCAATTGACCTAATTTCCAAGTCTTTTTATCGTATTGCAAGATTATCCCTCCGTATTTATACAACATAATTAATATTTATTCATTTTAACACATTAACATTAATTGCAAAAGTTAATTTTTCAAGTTTTTAAAAATAATAAAATTAAGTTTTTTGAATATTTTTGCAATTAAAATGCATAAAAATATTATACACAAACATGTAAGCGTTGTCATTATATAATTAAAAAGTGAGAACAGAATCATTCTGTTCTCACTTTTACTTAATTTCTTTATAATATAAATTTTTCTGAGGGATATTCGGATGTAAATACATATTCGCTTTCAGTAACGTCCAGTCATTTTTATAATAGAACGTATTTGCTGGCACATCATGCACATCACTCGTTAAATAATACTTACCTGGTGGTAGTGCATCCAGTAATTGTGTTCCGATTCCGTTATTATGAATATTCTTATCGACAGCAATTGATACAATTTCAAACGCATCTTCAAGCATTCCTTTTTCATTCGTAGATAAAAACTGATCTAATAACTGTCTGTAAAATTGCGTCACTTCACTCTTATATCCATATAAATAACCATCAATCGTACCTAACTGTGTACTAATTAAGCACATAAATCCATCGTTCTGACTTAACTTTAAAATGTCGTTACTTAATTCACGTAACGGTCTGCGATCATTAAAGTTTGTCAAATAAATCTCTGCAATGCGGTCAACTGCATCTTGTAACTCTACTTCATTAATCTGTCTAATCATCTTGACCACTCCTCTTCATAATGAGAACCTTTTCACTTTTATTATGCATTGTTTTTGTTGAATTTACAATGCGTAAACATTGTTATCTGAATATTTATATTAATAATAAATACATGTTTAAACTGTCAAATATTGATATAATCTTAATGCATACAACTAAGGAAGGTTTTATTATGTCTAAAATTAAATTATTTACATTTATATTAAGTGTGTTCGTTGTTGGAATGGTGGAACTTGTCGTTGCAGGTATACTGACGTTGATCAGTGATGATTTGCATATATCACGTGCACTTGCTGGCCAACTTGTAACCATTTATGCGTTCACCGTTGCAATTAGCGGACCGATCCTTGTGAAAGTTACAGAACGCTATAACCCGAAATGGGTACTGCTCATCAGCCTCGTCATTTTCATTATCGGAAATATCATTAATGCAGTCGGTAGTGTATTCTGGATTATCGTAATCGGACGCATTATCGCATCAGCCGCATCCAGCATTATCGTTGTAAAACTATTAGCGCTGACAGTAATATTAAGTGATCCAAGAGAACGCGGTAAGATGCTCGGGCTCGTTTATATCGGATTTAGCGGTGCGAATGTGTTTGGTGTACCGATTGGAACGAAGCTCGGCGAAATGTTCGGATGGCGTGCAACATTCTGGATGATTATTATTGTGAGTATGATTGCTACTATCATGCTGATGTTCCAGTTACCGAATCAGATTAAAACAGACGAAGATGAGGATAAAACATCTAAATTGCTCTATCCGAAAGAAGCTGCGAAGTATATCGGAATTACGTTCTTTATTCTCGCATCAAACTATATCGTATTTACGTATATCAGCCCAATGATGTTAAATGAAGGTTATACGTTAGCTCAAGTCTCGATCCTTCTTTTCGTTTGTGGACTCGGAAGTATTGCCGGAACAAGTTTCGGAGGCCGTATGGCAGATAAGATGGGCAGTAAAAAATGGCTGCTTATCGCACTTACAATTTATACAGTTTCAATTTTCTTATTCAAACTCGCATTACCTGTTTATATTGTTTTACTTATCGTCATGCTGATATGGAACATATTTGAGTGGAGTACGAACCCTGCAATTCAAATTGGTATTATTAAGCAGGTAAAAGGTGATTCAAGTAATATTATGGCCTGGAATATGAGTGCGTTAAATGCCGGCATTGGCTTCGGTGCACTTATCGGCGGTGTTATTATTAATAATTTCGACGTTGCAATTACACCTTATGTTTCAATCTTCTTTGCAGCGATATGTATATTACTTGCTTATGTTATAAAACGTTAAAAGTGCTGAACTAAGATCAGCACTTTTTTGTATTACTTTAATTTATCCTGAATTATTCCTATTGCACCTAGATAACCATATATGATAACAGGTCCAACAAATTTAAAACCTCTTTTCTTCAAATCCTTACTGATTTTCTGAGATAATTCATTATCAGTAGGTATATCACTTTCGTGCTCATAATAAGTCACGATGGGGTTATTATCAGTAAAGTTCCAAATATATTTATCAAATGAGCCGAATGTTTTTCTAACTTCTATAAATGCTTTTGCGTTTGTGATAATACTTCGTACTTTTAAAAGATTTTTAATCATTGCATCATCATGCATAAGGCGCTCAAAATCACTTTCATCATATAAAGCAATTTTTTCATAATTAAAATAATGCAATGCTTTACGCATTCCTTCTCTTCTCTTCAAAATTGTAAGCCATGATAAACCAGCCTGCATTCCTTCCAGTACAAGCATTTCAAATAAATATGTGTCGTCATGTGATTCAATTTGCCATTCATTATCGTAATACTCACTTAATAAAGGATGTGCGTCTGCCCATGTATGTCTCATTTCATTCTCCTATCTATAATATATAATCCCTACAACTAAACCTGTCACAACTACAATCCATGGTGCTACTTTCCCATATTGAAGCATTACAAACAGTAGTATTGCAAATAATGCGTCTACAGGCTGGATAATTGTGTGCTTCACTATCGGGTTCATAAATGCTGCTCCAAGTATACCGATAACGCCGGCATTAATTGCTTTAAGGGCATTTGCGATATATGGATTGCTTCTAATTTGAGCAAAGTAAGGTAACGTCCCAATGACTAATAGCATCGCCGGTAAGAAAATCGCCACCATCCCGACGATACCTCCCATTACACCAAACATCACTGTTCCAATATATGAACTGAATGTAAAGAGCGGACCCGGCATCGCTTGTGTCACACCATATCCTGCTAAAAACTGTTCCAATGTAATATCCGGTACAAATGCACTCTGAAGTAATGGTAATACAACGTGTCCTCCTCCGAATACAAGTAAGCCTGCCTGATATAATTGATTAAAAAATGTCACCCAGCTGTTCTGTGTTGTATAACTTAATACAGGGAGTACAATCAACAAGATGCATAACGATAACAATGCAATGTTACTTACGCGTTTTGATATATTAATGTATAATTGCTCACTACGCGTTGTATGTCCTTTGAACGCAATAATGCCAACTAAACCCGAAACTATAATGACACATATTTGCGCCCATGTAACGGAATTAAATAGTATAAAGAGTAAGCTTATAATTGCGATTAAAATTGTTATCACATTCGTAAGTGCTTTTTTTCCCATTCCGATTAAAGCATGTAACACGACAGCTACAGCAACGAGCATTAATCCTTTCGTAAAACCGAGTGGGATATTCATTTGAACAAATAATGATGCGATGATAATAAGTGCAATGACTGAAGGCAGCGTAAATCCTAAAAATGCAGCAATTGCACCTAATACTCCTCCTCGCAGTAATCCAATCGCCATACCGACCTGACTTGAAGCTGGTCCCGGAAGGATCTGGCACAGGCTCACAATATCCTGATATACAGCTTCACTCAACCACTTTCGTCTCACAACGTATTCATTTCTGAAGTATCCTAAATGTGCAATTGGGCCACCGAAACTTGTAACACCTAATTTTAGTGCAGTTAAAAAAATCTCTAATAAATTTCTCATATAATTACTCCACTTTTTCTTTTAATGATACGCATACAATTTCAATATTTTATTACAAACCATTTAAAGTTTCGTAAATTTTATGACACTTGTTACAATATTAACAATCCCCTATGCAAAGGCTTACATTTCGTATTATAATTGGATTTGTACTTAAAAATAAGTTAGGAGGTCTACTGTTGGAAAAAATAAAAATTAAATCACACAAATATCCACATCGACCTCATATCGAGGTAGAAGGTACATTACTTAAAGAAACTGATCAATATTTTCTCGTATTGTGTGATGAATCTGCAACGCTTAAACACTTTATAAGAAATACAGAACTGCCTTTCCAATACAAGACACTGCATTTTCTTTCTAAGTATTACGGTTACTCTGTTTTCATTACGCTTAACGATGCATATAAGCCGATTAAAATATTTTGTAATATTTCATCACCTTGTGAGCGTAATAAAGATCGAGACATCACGTATCTGGACTTAGATTTAGATTACGTAAAGACAAGTCATAATGAATGGGTATTGCGTAACAATGATATGTTTTTAGAAAACAGCGCGAAATTTAACTATCCTTTCCAGCTTGCTAACTTTGCACTCGTATCATTACAGGAACTCAAAAACAATATTGCTGATAATAAATTCCCTTTTAATGTGACAGATTTCAGTGAATATATAAAGTAAAGCATCATCCGGGTTTGGTAACGGATGATGCTTTTATATATGAATCAACTGTGCTCCGATCACAGGAAATTCTATGAGTATATTTTACTGCCTTGCGCTTTAAACTTATCTGCCATCTCCTGCATGCCTTTATCTTTACGTAAATCATGTGAAATACGCATTGAGCAGAACTTCGGCCCGCACATACTACAGAAATGTGCTACTTTCGCAGCCTCTGCAGGTAATGTTTCATCGTGGTATTCTTTTGCGCGTTCCGGGTCTAACGATAAATTAAACTGATCTACCCATCTGAATTCAAAGCGTGCTTTACTAATTGCATTGTCACGTTCATCCGCACCTGGCAACCCTTTCGCTAAGTCTGCTGCATGTGCTGCAATCTTATACGTTACAACACCTGTACGGACGTCATCTTTATTTGGTAACCCTAAATGCTCTTTCGGGGTTACATAGCAGAGCATTGCTGTGCCGTATGAACCGATATTAGCAGCACCGATCGCTGATGTTATATGGTCATAAGCTGGTGCAATATCTGTTGTCAGCGGTCCTAATGTATAAAAAGGTGCTTCATTACAGTAGAAGTCTGCAAGTTCCTGATTTTCTTTAATTTTATGAAGTGGTACGTGACCCGGTCCTTCAATCATCACTTGTACGTCATGCTCCCATGCTATCTTAGTCAATTCACCAAGTGTTTTTAACTCAGCAATCTGACTCTCGTCATTGGCATCATATATTGAACCAGGCCTTAGTCCATCACCGAGTGAGATTGCGATGTCATATGTCTTTAAAATTTCGCAAATCTCTTCAAAGTGCGTATATAAGAAACTCTCTTCATGGTGTGCTAAACACCATTGCGCCATAATTGACCCTCCACGTGAGACGATACCTGTCAGACGATTTACAGTCATTGGCACGTATCGTAACAATACGCCTGCATGAATCGTAAAGTAATCGACACCTTGCTCTGCCTGTTCAATTAATGTATCTCTGTATACTTCCCACGTTAAGTCTTCAGCGATACCATCTACTTTTTCCAGCGCCTGATAAATGGGCACTGTTCCGACAGGTACCGGAGAATTACGAATAATGTATTCACGAGTCGCGTGAATATTTTTACCTGTAGATAAATCCATTATCGTATCGGCACCCCAGTGCGTTGCCCATACCATCTTCTCTATCTCATCTTCAATCGATGAACTAACTGCTGAGTTACCGATATTCGCGTTTACTTTCACTTTGAAATTTTTACCGATGATCATCGGCTCAGATTCCGGATGATTAATATTGTTTGGAATAATTGCGCGTCCTCGTGCAATTTCACTGCGCACAAACTCAGGATCTACGTTCTCACGAATTGCAACAAACTTCATTTCTTTCGTAATAATACCTTGCTTTGCATAATGCATCTGAGTGACGTTTTTACTTTGTCGCGCACGTTTCGGTTCATACTTAAATGGCGTTTCTACAAACTTAGTATGATTAATGTCTTTAAAACCATTATCGACTGCTAATACTTTACGTCCTGTATAGCGTTCAACATCTGCCCTGTCATCGATCCATTTCTCGCGAAGCTTAGGAATTCCACGTTCCACATCAATTTCATATGTATCATCGTGATAAACGCCACCTGTATCATATACAACTACCGGTGCATTCTCTGTTGTACCCATTTCAGTTACCGTATCCGTGAGTGATATTTCGCGAAATGGCACTTGAATATCCGCATCATCACCGATACCTGATTTAAAGATTCTCTTACTTGCTGGAAACGACTTCTTCAAATTAACCATAATAAAAACCCCCTAGTTATATTCATTACTAGGAGGTGAAAATTCACGACAAAAAAACATCATTAATATACACGCTCGCTTCCCTACGCTGGTACTAACCAAACAGGTTCAAAGAGTCAAGGATATTCCTTTCTCAGCTCATAAGAGCTCCCCTAGCAATCGTCTTATTCAGTTGTATATATAAACCATACCACTAATTGTTTCTGTTATCAAACACTAATTAAACCATCCACGGATCAGCTTTTCAACATCTCTTGATTCATCAACTAAAGATTTCATTAAATCAATATCGGCTTTATCGCCTAATAAGTTTTCTACAACTTTCGTATCCAATACACGCTTAACTGCATCGGCAATTAATGGTTCTTCTGAATTATGTGTATTAGAATGCGCATCTTGTGCTGCACTTACATCATCTGCAATATGAGACTCAGGTCTCGACGCTGGATTATTAAACGCTTCAATAATTTCCATAATCGCGATACGTAAGTCATTATATTCCTTAATATTCTTCAAATCGCCTAAACGTTCTTTAATATATTCGTTATTTTTGACATATTTAGCCGATTGATAAACACCTACACCAACCACACCTACTACTAAACTTCTTTTAATCCATTTATTCATAGTAATTCCTCCATCAATTGAATTACATCAATTATACGCAATAATTCAGCATTTCACAAAAATATAGATTATTGTAAAATAAGCATCTGATTGAGGGCTCTTAATGCATATGTCGTAGTTTCTTTATCAACTACAATCTGATTGTCAAATCGGTGTTCAACAATGTTATCCAGACACCATACTAAATGTGGTAAATCAATTCGATTCATTGTTAAACATGCACACATAAACGGATTAAGAGAAATTATCTCTTTATCCGGATTATCTTTAATAATACGATTTACAAGGTTCATCTCAGTTCCGATTGCCCATTTCGTCCCTGCTGGTGCTGATGTAATCACTTCTAAAATCTTTCTTGTACTTCCTGAGTCATCGCTTGCCTGTACAACATCAAATGTACATTCTGGATGTACAATAATACGCATACCTGGATGTTGCTGTCTCACATTTTTAATATTCTCGATCGTAAACTTTTCGTGTACTGAGCAATGTCCTTTCCATAACACGATACGAATATCCTGTACTTCTCCTTCAAATTCTAGTGTTTCAGAAATCGGATCATATATCGCCATTGTTTCTAACGGAACACCAAGATCGTAGGCCGTATTTCTACCAAGATGCTGGTCCGGCAAAAATAGGATGACTTTGTTCTGTTCTAGTGCATGTTTTACTACTTTATGCGCATTACCACTCGTCAGACAGCTGCCACCTTTCTTGCCGACAAACGCTTTAATGTGTGCAGTCGAATTAACATACGTCAGCGGTAGACAGTCAATTCCGTATGTGGATTGCAGGAAGTCATCACAACGCTCAACCTGATTAATATTCGCCATATCAGCCATCGAACATCCTGCTCTCATATCCGGTAACAGGACAATCTGCTCATCATTTGTCAGCATATCTGCTGTTTCAGCCATAAAGTGAACGCCGCAAAATGCAATATACTTTGCAGTAGAATCTTTGCATATATTCGCAAGCTCCAGAGAATCACCAATCGCATCTGCAAACTGTACAACTTCATCTTTTTGATAATGATGTGCCGGAATAAATAAATCATCTCCTAATTCAGATTTAATTTCATTCACTCTTTCTTCCAGCTGTTGTTGTGACATCGCTAAATATCGCTGTGGTATTTTAGAGTTTTTTAATAAATCAATCATCTACTTTTATCCTCCCTGATATATCAAGCCCTTTACTGCTATGAAATAGCTGCCCCACCGAAATATAATCGACTCCTGCTTCAGCGTAGGCGCGTACTGTATCTAATGTAATGCCTCCCGAGGCTTCTGTTATAATCGTGTCTGGTACAAGATCAATATGTTCTTTTATAAATTCGGGTGTACAATTATCAAACATAATAATATCTACTTGTGACTCAATCGCTTCTTGTAGCATCGCTGCGTCTTCTATTTCCACTTCGATCTTATCCATATGGCCTGCTAGTGTACGTGCTTTTTGAACAGCTTTCGAAATACTGCCTGCATACGCAATATGATTATCCTTTAACATAATACCGTCATTTAAGCTTCTTCGATGATTCGTTGCACTTGCTGCTTGCACTGCATATTTTTCAAACATACCAAGCCCTGGCGTCGTTTTACGCGTATCTGTAATTCGGGTAGTCGTTGCAGCAACTTCGTCTATAAACTGTTTCGTTAATGTCGTAATCCCGCTCATACGCTGAATAATATTCAGTACTGTGCGTTCTGCTTGTAATAAATCTCTAATATTACCCGTAATTTCAGCAATTGTTTCACCACTTTTCACTATATCCCCATCATTTTTATGTAATGTAACATCGCTCTCACTCAGAATGTTAAACCCTTGTACAATCACTTCATTTCCTGAGAAATATCCTGATTCTTTAGCGATAAAATGCATCGTTCCTTTCATATTATGCTCAAAGATAGAAGAAGATAAGTCACCATACTGTATATCCTCATCCATAAATTGTCTCAACTTCCTTTGCAGACGAATTCTGTTCATCAGTTAACCCTCCTGTAGTACTTTCTTTTGATGTGCGCCAATTGACGGTTTACGTAATGCATCTTCAATAACCAATTGAATCAACTTACTATATATATCTTTACCGAGTATGTTCTTAAAGTCTTCCATCACCAATGGATCGCGTTCAATTCCTAATACATGCATTAACTGCGTACTTAAACGATATTCTGGATATTCAATATTTACGGTATAAAATGGTGAAACAGTTAAATCTCGATGTTCTTCTTCAAGACATCGCTGAGCACAAGCAGCCCCCATTGCAACTGCTTCTAATAGCGAATTACTCGCTAAACGGCTGGCACCATGAAATCCTGTACACGCCGCTTCCCCTATCACAAATAATCCCTCTACATTTGTCTGTCCATCGATCGCAGCTTCAATTCCACCCATCGTGTAATGTGCACCAGGCGCTACAGGGATATGTGTCGTTATATTTAACAATTCACACATGCTATGTATATATGGAAATTGCATGCTGAAATTTTCTACTTCTGTAATATCTAAATAGACTTTATGTCCTTCTTTTATGTGCTCATAAATTGTGCGACTTACAATATGACGCGCTGCCAGATCTTGCTGTTCTGTCGATGCCATAATATGAGCACCTGTTTCATCAACAAGTTTTGCACCTTGTCCTCTAAGTGCTTCAGAGATCAAGCAAATCGTACGATTATCCTGTATAAATAAAGTGGGATGGAACTGTATATAGGCAAGATCTTTCAGAGTGCACCCTGCTTCATAAGCAGCATATTGCATCGCTGCACCTCCTGTATATGTGTTGGAAGCAGGATAGAACAATCCGCTGTACCCTCCTGTTGCAAGTACTGTTCTAGGGGCAATGAGCTGCCCTCCGGAAGTAAGTTCTACACCGATAACTTCTTTATATTTATTGCGCATCAATGCACTTACTTTTGTCTTATAGATATCTACTGAAGCGCTATAACGTGCCTCCAAAAAATTGCACATATGTTTCCCTGTCTGATCCTTGATATGAAGAATTCTAGGTAATGTATGCGCACCTTCTAACCCAAGCACAAAAGTTCTACCTTCCTTATCAAATGGCATACCCGCTGCAATATATTCTTTTATGACTGCATTGCCTTCTTGAATCATTTTACGAATAACATCGATATCTCCTTGCTGACAACCCGCATTATACGTATCCATCACATGCTGATCTATACTACTTTCGAATAAAGAACAACTGACCCCGCCTTGCGCTTTCATACTACTCGATTCTACTTCATCCATAACTAATGCAACCTTCATATTTTCAGGTAATGCATTTAGCAGGCTAAGCGCTGCCAATCCACCACCAACAATAATTACATCATACATAAAAAACACCGTTACTTTATATTTACAATAACTTTACAATAATATTGTCATATAAAATAATAAAACACAAGGAGAATTTTTATGATCTATTTTGATTATGCTGCTACTACACCACTCAGCGCATCAGTATTTAATATATATAAAGATATTAACGTTAATTACTACTACAATTCTGAGAGCTTACATGCGGGTGGGGATATCGCTAAAGATATACATAACAACTGTGAGAGTGCATTAAATAATTACTTTACAGATAATTTTACAGCTATTACAACTTCAAGCGGCTCACATGCGAATGAGATTGCAATTCAAAATTATTTACACAAAACAGATAAAAGAACTGTTGTCCTTAGCAGATATGAGCACCCATCAGTACTCGCAGCACTCTATCCTTATGAGGATATTTATTATTATTTTATACCCGAGTATAAGGATGGTACGTTGAACCTTAATGCCCTATCCAATTATATTGAGGAGCATTACAATGAAATTGCACTAATAACCGCACAGCACGTCAATTCAGAAACAGGGTATATCTTACCTGTAGAAAAAATCGGTCACATTGCAGCACAATATCATATCCCATTTCATGTGGACTGCGTTCAGTCAGCTGCTAAGCTTAATATACCGACACACGTGATGACCTCTCTCGCCATCAGCGGACATAAATTCTTTGGGCCTAAAGGTGTAGGCGCCTTACTCATTCGAGATGATGAACTGCACATTCGAAATCCTTACCTACATCATGAACAGGCGATGAGAAATGGTACTGTAGATATCGGAGCCCTCGCTGCCATGACGACAGCACTGACTGAATATCCTGATACAGACCTTTATCCGATGAAACAGAAAATGATGTCACAATTAAATAGAGATAGATTCCATCCGATAATCTTCAACGAACAAGCACCACATATTATCCCGCTTTTATGCAGACAAGAAGGACAAGTGATTATGCAGAAGCTCTCACAAAAAGATATATTAATCTCTACCGGTACCGCCTGTGGTCATGGTACAATGCATTCAAAAGCACTGGAAAGTTTAATCATGCAACAAGGGTACAGTATCCATCAGTTTATACGAATATCAATCAGCCCATTAACAACTGATGCCGATATCAACGCATTAATCTGTGCACTTAGCGAAATGGAGTAATGAAGATGAATGTAAATGAAAGACGCCTCGCAATCTTACAATTAATAAAAGAGAGCACCGCACCAATCAACGGCAATCAACTGGCGCAGCAATACGATGTATCAAGACAAATAATCGTTTCAGATATCGCGCAACTTAGAGCAGAAGAGTATCCAATCAAAGCGACAAAACAAGGCTATATCTTTCAAAGAATTGAAGAACAAGGAGAAAAGTATAAACGTACGATCACCGTACGCCATACCTCAGAGCGCATGCTAGAAGAATTAAAAATTATAGTAGAAAATGGCGCAATGATCGATAACGTATCTGTAAATCATCCAATATACGGCAAAATTTCAGTTGAGCTAATGCTGCGCTCTGTCGAGGAATGCTATGACTTTTCTAATGATATGGAAGAAGATAACGGGCGAATGCTTGCTGAATTAACTTACGGCATACACGATCACGTCATATCAGCGAAATCTGAGAAGATTTTGGATAACGCAGTAAACGAATTAAGGCAAGAAGGGTTTATGTATGAGTTTTAAAACAATATTTTTATAAAATGTAAATTAAAAAAACAAGGTAAACACCTTGTTTTTTCATGATATTAATATTGGAATAATGACACTTGCCAAAATCGCTGTTCCAATCATCGTCACAAGTGCGATACCACCTTCTTCTTTACTTAATGCCATAGACGTATTAGTTCCGAATACATGGGCAACAGCAGCCATCGCAACGCCTCGTGCGACAAAGTGATCGATTTTCATCCATGTCATCACTTTATGACCAAAGCTGAATCCGATACAGCCACTAATAATAACTGCGATGGAGGTTAATGCAACACTGCCATTTGTAGATGATGCAATATTCATAGCAACAGGTAAAGTGACATTCTTCTCCCAAAGAGAATGAATCAGTGCTTTATCTAACGGCAATAACAGTCCTAGTACATAAGTAGCTAATAGAGATACCATTAAGCCGATAGTGAATCCTGCAACAATGAAATGTAGATATTTAACAACGATCTTTCGCATCTGATATAAAGGCAATGCAAATGCTACAATCGCTGGTCCTAAAAGAAAGTTAAAGATACTTGTTGCTTGCTGATAATCTGTATAAGGAATATGAAAGAAGACAAGAATCGCCATCATTATTGCACTCACAGTAAATATAGGCAACGTCCACACTTTAGGATAACGTTTATTTAAAGCGACTGCTCCGACAAACAATACGATTGTAAGGAACAGCAGACTAGCCGTTTCAATCATACAGATCTACCTCTATTCTGTTTATAATTCACGGCGAACTGTGTAAACCATCCAGTCATAAAAAATATGATAAGAGAAGATAACACAAGATCGAACATTAAAAATAGGCCGCTCTTCATAAATAAAGGACCATAGTCCATCAATGCCACTAAAGTTGGAACAAATAATATAGGCATGACCTTTAGTAAAGTATTACATCTTAACCCAATCCATTCGGGTTTTACCACTTTTATTTCCAGGGCGACAAACAACAATATGAGACCTATCAAACTTCCTGGGATGGTTAGCGTGGTATGCATGTTAATCCATTCCCCTATAATATAAAACAATGTAAGTAAACTTACTTGCAATAAGACACGAAACGTCCAATATAAATAATGTTGTAACTTATACAAACTACTTCCTCCTACATGCAATAAAACTATATTTCTCTATAATATAATTTATTTGAATTTATATTTCATTATATGCTTGACTGTTTATGAATTCAAGTTTTGAAATATTTTCAGAAAACTAAAAAAAGTCGCTAATCAGCGACTCTTTAATTGATGATTTTTATTCAATTGTAATTGCTGCCTATTTAGTTCTTCTTTTAATAGACGCAATCCTTTAGGCCCAAAACCATGTAAACTTAATAAATCCTGCTCGCTATACTGTATGACTTCATCATACGAAGTTATGCCAATTGATAGCAGCGCGCGTTGTGCCGGCTTACTCAACTGATCAAACATGGTCCGCTTCTTTCTCAGAGAATTCTTTAATGCGGGCACCAATTTCATCACGAACACGCTGGAATACTTCCCACTCCTGTCCTGCAGGATCTTCAAATCCCCAGTGTTCAGTTTTAACGTGTGATGGTGTTACCGGGCATACATCTTTAGCATGATCACAAAGTGTGACAACTAAATCTGCGTTGTTTAATATTTCTCTGTCTATTACATCCGAAGTATGATCAGAAATATCAATTCCAACTTCTTTCATCGCTTCTATCGCTTTCGGATTCACGCCGTGCGCTTCAATTCCTGCTGAATATACGTTCCATTCTGGTAAATACTTTTTTCCGAAACCGTCTGCGATTTGTGAACGACATGAGTTACCTGTACATAAGAAATAAATTGTCTTTTTCATTTTTCCCTCCATTAAATAAGCTTTGGGTCATAAGGTAGTAATGTCACGCTCAACTTGTCTTGTAATAAGTCATTTATAACTTTACGTTCATTCATAATTTTATGCGAGAATAATGCATCATGCACATCGTAATTTGCTATCGTATTATTCACTACCCAACGGTTCTGTTTAATAGATGCACGTTCGAGATCTTCTTTGAGTCGCATCGCCTCTTTAACAGGTGTTGGTTCAGCGAGTGTAACGATAATCATTTCTGTAAGTGTATTATCTAATATCTTCGGTAATAACATCGATACCGATTTTGGCACTTCATTCGTGCTGCGTTCAATTTCTTTATGATAACTTTGTGATGCATCGAGCAATAATAGTGTATGACCTGTTGGCGCTGTGTCGATTACAACGACGTCATGCGCAGTGTCAGCAATAAAGTTGCTGAACGCGCGAAAGAATGCGATTTCTTCGGTACAAGGACTTCTTAAATCCTCTTTTATATAATCGATCTGCTCTTGCGTCAACTGGTCAGCATTACGCAATACTTCCGCTTCATAATCTGCCAGCGCTTGTTTTGGATCGATATACTTAATTGTAAGATTGTTATATTGATGTTTATCGTGCCACTGATTTGCGGGATCTGTTGTCGCAAGCAGCACCTTTTTATTGCGTGCTACAAGTTTTTCAGCGATAAGTGAAGCAACAGTTGTCTTACCGACACCACCTTTACCCATTGTGAAGATATAGCGCTTTTCTTCCTGCACAAGTTCATCGACCAGAAGTTCCAGATGCATGTAATCATCCGTTAATTTAAGATCCTCGCTACTTTCGATATGTTCATATTCACTAAATAAATGACGCATCGCATCAAGACCCATAACGTTATAAGGTTTAAGCTCAACGTAAAATGTCGGTACTTTCTTAATCAACGATTCAAATTGCTGTAACGCCCTGTCAGAGGCATTTCGCTTTTCCTTTGCGAGCTCGCTATCTGCGTGGTTGATTAAACCGTTGATAATTAAGAAATGATGATTGATTTGAAGGGCATTTAATTCATGCATCGCTCTCTTTGCCTCCAACAAACTATATTTGTCACCTCGAGCAACAAATATCATTGTCGTTTCTTTTTCATTTTTAAGACGCTCTACTGCTGCAAAGTACGTTGATTGCTGTTCTCCTAATCCTGATAGCTGGCCTAAACAAGATGCTTCATGAGTCGCACTTTCTAAATAAGATGACCACGCTTCAGGTAGCTCTAACATTCTGAGGGTGTGACCCGTTGGCGCAGTATCAAAGATAATATGATCATATTCATCTGCTAAAGTTTCATTCGTCAAGAATGACGTGAACTCATTAAACGCCGCAACTTCAACCGTACATGAACCACTTAGCTGTTCTTCCATATTCTTAATCGCAAACTCTGGTAACACACCGATATATGGCTCAATAACCGACTGTTTATACGCTTCAGCTGCTTTGACAGGTTCAAAATTTGCTACATATAAATTAGGCAGTGCCGGGACTTGCGTCAGTGCGTTCGTCAAGGACATATTAAAGATATCTTGAAGATTGCTCGCGGGATCAGTACTTACAAGCGCAATACGCTTACCTTGATCTGCCAGATTGACTGCGATACTACTAGATAAAGATGTCTTACCCACGCCTCCCTTACCAGTGAAGAATAAGTATTTCGTTAACTCAATATTATCTAAATTTAAGCGTTCCACAAAAACCACTCCTAGCAACAATTATCATTCGGACCACAGCAACTATTTTGTAAATCATGTACCACGATAATATCCGCAACTTCATCTGAAGACATATAATTCCCTGATTTCACAACTTCGTCATTAATAAGTGTAATCGGTAATGCAGATTCGCCTTCTGATTTTATCTTATGCATAACCTCTTCGTGACGTACGAAAGCGTTCGGCGCAGAAGTTAAATTGTAACGCAATACTTTAATGCCATTTTGCTTAAGTTTCTCTACATCACTATTCACTCGAATTAACTCTTGATCAGGTGCAGGACCACAAACTCCTGATGCACAGCACATTGCAGGTTCAAATAATTTAATCTCTACCATAATAAAATCCTCCCAGTTCATTATTTCGATAAATGGCAAATACAACGCTCTGATGCATTAAACAATTCACTTTGGAATGCCATAATCTCTTTGCACAATACATCGTTTAATACATACATTACCTTCGTACCATCTTTGTAACTTGAAATTAATCCACAATCTTTAAGCTGCTTCATATGATGAGAAAGCGTCGGTTGTGAGAAATCAAAATGCTCAAGAATATCGCATGCACACAGTTCTCCACAGCTCAGCATATCAATAATCTCCAGCCTGCTCTTATCGCTCATAACTTTTAATATTTTTGCAAATCTTTCATAATCCATATGTCTCACCCCTTATATAGATAATCATCTATATTCAAATATATTTTAACTCTTATATAGATAGTTGTCTATATATTTGTCGAGATTTATTGCTGATGAAATTGGCATCGTGCCCATTTCACTCACATTTTCCTGCTCGAAATTGGCACCGCGTCCATTTCATCTCTCATTCCCAGCTCCTAATTAACTTTTTTGTAAATTTACAATTATCATTCGCCATTCCAAATTCAATCGTATACAATTAATAAAAAGGAGGCTATATATGTTAACTTGGAAAGAAACAATAATTATTCCTGCGAACATCGAGACAATTTGGCATTTATTTGACATTGAGCAAATGCAGCGTATTATGCCTCAAGTAATTGATATACGTGTTATTGACAAAAAACCTGGTGTGGTCGGTTCAACATACGAACAGACGTACAAAGAAGGTAAGCGTATCATGAAATATATTGTTACAGATTTAGAACACGAAGATACACCGAGCAGAAAGCATAATCGTTCTGGTTTTAAACTTGCGAATATGTTCGCAATCGAAGCAGACTATGTATTAGAACGCATCAATGATCATGAAACGCGTTTCACTTATAGCGGCCAAAATGAAGGTATTAATCTATTAGGAAAAATAATGCTTAAAGTAATGCCGAAAAAACAAAATGATAAAGTCGTACAATCATTTATGGAACGCGTATACGCAGAAGCAACAAAGGAGCAGAGCTAATGAATTTTATTGCAGCAATAATTGCAGGTCTTATCGCCTTTATGATTGGCGGATTATGGTACTCTGTGCTATTCGGAAAAGCATGGCAAAAAGAAATTAAAATAACAGACGAACAAATTAAAGCAGCAGGTAGTGGCACACCTCAAATGATTTTAGCGGTTGTCGTTGAGGTCATCGTTTCTTTATGTGTATTCTTCTTACTTACACATACCGACCTAAATGTATTATGTGCGGGAGCTGTGATTGGACTAATCTCCGTGTTTTCAAGTTTGAAAAATTATTTCTTTGAAATGAAGTCCATCAAATTAATATTTATAAACGAAAGCTATAGAATGATTTGTTTTATCGTCATGGCAACTGCCGCATATTTTTTTAACTAGGAGGTCATCATTATGGAATTAGGAAATTTCTCAGTAAGTTTATCAGTACAGGATCTGCAGGCTTCAATTAAGTTTTATGAAACATTAGGATTTAAACAAGTAAGTGGAGATGTTACGAATAACTGGATTGTATTATCAAATGGGAATGCACGTATCGGATTATTTCAAGGTATGTTTGAAGGGAATATGATGACATTCAATCCAAAATGGAATGAACAGAAAAATAGTACAAACGGGACAGATGTTCGCGAAATCGCACAAGCACTAGAAGATGCAGGATACGAGTTACTTCAACCACTACAAGCGGAGAATGACGAAGGCCCTGGATACTTTATGGTTAAAGATTTAGATGGAAATGTATTGCTGTTCGATCAGCACGTTTAGGAGGATATTATGGAGAAATTCTGTCAAAGTTGTGGTATGCCGCTTATGTTGCACGGTGAAGATGTTCGAGGAACTGAAGTAGATGGTACGAAAAGCAGTAAATTTTGTAGTTATTGTTATGCAAATGGTGCATTTATTGAACCGAATATTACGATGGACGAAATGCTGACACGTGGAAAAGCAGCAATCCGCAATGGAAAAGGCAATGCGTTCAAGAAATGGCTCATGGTTACTTTCTATCCTATGCAGCTTAAAAATTTAGAGCGCTGGAAAAAATAATAAAAAATCGAGTTTGAGGATTCTACTCAAACTCGATTTTTTATTGCATATATATTCTGAACATGAAAAATGTGACAACTAAAATCATAACGATAATGCGTACACTCTTTTTATCAATCAACTTTACGAGTTCACCAATCGGTCCTATCGTTTTATTGTTTCTTATTGCTTGCTCTTCATAAATCACACTTCGCTTATATTCTGTCATAATTTCCTCCGAAATATCTTTTAACTTTTATTACCCTACTTACTTTGCAAATAACCATCTATAGCAATTTCGGGACATTTTCAGTACTATAGATACGTAAGGGAGAGAGGAACATGTTTTATATTTTATTTGCATTTGCAACAGGCTTAGTTGTACCTATACAAACTGCAGTGAACTCTAGACTTAGAACTTACGTATTGTCACCATTTGTAGCGTCCTTTGTATCATTCTCTGTCGGTACAATCTTTTTACTCTTTATGACATTGATTACGAAGCATACATTACTTATTGATAGCTCTGTCATCTTAAATGAGCCTAAGTGGATTTGGATTGGTGGTATTCTTGGATTAATTGGTTTAACAGCTAACATCCTGCTATTCCCCGTATTAGGTGGTGTCCAGACTGTTGTACTACCTATTATGGGTCAAATTATCATGAGTATCATCGTCGATCATTTCGGACTGTTTCATGCACCTAGTCATGCTCTCACACCATTAAGATTTATCGGCTTACTCGTATTAGTTCTTGGTGTCATTATGGTTATCGTACTTCCTGATTGGCTAAGAAAAAGAAAACAACATTACATAGCACCAGATGAACAAAGCATATCTAAACTTCCTTTTCAGATTTCAGGAATTATCGCTGGGATGTTAATGGCTACACAGTCGGCAATTAACGGGGAGCTTGGACATTTATTAAATTCACCGGTTCATGCTGCGTTTATTTCGTTTTTCATCGGTACGGTATTCTTGTTGGTCATCGTCACTTTTATAAGAAAAGAAATCACTCAGATTCGGTTTGCAATCGGTAAAGATAAACCGAAATGGATATGGATCGGTGGGATTCTCGGATCATTCTTCGTTTTCGGAATGTCATACTTAGTCCCGATTATCGGTACAGGGCTTGTCGTTATCATCTGTTTATTCGGTCAAATTATATGTAGTATTCTACTGGATTCATTCGGATGGATAGGAGCGAAACAAAAGAAAGTTACAGGTGTGCAATATTTAGGATTGCTATTCATTTTCGGAGCTATTATACTCATTCGTATGAATTAAAGAAATTTTATTTACTAAAATGAAAGTGTTGTGAAAACGTATGTCATTAAGCTTTTCGGTTAATTTTACACACATTTTAAAATCTAATTTTACTCAAATTGGTTTTTAATTGTCTAGTTAACCTAGACAAATCAGGATTTCCATTATATACTTAGTACAAATATATCGTACATATGCAAGAAACAAAGGATCTTCACATATTACTCAAGTAATCATGTAAGCCGACTATTTTTGTAATATGTGAAGTGTTTTTTATAAAACATTAGATATTATTTAATAATTTTTTGGAGGTCATTATTATGACACAAGGTACAGTTAAATGGTTTAACGCAGAAAAAGGTTTTGGATTCATCGAAGTTGAAGGTGGAGACGACGTATTCGCTCACTTCAGCGCTATCGAAGGTGAAGGTTACAAAACTTTAGAAGAAGGTCAAGCAGTTGAATTCAATATCGAAGAAGGTCAACGTGGACCTCAAGCTGCTAACATCGTTAAATTATAATATTTAATGTTGGAAACGAGTGCTCATAAGAGTACTCGTTTTTTTTATTTTTTATCTATAAACGTGATATGTAAGCCATTTATCCCGTATGTTCAATAATAATAATAATCTTTCATTGACAACACAGAATATCCGTTATATACTTAGTACAAATATATCGAACATATGCAAGAAACAAAGAACTTCACATATTACAAAGAGTAATCGTGTTTAGTCGAAACTTTTTGTAATGTGTGAAGTTTTCTTTGTAAAACATTAGATATTATTTAATAATTTTTTGGAGGTCATTATTATGACACAAGGTACAGTTAAATGGTTTAACGCAGAAAAAGGTTTTGGATTCATCGAAGTTGAAGGTGGAGACGACGTATTCGCTCACTTCAGTGCTATCGAAGGAGACGGTTACAAAACTTTAGAAGAAGGTCAAGCAGTTGAATTCAATATCGAAGAAGGTCAACGTGGACCTCAAGCTGCTAACATCGTTAAATTATAATATTTAATGTTGGAAACAAGCACTCACAATTGTGAGTGCTTGTTTTTTTAGTACCATCTATTTCCCTTCAATCACAAATATAGCACAAAAAAAGAGCTGATTGCTCAGCTCTTTATCATTAAATTAGTTACCGTTAAACATCCAGTCTACACCATATTTATCTTTAAGTGCTCCCATAACACCACCCCAGAACTGTTCGCCGATTGGCATATCAACAGTTGTTTCCGGATGCGCTGCAATACGCTCAAATAACTCCGTCATCGCCTTCGTTTCTTCTGCGTTATCTTTTTGCCAGTTGATTGATAATGAAATACTGCTGTTGAAATCTCCAGCTTTATTAAATTTATCAGCTGCGTAAAGCGTGTGGCCTGCTACTTTGAATTCAGAATGCATCGTCATGTTGTTCGCTTGCTCAGGATCTATACCAAACTGTCCTGCTTGCTCTTTCCCTACTGGTAAACGTTGAACATCCGTTGCTCCGAATACTTCTTCGTAATAAGATAATGCTTCTTTCGTGTTATCAAATGCTAAATACGGAATTAATTGTGTCATATGAACACTCCTTTTAAATTACTTACACATTAAATATAGCACAACATAATTTTTTAATACAGTGACAACTATTGTGTCTAACTTTATAATATATTAATAAGCTTCATAAAGGAGAGATATTATGAAACAAAGCATGATTTTAACCTCTTTATTAAACATTACACATCCTATAATTCAAGCAGGTATGGCAGGTGCTACAACACCTGAACTTGTTGCCACAATAAGCAATGAAGGTGGTTTAGGAACGATAGGTGCTGGGTACATGTCACTGGCACAATTAAATGATGAAATCGACAAAGTTACAGCACTTACAAAGAAGCCATTCGCAGTAAATCTATTCATTCCAGAAAACACGACTACAAACGAAGCATCTATCAGCAAAATGCATCAACACTTACAAGGTTATTACAATAAATATAAAATTGATAAACCATATATTAAACACAATGATCGAGATCATTTTAATTCAATGATTGACCTTATCATTTCAAAGCACGTACCAATCATCAGTTTTACTTTTGGAATACCAGACGCGTCTATTATACAAAAGTTAAAGGCGCACCATATTAAAACAATTGGTAGTGCATCATCCGTCCATGAAGCAGTAATTTGTGAAAAAGCAGGTATGGACATTATTGTCGTGCAAGGGTATGAAGCAGGAGGACACCGTGCGAACTTCAATACGAATGCGCACATCGGTTTAATGTCATTAATTCCACAAGTTGTTGACGAAGTATCCATTCCTGTCATTGCTGCTGGCGGTATTATGGATAAGCGTGGTATAAATGCCGCAATTGCTCTAGGTGCGGCTGGTGTCCAAATGGGAACTGCTTTTTTAACGAGCTATGAAAGCAAAGCTCCAACCGTTCATAAAGAAGCAATTACAGCATCCACTGAAACAGATACTACGCTTACTAAAGCAATAAGCGGTAAAGAAGCACGAGGTATTAAAAATCAGCTCATCGTAAATCTGGAGCAATATTATGAAGACATTCTTCCTTATCCATATCAAAACGATTTAACTTCACCATTCAGAAAGTTAGCAGCTCAAAACAACAATGCAGAGGACTTACATTTATGGTGCGGCCAGACACCACGCCTTGCAAAAATAAACTATGCGAAAGATATATTCAGAAGTTTGATATAACAATTAAACGTACAGATAAATGAATATCTGTACGTTTAATTTTGATAATTCAATTATAGTTCATACACTTTACCTATCTCAGGTAGTATACGATTCGGATACTGCAGTCGCTCTGGATAAAATCCATGCTGTGGTATTAATACTTTCGGTTTTATTGTATTAACGACTTCTTCTAGTTGCGCAATCGTTGCATGCCCACTCTTCTGAAAATCTACATAGTTAAGATTAAGACGTTCAATCCACGCCTTCATCACTTTATACCCCGGGTCAAAATCCCCAAGTGGCATTCCATTACTATGCAAATAATCAAAACCTGATAGATTAAAGTGAGATAAAAGTAGCCAGTTAGAGAAATCATGTTGTATTACAACTTTTTCTAACTGAATTGCTTCTTCCAGTGTAATCGTTTGTATACTTCCGGTATATCCAATCGGTTTAACGCTTTCATACATATAGCAATGAGACATATCTCCGTCATAGAAAGCATCAATTAAAGTTGCGATTCTATCATCGACTACAAACGTATACTGCATCAGCTCTGTTAACTTCACATAATCAATTATACGCTTAATATTACGTTGATATATGTTTAAAATATACTGATTACATTCTCCAAATGTATGAGGTACATACGCTTCTTTCTCAGTATTATCAAAACTTAACGAGGTTGTTTCTATGATCAAATAGTCCACATCTCCAGCTTCATGAATCCACGCATCTGTTAAAGCATCATCATCATTCAGACGAATATCCCCAGAGTACATAATGACTGTATCCGGTGTCGCGATTCGAATCGCACACGCACCGATAACATCATGATTTACAGGTATAAAGGTGATTTCAATCTGTCCAACTTTAAAACATTTGTTCGGCTCAACTGCAGTAAGTCGATTCGCATCAAATGAAGGTTGGCCATCTCCAATTGCAGTAAGTTGCTCATAAAGATTTTTAGAATCTCTACTAGTTATGATGTCGACATTATGAGGAATATATTGAAGCAGTCCCATATGATCTAAATGCATATGGCTAATTCCCACGACAGTATTCCACTGTGAATCCTTATAAAAATCTGGAATATCCGGTAATATTCCAACTACTACTTCATCTGAAATATTACCACGTGTATGAATTCTTTCATCGTATAATGCAGATTTCGGGCTGTGCCCAAAATCCGCAATAAATCTATCTTTTCCATATGTGACACTAAAAATTGTTCCGCCTATTGTATTCGTACCACTGTAAAACGCAATCTGTGTATTACTCATATTAAAACCTACTTTTTAGCTTTATCGATTTCTTCTTGTACGCGCTTCGTCATATTATCTAACGTTTCTTTCGGTGATTTACCTTCATAAATCATCTTATCCAGCTCTTTTGACATTGCTTCTTTAATCGCAAATGCACCAGGGATACGAGGGTCAATAAATGCACCTTTATATTGTGATAATCCTGCCTTGAACACCGGATCTTTCTTAACAAAATCTGTCCATACTTTATCTTTAAGCGCTGATTCCCTAACTGGTAAATAACCTGTCGTTTTAGCCCAATCAATCGTGTTCTCAGGAGTAATTAAATACATCATATACTCAAATGCTGCTGCTTGTTCTTCTTTCGAACTGTTGTTGAACATTGTAATGTTTGTCCCTTGGAATGGTGCTGCCTGTACTTTATCTTTCGGAAGTGGCACTGTTGTCCAGTTCATATCTTTTGCATCTTTTTGGATGAATGGAATACCTGCACTTGAACCGATGTACATTGCAACATCTCCATTTGTGAATGGACCTGATAAGTATTCATCTTCTCCGGCCATACGTGCTGTTTTATCTTTTAACATACCATCGATAAATTCTAAAGCACGTAACCCTTCTTTAGAATTGAACTTGATTTCACTCGTTTTCTCATCGATAAAATCGCCACCTGCTTGTTTTACATACATGCTTAACTCGTGAGCTAATTGATTCTCAAATCCCATACCTACAACTTTTTTACCTTCTACAGTTGTTGTTAATTTCTTTGCTGCTGACTGTAATTCGTCCCAAGTTTTAGGTGCTTCAATGCCAGCTTTTTTCAAGTAATCATTGTTTACAAATAAAACACGTGTCGATTTATTAAATGGCAGACCATAGACTTTCTCTCCAAATGTATTATCATCACGGAATACTTGATTAATATCTTCATAAGCATTCTCATCTTTCATTTTTTCATCGATCATCGGTTTAATATCTACTACAAGGTCGTTCTTTTGATAATCATTTACCCATTCGCCATAAGCTTGAGCAATCGTTGGTGTTTTCTTTGCTTTCGCTGCTGCTAATAACTTTTGAGATAAATCACCGTAGTTACCTTGCGCAACTAATTTCACTTCGATATCTTTATGCTCTTTATTAAATGCATCCGTCTTTTCTTTTAACCATTTTTCGTGTGTATCCGTCATCGCATGCCAGAATACAATTTCTGTTTTCCCTGAAGCTGATTTATTATCTGAACCTTTGTCATCCGTTTGCTTTGATCCACAAGCGCCTAAGAATAAAATACTTGCTAATAATAAGTAAAATACTTTTTTCATTTGTAGTTCTCCCTTTTGCTTTAAATTCATTTGTTCAAAATTAAAATGTATTGAAATCATACAAAATCATGGACGCTGTAACTGAAGTGGACCACCTCCTTAAAAGTCATTAAATTATCCCTTAATTCCCGCTCTTGCAACACCTTGAATAATATACTTCTGTAAAATAATAAATAATATAATCATCGGCAGAATAATCATTGCACTTGCTGCCATTAATAGCTCGTAATTGGTTCCTGCTTCCGTTGTAAATGCCGTTAAACCAACAGGCAATGTTCTCATATGTTCTGAATTTGTAACGATTAATGGCCATAAAAATGCATTCCATGAGCCAATTGCTTTTAATAAGATAATCGTTATCAATGCTGGTTTTGCTAAAGGCACCATAATCTCCCACAAGAAACGCCAGTTACTACACCCATCAACACGCGCTGCACTATGCAATTCATCTGGAATTGATAAGAAGAACTGTCTTAATAAAAATATTGAAAATATACTCGCTGTCCACGGTATAATTAATGCTTCAAATCGATCCAGCCACCCTAAATTCGAAAGCGTAACGAAATTTGGAATGAGTAGTACTTCTCCAGGAATCATCATCGTCGCCATCAGCACTGAAAAAAGTATATCCTTTCCAAAGAACTTCAGTTTACTGAATGCATAAGCTGCAAGAATTGTAGTTATAAGTTCACCGAGTGTCGACAAAACGGTAACAACAATCGAATTTAATAAATATGTCGCAAACGGAGCTTTCTCAAATGCTTCAACGTAGTTATCCCACTTAAACTCTGAAGGTATCCAAACAGGTGGCATCTTCATCACTTCGTATGAAGGTTTAATTGAAGTTAATAACATCCATATAAAAGGTAACAACATCAGCACTGCACCGAGCGATAACAATAAGTAAGTAAATCCTTTCGTAAATCCTGATTTCATTATTATCTCCCCTAATAAGTAATCTTTTTCTTTCCGATATATAGTTGAACAAGCGTAAAGATAAAGATAATGATAAACAGTACATACGCAGCTGCACTCGCTACGCCAAACTCCCATTCTCCATAAAATTTGTTAAATACATAATACACAACAGTTAAACTACTATTTGCAATACCAGGTTTTCCACCAAATAGTGCATAAATTTCGTCAAAAACTTTAAATCCATTAATCACTGATATAATAGATATGAAAAATAATGTCGGTGCAAGTCCCGGCAACGTTACATGTACAAATCTATTCCATATATTTGCGCCATCAATTCGAGCAGCACGGTAATATGCATCATTTATATTCTGTAATCCAGCAAGCAGAATAATAATGTTATAACCGAGTCCTTTCCAGATTGATAATATAATGAGCGCTGGCATGCTATACTTTGCACTTTCTAACCATTCAATCGGTTGTATACCAATAAATCCTAAAAAGTAGTTGAGCAGACCATAATCTGAATGAAAAATCCATCGCCATACGATAGAAACAGCAACAACACTCGTAACAAACGGAATGAAATACACTGTTCTGAAGAATCCTTTAAAATTAATCTTTGAATTGAGCAAGATTGCTATCCATAAAGAGATGATAATGGAAGCAGGCACAACTCCTAGTACAAATATGAACGTATTTTTAAGTGCAAGATGAAATTCACTATCGTTCCATAAATAAATAAAGTTATCCACTCCATATGCTTTCACATCATCTTTGAAATAATCATAATCTGTATAAAATGCCATCAAAAATGATTTCACCATAGGATATAGAATAAAAATTGAAATAATTAGTAATGCAGGTAGTAAATATAAATAAGCTTTAAATGACTTCGCCATTATAGTCTACGCCCTTCTTCATTAAATAGTTTAATCGCACCGGATTCACCCTTAATATAAATCTCTTCATCAACTTGTAAGTTTCTATCTTTATGAATGAACAACTTTGCCCTTGTACCATCCTTTGCTTCAACCGTCACAAGTTTATCACGACCAATTTGCTCAACGAGTTTAACAGTTACCTTTAAACCAGCCTGAGAAGTATCGATTACGATATCTTCTGGGCGAATACCAATCGTGGCAGCACCTTCAGTATTCATATCATTTAATAAACGCTTTGTATCTTCGTTTACTGAGAAACTATTCATAGATGGTGACCCGATGAATTCAGCAGCAAACTTTGTATCAGGCGATGCGTATAAAGCATTTGGTGTAGCATATTGCATCAAAACACCATCTTTCATTAACATAATATGATCACTAATACTCAAAGCCTCTTCCTGATCGTGCGTAACAAATAACGTCGTAATCTTGAGTCGTTGCTGAATTTCACGAATTTCTTCACGCATTGTCAGTCTTAACTTCGCATCAAGATTTGAAAGTGGTTCATCGAGCAACAATACTTCCGGTTCTCTTACAAGCGCACGCGCAATTGCAACACGTTGTTGTTGTCCACCTGATAACTCACCTGGTTTACGATTCAGTAAATGTTCAATCTCTACTAACTTAGCTGCTTCAATCGCACGGGCTTTCATTTCCTGCTTCGGTACTTTTTGCATCTTAAGTGGGAACATAATATTTTTAAGTACTGTCATATGTGGATATAATGCATAGTTCTGGAATACCATTCCGATATTGCGTTTTTCCGGAGGCAACGCTGTCACATCTTTACCATCAAATAATATTTGGCCACCTGTTGGTTCATGCAAACCTGCTATCATGAACAACGTCGTACTTTTACCACAACCTGAAGGTCCTAATATGCTTACTAATGACCCTTTAGGAATTGTGACATTTAAATTGTTAACTGCTGTAGTATCTTTAAATTTCATTTGTATGTTTTTTAATTCAATTGACATTACATTGTCCTCCTATTAATATTCTGTAGCATTTTAGAATAACAGTATTTTTAAAATATTGAGTTAAGCATCTGTAATTTTTATGTAAATTTTTCGTAAAAAAAGACGAGAACATCATTGTTCTCGTCTAAATAAAACAGTATTCATTTATTTCGTTTGTGCTTTATAAATCGGCACTCCAAGTAGTGTTATCATTATTCCGATAATTGCTAATACGGGTTGTGTGAATAACGTATTCACCATTACGAATACACCTGCAATCATCGCAATTGCTGGTATCACAGGATACATCGGTACTTTGTAAGGTCGTTCAAGCGCTTTTTCACGCTTTCTTAATACAAACACTGCATAAAACGCCATGACATAAAATGCCCATATTACAAATACAAGCATATTCGTTATAGAGTCGAATGCACCTAGCGTGATCATAACCGCACCAATCATCACTTGCACAAGTCCACTGAACCACGGAATTCCTGCGCTTGTTACTTTCATAAACGAAGCTTTAAACGGTAATACATTTTTCTCTGCCATTGCATATGGTAAACGCATACCTGTCATCGTATAACCGTTCAATGCACCGTACACCGAAATTAATATACCAATTGTCACAAACTTACCGCCCATTGCACCTAACAATATTTGTGATGCATCTGTTGCAGCACTTAAGTTGCCTTTAAGTTCATCAATCGGTAACGTGTATAGGAACGTCGCATTAATCAATAAGTAAATCATCGTTACTAAACCTAATCCCATCACGATTGCAAGTGGAAGGTCACGCTTAGGATTTTTCATTTCCCCGGCAATATTACCAACATGAATCCATCCATCATAAGCAAACATCGTCGCAAGTAATCCAGCACCAATAGCAGTAAAGAAATTAATCCCCGTGTCACCTGTATTTGGCGCAAGTGATACTTCTACATTCCCTGTATTCATTAATCCGAATATAATAATTACGATGAGTGGAATCAGCTTCACGACTAACGTAACCGATTGAAGTATACCACCAGCCTTAGAACCTACAATATTAATTAGATAAATTGATGCAACAGCGATAAATGCTACTGGTACAAGCCAACCATCTTTAAGATGCAGCAAGTTTAATACTTGTTCTGAAAACACAATCGCCTGGGCCGCAATCATTGCAGGGAAGTAAATAAAACTTTGTGCCCACCCTGCTAAAAATCCTGAAAACTTACCGTATGTATATTCTATATATGTTGTCAGTCCACCGTTTCTTGGAATTGCTGCTGCTAATTCTGCAACCGTTAATCCAGCACAAATTGTAATTAAACCACCTAGTAGCCATACAAGTAGTGTCATACCCGGTGTTCCTGTAACTTCTGTAATATTTGATACTTTAAAGAATACGCCCGAACCAATCACTGTTCCCATTACGAGTGCTAATGCCGGGAAGAATCCGATACTCTTTTGTATAGTTTGTTGTTTTTCCATAACATCCTCCTTTTCAACTTTATCATAATAGCATATTCTCGCTTTAAATAGTTAAAAGCACGGCAAATAATTTTGCCGTGCTTCTTTATTTTTATTCTATTTTTTATTCAGCACTTTTTCAATATAGAACGCCGATTCTTCAATCGATTTATACTCAGTATTAATAACTGTTGCGTTTAAACGATTAAACACTTCTTCAGCATAAATCAGTTCTTCTTTAATTCGCTTTAAGTTATTGTACTCGGCCTGTCCTGTAAGTCCTAAAATCTTCACGCGCTCTGTTCTTATGTTCATAATATATTCTGGACTCGCTGTAAGCCCGATAACACGTAAGTTCTTCTCCTGATATACCGATTCTGGTATCGGCGACTCCGGTACAAGTGGGATATTCGCAATTTTATAACCTTTATTCGCTAAATACATACTGAGCGGTGTTTTTGACGTTCTCGAAACACCTACAATCAATGCATCTGCTTCACTTAAATTATGAAAGTTTTTACCGTCATCGTATTTAACTGAGTATTCAATTGCCTCGATGCGTCTGAAATAATCACTGTCCATCTTGCGCAGTGCACCACTTTCATGACATGCTTCCATTCCAGTATGACTTTCAATCACTTGTATCAAACCTGTCATAAAGTCAATGTATGATAGTCCTACTTCGTCAGCATACGCTTTACCAATCGCATTGAATTCAGGATTTACAAGTGTCGTCACTACGATGGCCTGTTTTTCATGTGCAAGTGTTAATATATTCTTAAACTCTTCTACCGATTTAATAAACGAGAATTTCTTAACTGTTACAGATGTTAATTTAGGGAATTGCGATAATGTCGCACTCAGCATTCTATCGGCAGTCTCACCGATAGAATCTGAAACGATGTATATCAATAATGCATCTTGCTCATATTTACTCAAATGTACTGCCTCCTAATATTATTCCACCTGACTTTGCGCTGTTGCCAGAATTGCTCCTGGAACTCGGAATGGTGAACATGATACATAATCAATATCAAGTGTATTAAAGAAATGAATAGATTTCGGATCTCCACCAAGCTCTCCACATACACCAATTTTAATTTGAGGATTAACTTGTTTCGCATTCTCAACCGTCATCTTAATGAGCTGTCCGATACCGTCAATATCTAAAGTCTGGAATGGATCGACAGCCAGGATGTCTCGATTAATATATTCATTAATAAACTTACCTGCATCATCACGTGAGAATCCGTAAGTTAACTGCGCTAAGTCGTTTGTACCAAAACTAAAGAACTCACAATGTTCCGCAAGCGCTCCAGCAATAAGACATGCACGAGGTGTTTCTATCATTGTACCAATTTTATATGCAATCGTCTTGTTTTGTTCATGCATAATTGTATCCGCTTTCTTTTTCACGACATCTTTTAATATTTTAAACTCTTCTACAGTAGACACAAGCGGAATCATAATTTCTGCATTTGCATGAATACCTTCATCCTGTAACTTTAATGCAGCACCGATAATCGCTTCAGTCTGCATCTCATATAGTTCAGGATATGTAATCGCTAAACGGCAACCACGATGTCCAAGCATCGGATTGAATTCATGTAATTCTGAAATTCTTCGTTCAAGAAGCGCTTTATCTACTCCTAGCTGACACGCAACGGCATCAACCTCTTCAGCTGATTTCGGTAAAAATTCATGTAACGGTGGGTCAAGTAATCGAATAATCGTTGGGCGCTCACCAGATAAACGGAATATCGATTCAAAGTCTTCTGTCTGATACTTTACGATGTTTGATAAAGCAGTGACACGTTCTTCATGCGATGGTGCTAATATAAAACGACGCATTTCAATTAATCGTTCTTTACCAAAGAACATATGCTCAGTACGTACAAGACCGATACCTGTCGCATGAAATGCATATCCAGCCTGAATATCCTGTTCAGTCTCAGCATTCATGCGTACTTTAAGGCGTGCAACATCTTCAGCCCATCCCATAAATGTTTCAAATTCATCGCTTCGCTCGGCATTTGTCGTTTCAATTTCACCAATATATACTTTACCCGTAGAGCCATCAACAGAAATGACATCACCTTCAGATAACCTTTTACCATCATATTTGACATACTTTTCTTTCGTATTGATTTCAAGATCAGAACATCCTGTAACACAACATTTGCCCATACCACGTGCAACTACTGCAGCATGACTCGTCATACCGCCATGTGTCGTAACAATCGCACGACTCGCAATCATGCCTTCAATATCTTCAGGTGACGTTTCAGGACGCATTAAAATTACTGACTCGCCTGTTTCAGCCTGTACTTTTGCATCAAGCGCACTGAATACAATCTTACCTGTTGCAGCGCCCGGAGATGCCGGTAACCCTAACGATGAAACAAGTTCTGCCTGCGCTAATGCTTCTGGTTTAAATGCAGGGTGAAGTAGTTGATCGATTGATTTCACGTCAACCATTTTTACAGCATCTTCTTTTGAAACTACACCTTCTTCTACCATGTCATATGCAATCTTCATCGCAGCTTTCGCTGTTCGTTTACCATTACGCGTCTGTAATATGAATAGTTTTTCATTTTCAATCGTAAACTCAATATCCTGCATATCTTTATAATGTGATTCTAATTTTTTCGTCACATCTACAAACGCCTTATAAACTTCAGGCATCTGCTCATTTAATGTTTCAATTTCCTTCGGCGTACGAATACCTGCTACAACGTCCTCGCCTTGTGCGTTCAATAAATATTCTCCGTATAACTTATGCTCACCAGTTGCCGGATTGCGCGTAAATGCAACACCAGTACCAGAACGCTCGCCACTATTACCGAAAACCATCTCCTGAACATTCACTGCTGTACCGATATCATGTGGAATCTCATTTAAATCACGATAAATACGTGCACGATCATTATTCCATGACTTAAACACCGCTTCAATCGCTTCAGTTAACTGTGTAATCGGATCTTGCGGGAATGGTTTATATGCTTGTTCAACATAAATTTCTTTATACTTATTAACGATTACTTTTAAACCTTCAGCAGGGATATCCGCATCAAATTGATAACCATTTTCTTTCTTATATGACTCAAAGTAACCTTCAAAATCTTCCATCGGTATATTGTATACAACGCTACCGAACATTTGTAATAAACGACGATAACAATCATAAGCAAAACGTGCATCGTTTGTTACTTGTGCTAAACTTTCAACATTTTCATCATTTAAACCTAAGTTTAAAATCGTATCCATCATACCAGGCATTGAAATTTTTGCACCACTACGTACAGAGACCAGCAATAAATTTTCTTTAGAAGAAAATGCTTTACCCGTTTTATCTTCTAAACCTTTAATATATGTTTTTAATTCATTTAATAAATCATCCGTTAACTTTTCACCTTGTTCAAGATATTCAATACACGCTTCAGTAGTGATTGTGAAACCTTTAGGCACAGGTAAACCAAGACGCATCATCTCTGAAAGATTCGCACCTTTACCACCTAATAAGTCTTTCATATCCTGTTTACCTTCTTCAAAAGCATAAATTTTTTTAATCAATTTATTCACCTCTTATTTTTAATGTGTTATACCATTTTCATCAATAGGTTATACTAATACAATAATTAGTATGTCACATTAAAAAGAAAATGACAATCATAAAATGATAAATCATAATTCAATTATAGGTATATGTTAGGATAAGATTAAAAGATATCGGAGGGCTCGTTATGAAATGTCATCTTAATTATGAATTATGTGTGCAGAAAGTACCCATATTTAATCACCTTGACAAAGAGACGATGCAACTTATCTTCAACCGAATTATGCATCGAACTTTCGCTAAAAAAGAACATATTTATTTAGCAGGAGATATAATTGATTCTCTATATGTTGTGCATAAAGGACGTGTCAGAATTTATAAACTAAATGAAAACGGTGAAGAGCAGTTAATCAGAATACTTTCACACGGTGATTATACAGGAGAAATATCATTATTTAACCCTTCTTTGCACAACACATCTTACGCTGAAGTAATAGAAGATGCTGAAATTTGTATTATCCAGCGAGAAGATATATATCAATTAATGCACACATATCCTAGCATCAGCATTACCTTTATCGAAACATTTGCAAAACGTCTGTCAGAATCTGAAACGCAGACAACGAATATTTCATTACTGGATAGCCGTTCTAAACTAATGATGTATATCGAAAACTATCGTGAGGGGAATATGCTGAACTTATCTTTAACTAAAAAGCATATTGCGTCTTATTTAAGTATGCAGCCCGAAACATTAAATCGTACTTTCAATAAATTAGAAGAAGAACAGATTATAAAGAAAATTAATCATAAAACATATCGAATTCTTCAGGAAAACCTCAATAAATTGATCTAAGTCAATTTATTAAAGTGGAATCTCCCTTATCATAATATGTGAAAGGACAACACATATTACGAAAGGAGCAGAGACAATGAAGAAGTGGATTTATCAGAACGTAAATACATTGACACTGATTACATTTATATTTCTTATGTCTGGATTATTATTAAAATGGACAGGTGTACAAAGCTTTAGCAACGCTTTCCTTATTATCGCAACATTAATCGCCATGATGCCAATCGCATTAAAAGCATGGCAATCACTTATGCTGAAAGTCTTCTCCATTGAACTACTTGTAACGCTTGCCGTTATCGGAGCGCTATATATTCATGAATATACTGAATCAGCTGTTGTAACATTCCTATTCTTATTCGGAAGTTATCTTGAAGCAAGAACGCTTAAGATTACACGTAATTCAATTAGCAAACTTGTTGATATGGCACCACAAGATGCAAACCGATTAAGAGACGGAGAAATTGAAAAAGTCGATATTGACGATATTAATATTGGTGACACAGTCGTCGTATATTCTGGTGGGACTGTGCCAGTGGATGGTTATATCATTAAAGGAAAGGCTCATATTATTGAAGCATCCATAACAGGAGAGTCACACCCAGTATCAAAGAAAGAGAATGACAAAGTTTACAGCAGTACCATTATTGATACTGGATATATTGAAGTATTCACTGAAAAAGTAGATGAAGACACGACGTTCGCAAAAATTATAGAACTCGTAGAAGAAGCACAAGATGCAAGATCACCAGCAGAGAAGTTTCTGAATAGATTTGCAAAATGGTACACACCAAGTATTGCAATACTATCATTAATCGTCTGGCTTATCACACGCGATCTTCACCTGGCTATTACATTTCTAGTCATCGCATGTCCAGGAGCACTCGTTATTGGCGCGCCTGTTGCAAATGTCGCTGGAATTGGTAATGGCGCTAAAAATGGTGTGCTCATTAAAGGTGGAGAAGTAATCGATGCATTATCAAAAGTAGACACTCTTGTCTTCGATAAAACTGGTACGTTAACGAAAGGTCGTCCAGAAGTAACTTCTGTTAAATTTGACACGACACACTTTACAGAACAAGAAATATTATCACTCATCGGCCAAATCGAAATGACGTCTGAACATCATCTTGGTAAGGCAGTCGTGGAATACGTAAAAGCACGAGTAGCTTTCGACCAATCAGAAATGATTACAACAAAAACAGTTAAAGGACAAGGAATTAAAGGTAAAATCCACGATCACACTGTATTAATAGGAAATCGTAAACTAATGCAGACCCATCATATTACGATACAAGAACAATACGAACAACAGGCGAAACAATTAGAAACGTCAGGTAATACTGTTACATTTATCGCAATCGATAATACATTTACTGGCATTATCGCGATTGCTGACGCGATCCGCTCAGATGCAGTAGAAACACTTCAAACAATGCGTGATAACGGAATTAAAGAAATCATCATGCTTACAGGAGATAACGCAAGAACTGCTCACACTATAAGTCAGCAATTAAGTCTGGATACGTACCAAGCTGAAATGATGCCGGATGATAAATTGAAACAAATTCAATTACTGCAGCAGCAAGGTAAAAAAGTTGCAATGGCCGGTGATGGAATCAATGATGCGCCAGCAATTGCAATCGCAGATGTAGGACTGGCTATGGGGAAAGGCGGAACAGATATCTCTATGGAGACCGCAGATCTCGTTCTGATGAATGACTCATTGACACAATATGCACATGCAATTAATCTTGCAAGAAAAACAATGCGCATATTAAAACAAAACATCGCAATCGCACTTATTACAGTAATCTTACTGCTCATCGGTATAATCATGGGCGGTGTAAACTTAGCGATAGGTATGTTCGCTCATGAAGTAAGTGTGCTGCTTGTTATACTAAACGCAATGAGATTAATTCAATTTAAATCAAAAAAATAATTTTAGGAGGAAATCATTATGAAACAATTAACATTACAACTCGAAACATTAACTTGTCCATCTTGCTTAGCATCTATCGAAGGATTGCTGAAGAATATTAAAGGTGTTGAAGCACCGAAAGTATTATTTAACGCAAGTAAAGCGAAGATGCAATTTGATCCAGCAATCGTTGAACCCGAAGAGGTTCAGCAAGCAATAGAAAAGCTTGGATACGAAGTATTAAAAGTATCAGTTAAATAACAATTTAGGAACGTGCAGACGAAATGACTTTAAATCTCTGCACGTTATTTTTTCATAAAAGATAAAACGTTGCACGATTTTTAAATCACGTTAAAAATTAATGTTCCCATAAAAAATACCAGCACATGGCTGGTATTATTCATTAATAATCTTATAATATTTATGACTTGTGATTAAGTACATCATTCCATATATAAACATAATAATTACTGTAACTCCGATATAGCTTGTAATAAATAAACTAATATCTCGAATACCAAGTATTCCAAGTAAATTATAAATAATTTTCGATGCGAATAAAGTATGAATTAACGTCACAATAATCGGCAATCCAAAAATCCATAGTATTTGTTTATGAATGGTTGATTTGATCAAGTCGTCAGGTAAACCAACTTTTTTCACAATATTGTAGTTCTGTTTGTCTTCATAGCCTTCTGATAACTGCTTATAATATAATACTAAGAAAATTCCAGTTAACAGCACAATCGAAACAACAATACCTATGAATATTAATCCACCATTAAGTTCATATACTAATTTTCGAACTTGTTCTTTAGTAACAATTCTTGTCCCTATATTCTTTTCGATTTTAGAAATATTTTGTTTAAATATTTCTTCACCTTTAACAATATTAAATTCAATACTTGTTGATAATTCTGTTGGAATACGTTTATTTGTTTTCCTGTCTATCTCTTTATAATATAAACGTATTTTCTCAAGTTCTGATTTATCTTTAACAATAATATATAATGCATCAATTGCGAGATTGTTACCAATATAATCTTTATCAGCATTGATCACTTTCACATTATTGCCTACTAAGTTAACATTTTTATATCCTTTAAAACGCTTAGTATTAGAACTTAATATAATTTCTCCATTTTTTAATTTCAACTTTTCATCATGTATTTCATTATGGTCATGCAAGGTGATGACGGTGGCATATGTCACTGTTTTAGGATTTATTTTAGATGGCTCAGCAGGTAGTGGCCTAAAATTCCCCGCTTCATTTTCGAGTGCGAAAAATATTGTTTGCGCAACCCTAAAGCGATCTACTGTAGCATATTTACTAATTTCTTTTTTTATTTTTTCAGCACTCGTATTATAAAATGAGTCAACTAAATAATCCTGTTTCAATTTACCTGATACCTGGCTCTCCATTCCTCTATATGCAGTAAGTGTCATTCCTAACGTCACAACTAAAAGTGTAACAAGCATCGTAATACTTGCAAGTCCTACCGCATTCATCTTCATTCTAGAAATTAACCCTGAGATTGAGAAGAAATGTTTCGGTTGATAATAAATTTTGTTATTGTTCTTTAATAACTGAAGTACCATTATCGTCAGCGATATAAAAAGTAAGTACGTACCGATAAGTACTGCTACAACAGCAAAAAATATCGTCTGAAATGATGATAGTACCCCTTCAACCGTTACTGCCTGATAATAACCATACCCCATTGTTAAACTTCCAAGGATAAAACATACAGCGATAAACCATTTGCGCGTCCTCTTCTCTCCCGCCTTTTGTGTACGCATTAATTGTATAGGACTCTGCATTGTAATCATTATGTTATTTAATATAAAAAGAATAACGTATATTCCTGCAACCAATAAACCGATAATATATGCTGCCTTTATATCAAATGGGTAGTTCATCAAAGTGATGCCTGATCCTTTTACGAGTTTATTCAGCATTAAAAATACGATATTACCGAATAAATAGCCTCCTGTAATACTAATCAATACTGTCATTAGCATTTGAATAACCATTTCCAGTAAAATCATTAGACGAATATGTTTCTTCTCAAGCCCTAAAATCATATGAAGCGCAAATTCCTGTTTACGTTGTTTCATCACAAAACGATTCGCATAAATAATAAAAATGACACTTAATAGTCCTACAAGAATATTTGCATACATTATTAGTGATGGTAAGTTTTCATGTCTTTTCTGTATATATTCATTATTAATTAATGAAATCATAATATATTCCAATCCTATCATCACACTTGATGCAAGAATAAACGGAACAATCATACTTCGCAACGTTATAAAATTTCTGAGTACGAGTTTCCAGATTAAATTCAGTGTCATATTACTCACCTCTTTCTGATAATAAGGCTAAACTATCAGAGATACGTTTCTGAAACTCACTTTGCGTTTCATTACCACGATAAATTTCATGATAAAGTATTCCATCTTTTATAAATACAACTCTTTTCGCATAAGCTGCATCAATACTCGAATGTGTAACCATTAATATCGTTTGTTCATCATCATTGATTTCACGAAACAAATTCATTATTTCACTCGAAGTTTTTGAATCCAGCGCTCCAGTAGGTTCATCCGCAAGTAATATACTCGGATTTGAAATAAGTGCGCGTGCAATTGCAATACGTTGTTGCTGCCCACCTGATATTTGATGCGGATATTTATCCAGCAATGTATCAATACCGAGTTTTTGAGCAAGCGGTAAAATACGGTTATTCATTTCATCCGGTCGCTTATTGCTGAGTACAAGTGGCATTAATATATTATCCTTGTTAGACATTGTATGCAGCACGTTGAAATCCTGAAAGACAAACCCAAGTGTATCCCTTCTAAACTTTGCTACATCCTTGTTCTTCAGCATTCCAACATTCTGTCCATCAATCATAACTATTCCTTCTGTTGGTGTATCAAAGGTAGCTATAATATTTAGTAATGTTGATTTCCCAGAACCTGATTCTCCCATTATTGCTACAAATTCACCTTTTTCAATTGAAAAATTCATATCTTTTAATGCAACTGTCTGATTAGCACCTTTACCGTAAACTTTCTTTACATTCCTTATATCTAATAACATGAATTTCACTCCTTTATATTTATTATTAACCCCATTGTACTTTGTCGTGAATATTCAAGCCTTTATCTATCCTTACAATCATAAAAACAAACCTTACAATTTTGTAAGGTTCGGGAATTTCATATGAAAAGTTGTCCCTTCATTCAGAACAGACTCTACAGATATTTGAACATTTATTCTACGGGCAATGGTCTTAACAATATATAAGCCGATACCACTTGATTTTTCATTCAATCTCCCGTTATATCCAGAGAACCCTTTATCGAAAATTTTCGGCAAATCTGATGCATTAATACCGATGCCGTCATCTTTAATTGACAACACTTCATTTTTTTCATCGTAAACAATCCATATTTGACGTCCACGCGCATATTTAAGTGCATTATTTAATATTTGTTCTATCATAACACTTGCCCACTTTGCATCTGTTAATACTAGGTGATGTACCCTTTCGTAGTTAAGTTTCGTATTGTTATGTATGAACTGGATCGAGTAGCGTTTAATGAGGGGTGTGATCAAATCATCAATAGTGGTTTCCATAATTACCATATCTGTTTTCTCGTTCATTAATTTCAAATAACTTAAAGCTAGATTCGTATAGTTGTCAATTTGCAGAATCTCATGACGCATTCTGGAATTTGTCTCTTCATCAGGGGACTCCAGTAATAACTTAGATGCAGTTATCGGTGTCTTCATCTGATGTACCCACATCAGAAAGTATGACTCCACTTCACTTTGATACGCTATTTTTTCATTACGCAGTATTTGTATATCATCTATTAAACGCTCATTTTCTTCATATACTGAACATTCTCTTTTATATATTATAGAACTATAACCAAAGTATATTATCCCGAGAAATATAACGATTGCAATACTTAACGTTATCCCTTCGGTCGGCAAATTATATAGCATCATAATAGAAATAAAAATAGATGATAGCATTATTACGATTAGAAACTCAGACATTTTACTCTTAATAAAATTCATCATTTCACCACTCTATATCCGACATTTTTCTTCGTTTCAATAAAATCGTTCAATCCGATCTTGGATAACTTCTTACGTAACCGTGTCATATTAACTGCTAATGTATTATCATCAATAAAATGTTCTGATTCCCAGCATGCTTCTATTAATGCATTTCGGCTGACAAAATTTCCATTTGCTTTAAATAAACATTGCATAATTTGAAGCTCTGTCAATGTTAAATCAATATCCCCCGCTTTAAACATCAATTTCGCCTGTTCAGAAATAAGTTCTGCTCCATTGATTTTAAGTCTTCTATCTTCCACTACAAAGTCATAACTTCGTCTTAACATTGCCTGGATTTTAGAAATTGTAACGGTCATATCAAATGGTTTTTCAATATAATCATCTGCTCCCATCTGCATCGCCATCACATGATCCATACTATCATTTCTGCTACTGATAAAAATAATCGGAATTTGAGAAATCTTTCTTATTTCCTGACACCAGTGATAACCATTATAAGCAGGCAAATTAATATCAAGTAATATTATATGCGGCTTGTAATCATTAAATTCTTCAATGATATCATTAAAGTTTTTTGCAATGTATACGTCGTATTGCCATTTTTTAAGTGCCTCAGCAAGATGCTCGCGAATAACCGGGTCATCTTCCACAATCATTATCTTCATATGCTCACCTCAGTTTTATTATGCCATAATAGTCAACAAACAAAAAAAACCAGCACATGGCTGGTATTATCATCTTACTATTTCCGCTTCTACACCGAAGTGATCGCTCACAATTGCTTCTGTTTTCCCATCAAATACTGTACCGTGATGCAGCACTTTAAATTCAGGTGTACTGAATATAAAATCTATTCTCAGTTTGCCATCGTTGTCTTCCCATCCGGCAATATTTTTCTCAATTGTATGACTTCCTGTTCTCTTTGTTGCGACTGTGTATGTATCCTGTATATTTGCCTCACTGTTTATCACAAATGCATATCCTTCTGTACCTTCCGGATTATTAAAGTCACCCATTACAAGTTTCGGCATGTCATAATGCGACAATGTATTGATTGTATTATTCCATTCGTAACTGAATCCTTCTGATTGTGTTATCCACCATGAATAATGACAACTTACAGCGAGTAACTCTACATCATCTGCTGTCGTTTTCCCGAAAAGTATCTTTCTTGATTTATAATTATCCGGGCTTTCTTCTATTGATACGAACACTGCATACGGATCAATCGGTGTTTTAGATAATAGTGCACTGCCTTCATCGTATATACCATAACCGATGTGACTCATCGCATAACTCCAGTAATATGTCGCTCCTTTTTCCTTTAACTTTTTCACAATTTCATAGGCGAAGTTTCCTTCTTTAATAGGTGTTTGTTCCATTAACGGACAAAAGTTTTCCGGTGTTTCAATGACAGCATTATGTGATAGCTGATTGACTTCCTGAAGTGCAATAATATCGTAATCCACCTTCATAATACGTTCAACGATAATCTCTAGTTTCTCCTCCTGCTGCGCTTCAAGCCAGCTATGCGTATTTAACGTTAATACTTTCACATCTCTCGCTCCTTATATTTATTACTTTTATTATAACGAAAAGACAGCCCGAAGACTGTCTTTTTGATTAAACAAGCATCGTTCCTACTGTTTCACCTTTTTGTACGATTCCTGTTTTATTTAATTGTAATGTATCAACTTTATCGCTGTTGGTCATCACAATGATAATTGTCGTATCCTTACCTTCTGCTCTTACTGCTGTCAGATCCATATACGCTAATGTATCTCCTGCTTTCACTTTCTGACCATCGTTTACGACAACTCGTGAAGCTGGTTGTTTCATCTGTACTGTTTCTATTCCCATATGCACTAATACTTCAATACCATCATTCGTTCTAATACCGATTGCATGTTTCGTCGGGAAGATGCTGATAATTTCTCCATCTACCGGAGATACAACTTCTTCTGATTCCGGCTTTACTGCATAGCCTTCACCCATCATTTTCTGCGAGAATACCGGGTCGTTCACATCAGTAATATCGATAACTTCCCCATCTGCAACAGCACGTAGTTGATGTACATGACCTGTAAATCCAGCACTATCAGTGTTATCCAGTATAGTTGACTGAACCGTTGTTTCTTCTGGTTCTGGAATATCGGCACCCGATTGTAATAAATCTTCGATGTCTGACTTTAATACATCTGCTTTAGGACCATATACAGCCTGTACACCGTTATCTTTAACGATAAGCCCCATTGCCCCGGCTTTCTTCCAATCTGCTTCTGTACCAACTTTAGATTTATCATTAACACTTACTCGCAGTCTCGTCATACAAGCATCTACGTCTTTAATGTTGTCTTTCCCACCTAACAAGTGAATGACTTGAATCACTTGTTTATCAGCTGCTACAACTTCAGTTGCATTCGCTTCACCATCAATTTCATAGTTTCCGTTGCGTCCTGGTGTTGCAAAGTTGAACTTCTTAATTAGGAAGTTTGCAATGAAATATGTTCCGATTGCAAATCCAATTGTCGTTAAGACGAAGTTGATTAAGTCTCCAGCAAGACCTGCTTTGAGCGCAAGCGGTGTACGTGTTAATAGCTCGATTGTTCCAAATGAATGGACACGTAAGTTAATAACATCTGCCATCGCGAATGCTGCACCTTGAATCAATGCATACACAGCATAAAGCGGTGCTGCAACAAACATAAACATAAATTCTAAAGGTTCTGTTACACCAGTTAAGAATACTGCGATTGCAGCTGAGAAGTACATTGATTTATATTTCGGCTTCTTATCTTTATCAACGTTTCGGTACATCGCATATGCAAGCCCCATTAAAATACCGGTTGAACCAATCATTTGTCCTACTTTAAAACGTGCAGGTGTAAATGAGTTTAATACATGGTTATATTGTGAAGTATCTCCAACATGATTTAAGTTTACTAAGTCTGTTGCCCATGCAAGCCATAATGGATCTTGTCCATATACTTTCGTACCTGCCTGTGCACCAGAAAGAATTTCATATGTTCCACCAAGCTGTGTATAGTTAATTGGAATTGTAAGCATATGATGTAATCCGAATGGTAATAATAAACGCTCTAAAAATCCAAATAAGAATGGTGCCAGTATTGGCGCTGTATCTTTTGATGTTGCGATCCATAGACCGAAGTTGTTAATTCCTGCTTGAATATATGGCCATACGATTGATAGTACAATCGCGACGATTGTTGACCATAATATTACGACAAATGGTACGAATCGTTTACCATTAAAGAATGATAACGCATCTGGTAACTTACGGTAGTTATAATATTTGTTATATGCATTCGCACCAACAAATCCTGCGATAATCCCTACGAACACACCCATATTTAATGCTGGTGCTTCTAATACACTCGTAAAGAACCCTTTCACCATAATTTTAGTTCCGAATAATGTGTGAGTAAAGGCTTTGTCATCTGCGAGCATTGCACTGTTGACACCAAAGATAGCACCTGTAATACGGTTGATTAATATAAAAGCTATCCCTGCTGCAAACGCACCACCTGCACGCTCTTTCGCCCAACTTCCACCAATGGCCAGCGCAAACAGTAAGTGAAGGTTCCCTATAATTGCCCAACCTAAACTTTCTACTACGCCACCAATCGTAATTAACATCTGCATATCCGGGCTGATTAATGGAATCGACTTCCCGATACTGATCATTAAACCAGCAGCTGGCATAACCGCTACAACAACCATCAATGCTTTACCGAACTTTTGCCAGAACTCAAAACTCAATAAATTTTTCACTGCATTCAACTCCTTTTATTTTTATGCAATCGGTTTCGTTGGTTTTAATATATCACTTGAATTCATTTTTGTAAATAGAGAAGTTATTAACTTTTTATCATAGTATTGACTAATGCAATCGTTTGCGCCATTATATAATTAAATCATGCAACAAGGAGGAAGATGATGACGATTACAGTTAAAGATGTAGCCCGTAAAGCAAATGTAGCGACTAGCACAGTGTCACGTGTAATTAATGATCATCCGAGCATTTCACAGGCAACAAAGAAGAAAGTTCAGAAAGTAATGGATGAACTCGGCTACGTACCGAATATTTCTGCCAGAAATCTTGGAAAGCGTACAACGAGTGCTGTCGGCATCATTTTGCCACCACTCAATTCTAAAGAGCGACTTGCGAATCCTTTCTTCCTCGAGATTATTGAAGCGATAAACGGTGAAGCACGTACACATAACTTAACGACCGCACTTGCAATTGCGAAAGATATCGATACATTATTTGAAAACGTTAAAGCGATGCATACTGAAAAACAAGTCGGCGGCTTTATCATTACATACTCTGTTATTGATGACCCTATCATTGACTATTTACGTCAGCAAAACATTCCTTTCGTGTTAATCGGACAACCATATGACGCGCTTTCTAATACAGTTTACGTAGATAATGATAATCAGCTCCTCGGTCAGGAAGCGACTGATTACTTAATTAAAAATGGCCATCAAAATATACTCTTCATTACAAATACGACAACTGAGAACATTTTTTATGAACGATATTTCGGTTATCAGAAGGCAATGATGTTGGCACAGTTAAATGCACATCAAAGTCTGACATTAAATGTACCGGATGACTACGTTAAACTTGAAGAGAAAATTCAATCTGCGCAAGCGACAGCAATTATTGCACTCGATGATATATTTGCGCTGCGTATTATTCAGCTCGTAGAATTATATGGCTATAAAGTGCCGGATGACATATCAGTTATCAGCTTTAACAATTCTATATTCTCAACACTAACGCACCCTTATTTAACGACGCTTGATATTGAAACTGAAAATCTCGGGCAAAAAGCGATGCATAAACTTGCTGGTTTAATAAAAGGTGATAATACGGATGGTACACGTTTTGTTATTCCGCATAAACTGATTGAAAGAGAAACTGTAATCGCAAAAAGAGGCTGGGACAAACGTGTTCTGCCACAAGCAAAAACCGAACAAAACTAATAAATCGCTTGTAGTGAACCCTAAAAGTTAGACTATTTGGAATGGAGAAATCCATTCCATTTTTTTATGCAATTTTTACATTTAGTCTACTTTCTCTGAACCCTATCGGGCTCTTCCATTCTAATTTTGATTTAATTCGCTTATTGTTGTAATACCATATATAATTTTCAATTGCTGCTTCAAGTTGTTCATAACTTTCATAAACTTTTCCGTAGAATATTTCCTGTTTTAAAATACTGAAAAAGCTCTCCATCGGCGAGTTATCCAGACAATTTCCCTTACGGGACATACTCTGAAATATTTTATTATCTTTAAGCTTTTGCCTATATTTTTTCATCTGATAAGCCCAACCTTGATCGCTATGAAAAGTTCTTCTAAACTCACATGCATCTGTTAATGCCACAGCTTTTGTAAGTGCTGACATAATACCTTCTGCATTTGGCTTTTTGGATATACTATATGAGATAATTTCTCTATTAAACAAATCCATAAATGGGTCAAGATAAAGCTTCCCAGTACAAATTAAACCATTTTCATTAAGATAATGGTATTTAAACTCTGATGTATCTGTAGTTATTTTCTGATAGGGAATATTTGTATCAAACCTACGGTTAACCAAATTATCAGCGATACGGCCAATTTTTCCTTTGTAGGATGAATATTTTCTATTTTTTCTAGTAAATGAGATTGATTTTAAATTCAATTTACTCATGATTCTCTGAACTTTCTTGTGATTAATAATATATCCTCTATTTCTAAGTTCACCTGTAATCCTTCTGTAGCCATAATTCATGGCGTTTTCCTCAAAAATTTCCTTTATTTGATTTTCTATTTTCTGATCCTTATTTTCTTTATCAAACTGCTTCTGCCAATACATATATGTAGATTTTGGGAATTTCAGTGCTTCAAGGACAATGTTTAATTTGAAATCTTTTCGGAGCTCTTTAATGACTCTTGATTCGATTTTAGCAGTCGGTTCGGTATACTTATCCCTGAAGCTTTCAACTTTTTTATATAGGCAAGTTCAGCTCTTAAAAGTTCATTTTCATGTTCAATTTTTTTCACATAGTCACTATTACTATTATTAATTTTTTTCTTCTTCATAGATGGACTTCCTTTCTTCTTTTCAGACAATCCATCAATACCATGCTTATTATAAGCATTCACCCAAGAAGATATAAGAGATGGATTATTAATACGGAATTTGGTTGAAGTAATACTTAATGAAGCATTATTCTCTTTCATCCATCTCAGTATAACAATCTTATCCTCTAAACTGTATTTATTCTTACTTCTTTTTCTTTCTAACCCTTCAATGCCGAAGGCACTATATGCTCTATACCAATCTCTAACCATAGAGCGACTTATACCATTACGCTTACCAACAACACTGAATCCACCTGTGCCATTAATATATTCAATTACGATTTTCAGCTTGAATTCCAAATCATATTTAGCCAAATAAAACACCCCAAAAGTTAGATTTTAAGTCTAACTTTTGGGGTGCACTACAGCTCTTTGATTTATAGTTTTTGTTCGGTTTTTGTCTTAGTGGCAACTTTTGTTCCGCCGTTTCGTCTGTTAATCGAAAGAAGATAGAAACTTATGTCTCGATCTGTTTATTCTTTAATCGTCTTTACAAATGTAAACAGTACAACCGTCTGTAAAAACAGCATGATGCCAAGGCCAATTCTTACATATAAATGATCGACCATATATATCGAAAATCCAACGACAATGTACACTGATATTAGCAGCTGAATTTTCTTCTTCATCGTATATCCTTTTTGTTCATAAAACTCCTGCACATAACTTTTATATAGCCTTGTCTGAACGAGCCATTCATAAAATCGATCAGAACTGCGTGCGAAACAAAATACTGCCAGCAGTAAAAATGGCGTCGTCGGCAAAAGAGGTAACGCTGCACCGATGAAGCCAAGTACAGTCGACATGATTCCAACAGCAATCAAAAAATATTTCACAAGCATTCTCCTACAATTTGTTCGTATCTTAATAGTATAGGAATTTAATGTGTTTTACCAACAAAGTTCGTCAATCAATACATATGACAATTACGTGGCATAATGTTCAAATGGCTTTACAATATTTCAAAATGGGTATATTCTAATTGTGAAATATATCACGAACAAAGAAAAGAGATGACCTTTATGTTCGGAATATCATTGTCCGGATTAATATTACGCTTTATCATCGGCGGGATTGCAGTTGCTGGTGCTTCCATTATCGCAAATAAAGTTGGCGGTAAAATCGGCGGGATTTTCGCGACACTTCCTGCTGTATTTCTAGCGGCGATACTCGTACTATCAGTCGATCATCACGGTGAAGATCTCGTTAATGCTTCAATGAATTTAAGCAGTGGTGCCGTCATCGGTATTACGAGCTGCATCTTAACCGTTGCCTTCGCGTCATACTTCGTACCTAAGACAGGATTTAAAAAAGGTGCTGTCTTATCTACACTATGCTGGTTTGTTATTTCTTGCGTATTTTTCGCACTTAAAAACATTTAAAGGAAGTCTTTCATATGAAAACAAAAGTATTATTATTAAAATTTCTCATCGGTGGAAGTACCGTCGCTTTTAGCTATATCATATCTAAAGTCATCCCTTGGGAAGATTTCGGTGGGATTTTTGCGACATTTCCTGCTGTATTTCTACTTTCACTTATCATTGCAGGGATGGAATATGGCAATAAATTTGCAACGAACGTATGCCGAGGTGCTGTATTCGGTATGACTGGCGGTTTGATCAGCATACTCGTTACATGGAGTATGTTAAGTACAACTTCAAACTATGCTCTAAGTATCATAACAGGATTTATCGCATGGTTTTTAAGTGCACTTCTAATTTCTAAAGTTGTCAGCATCGTTCACCATGCTGTAACACATAAATCCCTTAAACATTCATCTATACACGCAAAATAAGGAGTGGCATATGCCACTCCTTATTTCGTATTAAGTTTGCGTATATATAACGTTACTAAAAATGCAATTGCTAAAACAATACAGCCGTAATAAATGAGTGCTGGATATGAATTTGTTTGAGTAATACATATACCACCTAACAATGCGCCGAGAGAAATACCGAACTGCGTTGATGATGTACTTACCGTCTGATTAATACTCGAAAACTTCGGTGCTGCTTGTATTAAATACGTTTGTGTTGGCGCATTGACCATCCAGCCTGTCATTGCCCATATTGCAATATTAATGCATACAAGCACGGCAGAAGATGCTGTAAAGTTCACCATTAGCATTAAAAATACATATAAAAATGACTGTACTACAAGTAAATTCGTACTCCCAAACTTATCTGTCATATATCCACCGATTCCGCTGCCAATAATACCCGCAAGACCAAACACGAGATATATTAAACCTACAACTGCGATACTATGGCCTCTATCCATTAAGTATGGCGTTAAATAAACGAAAAACATACCTTGCCCTACAAAGAATAAAAAGCTGAACAAATGGACAGATAAAATCTCTTTCTTCAATATAAACTTCCAGTCACGTGCCATAGAGACATGTTCTACTTGAATATTTTCTGGGAAATATCTTATCAGTAACAACATTAATATAACTGACAAAACACTGATCAATACAAATATCATCTTCCAGTCTGTCAGTTCCGCAATATATATACCAATCGGCGTCCCAAGTACTAAAGAACCACTGATACTCATCATAATAACGCCAATCGCACGTGCCTGCATATACTCTGGGACTACTTTTACAGATAATGATAATGCGAGACCGATTAACATCGACACACTTGCAGCTAGTACGATTCGAGATAACATCATCATCCAGTAGAATTGTGCAAACACACTCATTAAATTACCAACGATGAAAATCGATAAGAAAACTAATAACAGTGTTTTTCGATTTATATTCATCGTGATGCTCATCAGAACGGGACCTGCAAGACCAAATATTAATGCAAAGACCGTTACTAAATAACCTGCTTCTTGTGTGTTAATATTAAAGTAATCCATCACGAAAGGTAGTATACCCGCTAACACAAGCTCATTTAATCCTGCTAAAAATGCCATCATCGCAAGTAAAAATAAATTAATTTTCATTATAACCTCCAAAATAAAAAGCGCCTTCCATATCGGAAGGCGCTGTAATCATAATATACATGAAAACCGGCACGAAGCCACCTTTAAAAATATTATAAAGTGTATAAAATGATTTGTAAACACTATAACCCAAGCTCACGCATCATCGCTTTATGCTGTTTATCATGCTTAACAGACACTTCATCAATATCAAGATTACGCGCTTTGCTTTCTATTTCTTTCATTGAATATATTTTGAAAACATCTGACACTTTCATATCCAAATCTTTAGCAACAGCCTGAATCATCTTCTTCTCTTCAATCGTTACATAAACATTCATCATCGGCATAAAATCATTCCTTTCAATACAGTTATCATAAATAAAAATTAAAGAATTATCTAGTGGGGCGTGTTATACATGATAAAACGTGACATCTCCATAACTTTTAAACTGGTTATCTTCAACAATAACGATACCGTTATCCCCTATTGCATATACCGGAATATTTCTTTCCTGAATTACTTTATCAATATATGCATCATGATAATCAGACTTTTCATAATGTACTTCAATATCGAATCCGTGTAACAATTCCAGACTGTAATGATAAGAGAAATGGTCATAATCTTTATCAGGTGTGATGTGGAAGTTTTCAATCTGAATCATTGCACCAGCACTGAAACCTATAACAGTCCCCTGAAACTTCTGAATCGACTTTATAACATCCATATCCTTCAGACGCTTTATCATCAAGTCCGGATATCCGCCTGAAAAGAATAGTACATCCGCTTCATTAATTTTCTCTTTTAAAGTACGAGGTGTATCAGAATAATACTTTGCCCATGAAATATCTTTCTTATTCACTCCGAAACTCACGAGTGGATTAACGGTCTGTAAGTAATATTTCCCGCGCAGACCATATATTTTCAGCCAGTCCCGTTCATTCTTCACAATATCACCGAACGCAAAAGGAATGACCAGCACTTTTTTGTTTTCAAGGTATTGCTGTAGCACATCATTCCATCCCGATTTTGCGGGGAAAGTGCTCATGAGTATGTTTGTCATAGGTGTCACCTCGAATAAATTTTTATTAATTTTACCACAACTGTTGACCTTAACGTTACGTAAAGGTGTAATTTAATTAATGGAGGTGATGCTTTGTATTATTCAGTGAAAGAAGTCAGTGATTTAACGGGCGTAAGTACACGTACTTTGCGTTATTATGACAGCATCAATTTACTAAAGCCAGATCATTATACGGATAAAGGATATCGTATGTATCGTACAGCACAACTGGATCGTCTGCAGTTGATTTTATTTTATAAGTCATTACAATTCCCTCTGGATGACATTCAAAAACTGCTTTCAGACGGTGATACATTGTCACATCTCAACTTGCAGCGTAGAAGGTTAATAGAACAAGCAGCGCATATTGAATCTCTAATTAAAGTTATTGACCAGACCATATCCCACCAAAAAGGAGAGATACACATGACGGAGCATGAGAAGTTTGAAACATTTAAAGATTATAAACTTCAGGAAAACGAAGCAATGTACGGCGATGAATTAAGAGAGAAATATGATGAGGCAACATTAAATAAAAGTCATACGCATTACAAACATTTGTCTCAAGATTCATACGATAAAGCAGTAAATGCAGAACGAAAGATGTTTGAGTTATTACATGTTATGATGAATCGCAATCTGGATGTTACAGATCCAGTCGGAGAAGAAGTGTTTGAATGTCATAAAATATGGCTGGAAATAATGAGCGGTATGTACAGTAAGGCATATCATTTTAATCTCGCATCGCTCTATACAACAGACGAACGCTTTACACAATATTACAATGACCGTCTGAACGGCAGTGCTGAACTGTTAAGTAAGATTATCATGCATTACACAAAATAAATAATATTTTCAAAAATGTAATTTGTCACCTTTATTTTAACGTTATATATTAGAGTAGAGGTGACTAAATGTTTGTAAAAACTTATTTTCCAAGTTCCTATGTCAAATATTTATTCGAAGTAAAGGGTCGTATTGCTTTAGATGATTTCGATGAAGCACAATTTAAACGTTTATATTCTGGATATTTAGGAGAAAAACAGTTTTACGAACGCATTAAAAATTGTGGTGGCACAAAGTTATGGGATCTGAGGTTGGATTATCAAGGTGAAGTTCAGTATGACTTTCTAATCATTCAAGATGGCTATTTATTTCATTTTGATATTAAAAACTTTTCCGGACATTACGCATTTATTAACAACAACTTTGTAAGTGAACAAAACTATGTCATTAAGGATCCTATCTCGCAGTTCAATGGTGCTCATATTAAGCTGAAGCAGTTTTGTATGAAACATAATCTGGATTATAAAATATTGAGTTATGTCGTGTTTATAAATCCTGACTTTGTCGTTACAGGTTTTAACGGTCATTCACATATTCTCTTTCATAAAGATGTTGACCGTATTGTAAACGCACTTGTTAAACCTCCAAATGATGCGGATATTCGTGCATTGACTACACTCGCAAACTTTCATAAGAAGGACAGTAAAAATGAACGAATTATATACTACCCTTTCCAGGATATGAAAAAAGGTATAAAGTGTCCTGTTTGTCATGAATTTATCAGGAAGTTCCAAAATCAGGAACGCCGTATTATTTGTAATTGTGGCAGACGTATAACTAAACAAGAAGCTGTACACATTGCTTTTGATACGATAGCCCTTCTTAAAAATAGTCATGTAAAAACATCTGAAATTATGGAATTTACAGCCATAGGGAAATCAACAATTAAAAAAGTAATGCGCAAAAATTATGCTTCAATCGGTAAAACATGTGGAAAGGCATATATTTCATCTCAAAATACGAATTTCATTTTAAAGGAATCCTCTTGTGAATATACTTATAAATTTGTCTGGATGAACGATTAGGAGGTTTTTTGTAGAGATCTGGCCGACCGGGGGTTGGAGTGACGAACTTTTACATTGTTCGACACTTACAGCTCAGAACACACTGCTTTCTACTACCTAGGTGGCGGACTTTTACATTGTTCGGTACTTACAGCTCAGAAATACTGCTTTCACCGGCGTAGGTGACGAACTTCTACATTGTTCGGCACCTACAGCTCAGAACACACTGCTTTCTACTACACAGGTGACGAACTTCTACATTGTTCGGCACTTACAGCTCAGAACACACTGCTTTCACCGGCGTAGGTGGCGAACTTCTACATTGTTCGACACCTACAACACATAACACACCACTTTCTACTACCCAGGTGACGAACTTCTACATTGTTCGGCACTTACAGCACACACCCCACCACTTTCTACAACCTAGGTGCCGAACTTCTACATTGTTCGGCACCTTCTCTATTCCCATTCCTCTTCACCCCATCATTTACATCCTTTTTCCTATATACTATTGAAATATATCCCAATTCATTGTAAAGTTAAGATTATTATATATTTTGGAGGTTTTAATCAGATGGATAACTGGTTAATTTTTTTTAACGTCTTAATTCTTACTATTCTTATAGGATTACTCATAGTGATGCATAAGAAAAATGTTTCTTTCTCTAAACGTGTCTTCACTGGTATGGCGCTCGGTATCATCCTCGGTACTTTACTTCAAGTCTTCTACGGTTCAGATAGTAAAGTGACACTTTCGACACTTGATTGGTATTCAATTATCGGTAGTGGTTACGTTAAGCTACTCATGGTTATTGTCGTACCCCTCGTAATGGTTTCAATCATTCGTTCAATCATTAACTTAAACACTGCTGACCAGCTCGGAAAAATGGCTTCTTCTGTTATCGGTACATTAGTGTTAACAACATTAGTGGCGGCTTTCATCGGTATTGCTTCTGCATTAATCTTTGATTTAAATGCAGACCAGATTCATATCGGCCAGGATCAGAAAATGCGTGGTACTGAAATACAGGAAAAGTTTGATACGATGGAACAGAAGACGATGCCTCAACGTATCGTAAACTTCATCCCGTCTAATATATTTATGGACATGACAGGAGGACGTCCGACGTCTGTAATTGCTGTTGTTATCTTTTCATTCTTAGTTGGTATTGCTGTACTCGGCGTACGTCGTAAAGACCCGGAACATGCAGAGATGTTCACAAAAATGGTGGATGCTGTGTTCGCTGTTGTTATGCGTCTCGTTTCTATCATTTTACGTTTAACACCATTTGGAGTACTCGCCCTTATGGCTAACATGGTAGCAAGTACAAACTTCGCAGGTATTATGGAACTTGGTAAATTCGTTATTGCATCATATGTTGCGTTAATTACGATGTTTATCGTACACCTTGTTATCGTATCAGCATTCGGCGTAAATCCTGTAACATATTTGAAGAAGGTCATTCCGACACTTGTGTTTGCCTTCACATCACGCTCTAGCGCAGGTACGATTCCATTAAATATTGCTGCTCAGAAAAATGCTCTTGGTGTTGATGATGCGACTGCTAACATGTCCGCTTCATTCGGTGCAACGATGGGACAGAATGGATGTGCTGGTATATATCCGGCAATGCTTGCGGTAATGATTGCGCCTTCTGCAGGTATCAATCCGCTCTCACCTGAATTTATTATTCAGTTAGCGATTATTACTGCCATTAGTTCATTCGGTGTTGCAGGTGTTGGTGGTGGTGCAACATTTGCTGCAATTATCGTACTCTCTTCTATGGGCTTACCTATTGCTTTAGCAGGTGTATTAATCACAGTTGAACCGCTTATCGATATGGGAAGAACTGCACTTAACGTTAATGGAAGTATGGTAAGTGGTACAATCACTTCAAGATTACTTGGAACATTTAACAAAGAAACATTTAATAACAAATCTGCTGTCGTAGAACATGCAGAAGCATAATAAAGGTCGAGACTGATGTCTCGACCTTTATTTGTATACTCTTATTTCCGGCTTCTTATGGTTTTTAATTACTTCATCTAACGCATCGACATTTTTGACGAAGTATACGTTATCTCTATCATCCTGCGATAAAAAACCTTGTGCGACCATGTTATCGAAAAATGCTTCAAGCAAATCATAATAACCACTTTCATTATATACAATACATGGTCTGTCATTTTGTCCGATACGCGCCCATGAAATCACTTCACTAATTTCTTCTAGCGTACCTGGTCCTCCTGGCAGAGCGATACATACATCGCCAACTTCTAATATTTTATTTTTACGTTCTGACATATTGTCCACAACAATTAAATCCGTTAAGCCTTCATGTGCAATTTCTCTATCAGCTAAAAATTTCGGAATGACACCAACGACACGACCATCATTAGCCAGTACTGTATTTGCCACTTCTCCCATTAAACCGACATTGCCACCACCGTATACTAAAGAGTGACCGTTGTTTGCAATCCACTCGCCTAACTGCTTTGCATTGTCTAAATAAATCGGCTGGTTTCCTTCACTTGCTCCACAATATACAATAATTCTCATCTATTACCCACCTTTAAGATTATCTCGTTACGATTATCTCAAAAATCAGTATGGAATTGCGAATTATTTATTCTGAAAATATACATCAACAATCGGTTTGACTTGTTCTCCATATAAACGAATCGCGTTCATTGTTTTATCGTGTGGCATTGATCCAACCGGTAAATGAATCATAAAGCGGTTCAATCCTAACGTTTCAACTGTATTAATAATTTTCTGTGCTACAGTTTCAGGGCTTCCTACATATAGTGCACCGTTATGAATTTCATTCATAAATGCAGCTTCAGTGTATGTACCCCAACCTCGCTCTTTTCCAAGAACATCGTGAACTGCTTTTGTTGATGGAAAATATTCTCGTGCTGCCTGCTCGTCAGTTTCAGCTATATATCCCCATGAATGTGTTGAAATAAACGCATCATCAGCATTAAATCCATTTGCTTTAAGTGACGCTTTGTACACTTCAACGTTATACTTAAATCGTCCAGGATTTCCGCCAATAATTGCATACGTTATCGGAAGCCCAAGTGCACCAGCACGAACAGATGACTCAGGTGTTCCGCCTGTTGCGATGTGAATCGGAAGTGTTTCCTGCATCGCGCGTGGCATCACAACTTTATGCTCAATCGGCGCACGTGTTGTCCCTTCCCAGTTGACGAATTTGTTTCGATTTACATTCATTAATAAATCTAATTTTTCTTCATATAACAGTTCATAATCGTTTAAATCATAGCCAAATAACGGAAACGACTCGATAAACGAACCACGTCCCGCCATAATTTCAGCTCGACCATTACTAAGAGCATCCAATGTTGCAAAGCGTTGATACACTCTCACCGGATCATCACTTGATAATACGGTTACAGCTGAAGATAACTTAATATGATTTGTCATAGGTGCTGCAGCTGCTAGAATTGTTACCGGATCCGACACTGCATAATCCGTGCGATGATGCTCACCAAGACCATATATATCTAACCCAAGTTCATCTGCTAATTTAATTTCCTCTACAATATTTCTAATTCTTTCATGATCTGGTATCGCCGGTAACACACTTGATTCAGTATGAATATCGCCATTATCTCCAAATGATGTTATACCAAGTTCTATTTTCACTATACATCCTCCCGAATTCATTTTAGTATAATTATTATACCTAATATATTTAATATATGCAAATATTATTAAACGTTATTCATTATTATATTGATATAGATATGTTATTGTTTATAATGAAAGTATACTTAATGAAAAAGGTGAAAACTATGGTACAAAAAGTATACTTTAACCACGATGGTGGCGTTGATGATTTAATTTCTTTATTTTTACTATTACAAATGGACGATGTTGAGCTTACAGGTGTGAGCGTTATTGATGCAGATTGTTACATTGAACCTGCTACTTATGCTTCAAGAAAAATTATTGATCGTTTCGGCGATGGTAAACTTGAAACTGCGATGAGTCCATTACGCGGTAAAAACCCATTCCCTAAAGACTGGAGAATGCATGCGTTCTTTATGGATGCATTACCTATTCTTAATGAAAAAGGCACTATCGATGCACCACTTTCAAAGTTAACGGCACATGAACACTTAATTGAGAAAGTGATGAACGAAAAAGGTAAAACAACATTACTTTTCACTGGTCCTTTAACAGATTTAGCAAAAGCACTGGAAGTTGAACCAAAAATTGAAGATAAAATCGAGAAACTTGTTTGGATGGGTGGTACGTATCGCGCTGAAGGTAACGTACATGAGCCTGAACATGATGGTACTGCAGAATGGAATGCATTCTGGGATCCAGAGGCTGTCGGTGTTGTATTTGATACAAACATTAAAATTGATATGGTGGCTTTAGAAAGTACAATACAAGTACCGCTTACAGGTGACATTAGACAAATGTGGGCAAATGAGCGTAAATTTCAAGGTGTTGATTTCTTAGGTGTCAGCTACGCAGTCGTGCCACCACTTAAACACTTTGCAACTAACTCTACATATTATTTATGGGATGTTCTAACTACAGCTTCTATCGGAAAACCAGAGCTTGTGAAGTCTAAAGAAGTATTCTCTGGTGTATATACACATGGGCCAAGTCAAGGCCGTACGTACGAAATGGAAAATGGTCGTCCGGTAAACGTCGTGTATGATGTTGATCATGATGCATTTTTCAATTACATTACCGACTTAGCAAAAAAGGTAAAATAAAAAATATGCTGTCGCATTTGCGACAGCATATTTTATTTTACGTCGTATCCCTGATCTTCAATCGATTGCTTTACTTCGTCAATGTTAAGTGCGTCATCATGCGTTACTGTAACATTTCCTAACTCTAAATTCACCACAGCATCAGTTACACCAGACACTTCTTTCGCTGCACTTTCAACCGCTGCTTTACAATGACCACAAGTCATACCTTCTACGTTTAAAATTGTTTCCATATATATCTCCTCCTTAAATAATAACTATATTCATTAAAAATTAATATGATATCTCTATTTTATTTTAACAGATTTCAGACGTAATGCATTACTTACAACACTTACAGAAGATAATGCCATCGCGAGTCCCGCAATCCACGGTGCAAGTAACCCGAATGCTGCAAATGGAATTCCAATAATATTGTAACCAAATGCAAAGCCTAAATTTTGTTTAATATTGCGAATCGTAATATGACTGAGTTCAATCGCTTCTGGAATAAGATTCAATTCACCACCAAGTATCGTCACATCTGCGGCTTCAATCGCGACTTCTGTACCTGTGCCAATCGCTATTCCTATATCACTTAATGCAAGTGCAGGTGCATCGTTCACACCATCTCCTACCATTGCAACTTTATGACCTTGTTCCTGAAGTGTTTTTACTTTATTCGATTTATCTTCAGGTAATACATCTGCAATCACTTCATCAATATCAACCTCTGCTGCAATTGCTTCAGCAGTACGTTTATTATCACCTGTTAACATAATAACGCGAATATTCATTGCTTTTAACTGAGCTATAGCCGATTTCGCACTTGGCTTCACTACGTCTCTCACTGCGACAATCGCCTGAACTTGATCATGATAAGCAACTAACATCGCTGTTTTACCTGCAGACTCATACTGTGTTAACTGTTGTTCAAATTGGCTAACGTCAATTTTAAATTTATCCATCAACTTGCGATTACCGATGTAAATATCTATGTTTTCAATTACTGTATGAATACCATGACCTGGTATTGCTTCAAAATGCATTAAATCTTTGAGTGTAACTTTCTGTTCAGCATATTTCATAATTGCGCTTGCAAGCGGATGCTCAGAAGCCTGCTCACTACTCGCTAAGTATTGCAGTGCAGTATCATCGCCAGTAAAGTCTGTAACTTCTGGTTCTCCTTTTGTAATCGTTCCTGTCTTATCCAGCACAACTGTATCAATTTCATGTGTACGCTCTAAATGTTCGCCACCTTTGAATAAAATACCACGTTCAGCAGCACGACCCGTACCTACCATAATCGATGTAGGTGTCGCAAGTCCCAGTGCACAAGGACAAGCAATTACAAGTACTGATATCGCTACAACGAGAGATGACTCAAAGCCTTGTTTCACAAAAAACATCCATATTAAAAATGTAATAACAGCTATACCTACAACGATCGGTACGAAATAGCCTGAAATAATATCTGCCATTCTCTGAATCGGCGCTTTAGACCCTTGTGCTGCTTCCACAACTTTTACAATCGATTGCAATGCTGTATCATGTCCAACTTTCTTTGCCTCCATCGTAAAGTGACCATTTTTATTCATCGTTGCGCCGATGACCGTGTCACCTTCACGCTTTTGCACAGGCATTGACTCTCCTGTTAACATCGATTCATCTACAGAAGAATGACCTTTAACAACAATACCGTCAACCGGTATCTTCTCACCCGGTTTAACGATAATCATATCGCCTACTTGCAAGTTTTCAACAGGTACCATCATCTCTGTATCGTCTTTTATTACTCTTGCATCTTTCGCCTGTAAATTCAACAAGCTTGATAATGCATTCGTTGTCTGTGACTTCGCACGTGCTTCCAGATACTTTCCAAATAGAATTAACGTAATCAGTACAGCACTCGTTTCAAAGTATAGATGTGGGTCATGCGTTAAACCGTTCATCCACTTCATACTTTCATAAATACTATAAAAGAATGCCGCACTTGTTCCGAGCGCAACGAGTACATCCATATTAGCAGAACCACTACGCAAACTTTTATATGCTCCAGAATAAAACTGCCAGCCAATAATGAACTGTACAGGGAATGCTAATAAAAACTGAAACAACGGATTCATTAATATGTGCGACAAATGTAAACCGAACAAATGCGTTAACATCGTAAGTAATAATGGTAATGATAATAACGCTGATATTATTAACTTACGTTTCTTATGCTTTAGCTCTAGTGCTTTACGATCTACTTTTTCCGCACTTTGTAAAGTCGCACCATATCCTAATTTTTTTATGCGCGCAATAATATCATCATCACTTATATTTCCCGGATAATATTCAACCATCGCTGTCTCTGTCGACAAATTAACTGTCGCATGCTGAATGCCACTTTGTTTATTTAATACTTTTTCAATACGATTTGAACACGCAGCACATGTCATCCCTGTAATATCAAATGCTTTCTTCTCAAGCTGAACCGCATATCCAAGTTTATCCACCTTTGCGGCAATATCGTCAACTGAAAGGATATCATCATCAAACGACACAGCAGCCTGTTCTGTCGTTAAGTTTACATGTGCATCAACGCCGTCCATCTTATTGAGCACTTTTTCAATACGACCTGAACATGCAGCACACGTCATACCTTCTATCGGTAACGTAACATTACGCTTTGCCATACCCTCACCTCCTATTTATTGAACTGCTTTAAAACTTTCATCAACTCATCAATCGATGCATCGCCATTACCATCTTTAATCGCATCACTTACACAATGCTTCATATGACGCTCTGTAACTGCATAACCTACTTGCTTCATTGCAGACTCGATTGCACTCATCTGAACTAATATATCAACACAATAACGATCCTCTTCTATCATCTTCTGGATACCACGCACCTGACCTTCGACACGCTTTAACCGTTTAATCAACTTATCCTTTTCCTCGTCATTACGTGGCACCGCTATATGTTTATGCTCTGACATTTCACTCACTCCTATACGTTATGGGGGTATCAATAAATTCATTATATACCTTATAGGGGTATGTGTCAAAATAAAAAATAAAGTACCGTTAAATAAACGATACTTTAAACATCTATCCAAAAACGTCTGCTTTTTACACCGTTACTTTGCATAAACGGTACATCCTCTACTCCACCATTCTTTATAATAACCTTTCCAGATGCTATATTATCCTCATCACAAGTCACTAAAGCTTTCTCAATACCAATAGTTTGAGCAAACTTAAGCGATTCATGAAGAATTTTAGTAGCATAACCTTGTCCTCTATAATACTTTCCTACACCATATCCAATATGACCGCCAGTATTCAACAAGTCTTCAGTAAGACTATGTCTAATATTTGCCGCACCAATAATAACACCTTCTATAATATAAAAGAGTGTAGTATTCTTTACCCATTCTCCACCAGATTCTCTATAATCAAAAGCTTGAATCATATCTTCAAAATCTTTATATCGCGTGAAGTTCGTTGCTGTCGGTACAATTTCTTCAGGTTTATCCCACTCCTCCATATAGTTTTCAAAAGCTGATTTATCCTTTAGTGTTAATTTTCTAAATTCAATCACTTCAACCATCCCCCTTTTTTCTAGATATTCTATCAAATATTAGTTTTAATTTACAACAATAGTAAAATCTTTTCCAACTATATTGAATTATTCACTAGTAGATGATACGATATAGTCATTAAGAACTATATCGATATGTTCTCTAGTTAAGGAGTTTTGATATGAATATTCAATTAAAAAAGGGCGTATTAGAGCTCGTTGTAATGAATGAAATTAGTAAAGGAGATCAATATGGATACGAACTCTCTCAAACAATATCCGAGCACCTATCCATTGCTGACGGCACGCTGTATCCTATGTTGCGCAGGCTGGTTAATGAAGGCGTACTCGATACTTATATGGGAAAGACTTCAGCAGGTCCTGCACGTAAATACTACACAATCACTGAACTAGGGCAGAAGCATTTACAACATCTTATTGAAGAATGGAAAGAACTAAAATCATCAGTAAATCAATTACTAGAAGGAGAGGTACATAATGAATAGGAATGAATTTTTAAATACGTTATACAATAACTTAAGAGGCTTGAATGAAAACGAAAAACAATCCATATTATTTGAATATGAAACGCATTTTGAAGATGGTCTTCTTGATGGAAAAAGTGAGCAGTTAATATCTTCTGAACTCGGAGATCCAAAGCGCATTGCAAAAGAACTTAAATCAACTTATATCGTTGATCGCGCTGAACAAAACCCTTCCACTTCAAATGTCATGAATGCTGTAATGGCTACCATAGGTTTAGGCATTTTAAATATTTTCTTTATGTCGGTTCCATTATTCACATATATTTCTTTAATATTCAGCATGATTATAATGGCTGGAATATTTATTATCTCTCCGCTCTTTTTAGTCGCTGATTATTTAATTAACGGCGCTGAAGCTGTAACTTTATTCGAAGTATTTATGACAGTATCCATGGTTGGTGCAGGTATAATCCTAGCTTTTGCAATTTACTACATCGGAAAATATGCGAATAAGCTAATAGTTAAATATGCAAAATGGAACATCAATACAGTGAAAGGAGCGTAACAATGAAAAAATTTCTGTTATTTCTAGGAATTGCGTTGTTCATTATCGGAATCGTAGGTATGATATTCACAAAAGATCAGATTGTTCCTGAAAAACAAAAAAAATCTAATGCGAATATCGCGATAGACAAGCCATTTAAATCCGTCGACCTGGATATCGGTAAAGGTACAATCAAAGTCATGAAAACTAATGATAATCAGCCATCAATAAAGATTAATAATATTATCCATAAAGATAACTATCAATTTAAAGTAGAAAATAACATACTCTACCTCAAAACGAAAAACGATTCAAAGAAACAAAAAATAAATTTCATATTTGGTAATCACGTAAACCGTGATGAAATAGAAATAACTTTACTTATACCAAATCAAAAACTGCAATTCTTTAGAGTGAACACATTTGCAGGTATGATTGAATTAGATGATCTTTCTACCGAAGAATTAGAAATGAATGCTGGAACGGGTGTTATTCAAGCAAATCGTATTTTAAGTGATAAAGGAAAGCTAAATGTAGGTATAGGAGATATTAGTGTAGATGAATATCATTCAAAACATACTAATATTGATGTAAAAACAGGAACGATTGAATTATATGGTTTAAATCCAGATATTAATATTGATGGTAACATCGGTCTAGGTGACGGTACTTTTGAATATCAATCAGAACCACAGGATACTCACTTTGAAGTCACTTCACAAAACGGTGATGTTGAATTAAGCGACTTAAAAAGTAGACCTAAAGATATCGCAAAATCAATTGTTAAGTTGAACATTAATACTGGGACAGTTGAGTTTGACTATGAATAAATTTCTATGTCTGAAAAAAAGCTTATAACATATTTTAATTAATATGTTATAAGCTTTATTTTGTATTACTTCCCGAACTTCTCTTCGATGAATGCTTTACCTTTTTCGATTGCTTCGTCTTTATGATCTTCAATAAATTGCTGACCTTGTGCGATTACTTCATCTTTATGCTCTTCAACTAATTGACCTGCTTGTGCTTTAATATCATCAAAATTCATCTTCATATTCCTCATTTCTTTTAATTTAGATGAGCATACCACATAGATATATCGTTGTATATTATATTGTGTTCTATTTTTTATATTTTTTCATCATATGCAATGGTATATGACAATAATCACCTGGATTTCTGTCCAAATAGTCCTGATGTTCGTCAGCACTTCTCACATAATTATGGAGCGGCATTACTTCAACTGCAATTTGCGCTTTATCTTCTCTTTCATTAATGTAGCGCCTCGCTTCTATTAATAATGCTTCATCTTCACTATATATCCCTGTTCTATATTTCGGTCCAGTATCCATACCTTGCTTGTTTACACTATACGGATCAATTATCTGAAAGAAATCATCAAGCAGTTGACGCATACTTAATGTATCATCACATATTGTTTTCACACATTCTGCATAACCATCATATGGTGCTGTTAAGTCACTCGTGCTGCCGTTTGCTCTACCTGCTTCTGTTTCGATAACTCCTGGGACAGTTTTTAAGAATGCTTGCACGCCCCATAAACAACCACCTGCTAAGTATATTGTATACATGAAAGTCCTCCTTTATATGCATTTTCATTATATACAAAAAAGTGAGATGCACGCATGCATCTCACTTTTATAAATTATTTTTTGAAATTATCGATTGTTTCATCAACTTTGTTTTGTACATCTTCTGATACTTCTTTAACTTTACCAGAAATTTTGTTGCCTTTTCCTTCGTTTTCTAATTCTTTATCGCCGATAGCATTACCTACAGTTTCCTGTACATTACCTTTAAGTTGTTCAAGTTTTCCTTCGTTTTCCATTTATATCACTCCTTCATAAATGTTTACATTTATACTTTACCCAAATATTTGTTATTAAAACATTAATTTAGTTAACATTTTTTATCATTAATAATCATATACGTATTGTTAAAAATAACATATCATTTTTTACATTTATATGTTACAATGTTAAAGCAATCTATGATTGCTCTTCATATTTCCTTTTGATATAAAGATAAATGATTAACTTATCTGTTGGAGTTAATTATTTATAAAAGTCCACCCTATCTGTTGGGGGTGGGCTTTTATTTTTTATCTTACTGTAAATCATTGATTAAATATTCTATAATGGCAGTAACAATATAGATTGGATGTGTAATATATGGCAAGTTTAAGCGAAGCACTACAAACTTATAAGGATAAGTACGAAGCGTTACTCAATCAGGATATTAATATTGATATGACACGTGGAAAACCGTCAAGTGATCAAGTCGCGCTTTCGTTCCCGATGCTGGATGTACTTAAGAGTGAAGATGCAGCTTCATACATGAGTTATTTTAACTACGGTATTCCAGGTGGTATACCCGAAGCGAAGCAATTGTTTGCCGATTTATTTAATGTGGATACAAAAGAGGTTTACATCGGCGGAAACTCGAGTCTGAATTTAATGCACGATATGGTAAATAAATTCATGTTCTATGGTGTATCAAAAGGTGCAACACCTTGGAAAGATCAGAAAGTTAAGTTTTTATGTCCAGTTCCAGGTTATGACCGTCACTTCACAATTTGTGAGTCTTATGGCATCGAAATGATTTCTGTCGATATGACAGATCACGGCCCTGATATGGCACAAGTTGAAGCGCTTGTTAAAGAAGATTCTGCAATTAAAGGTATTTGGTGTGTCCCTTTATATTCTAATCCGCAAGGTTATAATTACTCAGATGAAACTGTAGAACGTTTAGCAAATATGACAACTGCAGCTGATGATTTCAGAATTATTTGGGATAATGCTTACGGTTATCATCATATCGGTGATGAAGTTGTAACGGTTAAAAACTTACTTCACGCATGTAAGTCTGCTGGTAATGAAGACCGTGCATTAATGGTAATGTCTACATCTAAAATGACATTCCCTGGCGCGGGTATTTCTGCGATTGCTGCAAGTGAAGCTAATATAAATTATTTAGTATCATTATTTGGTGTTCAGACAATAGGTCATGACAAACTGAATCAACTGCGCCACGTGAAGTTCTTCCAGGATAAAGATGGTTTAGTTGAACATATGCGTAAGCATAAAGAAATTATGGCACCGAAGTTTGACGTTGTAGATACTTATTTAAGAGAAAAACTTTACTCATCTGAAATTTGTAAATGGAATAAACCGATGGGTGGCTATTTCATTACGATTGACGTATTAGATCATTGTGCGAGTGAAATCGTTCAGAAATGTAGTGATTTAGGACTGAAAGTAACGCCAGCCGGGGCAACGCATCCATATGGTAAAGATCCTAACGACAGCATCATACGTATCGCACCATCATTCTTAAATGTTGAACAACTTAAAGAAGCGATGGATATATTATGTGTTGTCATCAACTACGTAACATTATCAAAATTAAATGAAAATAAATAAAATAAAACTTTTTATTTCGTAATGTTTATATAAATCCCTTATAAATCATGGACTTTTCTTCCAGAAAACGCTATCATAAACCTTTAAATACATAAAGTTTAGTTTTATTCTGGAAGGGGTTAACATGAGAGATTTTAGACAAATTATCGTTGTTGCATTTGCATTTGTTGGCGTCGTTGTAGGCGCAGGATTCGCTACAGGACAAGAGGTATTACAGTTTTTCACATCACATGGCCTTAACAGTATATGGGGCATAATATTAACAGGTATACTCGTCACGTTAGGTGGCATGTTTGTAATGAAAGCAAGCTATGATATTAAGAGTGAGAATCATGCGACGAGCATAAAATATTTCTTACCGAAACAAATATCATTAATTTTTGACTTTGTATTAACAGCTTTCCTACTCGGCCTGGCACTCGTTATGAGTGTAGGTGGTGTTAGTACGATAAACGAAAGTTTTAATATACCATTTTGGGTGAGCGGCCTTATATTTATAGGATTAGTGAGTTTAACACTCTGTTTACAGTTTGATAAAATTATTCGTGTATTAAGTGTTGTGACACCATTTTTAATCGTTATCGTATTAATCATTTCAATTTATTATATGTTTAAACACGATTTTAATATTTCAGAAGGTATTACGAGCATTCCTGAAAACAAAGGATTATATCCATGGTGGTTTGATGCAATCAACTATTCTAGTTTACAGATTGCAGCAGCATTCAGTTTCTTATCTGTAATGGGTGGCCAACTAAAAAAAGGAACACATGCGATTTTCGGTGGATTAATTGGTGGTATTATCATAATGGCACTGCTCATGTTAATCAACTTAGGTCTTGTAACGGAGTACAAACATATTGTAAAAGTAGATTTACCGACATTATTATTGGCGAAAGAAATTCATCCAATCATCGGATTTATATTCTCAATTATAATGGTGTCTGTTATTTATAATACCGTTGTCGGTTTAAATTATGCATTTATCTCCCGCTTCACAAAACCTTATAGCAAACATTACTATATTATGATTGTTGTGATTGCAGTTATGACATTCTTAATGACGTTTATCAGTTTCTCAAAACTTGTTGCAACTGTATTCCCGTTGATGGGTATTGTAGGACTTATATTATTCTTCCCTGTTATTTATAAAGGGTTTAAACATTTCAATATGAACAACTAAAAACAGGAGATTCCAATTCGGAATCTCCTGTTTTATTTTACGACTAATACATGTATTTCAGATTGTTTAACAACGTGACGGCTGACGCTTCCCATCATGACTTCTTTTATGCCACTTAACCCACGTGTGCCGATAACAAGTATTTCGTGCATACCATCATTCGCCACTTCTACAATTTTTTCTTTCGGATGTCCATGTGCAAACACGACGTCATATTGATGCCCTGAAAACTTCGATATAATATGCGCCAGATTATCTCTACGATCGGACTCACTATTGCCTGTTCCATGTAGCATACTTTCTTTAGAGTCTTCAGGTGTAATTACAGATAACAAAGTATAACGTTCTGCCTTCAGTTTTAAAGCTTCTTCTGCTGCGCGCAGACTGTTATGAGAGCCATCTACTGCTATAAGCACTGTTCTATACATTTATGCCACCACTTTCTTATTAAATATAAAGTTGATTACACTCCCCGCAATAACACCAATTGCTAAATTATGTGTCATCAGAACTAATATAATTGTTGTTAATACTACGATAATATCTACAAGACTTGCTTTCTTTAAAAACTTAAACGTTCCGAAATCAAATGTACTGAATGCTGCGACAACCATTATACCCGCAAGAATACTCATCGGAATTTGCACGACGTAGTCTCCGAGAACAATAATCAGAAACATCAATACAGAACCTGTCGCGATAGAAGAAAGTCTTGTCGTTCCTCCAGTTTTCAAATTCATTACAGTTTGCGCAATCATTGCACAACCCCCAATACCACCGAATACGCCAGAGAATATATTAGCAATCCCCTGACCTCGCGACTCTTTATTTTTATCACTTTCACTTTTTAATGTATCATCTACAATACGTGCCGTAAGTAAACTTTCAACTAATCCGACGACTGCCATCGATAAGCTGTACGGGAATATAATCATAAACGTTTCAAAGTTTAACGGAACATTCGGCAGTGAGAAATGTGGTAACGTACGCTTTATTTCTCCAAGATCACCTACCGTCTTTACATCGGCATTCATCATTATTGAAATTGTCGTGAGTATCACAACCGCAATGAGAGGCGCCGGTACTTTCGTAAAGAACTTCGGCATAAAGTATACAATTAAGATTGTCGCTACAGTAAAGCCATACGTCCATCCGTTAATATTAAAAATGTGCTGTAGTTGAGAGACGAATATGAGTATGGCGAGTGAATCAACAAAACCAATCATTACAGTGTTTGGAATGTACTTCAGTAAATTCCCTACTTTTAAAAACCCCATGATGATTTGCAGCATTCCCATCAATACAGTTGCTGCAAACAAATATTCAACACCATGCTCTTTAACGAGTGAAAACACAAGTAATGCGATAGCACCCGCTGCTGCTGAAATCATTGCACTTCTTCCACCTGTAAATGCAATGACGACTGCAATGATAAATGATGCATATAATCCAACCATCGGATCCACCCCTGCGATTACACTAAACGCAATAACTTCAGGGATTAATGCAAGAGACACGACGACTCCTGCTAATATATTCTGTAATGGCTGACTCAGCCATTCTCGTTTTAAAGTATCTGACATATAGACCTCCAAGAAAAATTTTACTTTGAAAGTATACCACTTTTCATTAATGAATATTTGATAATTTAATATCTTTGTATTAATCATGTATAATCAAATAAAGTTATGACTATGGAGGTATTTAATATGTATAAAGGCATTAACATAGATAAAAAAGGTCGTTGTGCACATTACAATAAATTTGAAGATATCGTTAGCTTTCAGTTCCCGAATGATAGTGCATTTTACCCATGTCACAAATGTTATGAAGCGATACATCATCATACCGATCATAAGTGAGGCCGCACCTACTGTAAACTTTCTAATTGAATATTTGTTTCTGTTATTTAAGTATTTCATATTGTTTTTTCCCTTTTATGTGAACAATTGTAAGTACAACTTCACATCTCAATTGCTTAAGTATATGCGCGTTCAAATAATAAAGCATCAATTATTCACTCTTAAACAACATATTTTTAAAACATTAACTGTACATGCATTGAGCGATTGTGATTGGCCATAGATTTCGTCACTTTCACTTTATTCGTAGTTACCGTTTTTCCTCTTTTTACAGCAGTTGCATAGATTTCTGTTTCATCATTCACTTTTATAAAAATATCTTCAATACTATCTGGATCTTTAACCTTTATTTGCTTATCATCAACATGGAGCGTTAAATCTTCTTTTATACCATAATTATTATATAAATACACATCAATCTTCATAAAATCGAAGTTATTTATTACATCTGTTTCACTTTTTAATGGATTAATTTCAAATTCGCCATTGAATGTTTCATTTTTAATTATCTTTTTAGCTTTTACTTTATATATACCAAGCGGAATATTTTCTACGACTTTCGTATCATATTTTGAAAGTTCATAATCGTGCTGTTTTCCTAACAAGTTAAAACTTAATTTTTGATTATAACTATCTCCTAAATAAGCTCGATTTTCTGGAAGTGAAAGCGAATATTTTCCACGGCGAGCATCTATTTCTAACAGCGTCTCTCTATGAAACATTAGAGCATCAGAAAACACAGGTAATTCTTGTCTGACATTCTGCTTCATCATAATCTCGAAGTTATTGGCAATCGCCTCTTTCTCTCCTGTTTCATCGATTAACTTCAACCATGCATTTGCCATTTCTTCTGTAATTGGTTTACCTTTGAATTTAATATGTTTTGTTAATAATTTTGGCTTATGTTCTTGAATACCTTTAGTAATTTCTTCTATAACGATATCCTCACTGTTTTTTACAGTTTCTTCTTCATCTGTTTCTACAATTTTAGATTCCGATGGCTGTTTAGTTGTTTCTTTACTTTCGTTTTGTTCAGTTAATAAATTTTTCTCTTTGTTCTGCTTATTATCCATGTTCATCATTACAGCAGCGATTGCAACCACTACTAAACTGAGTAGTAATGCAATAATAGTTGTAATGATAATGCGACGTTTTCTTACACTTTTATTACTATCTACATTTGACGACTTATCATGTAGTGTATTGAAATCAGGTTTCTTTTTATAACGATTATTCATATTACATACCTTCCCCATTCATCATTTTGTTAAAAACAAGAATGTGCAATATGCACATTCTTGTTTGTCTTACTTCTTATCACTATGTTGCTCAATTTCTGCTACACGTTCAATTTTTCGTAGCGTTTCCTCATCATAGCCATCATGTGACGTATATCGTTTTAACACTTCATGGTATCGGTCTATTACTGTAATATCTTCATGTTGAGACCAATCTACATAACTTACGTTCGTCTTTAATCCGCCATCCACTTCGTAATAAATTGAAACGCCTGTAATCGGATCTCCTTGAACAGATTTTACTTCATTATTTAATATACGCTTCAACACATTTTCTAATCGATCTATTTCAGGTTGAAGACGCTCCATATTCGGATTAAATTTGTCTATAAACGCTTTAAGCGTCACATACTTATGCGGTTCTTTCTCACTATTTGAACCAATTTCTCCTTCTACTTGTCCTGCATGATTTTTACCGTAATAAAGCAGGAACGCTTTGTAATCTGGAGGTATAATACCGTCTACTTTCTTTGCCGCTTCGACAAGTCTATTGTTAAGCCACTTCATATGCGTCTCTATTTCATCAAAGTCTGTCGTATTTAATTCAATATTGCGATTCATGTTCTCAATAGAAACACCGTCCAAAAAGCCATCGTTTACAATTTCAAGTTTTGAGACAAAACTTTCAAAGTTGTCTGCAATTTCAAAAATTGCAGATGTAAATTCTGATAGCTTTTCACATGATTCATAAAAGTCAGGACCTTTCGTCATCGTCGTTTCTTCAACTGTGTTAAACTGCTCATGTTCAATAAACACAACTGACGGTATGTCTTTATCATTTCTATAATCAAGCGCAAAGTAGTTATTAAACGCATCCGTAGCAAATATGAAGAACTCCCCTAAATCTGAAAAGTTTCCGATAACAGGTACATATGTATTCTCATAACGACTATCCGGATTTAAAGAAAATACTTTGTACAGCGAAATAAACTTACGTCTTACATTCGTATTATTCACGACAACATTATTAAATACAGCACCATTTAAAACATTTATAAATGATTTGAATGATTCCGGTAATTTATGTTCATGATACGCTTCGATATACTTGATATAGTCTTCTGAGTAAATCGGCTCTGAATATAATGCATTTGTTTTTAAAGTATTCATCATAGTTCTAACTTACCTCCCCATAGTACATTTCCACCTAAATGCGGTGTTTCATTGTGAAGTACTTGTGGTACAAGTTCAAACTTACACGGTACTTCATGATGATGTAATGTATAACCTTTAGGCAGCATCCCTTTCTCAATATCATCAATATCGTCAGATGATAACTTCGCCAGAACTGCAGGTTGTTTAACAAGTTCCTGTAACGTAAGTATCACTTGCTGCAGCTGCACAACGTCCGGTGCTTTTTGATACTTTTTATCAAGCTCAACAGTTAAAACGTAGCCACGGTTATTTAATACAGTAGCCCTTTCATCATCATGTCTATCTGATAAATCTTCAAAATACTGAACTGCAGCTTCACCTAGACCGCTTAACTTTTCAGTAATATTTTGTTTATGTTGCTTATCTTCCAGAATTTGCATCATTAATACAGCACACTCTTCAGATGTAATACCGGCTGCGTTTCTCACGATAATATTAATGTGACCTGCATCCATCATGCTATTATTAATAGAAGACAATGCTTTACTTGTCGCTTTGGCATCCTTTAAAGTTTCCTCGGGGTTTTTCAGAAATACAGAAATGTTCTTTTGATTTCCATACTGAATTAAATCAATATGATCCACTTCGTCCCAGCGAATCAGTCTGTCACCAGTAGCTCCAATCGTCGAATAATCATAGAAACCTTCATCTTTCAAAATTAATAACGGCTTACTATTCATAAATTGAATGAAATAAAAGACCACACATCCAACCATAAGTACAAACAATGCACCTACAATTAATTTACCTATAGAATCAAGGTCGCCCATGAAAACAATAACACCTAAAATAATCGATACGATAAGTAGGATAAATACTGAGCAACCAATTTTAAATCTACTTTTTCCAATTACGATATCTTCCATATTGTCCTCCTATAAACAGAAATTTAATTACATACATAATTATAGATTAATTGTATATATTATTTAAATGTTTTCTGAAAATTTACAATAAATTAATAAAAAAGACTTCATCAATAATGAAGTCTTAAGTTCCAAATTTTTAATTTAATAGCTTTCTATTTCTAAAATAATAAGTCAAATACATTATTATGCACATTACAAGCAGCATACTCAGTACAACCGGTTTTGTTACAAAATTATCTGGGAGTAAAAAGATGATTGCCGTAAAAAATGGGAAGAGTATACTCAGCCATGTGTATGATTGTTTCATAGATTCATACGTAACGTAACTCATTCCTTCATCCATATCATTAATCTCTGGCACTAAGTTAATTTTTTTGAACTTTTTCTTTGCCCATATGAGAAATAATGTACCTGCAAACAACAATATGATATTAATGATGATTGCAGCAATGATAAAGTACAAAAATACACTCCCATACTTATATGGATCAATATGAATGGCAAACAATACGTCCTTCTCATTAATCGTATAATGCATAACCATACTTAGTGGAATGATAAGTAATCCAATACATACAATACAAACTAAATTAAATAACGGATAAATCTTTTTAAATTGTTGTTCACTCATCTTCAACATCCTCCAATTCGAAAAGATTTTCAACTTGACATTGAAATACACGACAAATCTTTAAAACTAACGTGATAGACGGTGAAATCGTACCTTTTTCGATAAAACCAATCGTCTGTCTTGTGACACCAACTCTATCCGCTAACTCACTTTGATTCATGTTAAATTTTGCACGGTACTCTTTTAAATGAGACTTGAGCATGCTGTTCACCTCACCACTAATGTACAATATACCTAACATTTTGTAAAGTATTACTAACATATGTAATATAAAAAGAGACTACAAACATGATTGTTTATAGCCTCTGTTATTCAATATAGCGTTCAATCCATTCAGCTATGACGTCTTCTTCTAATCGTTCAGTAGCAATACGTACGATAAATTCAACCGCATCATCAGCATCAACTTTGAGTTTCAGACCGTTCTTCCTCAAAAATACATTGAGTGCCATGAACGCTGTTCGTTTATTACCATTATAAAAAATATGCTTCATCACAATATTTCTATATAAATTTGCAGCTTTTAAATATATAGTTGGATATAACTCTTCACCAGAAACATGTTGCTTAGGTGATGATACAGTCAGATGCAGTGCGGTTGGTTCTACTACACCAATTTGTTCATTCGGAGAATATTTTTTTATTAAAAATGTATTTAGAAGTATAATGTCCTCTTCAGTTAGATAATACATTATCTCTCCACCAACTTCTCAAATGTTTCATGATACTCTTGTGATATTTCTTTTGCTAAATCTAATATGTCCTGATCAGTAGACTCCTTTTTCTTTATAACGACACCATCTGACATTAAATTAAACTCTAATGTATCACCTACTGTAACATTTAAGTTCTCCATCATCTCTTTCGGGATAGTAACTACAGTTGAATTTCCCGTTTTCCATAACTTCTGCTCTTTTATAATACTATGATTATCACGATTTGCTTCATATTTCATTAATATCATCTCCTTCTAATTACATTATAAACTTTTTACCACTAATTGTATATACGTATTTACATATATACAATTAGATTATAATAATATAAAAGCACCGGGTATCCGGTGCTTAAGCCTCCATATTCAATTGTTTTAATTGTTTGAGCTGTGATTTGGCATTGTTATATATACTTTCAGGATAATTATGAATACGCATAAGCTCTATTGCATTCGAAGTCATTGTAACACCTTTTCTAATCGTGTAATCAAATGTTATATCATTATCTTCAGTCAGTGTTTCTTTAAAGTAATAAAAATCAAAGTGTGTCAATATTTCAGTTAATTCAATATCATGTGTTGCTGCAAATAGTAAACTGTTTTGATGCAAGTTCAAATAATCTAATATTGCAGTTGCTGAAGCAATTCGTTCTTTCGTATTCGTTCCACGCAATATTTCATCAATGAATATATACGTCGGTAATGCCAATTTAAGCACTTCTATAAGTCGCTTCACTGATTTAATTTCTGCGATAAAGTAACTATCACCTTTCGCTAAACTATCTTCTAAATTCATTGAAGTGGCTACGATACCTGGTTGATACACAAATCGTTCACTTGTTGATGTACTCAGACCTTGGGCCATTACTAAATTTATCGCCATCGTTTTCATAAATGTAGATTTACCTGAGGCATTAGAGCCTGTTAACAGCACAGAATGCGCGTAGTTAAAATCATTCGCTACAGCACGATCAAGTAACGGATGATACACTTCCTCCGCTTCAAGCTTTTTATCTTCAGCAACTTCAGGAATCGCGTAATATGGTAATGTCGTTCGCCATAAAGCAGTACTATAACTTGCATCTGCCTGTCCTACTACTTTGAAGTACGTCGCGAAATCTTCATGATGTTTATGAAGTATCGCAAGCGCACGATGATACAAATGATAATCAATTAAAAACATCTGCTTCATCGCATTAATCATTGTAAGCGCAATATTCCCTTCATTCTTATCATCGTTCAACATGAAATAACTCATCCACTTAACAGACTTCATCTTACTAATATTTGATTTATGACCGTTTAATTTCATTATCTCGTTAGCAGTGTCAATAACCTTAATTGCATAGAATAAATCGTTATAAACGAGTTCACTTTGAGACTGGAATTTTACTGACAGCCCCATAACGACACCCATTGCAACAATTACACTGAATATACCAATAGAGACACCGAAGTAAAACATTACTAAACTCAGTATCGGTAAGAAACTAACGAGTATCATCAGCTTGTTGTAACGCTCTTTTTTCTGATAATGCACTGTAAACTGACTTGCATCATTATTCGCATTTCTACCAAGCTTCGCTAATATAAATGATAACTTCTCACGATATGCTACATCTTCAGTAACATTATTCATAATCAATTCATCTACATTATGACCCGGGAAATTACGCAGTAACGTATATGTATACTCTTCACCAACTGAAGTAAAGTGATAGTTTATACGTTGAAATAATTGGTCCATACTTAAATCATTCCAGGTAATATCATCAATACATCGTGGTTCTGATTTACTAATATGCTTATAATAATGATCAAACATAATATGATTACCTTTTTGTCTGAAAAGCGTCGCTTGCTTATTAAACAATGTTTTTATTTTACGCTTCAATTGAATACTGTCATAAACGCTATAACCAATACCTATACCAATTAACACAATCGTAATTAATACATAAACCCAGAAACTCTGCATGCTAGACCTCCGATAATTTTATAGTGTATGACATTTCCATTCTTCTCGTAACATTCCCATCTTTATCGCATCGTAGTATTCCCCTTCAACGATTCTTGCTTTACGAATACATGCTTCTTGTTGCATACCTAACTTTTCAGCAAGTTTAATCATACGGATATTACCAGACCATGTAGATAATCCGATTCGATGGATGTCACTATTAGTAAAAATATAATCAATCCATTGCTTTAAAGCACTCGTTCCATATCCACCACTCCAATAATCGGGATTATAAATAACAATACCGATCTCCATCCAGCTCGTCACTTCACTTTCCCAGTAGGCATGCACCGTTCCAATAAACTCCTCATCTTTAATAATAAACATCGTTGAAGGTATTGTTTCTAAAAGATATTTATTCTTAAACTCCTGTTCAATGAACTCTTGCTTTGATAGTTTAGTTGTTGGTTTAGGAAAGTATGGTCCATTCCATTTGAATGATTCTTGTACTTCATCTTCAAACCTCCAAAAGTATAAATCTGATAAGTATTTCTTTTGCGGAAGTTCTAATATAACACTAGTCATTCTATCCCTCCGTATATTCTTTTTCCAAATGCGCTTTGTGATATATCGCCATACCTGTTGTTAATTTCTTAAACCCCATTTTTTTATAAAATGTTTCATTACCAGTTGTTGAAATTAAATGAATACAAGACAGATTCTCAAATTGTGCAAGTAAATTTCTCAGTAATATTTTAGCAATGCCTCTTCTTTGATATTCCGGACAAACAACAACATCATATATAGCAGCGTTAAATACCCCATCAGATAGTGCTCGCGCAAATCCAATAATATTATCATCCAGTTTAGCTATCGCTATATGAGTACTATTATTTAATATGATACTTACCTTGTGATAATCGTGATTCATCCATCCAACACTTTTATAGACCTCTACCATCCTGGTAATATCCTGATCACTATATGAATTGTAAATTGTGATGGAATCCATTAGTATCACTCCTTTATTTCATTTAAAAAAGTCTCAACGATTTTACTGAATAATTCGGGTTGCATCTCATTAGCAAGATGCCCGGCAAAAGGAACAATCGCTATATGAACATTATCATTCATATATAGTTGCTCAATACCATTCAATTCATGATGTGCATTCTCCCCTACACATAAAAGTGCAGGCTTATCAATAAGCGGAAATTTACTTGTATACTCAAAGGGGTACCAATCTTTCCCTACGTCATTAGTAATAACCTTTCTCCAATCCCCTTCATGAATCTCATCCATATAATTAATGACCTCATCTAATTCAATGATTTCCATAAGTCTTTCATCTTCCTCTTTAGAGCTCAGATCAAAGCCTTCATACTTAACCGTCATTATACCGGTGAGAACCAATGATTTTACTCGATGTGTCGCAATATCATTAATAACGAGTGCAACTACTGCACCAAGTGATGCGCCAATAATGTGGATATCTGACTCATTTAAATAGTCTAGTGTTTCTATTACATCATGTGCACAATCAATAAAATAGTTATCTAAATCATTGCTAACAGACTTACCATGACCTCTTAAGTCCATTCTTATCACTTTATAATTCTGTTGAAGCTGCGTACTCAAAAATTCATTTTCAGTTAAAGCAGTCTCACCTCCACTATGTAATAACAATATAGTTTCATCACCATTTCCATGTATGTAATGATTCAAAATCATATTATCCCCTCACTTCTCAATAAAATTATACTGAATTTTCTAATTTTTATATAGAGATACTTACAATTTTATGAATTTATATTATTTACATTACAAAACTCTTCAAAAGATGTATATTAAATATAACTTATAAAAGAGGTGACAACATGGTTGATTTTCAACTTTCTAATACGCTTAAAATATTGTTGAATCAAATTATTGACAGAAAACAACAGATTGAGGATACAGTTCTTAAAGAGATACCAACAATTGATTTCTTGCAGACGCTTATTCACATCCATTATACAGAAGGGTTATATGATATTTCTGACATTCATAATCTCATCCACCATTACAATATACATTCAGAAATCGAACTTCAACATGTCTACGTTTCATTAGATGACAATCATCCATTAAATATATTAATACGAGAGAATGATAGCTTTAATATCCAGTTAAACAGCTTAAAAGATAAGTTACCTGCTCTAGAAGTAAATAAAGATTCATCAATAATAGAAAATGAACTTCAAGCTTTGAGCAAAGTGTACGCACATTATAATCGCAAAGAAAAGATTCTATTCCCATTATTAGAACGTCATCAGATTTACACATTGCCAAGAAAAATGTGGGCGCTCGATGACGATATTCGTAGCCACTATAATCAATTTCGCAATCGCATTAAACGAATTCATGAAATTGAGTTCAGGCATATTAAGAAATCTTTTGATTTACTGTTTAATGATATGCACAAGATGATGTTATATGAGGAAGATATTCTGATTCCTTTCATCCAGGAGTTATTCAATGAAGCAGATTTCGTTCGTATCGCAAACGAAAGTGCTGCTTTCGGATATGCGGTGAACGTCAATCGTGTCTGGAACGAACAATCATTACCTCTTAAACAAAGGGATGAAAGCATTGATTACACACAAAATATAAAAATAGGTGGCGGTTACTTAACGCTAAAAGAAGCTGAACTTATACTTAATAATTTGCCAGTTGAAATTACATTCGTCGATAAAAATGGTTTGTTTAAATACTTCAATGAGATAACTTCATCTGCAAATATGATGTTTATTAGAACGCCGTTATCTATCGGTCGTCATGTTGCAAATTGTCATCCACCAAAGAGTTTGAAGAAAGTAATGAAGATCATGCGAATGCTAAAAAATAAAGAAGAATCATCCGTTACAATGTGGTTCAAAAAAGGTGATGAATTTATTTATGTAACTTATAAAGCGCTTTTCGATGAACATGATGAGTATCAAGGGATTCTTGAGTATGTACAAGATATTCAACCTTTCATCGATTTACCTAAATCGATAAAAAGAGACATAAATTAAGCACCGGAAAAATCCGGTGCTTAATTTTTATTCACTTATGCCTTCCCTTTTAACATTGCGTGCCAATACATAAACGGGATTGCGCGTTTCTTTACTTGATACAGTAATGGGTTTGTCTTCCCTTGATCAATCCGCATTGATTCTTTCGGTTTCATATCATATCCGAATTCTGCGATAAAGGCCTGACCATATTCTGTAGCGACAGGACAAGCGGTAGCGCCATCATAGTGTGCTTTTAACGGTTTGTCTTTCATAGCTGAGATTAAATTATCAACGAGTATCGGTAGTATCTCTTGTCCCATCTCAGTTAACGAATATTCTACGCGAGGCGGCACTTCCGCATATACTTCACGGTGCACCAATCCATCACTTTCTAATTCCTTCAATTGCTTCGTCAGTGATCCTTGAGAAATACCAGATATGGTAGCTGACTTCTTAGAAGAATGGTATCTTGCAGATGCAACAGATGGATTCTCAATCGTCCCTGATTCATCACATGATGGTGTTAAAGACTTTGTAGAACTCGTTGTTCCTATCTTACAAGAACGCGGATTATTTCACACAGAATATGAAGGTGAAACTTTACGTGAGAATCTGGGTGTTTCTTATGAGTATGGATTGAATCACTAGACAAGCGAAAAGAGTAAGTGCTGATAGATTCGATTATCAGCACTTATTTTTTTTATGCTATTTAATTATGCTCATCTCATATATTACTGCATCACAAATTCAATATATCGCTTTGTGCCTTCTATCAATTCACTCTCGGTAGCATGATTGACTGTACCGAATTGCGCGAAGTATCCAATATATTTCGCTCCAATATAGTTGAATGTTGCTTCAAAAGGTGTCAGCAATTCATTTAAAGTATGCTTATTGAACCCTGCTGCAGTATAATCCGATTCTGGACTTCCTACAGTGACAGCTAACCCAAATGATTTACCATTTAGTTTTGTGCCCTCAGGTCCATATGCATAGTTAAACAAGAATACTTCATCAAGGTATTGTTTTAACAATGGTGGGCTGCTATACCAATAGAACGGGAATTGAAAAATTACTTTATCGTACTTTAGTAATCTTTGTTGTTCTTCATAAATATCCAGCTTTGAATTTGGATATAATTCATATAGGTCAACGACATCAATATCCGCTTCAATTATAGCTTCTTTCCACATACGATTAACAATTGATTTATTCATCTCCGGATGTGTGATAATTACAAGTGTACTCATCAAATCAGCTCCTAGTCTATATTCTTAATCACTTTCGCGGGTGTGCCGGCCACAACAGTATTCGGTGGGACGTCTTTTGTTACTGTTGAATCTGCTGCAACAATTGAATTCTCTCCAACCGTAACACCAGGTAATACAGTGACATTCGCACCAATCCATGCATTTTTCTTAATAACAACTTTATTAACAACAAGGCCTCGTCGCTTCTCTGGATCTACAATATGATTCACTGAAATAATTCTAGCTGATGGTCCGATCAATACGTTATCTTCTATCTCAATACCACCTAAATCAACAAATGTTACATTCTTATTGATAAAGATTTCTTTTCCGAATTTAATATGTCTTCCGTAGTCAGTATAGAAAGGCAGAGATACGACAACACTTTCATCAATCGTCTGACTCGTCATTTCACCAAGTATTTTTAATACTTCTGGATTCGTTTTATAACCATTGTTGATTTCAAATGATAATTTTTCATTGTTTCCTTTGTTATCATGAATTTCATCATAAATTGGATCATCTTTTAATATTTCGATGTTCTGAATTCGTTCTAGCAAAGTCATGAATATCACTCCTTTTCTTAAGTTTACTATAAATTGATTTGCTTAATAAATGAAATCATCTATTTAAGATAGTAATGTACGTAAAAAATCCGAGATGTATGAACATCCCGGATGATTGTTATCGTCTTCTTTTTGTGAATGCTCTAGCACCGTGCGTTTTTGCTAAATCCAATAATGGACTCCATGCGTTTGTATGGACTACCGGGTTTTGATTGTTTCCGAGTTTTCTAATCTGTTGCTCGTAATATGCAATTCCGATAAATCCACCTAAAAGTTTATCCAATGCCTTTACTTTAGTTGTCAGTCTTGGAAGCGTCATATCTTCGTATGTGCCATTTTGAAGTTGATTTGGTAATTCAGGATTTAAGACTAGTGGTCTTGCAATACCAATCATTGCTACATTTGTATTTGTTATCGCATTAATCATGCTTTCTTGTTTGCGGAATCCACCGATAACTGAGATTGGTACATCTACAATGTCACTGATTTTTTTCGCATAATCCAAGAAATATACTTCACCGTCACCCATCATTTCTGGTTTTTCATAATCTCCGCCTGATATTTCAATATGATCAATACCTAATTCAGCCATCTTCTTGATTACTGCAATGGAATCTTCTAAAGAGAAACCTTTATCATTAAAGTCTGTTGAATTGATCTTCAAGCTGATAGGAAAATCTTCTCCAAGCGCGTTTCTCATTCCTGTATAAATATCAATTAAGAATTGCATACGTTTCTCTAAAGTTCCACCATACTCATCAAAACGTCGGTTATCTCTTGATGATAAGAACTGACTTACTAAATACCCGTGTGCGCCATGAATTTGAACACCAGTAAATCCTGCTTTCTTCGCTATTACTGCAGCTGTAACAAAGCGTTCAACCGTTTCTTTAATTTCGTTGATTGTCATTTCACGTGGTGGATTAAACGCACTACCAGCATCTCCTCCAATCGGGATAGCACTTGGTGCGATCGGTTGCTTAGATACTGATTTAGGGCTTTGTTTACCTGGATGATTAACTTGCATCCAAATATGACTACCGTTACGTTTACCCGCTTCTGCCCAACGTGTTAATATATCTAAATCTCTATCATCTTCAATGACGACATTACCTGGCTCACCTAGATAACGTCTATCAACCATTACATTCCCTGTAAGTGACATCCCGATACCACCATCACCCCAATGTTTATAAGCATTAACCAGTTCTTCTGTAGGACGATGTGTTTTGTCACCCATCCCTTCGCTCATCGCACCTTTATATAATCTATTTTTAATCGTTACACCATTGCTTAATACAAGTGGTTCAAATAATTTTTCTACTGACATGTATTTCACTCCTAATATTATTTTATATAACGAAATAATTTCTTTTTATAATCAATTATCAATATTATTTTATTAGTGTCTACCTTAATATCTTTACTATATTGTTTGATTTGAATAGCTTTCATTATGATTCTCCTTCATTTGTTTAATAACATCTTCTAACGTTCTTGCTTTTAATGATTGAAATAATTGCTGTTCAGCATCTGTAAATACCGGATTGAGCACCGATTCAATATTCTGAGCGACAGGACACTCTGGATTTACGTCTGTATGAACATTTAATAGCTTCACTTCTTTTGGATGTACTGCCTGATAAATTTCTAATAAATCAATCTCTCTACTTGATTTTAGAAGTGACATTCCGCTCTTACCTTGTGTACTTTCGATTAAACCTGATTTCTTAAGCAATGCTGTAATCTTTCTGATATAACTTGGATTCGTATTTACGCTATTCGCTATAGTGTCTGAATTCTGAACCTCTGTTGATTCTGAAATCATTACCATAATGTGCAGTGCAACTGAAAATTTAGTACCCATCTATTTCATCTCAATTCTAATTCGTTGTTGTATCTAATACAGATACAACTTTAACATGATAATTTGTTAAAAGCTACTAAAATTATTATTCTCATGTCTTTGAATAAGAGCTATGCCTTTCTTTCGAATCTTATCAGAATTTATCTTACATGATATAATCACCATACGATGATATAAAGGATGATAATATGAATAACAACATGATGCACTTTCCTTTCTTTAAGATGCTTAATACACATGAACTTGCTGCAGTGGCGACCATCTCTCAAATACAGCATTATAAGAAACTCAATCATATCTTTTATGATCAAACAGAGATGACGCATTTTTATTTTGTTGAAGAAGGCACTGTAAAGATTTATCGCACTGATGTTAACGGTAAAGAACAAATTGTGAATTTCTTCGGTCCGGGAGAACTATTCCCGCATCATGCTTTCTTTAGAACAGGACCTTATCCAGCTAATGCGGTTGTTGTTGAGGATGCTAAGATATTATCTATTAGTAAAAACGAGTTTGAAACACTTGTTAAGATGAATCCGGAACTTTCAATAAAGATGTTCAAGTATTTAGGTAATCTAATCGTTGATCTACAGAAACGATTGCAGGAGAAAATATTAGAACCCACACCTCAGCAATTATTATTAATGTTAAAGCGTCTGGCACTTATGCACGGAGAAGTTGAAAATAATGATTTCACAAAGATTCTGCTTAAGATTAATAAACAAGAACTTGCGAACATGCTGGGATTAACACGCGAAACAGTAAGTCGTAACTTTACTGTGTTTAAGAAGATGCACATATTAAAAGAAGATGCAGATGGATTTATCGAAATCAATCTGCATAAAATAAAAGATAGTAAGTGAGCTACTTACTATCTTTTATCTGTATAAACATTAATAATACAACACTTATTGCAATGAATATAAACCCATACCCCACCGCCAGCTGATCAGATTCTAAATAGTTGTTACATAAAGTTGTTTCACTAAAGATATAGAAATAAGCTAGTATCGAGAATGTAATGGCAATGCATGTGTATATGATGAATTTTTTATTATGATTCAACTTTGCCATACTATCTCTGAATAACATGCCGATAAGCGGTATTGAGACAAACTTAAATGCTTCAACTGATGGATACTCAAGCGCTTCGTCCATAGCTCTTGGCAGCATCCAGTATATAAATAAGAAAATGAAGATAATCAATCCTGGCATCCCCGTCGTATTATATCGATGTGCTTTAATCAGTTTCTCGTTCACTAATTTCCCCATTAGCCATCCTGCAATAAACAGCAACATCATCTGCATGTGCATATGCATGACCATTATCGACTCAAACAATGTTCTTATAGGTGGCAACGCTAAGAATATAAATAATGCTAATCCATAATAAAACTGTCTCATCTTATCTCACATCCTTTAATGCTTGCTGCACAGTTTCTGTCGTGCTATCAATATCTTGAAACTTCATTACACTGTGCAGCTTTCCGTCCGGTTTAATAAGATAAAACGATGTATTATGCTGAAAGTTATTATCTCCATCAGGAATCACAATAACGCCATATGTGTCTAATATTTTCTTTAAGTCTTTATCACTAGTAGGTGTAACCATTCTCCAAGTTTCACCGTCAGCATCAAAGTATCCTGCATAGCGCTCCAATACGTCTACAGTATCTCTTTCTCTATCAAAAGATAAGCTAACAAACACTATATCATCTTTATATCGTTTCATGTCAATATTCTTATAGACCGATTTCATATTCTGTTCCATCATCGGACACACCGTACTGCAATTTGTGTAGATAAATGTCATTAATATATATTTTCCTTTGAACGTATCAAATGGATAAGTTCTACCTTTATTATCGACGACTTCAATATTCGGATACTTCGGAGTTGTTGTCTCTAATGTCGTTACTCGCTTTTGTTCTAATGTAAAAGCTTTATATCCATCTGTTGCTATCCCTAGAAATATCAATCCTATAATAATCAATAGTGCGGATAGGATACGTTCTGTTCTCATATTAATGACTCCTTTACCAAGTTTTAATCGGTGGTGATCCTGGAGGTGCATTTTGAATGATATCAACTATTGGATATACGTATCCCATAGAAATCAGTAAGAATGCGACCACTAACCATAACGACCATTTTTCAGTCCATGCAGGTGTAGTTACTTCCGCTTCGTTTACTTCTGCCACCATAAATGGTGTGTGTCCTTTAGGTGCTTTAAACATTAAATAGAATGCGATATAACACATCAAAACAATACCGATGAACAACAATATGCCGCCCGCACCTACAAATAATAAATACGGATTCCATGCTAGTGCGTGTGCATGCTCATGATACGTTGTAAACTGTGTTCGACGGGGTGCTCCGATTAAGCCCACAAACGTCATCGATAAAGACATAAAGATCATACCTATCGTCCAGAATCCTGTTTGCCATATACCTAAGTTATGAATTTTTCGCGTTAGAACTCTTCCTGATAAATATGGGATTAGCCAGTACACTAAACCGAAGAACGTCAGTACAACTGAAACCCCTACAGTTACATGGAAATGCCCTACAACCCATAAAGAATTATGTACAACTTGATTCAACTGATTGTTTGTTTGTGCAATACCTCCTGCTCCACCAAATATAAAGCCGACCATGGCTAACATAATCGTTAGAAATCTTACATCACCCCAAGGTAATTTCCAAAGCCAGCCTAGTAAGCCTTTACCTCCATTTTGACGTCCGACTTGCTCTAAAACTGCAAACATCGCAAATGCTGTCATAAGAGATGGGAATCCTATCGCCACACTCATAATTAAATGCATAAATTTAAGTCCTGGAGAAAATCCAGGGTCAACAATCTGATGATGGAACCCACCAGGAACATTGAGCACGACAATTAAGATAACTGTAATTCTCGTTAATGCATCACTGTATACTTTCCCGCCAATAACTTTAGGTAAGACGAGATACCAGGCAGACACTGCAACTAAATACCATACGTTTACTAATGTGTGACCAAAACTCCAGAATAAAGTGCGGGTTAATAGTACATTAATACGTTCTACAATGCCCATAGACCATGGAATCATCATCAATACTTCTACCGTTACACCGATACTTCCTAATGTAATAAGCGTATATACACCTGTAGCAAAGAATGCGAATAATGGTAAGTGTTCTCCTTTATGTGACTGCTTCCATTTATAGCAAGATATAAATATTCCGATTGCACTTAACCAAATGCAAAGCACGACAAATACTAAACCTATATAAAATACGGGACTCGCTGCCATTGGTGCATAAAACGTATACATCACAGTGGCACGATGATTAATTACTTCAAACACAACCATTAAAGCACCAATAAGAAAACTCACCAAACCAACCCACGATAACGTTCTAGATATCTTTTGTAAGCCACCTAATACATAGTCTGTTGCGGCGTATAAATACCCATTAACAAACAAAGTTGTAAAACCGATAATCAATAATATACCGTGCAGTGTTAACAGCTCATAATAGTTTAATCCATTTAATATCTTTAATACTCCTGCTCTGTTCAACCCTTGTATTAAACCTATAAACCCACCAATAAATAGCAATACAAATGCTAGAAACATATTCACTAAAGAAAAACGATAATGCGATCCACGTAACTTATTCATATCCTCACTCCTTTACAACAATTTGCATCGACATTGTGTCATGTCCAGTGCCACAATATTCATTACATATCATGATGAATCGTTCAGACTTCTTAAATGTCTGTGTGATGGTCTGGATGTGACCAGGGACCACCATCGTATTTACATTCGTATTTGGGATATTGATACCATGCACGACATCTTTTGACGTAAGCTTAAATGTTACTTTCGCCCCTTTTGGCACTTCCAATTTTTGCGGTTCAAATTTGAAAGCTTCTAACGTCATAACCGCTTCATATTCATTGTCCCCTATTTTCTTTAACCCAGGTTTATTAAAAGGAGGTGTCTTAGATACTTTCGTCGGATCTATTGTTTCGATATGACTTGGTGGTGCCATCTCTTTGGCAAATGCCTGATAACCTGTTATTGCGATTGCAAGTCCGATAATTACGACACCGATAATCAACCATAATTCTTCTAATTTATGTACTTTCATGCTGTTGCTCCTTTCTTAATAACGTAGTAAATATAAAACGAGTAATAAACCAGTCCAGAAAATGATACTTCCACCTACAAACACGACAGTCGCAAAGAACGTACCTTTTAGTGTTTCAGTATTTTCTTTATGTTCTTTAACATTCGCCATACCATTATCCCCTTTCGAAATAGTAATAATAATTGTTCTCACTTATTATTGTAAAAGTTTCAGACGATACATTCGTGATTTCAATCACGGTGAAATTCATTATTTATGAATAATTTGTGAAATAAAAAAGAACTTGGATATAGTATCCAAGTTCTTATATTCATCTTATTAATTTTTATCACGTTATTTACATTAATCCCTCAACTTCTCCATCTCAGCAGCTAAACGGTTATCATCCTGATTATCACTTTCACGTAAATTCAAGACGATATTTTTATAATCTTTGTCACTTCTATTCTGACTTAATTTATATTTAAGACCCGCTTCACGAACCTTTACTTTATATCCAATAATCCCTTTAGCCTGCTTTAGCACATCCTCACTCAATGTATCAAACGTTCTCGCATTGTCACCTGTCTCATAATGATCCGTTAGATGCCTTAGGTCTTCCATCAGCTCATCTTCATTCAGAACAACACACTCTCCTGTTAACTGTGCTGCTTGATAATTCCACGTAGAAACTTCTTCTTGTTCATACCATGAAGATGATACGTAACCATGTGCACCAGTGAACTGAATCAGTACATTCTTATTATGCTCAAGTGTCTTATTTTGAGGATTTGGTCTTGCGAGATGAAATGATAACACGACCTCTTCATCAATGACATCCACCATAACTGGAACCTGCGTTGCATACGGTACATCATCCTTAGATGAAATAACCGTAGCAAATGGATTCTTACTTAAAAAATCTATCAGTGCATTAAAATCTTCTACTTTGAATAATTTCGGCAAGAACATACGTATTTCTCCTTTTGAAATTTTACCATTCCTTAAAATTACCTTCATCTCTTAAAGTATTAAGTCTATTCGTCACTTCATCCATGAATACTTTGCGGTCATCAATAAATTTAAATGTTTCCCCAATAAAGATATCTACAAAAAATGGCACGAGTATGAAGCTATCTTTCGGCAATGCCTTTCCTAATCCGTGCATAAAAACAGGTTGAATGGGTACATTCTGGCATTCACGCATTAAATAATAGATTCCAGACTTATACTTAGATAGCTGTTCTGGTTCTCCACGTGAACCTTCTGGATATAGTATGATTATACCTCCATTTTGTAATTCATTTATTATCGGTTGAAACATCCCTTTAAAGTCACGTGTCATCTTACGCTCGATAGGAATAATATTCATCACTTCTGTGGAAAACCATTTCAACACTTTATTCTTAAGAAAGTAATCACCAGCAGCTACAGGTCTTACATGGTGAAAATGTTTACCTTTAAACAGACTCATTAGTACTAAAGTATCTAGATGACTATTATGATTTGCTATCAAGACAAGTGGACCAGATTTTTGTAATCGTTCATAATGTCTTATATTCAAACCTAAGACAATAAAGACGATTGGTCTCACGATAAGCGTGAATAATAAATTCCTCATCAAAGTAGCTCCTTTCTAAAAATAAAAGAATCTCGTGAAATGGAAGAATAATGGTGCTGTATATGTGAGCGAGTCCACACGATCTAATATACCACCATGGCCCGGTATCGCTTGAGAGGTATCTTTAATATTTAAATCACGTTTAAGCGCTGAAATGTTCACGTCACCAATAAAACCACTGACGCTGATATACATACCTGCAGCGATCATGCCTGATAAAGTAAAAGGAGTAAGTAATGAACCAAGTAACATTGAAAGTAATGTTGTAAGTATGACGCCACCTATAAAACCAGCCCATGTTTTATTAGGGCTTACTTTCGGGATTATTTTGCGCTTGCCAAATAATTTACCTGATATGTATTGAAATACATCATTTGCTTGAGTAAGTATGACTAAAAATAATACTAAGCTTGCGCCTGAAACTGATTGTTCATTTCCTGGCAGAACAATTAAGTATGCCAGATGACTTAAACTAAACACGAATAACATGATCCCCCATTGAATCGTAGCCATAGAGTGTAAGAAGCCCTTCGTTTCTCCAACGATCAACGCTTGTATCGGGATAAATAAAAACATATATACAGGAATAAAAACGATAAAAAAGCCATAGAGTCCGTTATAAATTAATATAAATTGAATAGGTATCGTTAAATACGCCCATAAATATACAAGACGATGGCTTCTATTTGTAGGAATTAGTGAAAAATATTCTTTTAATGCCAGAAAGCAAAGAAAAGCCATAAAGATTAAAGAAACTGTTTTATGTATCATTAACGCAAATGAGAATATAATACACATCATCCACCAAGATTTTACACGTAACCATATGTTTTCAGTATCCTTATTCGAATATTTCCTGAGTAATATTTGACTAATAATCGTTGAGATAATAAGGACAACAAAGACACCGATTAATACAGTAATCATTTCGTTTGATAGGTTATTGAGGTTCATACGTTGCTCCTTTCAACCCATTTTTCATGCGTTTATATATATTCAATACGATAAGCAGTGATGCAATATAAAGAATAATATGTATAAATGGAATGACATTTATCTTTAGCACTATCAAAAATGCAATAAGACCAATTAAGAAAGCACGGTCACTCTTACCCATAGGTCCGTCATATCTTCGCTTTGATCCTATAACTTGAACTAAACTTCCTGCCATTTCACTGATAATTGATAATCCGATAAATAATATCACAGAAATACCCTCATCTCTGACAATCAAAATAAATGGTAAGTACAATACTAAGTCACTTATGACATCACCGAGTTCATTTAATAGCATACCTAGATTTGACTTCATGTTATATTTGGAAGCCATTACACCGTCTATCGCATTCAGTGCCATTCTTATAAACATAACTATCGGAACCAACAAATAAACCCACGTGTTATCATGAAATAATGCTATCGCCACACCCGTTAAAATAGACAAAAGAAGTGCACTTACAGTTACTTGATTGGGTGTAATACCTGCACTTCTAAACTTATCAACAATTGGCATGATCACTTGCTGAAACTTTGGCTTCAATTCATAAATACTTACCATCATCCTTACTCCTCTCATCAAAAATGTTATATTTACAGTAATTATACACATATGATTTGTATTAACAAAATTATTTCGTAATAATATATGATTAATAATACATTTAATAAGGAGCACTTATGGGACTAATTGCATTATTATGGGGATTCGCTGAAGCCACAGTATTTTTTATTATTCCTGATATCTTTCTTACTTACGTTGCCATAACACAAAAAAATAAACACATCATCATAAAGATGCTGTGTTTAACTCTGATCGGTGCTCTAATTGGTGGAACACTTGTTTATATTACCGCGCTGATCAATCAAGACGTGATGAAATCAATATTATTTCATGTACCATCCGTCCAGCCATATATGTTAGAGCATGTCACAAAAGCAATGAATGATAATCCATTCATCGGGCTCATATCAGGACCGCTCTTTGGAATACCATATAAAATGTTTGCATTTGCTGCACCACAATACTTGAATTTATTTTTATTTCTAATATGCTCGATACCAGCTAGACTATTACGCTTTGTAATCGTTACAATAATCGCTTACTGGTTATCTCATCATGTGCTGCATTGTCTTACATACCGTAAGAAAGTCTTCATATGGTTAGTTGTCTGGTCAATAGTATACATCATTTATTTTAGTGTTCATGGATTTTGAATTGGCTTGTCTCTTGGAACGATAAGCGACCGCCCGTATTATTCAGTTTTAATCATCATCCATATCGTCATATTCATCGTCATCATCATCATCTGAATAATAGTAATATGGACTTTCTTGTACTTGTACATTGGATTGCTGCTGCTGACGATTTGGTACCTCTTGAGAATATGTGGGTTGTTGTAATGTATCTTGACTTTCTGCTGGCATCTGATTGCTTGACTGCTGATTAGGCATTGCGGATTGCTCTATTGATGGATGCTCTGTTTTGGTTTTTGGTGAACTTTGCTGTTGCTTCTCGTTCTTTTGAACTGCTTTTTGTGTTTCATCTTTTGATTTCAACTGTTTATTATTTGTATCCTCTTTACGCTTTTCTTTCTTTATTTCACGCTTCTTTTCATCTTGTGTGTTATTGTTATCGAAGTGCTTCAACACTTTCAAATTTGAGATTTTCTCATTATATCTATCTATTTTAAATTGAAATCTCTTTCGTTTATCTTCCACAATCACTTTAAAGTATTGTTTATTCGCAGTCATATGAAAATCTTTAATGTCACCTGCATAACGTTCGGCAACTATTTTCTTTGCATCAGCTTCACTAAGCAACGCTCGGTTACTCTGAAAAACTACAACAGCAAGTACAATTGTCAGTAGTATCGTTACAAAATATAGAAATGGTTTAACTAAATGTTTCAATGTACTGCTCCTTTATCGTTAATTTAACCGTTGTTCCGTAATTTAATTCTGAATATACATCAATCCCTATATCATTTGCTTGTGCAATCTCTTTTGCAATGTATAACCCTAAACCGCTGCCACCTGTCTTTCTAGTACGTGCCTTGTCTACACGATAAAATCTATTAAATATCTTATCCAGACTTTCTGCAGGTATCCCTATGCCCTTATCTTCAATTTGAAGCATCACATTTTTATGTTTTTGGTTCAACGCAATCACTACACTTTTATCACTATACTTAATCGCATTATCGATAAATATTGTAATGAGTTGCACAAATTGCTCCTGATTTAATTTTATGTGTAAAGTCTTTATTTTTGATTGAACATCAATTTCTCGCCCATGAGTAATCGATAATTTCTTTGCGGTACTTTGTAACAATTGGATAAGTTCAAATGATTCACGTTCATTATGTTTCGTTTGCTTATGAAATGACGTAATCTGTAACATTTGATTCGCTAAATAACTCATCCTTATCGCTTCTTCATGTATGGCGTCTAATCCTTCATCCAATACCTCTGGCTTTGATTTACCGAAGCGCTTTAACATCTCACTATAGCTTTTAATTACAGTTATAGGTGTCTTTAATTCATGTGAGGCGTTTGCAATAAAACTCTGTTCTTTCTCTTCTTGTTCACTTAATCGTTTCATCATTAAATTAAATGTATCGGTCAGATCATCTAATTCTTTTGATGTGTTTTCTATACTTTCAATTTTTGTATAACCTTTCGTTTTATGAATGTTAGACATTTTATTTATGAGCAGATGAATTGGTTTTAATATACTATGCGTAATAATCATATTAAGAATAATAGTAATGATCGTAACCATAATTGTAGAACCGATTAATATCCACTTTAAGTTTTCAAATGATTCGTGTTTCATATCAATATTCTCGTATATTTGCAAGTTGACAGTCTCTTTATCTTCCCAGAGTACCGGTACAGAAACCATTACGAAATGATGATTCCCACGTGTAATGTACTTATCTGTTTGTTTATCCGTATAGTCTTCAATCAAATTACGATAATGCTGTTTCGTCATAATTTGAAGTTTGCGTTTATTATTTTGATTAACAATCGTAACAGATCCGTCTGACAGTAAATGATTGACGATAATCTTTTCGTTATCCTGTTTTGTTTGATTGGACTTTTCTAATTCTTTAATAATATTTATTGCCCTATTTTCTAATTGATGCACTTCGTTTTGAATAGCATTTTTCTTAAACGTAATATATACGAAAACATTCACTACAATTAATGTGAGTACGATCATAACAGTAGTATACAGTTGAATTTTAGTACTTAACTTCATATAATTATTCCTTTATTAAATATCCCATGCCACGAACACTTTTTATATAATCATGCGGTGTCCCTAATTTCTTTCTTATATATCGTACATATACATCTACAATATTAGTATCTCCCGCATAATCATATCCCCAAACATGTTCAATAATTTGTTCACGATTTAATACTTGGTTTTTATTATCAATGAAATAATAAAGTAAATCGTATTCCTTTTGCGTTAACTCTATATTTTTACCATTTAAATAGACTTCACGTACATTAGGGTGTATTTCGATAGACTTAAACGTTACTACTTCATTAACCGGTTTAACATCTGCGCTTTTCAGATGTACACGAATACGTGCAAGCAACTCTTCAATTTCAAACGGCTTCGTCATATAATCATTAGCGCCACCATCTAACCCACCAACTTTATCCATTACCGTATCTCGTGCTGTAAGCATAATAATCTTAGTTTGTTCATCAGCCATACGTATACGGCGTAACACTTCAAGACCATTAAGTTCAGGTATCATTACATCCAGTAATATCAAATCAATTTGATTAGATTCTTATATATTTAATCCTTCACGTCCAGTGTACGCTTTACTCACTTTATATCCTGCAAATTCAAGTTCAAGTTCGATTACACGTGAAATCTTTTCATCATCTTCGATTATTAATATATGTTCCATAATTCACCTCTTAAAGTGTTAATCCTAACGGGCTCCAGTAACAATAATAAAATATAATCATAGCGGCAATATAAATCGGCGTTAATATTAAACTCAATGTCATTAATTGCTTCGATGTAAAACCAGCATCCGCTTCATAAAATACTAATATAGACTTAGAGCTTACAGGAAACGTCAAACAGTAGTTCATGCCGATAAGTGCTAAAAATACTGTCGCTGTCGGATTTAATTGAAATATATCAGCTAATAATAAAAATCCTGGAACTAATACGATTGCTCTTGTTGTATGACTTGTAATTAATAAATGAGAAAGTACACTGATTACGATAATCGTAATCATCATATAAAACTCATTCATCCACTCTAAATTTGTTAACATTTTAAATAATGTCTGCTGTATATCATCTACAACATTGTACGTTACAAGTAAAGAACCTAACGCACTCGCTGCAGCAACAAATAATATCAAGCTCCAGTTAATGTACTTCAAACCTTCTTTAAATGACAGTATATTCAATGACGGCAGCATTATGATAAGTGCAATAAATAATGTTAATACAGAAATATCCATATTGTGTAGCCATTCTGTCATCCATAAGATAATTGTTACAATAATAATAAATAATGACTTTTTCTCAATTATACTATAATGTTTATTTTCTATATATTCATGTACGATATGCTCATGTTTCACTTTTGTAAACAAGCGTATAACTAACATTGAAACTACACCAATCAATATTCCAAACGGTGCACCAAATAATAAAAACTCAAAATATGATAATGTATTCTTGTTCTGAGCTTCAAGTAAGCCCATTCCAATCAAGTGACTCCCTGCACCTAACAACGTCAAATTTGAACCCATTAATATAAGTGTTGGAAAGAGCAAACTGTAATACGTTTTATGTTGTGGTAATTTCTTTATGAGTTGCTCGTATAACGGTAATAACATTACTGCACGAGATGAAGTTGACGGAATAACCACACTAATAAATTGGGACGCAATAAAAATAAAACGATTCATTTTTCGTGTGTGACCTTGATTTAATACCCAATCAGATAGCCGTTTCATCAGTCCGCTCTTTTCGAGCATTCCACTAATGATAAACGCGCCAATCATCAACCATATTATATCCTGTTCAAACGAACCGAATAGCAATGACTTTGGCAAGCCTATCAATACACCTAATGTTAACAATAACAATGCAACAAGCGCAGCAGGAAGTGGCGTTGCAATAAACATAACGAGCGATACGACAAATAATATGACGCTGATCTTACCTAAATATTCAAAATCAGTCGATGTAAAGATATAAATCGCAAACAATAGACAGCTTATCGTAATGATAAGCGTCCTATTAGAAATATCAACTCGCATGCGACTTCATCGCTTTAGCAATTAGTATACCAATCATTACTTTTCGCATCGCATTTTCTGCACAATTTTTCAGCCATTTACTTGCATCCGAAATCGAGTCTTCTAATGTTGCTGGTTGAGGGATAATGCTTGAGAATGCATCTATTCCAGTGTCATAGTTAATCTTTGCATTTTTACCGATTGTACCTGCCAGTGCAATAACAGGTTTATGATAAAGTTTTGCAATACGTGCTACTTCTGATGGAATCTTACCGTGAGGCGTCTGATAATCCAGACATCCTTCTGCTGTAAATACGAGATCCGTATTTTGTATTGCATCTGAAATTTGAATATACTTCATAATAATCTCAAACCTTGGATGTAACTTCGCTCCGCATACAGCAATTAAGCCAGCACCAAGACCACCAGAAGCCCCCGTACCTTGGCCATACTTTAAGTCTTCAGTCGAAACTTCATGATATAACTCTGCTAAATATTCTAGATTGTTTGCTAATAGTTCGACCTGCTCTGGCGTTGCGCCTTTTTGAGGGCCAAATACACGTGCAACACCACGTTCACCACATAATACATTTTTCCAGTTAACAGCTGCATCGATTGGAATGCGTTTAATATTATCATTTAAACCTGAAAAATCTATAGATTGAATACGATGAATATCTCCGCCCCCTTCTATGTAAATTTCACGACCTGTTTCATCATAGCAACGCACACCCAATGCCTGAGCCATACCGATACCACAGTCATTTGTACCTGAATCACCACATCCAATAAGAATACGCTCCGCACCATCATCAAGTGCTTTTAACATCATCTCTCCAACACCGTATGTCGTTGTTTTTAACGGATTTCGTAAATGTTTCGGTACATTCTTAAGACCTGCAATTGCTGCCATCTCGATTACAGCAGTTTTTACACCTTGTTCATAAAACATGCCATAGAATGAATTAATCTTTTCTCCAATAGGTCCCGTTACACGATGATTAATAATTTCTCCAGACTTCAATTTAGTAATTGTTTTAGCGAAACCTTCTCCGCCATCAACCATAGGAATTACAGTAACATCATGACTCGGATCTACCTTCTGAATACCATGCGCGATTGAGTAACCCACCTCTTCAGCACTTAAACTCTCTTTAAAACCTGATGGAATAACTACGATTTTCATATATGTTCTCTCCTTATTTGTAATGTTTTATTAATTACAAATATACAGAGCAATTCTTGGACGATACTTAACTAAAAATTAAAATTTGATTAAAAGTTGAATAAATTCCGCTAATGAATAGCAAAAACTTATGATGAATTTATTCTTTTCTATTTACTACGTTATATACGGTAATATCGCATAAAAAAATCGGTATCCTCAAGTTTGAGAATACCGGTTCATCCTATTATTTATCTTTATCGTCTTTAAAACTCGTTAATAGCGATGTCGTATTAAGCGCTAATATATTACGTGCGCTCTTAGTCGCTTCATATCCGTGTCCTGCCTTTAAATGAGAATAAATTGCACCAAGCATTACACCTTCTACTAGTAATGCACCAGCTTGATTGAATTTCTTATTAAAGACAGACAATGCAAGTAACGCAGCACCAGCAGTTTCAACCCCACCGATTACTTTCATAAAGTCTTTAGAATAACCAAACTCTTCAAACATTTTAACTAAGTTCTCGTCACCTTGTAATTTACCTTTACCTGATTCATACATTTGCTTTGCAACATACAAATTATTTAAGTAGTTAAACATCAGATCGACTCCCTTTTATATTAATATTATGTTATATCCTTTTTTTAGTAATTCAAACATCCTCTAGAAGCTTCGACCAGCACCACCGCCGCCAGATGAGCCGCCCCCGAAGCCGCCACCTGAACCACCGCTTGATCCACCGCCGCCTCCTGAGCCACCACCAAGTGGAGACCCATCTGCAAATTGAGGTGCCGATGTATCTAATATTCTCGTATTCACAGGCAGTACTTTCTCCATACGAATTAACTTATCCGTTTCATCATCAATATATGCCGGGTCTTTTCGTGTCTCATTGTATATCCCTGTCGACGTTAATTTCAGTAAATTTGTACTTTCCAAATAAAATAAATACAAAATCTCCAGCAACAAGAAAATCGCTCCATGCACATAGTACAATAGCGTCACAAATTTATTATTATATTTCAGCTTTATATATCGTCCTGCCCGAAAGCTTACTAGTATGCAATGCAATATCGGGAACCTGCGCTCGTTCGTATTCTCTCCAAATATATCATGAAAGTTGTTTGTATAATGCTTTAACAAAAATGCTAATACCGTTGTGATGGATGCATAGTATGCTATTACAATAATCGGTTTCACAATAAAATAATTATACGCATACATTTCTTTATAAAACTGCTTAATCACAAATTGATAATTGCTGATATCGTTAACTTCATCATACGTTGCATTTTTAGGAAGATCTGCAAACATTTTATTGATCTCCTCATAAAATGCATCATATACTTCTATAGTTCCTTTACTATAGTTTCCTTCCTTCAAAGTTTCATAACCACTTTGATCGATAATACGACCTACTTTCGCATCGTTAAAGAAGCCTTCCAGTCCATAACCGACACGTACTTCAATCCCTCGATTGTTGTATTTCTTATCTTTATCCATATTTAGAAGAATGACGATTCCATTATCTAAATCTTCTTTGCCTATACCATAATGATTAATCACTTCGGTCGCATATAAATCACGTGATTCACCTGCACTGTCAACTGTAAACACTGCCATTTCGACGCCGGTGTTCTCTTCAAGTTGTTCACTTAAAAAGTTTAAACGACTAATCTCTGATTCTGAGAAAATCTTTGCATAGTCCTGTACATAAAGATGGTCTTTATTCAATTTTGGGAAAGTTGATGCATGAACATTCAATGGTATAACTATCATCAATATCAGCATCGCTATTAATAATCGTATATATCTCATAATGACCTCTAGTTTTCGGATTTATTTTTCTTATGCTTCTTCTTTTCTTTTTCTTTCTCTTTATCCTCAATATATAACTCGTAATACTTTTTATAATGCTGCATCACACGTAATAACTCTTTAGGTTCAACTCCGATATGCTTCGGTAGTTTCAGGTGAATACAGTCACCCTTTAAATATGAAGGCTTTACCTTAAACAATTTCTTAGGTTCCAGCAACTGGACGATAATGATACTCTCGTTGTTATGTTCTTGCAGTGTCATATCCTTTACATTTTTCCATACGACTATCTTATCCTGTTCTGCATCACTTGATAATTGATCAAAGAACCCTTTTTCGTTTATCATCATTACAACCTTTCCAGTTTTAGAACGTTTCTGCACTTTTATCATTGCGATAAACAGTAGAAATAAAAACACATTTAAGAAAAACTGATACCATCCATGAATAAACTGGAATAACGGATATAAAAACATAATTAGACCTATCGTAAATACTGTGAACAACGTAGAGAGCAACAACATTATTCTATTTGTTATCGTAACTTCATATCCGTACATCATACACCTCACAACATGTAATATTACTTTTATTTACGCTTTTTCACATATAAACCGTTTTTCTTCTTATATTCATTAAACGCCTCATTCATAAGATTAAAACACTCTTCATCATCATAACCCTTAGAGAACTTCGTCATAATATGAATACCGAGCCTTGAGGCAATCCAAAACTTTTCTCTTTCCCAGAACTCATCCTTAACAGCTACATAAACCAAAGCACCGCTCGCATCTCCAGAAGGATATATATTTTCAACATCTGACCATCGTACAATTCTGTTTCCAGTCGCAAAGATAGATGAGTAATCATAGAAGCCTTCTTCATTAATAATAAGTAATGGCTTGTTCAATACGATTTGCTTGATATAGAACAAAGAAAAGAAATATAACATCCCTGCCATAGAAAAACACATAAATTTTAAAAGCCACTCGTAACTATCCGCAGTACCATAAAATAAAAATATAGTAAAAATTAAACCACCACAAACTAATGTTAAAAACGAAAAGAACATCCTAATATTACTTTTCTTAATTATTATTTCATTCATGTTTTGCTCCTTGTACACATACTATAAGTTTTAAATTTATTTCTTTGTAGTAAAATTATACAACATTTAAACCTTTCTTAAAAATTGACAAAACTTCAGGACCTATCCATACTAATAAAATAATAAATATCGCTTACAATACATTCAACTTACACATAAGGAAATAATATGAGACAACTAACTCTATTTTTGCATAGTTCATTAGATGGTTATGCTGAAGGCCCAAACGGTGCAATAGACATCGTATTCGTTGCATACAACGAAGAACTCGAACAGTTTGCAAACAAAGTATTAAGCACGGTAGATACAGTACTTTGGGGACGACAAACATCTGAAATGATGTATGGTTACCGATTAATAAACATGAAAAAAATCGGATCCCTTTTTCTAGGTGATCCGATTTTACTATTCCTCTAGAAATTCCTTTAAAACAATAGCATGATTATGCACTTCATCCTTTGCACCATAAAGCAGCACAACCGTACCTTTCATATCCTTTAACGCTTGAACCGCTTCGTTATTACGAAGCTCCTCTCTATACTTCTTCTTAAACTCCGAAAACTTATCAGGATCATGATTAAACCACTTACGAAGCTCGGTACTCGGTGCAACATCTTTCAACCACTCATCCAGCTTCGCATCCTCTTTACTTATCCCTCTCGGCCAAACACGATCTACGAGTACGCGCTTACCATCAGGAATATGTTTATCATAAATACGCGCAAGTTTGTACATATGAATCACCTCGGGTTTTGAATTTATACTTATATATTTTTCATCCTAGCACTAAAAATATATAAACATAAAAGAAAACACCTTCCAGTAATGCTAAAAGTTGTTATGGAACACAAAAAAGCACTCTTTGGATTATTCCAAAGAGTGCTGTAAACGTATTTTCAATTGAACACAAATTGCTGACGCAATTTGCGGACTCCATCTGTAAGCAAGTAAACTTGCAACAGCTGTAGCCTAACGTTTTGAGAACTGTGGTGAACGACGAGCGCCTTTAAGACCTGGTTTCTTACGTTCAAAAAACTTTAGGGTTTCGTACAGTTGTATAGACTGTCTTAAGCCTTGATATTAAAGGATTTCTAATTTTTTCGATTGCATAGAATTACATCAAATATCACTCATGGATAACTAAAGGGTAACTAAATAAACTGCTGGCCGGTGGTATCTAATCAAAAATTGTTGTGTACTTTCATCCAAAAAATAATTCGTTCCATATAATGAAAAATAAGAACGTTCGTTACATCAGAAGAATTCAAAAACTATTTTAAAAAATATAGTAATCATCTCTATCAGAAAACACTTTATCCTAAATAATTAAATTTAATAGCGTTTATTCAATAATTTTGAGTATTGCTATTTAAATTCTAATGTTGAGTAATACTTTATTATAAAAATGATAAGATATTTTTGGTAATCTATGATATATTGTCTAGGATATTTATGTTCATTTTATTTACTTATTAATTTAAATGTCGCCTTATATAATTAGTTAACATTAAATTACTTCATCATTAACTTGTATCAATCATTATATAAAATATTATATATATTTTCTACTTCATTTCTAGCTCTTTCATTGTATGCCCCAGTAATATTATTTTTTTCCTTCAAAACATATTGGTATCCTGGTCTTGTAACATCCATTTTTATATCATAGTCTTCTTTTTGATATACACCGTATGTTCCTTTTCTATAACGACCTAATGCTAATAAAATGATTTTATTAGCACCTGCACTTATTAATAAATTTCTAACCGTTTCAAAAGAGGTGCCATTTGTAATATAATCATCAATTATGCATATTGTTTTATCTTTTATTCTATTTTTGTAATAAGGATTAAGTACTATTGAATCAAAATGTTTTTTACATCCATCCTCTAATCTTTTATGATGATTTGTCTCTCTACTTGGTTTTACTGATGTATGCCTTATGAATAAAGGCTCTTTCATCCTTTTACCTGTCAAGTATCGACACCTTTCTTTTAGTTCTTCAACTTCTTCATTTATAACTCCAGACGAAGTTGGGAATACCCCCCATATATCAGTTTCTCTTTGATCTAAAATAGTAATTTCTTGTTTTCTAAAACTTAAATCCTTTGACAACTTTTCCTCAAGCTTAATAATATCCATCAAAATAAGATATGCTATATAATAGCAATTCTTTCATTCTTATTATTGGACGATGCTGCTCTTTCTTATTAATAAAATTCTCATCGAGAGATAATTGTATTATTTTTTCACTTAGATTGTTAAATTGAATATCTTGTTCCTCATTTCTTAAAAAGATCACTCTATTGATCAAACCAGGTACTATTGCTTCATATTGTTTAAGCATTACAGGTCCTTGAAATTTCTTACTTTCATTATTATATTTTTTAAATGCATTTTCACCTAAAGCATTATTTATCTCTTTAAAAACATTACTAAAAATTTTCTCTTCATAATCCCAATCAATATCTTCAGTTCTTAGTATATTAATAATCTCTTGTGTTAGATAAGGCTTAATATCTTCATTTCCTTTTGCATCTAACTCTTTTTTGATATTAAATCTATATATAAAGTATCTGACAATAAATTCTAAATTATTCTTTTCGTCTAATTGCTTTTGTGACAATGGTAATGTGTTAATGAAATCCTCATTTTTACTCAATAACTCCATTTTATGAAACGCTTCTCTATCTTCCATTAAAATAATTGCATTTCGAACTTCTTGATATGAAAGATTAGTACCTCCTGTATTTAATCTTTGAAACAATTCATATTGAGTATCAGGATCATTATTATGGCCAATTATTTTCAAGTCTAATTTTGCTCTTTTAAAGAATAATTTTAATTTGGAACTTATACCAGATGCACCATCAAAAGTCTTTCCTTTTAATGCTGGTAAAAATCGAGTACTTTCTAATGATAATTCACTAACATTATGATCTTGATTATGATCATCTCTCAACTTTCCCATGAATTGCAATATGGTAGACAATCGCTGTAAACCATCTATAACTGCCCATACCCCATCCTCTTGTTGATAAATGAATATAGGAGGAATCGGAATGCCTAAAAATAGAGACTCTATGAAACGAGTCTTTTGTGAATTTGTCCATCTAAAAAATCTTTGATAATCTGGTTGTAATATTATCTCTCCATCATCATACATACTTGCAATTTCACCCACTGACATTGAATATGAATCTGTATAAATATCTTTAGATTTACTTTTTATTTGCTTTTCAAGTTCATCAATTGAATTCATATATTTACCCCCTAAAAATATTAATATGGCCCTAAAAACCTTACTCCATTAAAATGAATCAAATGTGATGGTGCATTAGCAACCCATACCTCTGTTTCCCAAGCTATATCATCAAAGTATTTAGACATCAATTTTCTATCGGGAAAAGCAGTCACATATACGATTCCCACTTTAGAGTCTTTAAATAAACTTTGCAGTTCTTTGTGTCTTTTGCCATCAACAGGTCCATGACTAGTTACAGCTTCAACTAATATAAGCCATTGTTTCTCAGGATAATAGATAATTACATCTGGCATTTTACCATGCAAATCCACACTAACCCCTAATTCTAATAATAGCTTTTCATCAAAAAATTCAGTTTTTGAACCAGTGTCTCCTGCATAAATTAATCTCCCCCCAGGTACAAAACGTGGTCCAAATTCTACAATCACATCTTTAATTAATTGACTGTGTTCTCCAGAACTAAATTTATACTCTGATTCTTCATCGACTAGCAAAGATAGTTTATTCTGTTCTCTTTCTTTCGCGTATTCTTGTACTAACGTTTGTCTGTTAGATAGGTATTTTTCTAATAGCATAATCCAGTTATCAGTATTATAGTTTTGAATTAGTATCAAGGTTTCTTCTTCAATCTGATATACAGCTTTCGGACTATTTACTGCTCTATTTGGTGCATCAGGATTATAAAGTGCAATACCTGCTGATACGAATTGATGCATAGATTGTCTTCTGAAAGTCTCTCGAGTATTAGGTTTATATTCTCGACCATAAAACTCTTTACAAAATTCCATTATTGGTGTTATACCAATCATCCTTGACTTTGCTTGTTTCCAATCTTCATCAGGTTTCAAATCAATTAACGCTAACAAGCATAGTGCCGTACGATCATTCTGTTGTTGACGTGGTAAACCTAAGCTCTTTAATAATTCTTTAGTCTCAGTTAATCGTATTTCAATATTATTCATGTAAGCTCCTTTCAATTATTTTATCTAAATCTTCTTGATTTATTGATCGATTTTCTTTTAATATTTCACCAATTTTCATCAAAATATCTTTACTTGGGAAAAGCATTTGTCTTAAGTCCGTGGCATTTACTTGGGTATGTCCATTAAATGTTCTAAAATAAGCATCGAATAGAGTTGAAGAAATATATCCATTTAAACCTATAGCTAAAAGCTCACTTAACCCATTTTTATCAGCATGTATAACATTAATACCATTTTCAAATCCATAAGCATTATATTCAAATCTTATTGGATCTACTACTGCAGAATTAATTCTCATTTTTGATTCTTTAGGTGAGAATCGACGAATTATCACATAATAACCCTTTGGATAAAGTTGTCTATCAGTTTTATCATTCCATATGATTGCATTTGCTTTTTTCTTTGTTTCTTTAATCCAACTTATATCATTATTTTCAATATGCATAGGATAAAATAACGGAACACAGTTTTCATCTGGTATTTCTCTGAGAAATTCTTTATTTCTAAATCCTACTATTGGTCCTGTTGAAATATTAAGGTTTAAATCACCTAATGAGCTATTTATAGAAGGATATAATTCATATATTTTCTTTTCATTTGAAGCTGGAATATGAAAAAACTTTTCTTTATCTGTCGGTATTACTATATCTTCAAATTTAAATTCATTCTCTTTATAATCACTAAAAGTAGCATCTGAAGATAATGAAACTATTATATTTTTCTTTTCTTTACTTTTCTTCAATTTTATAATCATATTTTCTTGAAGAACTCCGTCATCTTTGAACGCTTCATTTCTTGATTCAAAGAGATGTATATGTTCAATAATTGTTTCTTTGAGTATTAGTTCTCTAAAACTTTTATAATAAGGTCCATTGCAAAAACTTCTAGGTAATATGGCTACAAGTTGACCTTCATTTTCCAATAACTTTATAGACATGCCTACAAAAGCACTATATAAATTAACAGTATCAGCACCAATTTCTTTAAGAATCTTTCGATAGTTTGAGTTACTAGAAATTTTTTTATAAGGAGGATTCATTATAATATGACTATATCTTTTCTCTTCTAGATTAAATAATGACAATTGTTCATTAATAGCTGTACTTGCCCATTCAATAAAGTCAGTATTTAAAACTTTAAATATTAGATCTCTGTCTTCATTAATTAAACATAAATTCTCTTCAAATATTGAATTTAAAGTATCATCAATCTCAATTGCAGTTACATCAATTTTATCAACTTGCTTAAATGCTACTTCACAAAATACAGTACTTAACATGCCTATACCTGCACCAGGATCTAATAAATTTACTTTTTGTCCCTTTTTAAAATCAAATAACTCAGCCATAAATTTTGCAATCTCTACCGGAGTAAAGTATTGGCTAAACTTCTTCTTATTTAGGAGTCTATCAATATTTTTTTTACGATTTTTTTCAATTTTGTCTATAGTTGTTTTCAACAAATCACCTGATTCCATCTTTACTTTAGTAATAAGTATTATATCACTAATCCAATCTTCAATTAATTTTTTTGCAATAATAAAACTCTATCCAAAAGATGTGGATAGAGTTTTTGAATAAGCTATAATTATAAATCAAACTATATTATCACTAAATAAGAAGAATTTTATTACAATCAAATCAAATACTCCCTTATAAACGACTATATACTTATATTCGATAAAAAGTTAAATTTTCATTTATTTTGTTTTATTATTATTAAAAATTTTATAAGAGCACATAGAAAATAGAAAAATGATGCTGGCAATATAATAATACTATACACAACCAATATATAGTAGAATATACCTGGTACATCTATTATATTTAGATTCTCATTGCACAATAATATCAGATTTTTTAATATAAAACTTGCTACAAAAGTAAAAAAGTTATATATTACATATTTCTTCAACTCTTTTACATTATTAGAATTGCAGATAAAAATTATACCTAGAATCAAAGGGATAAATATTATTATTTCATTAATCATATTTAGTGAAGATAGTATCGATCCATTTTTAGATTCGTCAAACAACTTTATATAATTTATTAATAAATTAGTAAATAATAATGACATCAATGTAAATACTAATACATTGAGTATATTTTTATTCTGAGTCTGGTTCATAAGTCCTAGCTCCATGTTCATATAAATCATCCATTACTTGCGCAAATTTTTGTGCATTATAGCTAGACATACCTTTGTCTTCAACATTTTTAACATTTATAGCTAACATCATATTTGGATTTTGTTGATCATAACCCACAAACCATCCAATTTGTGTACCTAATCCTTCATTCTGAGTCATTTTTAATTCTGCTGTACCAGTTTTTCCAGCAAAGTTAGCATAATTTCTTTCGGTATCTAATTTATGAGTGCCTGTAACAACTTTTCTCATACTACTTGTTAATATATCAATATTTTTTTGTGATGTAATATGTTTTTTCCATACTTTGCTTTTATGTTCCATATTTAATTTAGGTGCCATCATATTCCCTTCATTTACTAATGAACTATATATAGATAAAATATGAATTGGATTCACCAATATTTCACCTTGTCCATAACCTGAGTCTGCTAACAATATATCATTATTCAAATTTCTTTCTAGATTAATTTTATTCGCTATTTGGCCAGTCCGAACAGGGTAATCAGAAGGCGTTTCCTCTCCTACACCTAAATCCTTCATTCCCCTTACAAATTTTTTCCCACCCATTTCTAGGGTTGTTCTAGCAAAAAAGATATTGTCTGAATGTGCTATAGCTTTCTCTAAATCAATTCGTCCATTGACAACTTCAAATCTTGTTACTTTATATCCTCCCCAGCTCCCATCTTTTCTCCATCCTTTACCATTTATTTCATAACTTTTGCTTTCATTTATAACCCCATTATTTAAACCTATTATAGAAGTTAGCAATTTTTGAGTAGAACCTGGAGAAGTTAATTCTTGAAATTTATTTAAAAGCGGAGCCTTTTTATCATTTAATAAGGCCTGATATTTTTTATTTGAAATACCAAACATAAAATCATAAGGATTAAATGATGGATAGCTTACTAAAGCTAATAATTCTCCTGTTTTGGGATTCATAGCAGTACCAGATCCATTATCATCTTTTAAATGATTGTAAATACTATTTTGAACTCTACTATCTATCGATAAAACTATCTTTTTTCCATTTTTAGGTTTCTTATGAACTAATATTTCTTTTGAATCTGTTAAACCATCATCATCAGTAATATATACTATTAAACCATCTCTGTTTTGTAATTCTTTATCGTACATATATTCAATACCAGTTTTACCAACAATTGAATGAGAATCATATCCTTTAAATTTTGGATCATTAAGCTCATCTGCATTTATTTCACCAATATAACCTAACAAATGAGCACTTGCTTCTTTTAATGGGTAAGTTCTACCTTTTATTTTATTCACAGATAATCCGTATTCAGGTATTTTATTTTTAATTTCATCACTTAATTCTACATATGATTTGATTGGAACAAATACTCCATCTTTAACCCATGATTGTTTTAATTTGTTCTTTAAAGTACTCTCATTTATATTTAATAACTTAGCTATTTGTTTACTATCCTTCTTATTATAATTTTTAGGATCAATTCCTACCTGATAATGTTCACCATCTATCGCTAAAGGAATTCCATTTCTATCTACAATTTCACCTCTACTTGATTTCAATTCTTCTACTCGTACTTCATTAGTTGCTGTAAGTCCTGGAATTATAACCTCTGGTGTCCAGTTCAATTCCCAACGTTTACTCTCACCATTTTTTTCAAACTCAAAATAACCTTTTTTTGTGAATTTACCGAATTTAGAATCATAGTGCATATTAGCACTATATTTTCGAGTGTCTACAATTTCTTCTAATAACTTTATATCAGTTATATTTACTTTTTTTATGCCTAGAGAATTATCAATATGATTCATTCTATCGTATCTTTGTTTTTTACTAAAAGTATTTCTTGATAAAAAAGTAATATTCTCATTTATTTCATCTACATTTCGATTTTCAATTGAAGAAAATATTTTATCAATTTCATTTTCTTTCAATAAATTATATAAGAAAAATGATATAAGACATAGGCTACAAACTATTAATATTTTAACTTTTATATTCTTCATAATTTCCTCCATCAAGTATTACATTTGTGATATTATATTTGTAATATATCACAAATGTAATATCATGACAAATATATACTAAATCATTTAGTACTGTAATTTAATATTTATATTAAATTACAAATGTAATTTTAAAATATATACATGATATAATAGAATTGGAGGTGTAATATGAATTATATTTTAATTAGCATTCTTCTCAGTGGAATTTCTTTTCTTTTGATAAAACTATATAAGTTCATTCTTAATCAATTAAAAATAATAGATTTTAGTATATTTCCCTGGTTAATTATATTAATAAGTATGTTTATTCCATTAATTAATTATAATTTTTCATTTTTCAATAATAATTCTATAGATAAAACGAATTCGAATACGGTTGCATCAAATGAATTATACACATCTTATAATCATGTGAAAGACCTTGCTATTTCATTATCATCGACTAGCGATAATTGGGATGTTATTTTGAATACTATTTGGATTGTGGGAATATTCCTTTTCACTTGTTATTATCTGTTTATAGTATACAAGCTTATTAACACAATAAAATACAGTAAAAGGTCAACTCAAATTATTAAAAATATGTCCTATGAAATTTTAATATCATCTCATATATCAGTTCCATTTACAATCTGGTTAGGTAAACATTATATTGTTATACCAGATGATGTGCTAACTAAAATGACAAATGAGGAAATTAAAATGATTATTACGCATGAAATAACACATATAAAAAGAAATGATATTTTTAAATGCTATTTTTTCAATATTTTTAAAATTATTTTTTGGTATAACCCCTTTATACATTTTTCTGCTAAAAACTTTATTAATGATATAGAAACTGCCTGTGATAGAGAAGTACTTCATAATGCTACTAAATCTGAAAGAAAATTATATGGATTAACGCTTTTAAAAATTGGTTCAAAAACTAAGAATGATTACGCTCTGTTAACATTCAGTAAACCTGCCAAAGTACTTACAAAAAGAATAAAATTAATTAGTAATGATACATTTAAATCTATCCCTATTAAAATAAGAATTTTATTTCTTTTGGTGATTATTTCCCTAATTACTTCTATTAAGTCTCTATTTGCATACAATGATACAATAAGTTATTATCCGGAAAAAAAACTTAACGAAATGAATTATCATACTGTAGATTTAAAAGTGCATTTTAAAGATTTTAATGGTACTTTTGTAATGTATAATTTAAAAAATGATAGTATGTATATTTATAATAAAGAGTTAGCATTAGAAAGAACTTCACCAGATTCAACTTATAAAATAATTGATAGTATTATACATCTAAATAATAAAACCATTTCTACGACCAATAATACAAAAAAATGGGATGGTGTTGATACGTCTATTAATGAATGGAATAAAGATCATTCATTAAAAACAGCATTACAAGATTCTGTGAATTGGTATTTTGAATCTCTAGATAAAAATATTTCTAAGAAGAAATTATTATCATATTTAAATGAAGTTAATTATGGAAATCAAGATATTTCTGGCCAAAACCGACCTTATTGGTTAGAATCCAGTTTGAAAATTTCACCTATTGAGCAAGCAATGATAATGAAAAACCTACAACAAAACCATGGTATTTTTTCAAAAAAATATACCAACTATATTATAAAAAGTCTTTCTAATAACGATAATAAATCTTGGGGAAAAACAGGTACTGCAATAATAAATAACCACGAAATTAAAGGATGGTATGTTGGTGGTTTTGAAAAAAACAATCAACAATATGTTTTTGCAACATTAGTTAAAAAGAATAATGATGCCAATGGCAAAACTGCAAAAATAATAACTGAAGATATAATAAGCAGTGGGAAAATTAAATAAGTAAGGATGTATGTAAATATGAATAAAAATCACGAGATTCCAGCAAGTGAATTGACCGTTATGCAAGTAATTTGGGCCAATAAAGAAGGTTTATCTGCTAATCAAATTATAGATTACTTAAGTAATGATAATCAATGGAGCCCTAAAACAATACGAACTTTAATTAATAGATTAGTAGATAAAAACTTTTTATCAAAAGAAAAAAATAGTAAAGTGTATATTTATAAACCCTTAGTTAAAGAAAGCTCTTATAAAAAAAATACTACTAAATCATTTATAAATAAATTATATGATGGTGCATTAACTAATCTCGTAATGAATTTTGCGAAACAAGAAAAACTGACAGATGATGAAATAAAAAAATTAAAAACTTTATTAGAAAAACTTGATAATTAAGGATACAATATTTTATTAAAGCTGACTTCTCAAACTAAGTGAGAAGTCAGCTTCGTTACACAAAGCAACTTTAAAAATCTTATGATCTCGAATAAAGAATCTATATTTTTTTAATCATTATTTAAAAGCAATACATACTCAGCAAATTCAGATCTCTTAATTCGTCCATGTACCATATCATACATTTTTTCTATATATTCATCCGTTAATACAAGACCATCAATTTTATTTATTCCTATTGCTGCATCAACTATCGCTATTCTTCTTTTTAAGCTAACTTTTTCAGGCACATGCCCTTCAAATGCTATTTTATATCCATATGTTAATTTAACTTGTGTTCTAAATGATGCTTCATCAATACTTGTAATTCCATCTTTTAATTCTCTAGCAGTAGTATAAGCTATTCCTGAATATTCAGCTATTTCATCAGAAGTCAAATCACTTTCAAGAATTTTTTGAATTTTTTCTTTATCAACTTCAAGCATATCATCACATCCTAGTTTATTAGATAATCCTAACTTAAATATCTACTATTCAAATATTCCTATTGATTTACCGAAAAAATAATCCTTTTTATCATCTTCTTGAAGTGGATTGTCTTTACGCAATCTTCTGACATCATCATAATAACCATTTTGTTTCATTATTAATTTTGTGTGGGCTCTTAGTTCTCGTCGTTGATCATCTGTCATTTTTTCTCTTTGTCTTTGAGTGAAGTCATGAATTGTTTTTCCTTTAAGATTCATTATTATCAACTCCCATTTAGAATAAAAAATAATTTTCTTTTTTATTCTTCTTCATATTCAGACAAACTTAAATCAATTATTTCATCTCTACTTTTTCCTTCTACTTTCTCTGGCCACCATCCGTACCTTTGATACTCTTTACCACCATCTAAAAAGATTGCACCACATTTACACATTATATAGTCATGAGTATGCTTTGATTCAATTATATCATTACAAATTTTGCATCTGGCGATACTTCTAATTATTTTTTTCATATTTTTTCTCCTTCCTAATTTTAATACATAGATCGCTCACGTTTATTAATCATATTTTCTTTTATATTTTCTTCTGTTAATTTTTTTGCACCATTGTATGCTCTACTTAATCCATTTGATATAGAAAACGTTGGTACTAAATCTAAATTGTCGGTTTGGTATGATATCATTTCTAACATAATACAAATATTTTTATCAATAATATTTAATTTAGTTTTCAATTCCTCACTATTAATTTTTAGATTTTGATTTTCATTTTGTGTTAGTAATGAATATAATGCTTCGCTCATACTTCGAAAATTATTTTCATTTTTATATTCATGAAGCAAATTATCTACTTTGTCATTCAAATAAAATGTTCTTCTTTTACCCATTTTTTATCACAGCTCCAATAATAATTTTTGATTCAGTAATACTTTATTTAATACTTCAGTTTGTTTTTCAATTACTCTAATTAGTTCATTAATTGAATTAACAGATTGATTATTTGAATCAATAATCAATTGAGTTAATGATTTCATTTGTTGATTTGCTAATTGTGTTTCAATTATTAAATTCGTAAATTCACTTAATGACATATTTTTTTCTTTCGCATGTGCTTTAAGTGTTTGATGAATAATAGGATCCATGTTTCTAATATACAATCTCATATTTTCATTCCTCTCAAAATGTAATACTAATTATGTGGTAATAAAATGTATTACTTCATGTATTACAAATGTATGAGTCATACATTGTAATATGCATAATTTATACATAAAATAGCTAAATTATGGTTGCAAAAATTATGCATAGATGTAATACAAGAAAACTACTCGGCACTGCCGAGTCAACCACATTTTGGCACTGCCAAAATCTAAGCCTAAAGGCTTAGTGGTTGCTGTTTTCCTTATGCTCATGTTCTAAAAATAAACTTTTTCAATTTTATTGTCCCTGTTGTCCCAAATCTAGGGACAATAGGGACAGTCTTTTCTAAAAAGTTAAATACAATAATCTTGTTCTAATAATTTAATATCTTCGTCATTTATAAAAAATCCTCTTTGCTGTCCATAATACTTTTGATATCTTATTTTCTCAGTTGCATCTCGTTTTAATAATTTCTTCAGCCTCAAATTTATTTTTGATGTCAAAGCTTTATTCTCAATTCTCTCATCTTTCAATAATACGTCTCTAATTTCTCTTGCTGATATTTTTTCACGATAAACAAAATACTTTGATTCATGTGTCTTGTCATCATAATTTTTTATATGTTCTCTCTTTTCTTCAATAGAAAGATAGTCCCAATTTGCAGGAATCTTGATTAACAAATACCTTGCAATTTCATTTTCAAGTTCATCAATTGCTTGAAATTGTTTTTGATATTCTTCTAAATACAATTTTTCTTCTCTAGAAAGATGATTCGTTTCACCGTCCAAAAAATATTCTTTAGCTTCTGCCCAAATTTGATCAACGATTTCTTGTGTTAAATCATGTATACTCAATTTACTTTTTTTATTCACACCTACTTTAATAGGAATAAATCTTCTGTTCCCAGTTTCATCCTTCAAAAAAGTTTCCTCATTAGTAGTTCCGAAGAATATACAATCTCTAATATGCCCTTTACTTTGTCCTGCATATTTGTCGCGATAATTATCTGTAGTTGAGGTAAGAACTTGTTTAATTCTTTCAATTCCTGAGTTATTATATGCAGTTAACTCCGATAATTCAATAATCCATGACTTTGCCATTTTGATGTAAGCTTCATCACCTTTGAAAGAATCCAAGCTATCATTAAACCAATTTCCAGCTAATTTTTTTAAAATTAAAGATTTGCCACACCCTTGTTTACCTGAAAAAATTATCGTTGTATCATGCGGATGACCAGGTTTAAGAATTTTTGCAACTGCACCTATTAAAGTCTTTTTACTTACTGACCTAACAAACTCATTATCTTCTGCTTGAATGAAGTCTATGAAAATTGTCTCTAATCTTTTAGTACCATCCCATATTAAATTCTCTAGATATGTTCTAACTGGATGAATATAATTTTGGATAGCCTCATTAAATACGAAGTCTTTAACTAGAGATTTATTTTTAAAATTATAGTTATAATTTACATAATTATTTATTAAACTTATGTCTTTATTAATATCAAAAACTTTTTCTAATGATCGTTCGTTAATTCTCCAGGGTGGATTTTTCAAGTAAATAATTGCTTCAGTTCTCTCATCAACTCCAAATAGACCCTTTAAATTTGTATCTTCTTTAAAAATCTTTTCTAAGTTATAAATATTCGATTGTATTTTTCCCTTTTCATCTTTGAATAAATTATTTTTAATTTCTTTGTATTTAATGTTAGAATAATTAAGAAACATATAGAATTTCCTTTCATTAGTCTGATGTGCTGGAACACATCAGACTTTTTTTGTTTTCCCTCTCACTGCCGACCATTTTATTTTTTATTTGCTTCCATAAACGTATCAATATCAACTCTTCTAATCATATTAACTCCTGACACTTCAACCACAGGTAACCCATTATCAATAAATTTTTTAAGGGTTTGATAGCTAACATTTAAGTACTCTGCTGCTTCTTTTTTATTCATATAACTTTTAATTACGTTTCCATTTGCATCTAAATTTTTAGTAGCTTCTACAAGCATATTTCCAATTAAACGCTCTAAAACTTTTACAGTTTCATCACCTAAAGTTAATGGAATTTGAATATTATTCATTTACTCACCCCCTAATTATACTTATAGTAATTAAAAAACAATTACTATAAGTATAATACACTATATTATGTATTACGTAAAGTAATTAATAATTACTGTTTATAGGTACAATCTTATTAATGAATAAGATATAATATAATTATTATGGAGGTGAAACATGTTAAAAGTTAATTTAAAAAAAATTCTAAAAGAAAGAGGTATTACTTTATCTGAAGTTAGCGAAGGTACAGGTATTAGTTTAAGAGGGTTAAGTGCATTTCAAAATCAAAAAACAGATGGCGTAAAATACAATACCATAGATGCTATATGTGATTATTTAAATATTGAAGTAAGTGATTTAATAAAAAGATATGATAATATCTATAATTTAAGTTGTAATATTGATATAAGGGATTTTGATACAAAAACAAATGTAAAATATGGAGAAAAAGATAATATAAATGGAAAGTTAACTATATCGAACGAGATTGAAATGTATGTACTAAAATTTAGTTTTAAAATTTCTTTCGAATATTCAAATAGCGATTTTATTGACTTAGCTATATATTTATATGATTTAGAAAAACCTAAAAACTTACCAAAGCATCTAGAAGATTTTATTAATCTTAAAAATATTAATGAAAACGGGTCAGCCTTCTACACAATATTTTCTCATTTAATATCTCAAGAATGTTTATTATTAAACGATTTTCCAAACGTAACTGTATGGGATAATCTACGAGTAAAGTATGGAAATAGTATTATACCTCCATTTATGCAACTAGATATTATTGCTGATGAAACCATGTATGGTTCGACGTCAGAAAAACTGATATTTCCTAAAAAGGAGTACATAATAAATACAGTACCTGCTAATCCAAAAGAAAAAATTACCGATTCATTTGGTTATGCAAATTTAAATATTAAATTCGTACCTAATTTTAATTCTCTAATAACTTTTGATGAAATAAGTCATATAGATATTAAAAATGATTTAAAACGAGATATTTTTATTCAATTGTAATCCCCTTACTGCCGGCCAGCAATTAAGGAAGGGTTAAAATGACAAAAATAAAAAAAGTAACATTAAAAAGTGGAGAAAGTCGCTATAAATTTAATGTTTACCTTGGTGTAGACAAAGTAACAGGTAAAAAGAAAAGAACTAGTAGAAGTTATAAAACCTTAAGAGAAGCACAAATAGAATTACGTAAGTTACAATTAATGGGCTTAGAAAAAGCCACTCAGACAATCAATAAATATACTTATAAGGATGTTTATTTGCTATGGTTAGAAAACCATAAGAATGAAATAAGAGGTACTACACTAGCTAGTAAAGAAAGTAAGTTTAATAAACGCATCTTGCCGAAGTTTGGAAGAATGCCTATCAAAGAGATTTCTCGTGTTTATTGTCAAACTGTAGTCAATGAATGGGCGAATGAAATGAAGGCGTTTAATGACTATGTTATACAAGCAAGACTTGTTTTCAACTATGCCATGAAGCTAGAGTTAATTGACAGTAATCCTATGGAGTATATTACTTTACCTAGTCGAAAAGAGAATAAAGTATTTATCGAAAAGGATAGAAATTTTCTCACTAAAGAAGAACTAAAATTATTTATGCAATACCTGGATCAAGAAAACAAATTACAAACTACTTGCCTATTTCGTCTACTTGCTTTCACAGGTATGCGTAAAGGAGAAGTATTAGCTTTGCACTGGTCTGATATTAACTTCAAATCAAAAGATTTATATGTACAAAAGACATTAGCTAAAGTTAATAATAAGCATATTCTTCAACCACCAAAGACAAGAGAGTCATATAGATGGTTAGATATTGATGAAATTACGATTCAATTATTAAAAGAATGGAAACGTGAACAAGTAAACCAATACAAGGAATATGGGTTTGAAGTGGCTAAGGACAAAGATCAGCCTATTTTCGCAACTTATCATACTAGACTTAATCAAATGAAGTACATGCGTGTATCTACTCCTAACGACAAATTAGAAGCATTCTTTAATCGTCATAAGGATTTACATAAGATACACGTTCATGGCTTCAGACATACTCATGCATCGCTATTATTTGAATCTGGTGCAAAACTGAAGGATGTACAATCAAGATTAGGACATAGTGATATTAAGACAACAATGGATATCTATACTCATATTACTCAATCATCTAGAGAAAAATTAGCTGAAGATTTTCATAAATATATTGATTTTTAAATAATATCAGGAGGTATTTTTATGGGTCAAACTGCTATACAAAAATATATAGAAGATTATCTTGAAAAAAATCCTGAAAAAGTACCTATTTTTAAGAAAGTTAAAAGAGAAATAAATATGGAAATAATGATATTTAAAAGAAAGAATCGTCTAAAAAGGTTTCCTAAATTATCAAATAATAAATCAAATTTCAAGAAGAAAAACAGAAGAAAATAATTCGAGGGGTATTTAAAGGGTAACATCCATGCAAAAACCATATAAAAAAACACCTCTCGAATATTTTCGAGAAGTGCTGTAAACGTTGATATAACTTGCGATTAACGTTTTGAGAACTGTGGTGAACGACGAGCGCCTTTAAGACCTGGTTTTTTACGTTCTTTCATACGTGGGTCACGTGTTAACATACCCGCGCGTTTTAATGAACCACGGTATTCTGGATCAGCTTCTAATAAAGCACGAGAAATACCATGACGGATAGCTTGTGCTTGACCAGTTAATCCACCACCATTAACGTTTACTAAAACATCGTAGTTACCTTTAGTTTCAGTGATTTCGAATGGTTGGTTTAAGTCTAAAATTAATGATTCAAATGGTAAGTAGTCACGAACGTCACGTCCATTGATAGTGATGTTTCCTTCACCAGGAATTAAACGAACACGTGCTACTGAATGTTTACGACGGCCTGTGCCTTTATATTCAACTTGTGCCAATGTATTATCCTCCTCTTAATTAACCACGTAACTCGTAGTTTTCAGGTTGTTGTGCTGCATGTGGATGCTCAGCTCCAGCATAAACGTGTAACTTCTTGAACATTTTGTCTCCTAAAGAACCTTTAGGTAACATACCTTTGATTGAAGTTTCCATTAAACGCACTGGGTTTTTCTCGCGTAATTCACCAGCAGAAATCGCTTTGATTCCGCCTGGGTGATTTGAGTGACGGTAGTAAATTTTGTCAGCTGCTTTGTTACCAGTTAAGTGAATTTTCTCAGCGTTGATTAAGATCACGTGATCTCCACAGTCAACGTGTGGTGTGTAAGTTACTTTATGTTTACCGCGTAAGATTGATGCAACTTCTGATGAAAGGCGACCCATAGTCTTACCTTCAGCATCAATTACGTACCATTTGCGGTCAATGTTTGATTCGTTTGCCATGAATGTTTGACGCATTATATTTTCCTCCTAAAATAAAAAAAGTTCCCTCTAAATCCTGTCTATATATCTGTAACACAATAAGTTTCCGGGGCTTATTGTCGTGGTTGATATTAAACAATACCGTTGTTTATCTTATAACATTTAGAGGGTGTTTGTCAATGGTATTCATCTATTTTATGTGTTTATTTTTCATTTTTCGTTAAAGTTGTTCACCGTTCATCGTATGTTTCTGATTTTTAAGGATGATGGTCGTGCCTTGTGGTATATCTTGTTTTAATGTTTCAGTGTCGAGATAGATTTTTTCTAAGTATAGTCCTTCAGCTGGTGCTGTTTTTCCGGCTTTCGTTCTGTCCTGTGCTTTAAGAATGACAGGGATGTCTTCGCCGTCCTTTTGTCCTGATCCAACGTCGATTAAGTACTGCACCATAATGCGGACCATGTTGTAGAGAAATCCGCTTCCGATGACATAGAAGTCATATCCTTCTTCTGTTTCTGTAACGTCAAAGCGATATAGCGTGCGTTCTTTGTTCTCTATTTCTGTTTTCGCTGAGCAGAATGATGTAAAGTCATGCGTGCCAAGAAAGTGTTGTGCTGCGTCATTCATTTTATTAACGTCAAGCTTTGTTTTTATATGTGTCATCTGTCCCGTGTGCATCACGTTTCGGTGTTCTGATACGTATACTTTATAGCGATATGCTTTTCCGATACAGTCATATCGTGAATGGAATTGTTCACTGATCTTTTTCACTTGTGTTATATATATATCGTCTGGCAGCGCTGAGTTAAATGCGTGCTGCCACTTTGATTCCGGTATTGAGAGCGGTGTATCGAAATGTACGTATTGCATAAGTGCATGTACGCCTTTATCCGTTCGTGATGATGGGTGGATTCGGACAAATTGTTTGTGCATGCGCTTTAATATACGTTCCAGTTCATATTGTACGGTGCGGCCTTCATTTTGTATTTGGAATCCCTGAAAGTTCGTGCCGTTATATTGTAGTTGTAGTAATATGCGTTCCATAATGCGCTCCTATTGTTTTAAATATAGTATGAGTAGCGTTATCGGAATGAGTGTGAGTAGTGATAACGTATCATTTTTATGCCAGTCCAGTTTACGATATTTCGTACGCCCAATGTCGCCTTTATATCCTCTTACTTCCATTGCAATCGCTAAGTCTTCTGCGCGTTTAAAGGCAGATACGAATAGCGGAATCAACAGCGGTATTACTGCTTTAATACGTTGTTTAATCGTCCCTGCTGAAATGTCGCTACCTCGTGACATTTGCGCTTTCATGACTTTCTGTGTTTCATCCATGAGCGTCGGTATAAAGCGCAGTGCAATACTCATCATAAGTGCAAGTTCGTGTACAGGTAGTTTTAGTTTCTTAAATGGTTTCAGTATCGCTTCTATCGCATCTGTAAGTGCTATCGGGCTTGTCGTAAGCGTCATTATCGTCGTTAAGAAAATGATAAGTACAAAGCGTAAACTAATCATAATCCCCATAATAATTCCTTGTGATTGAATATTAATGATGCCGTAATCAACGAGTGTTGTACCGCCTTTCGTTAAGAAGACGTGCATAAGTAATGTAAAGATGAGTAAAAACAGTATCGGTTTTAAGCCATTGAACAAAAACATAAATGACAAGTTGGATAGTTTTAATATGATGAATATAAGAATAATGCCCACTGCATATGACTGCCAGTTATTCATCAGAAATATTAAAATCATCATAACAAATATGAATATCATCTTCATGCGAGGATCCAGCTGATGTACAAAACTTTGAAGTGGGACGAATCGTCCGAGTATCATCTTATCGAGCATTGTGTCCACTCCAATCTTTGTACATGTGTGCAAACGTCTCGATATCGAGTGCAAGTTTCGGAAACTTAATATTATGTTTATCTTCCACGTGACGCTGAACGGTTACGATATGTGGTGGATGAATATCGTAATGTGATAAGTCTTTACTGAATATTGTTTCTGGCGTCCCTTCGTCAACGATTGTTCCTTTATGCATGACATATAAGTAATCACATCGCGCTGCCTGGTCCATCTGGTGTGTCACAAGAATCACCGTAATATTCAGTTCACGCTGCAAAGTATGAAACATGTCCATTATTTCCTGCTGTCCTTTTGGATCGAGTCCAGCTGTCGGTTCATCAAGTATTAGCACTTCCGGATTCATCGCAAGTACACCCATTATTGCAACACGTCTCATTTGCCCTCCAGAGAGCTCAAACGGGCTTTTATTTAATATCGACTCATCCATACCAAATTGTTTTACAAGCGCGTGTGCACGCTTCTTTGCGTCTTCTAACGTTACTCCGTAGTTAAGTGGACCGAACATAATATCTTTCAGCACCGTTTCCTCAAATAGTTGCTGCTCTGCAAACTGAAACACCATCCCAACTTTTTTACGGACAGGCTTTAAATATTTATTCTTCGTCTTATCAGTAATTACTAATCCATCAATTGCAATACTACCTTCAGTCGGTTTGATCAATGCATTGAAATGCTGAATAATTGTCGACTTACCTGAACCAGTATGGCCGATAATACCATAAAACTGATTGTCATTAACCTGCATATCAATATGATGCAGTGCGCGTACTTCAAATGGCGTGCCTTTTGAATATGCATAGCCCAAGTTATTTAATGTAATCGTCATAGTTTATTTAGCAACTCCATTTCCGTAACAAATGCATCTTCATTGAAAATTAATCGATTCAGCTTCATTTCAAATGGTAAATCAAGTCCAATCTCAATTAAAGTACCTCCATGCATATATATGTCCTCAGGTGTACCGCATAAAATGAGTTCACCTTTATTCATGACAAATATACGGTCGCTCTGCAACGTCTCTTCAAGGTGATGTGTAATATGAATTACCGTTAACCCTTTTTCGCGCTGCAGCTTGCGTATAACATCAAGAATTTCCCCTCTACCTTCTGGATCCAGCATACTTGTTGCTTCATCCAGAATCATAATATTCGGTCTTAACGCAATTACACCTGCAATCGCAACACGTTGTTTCTGCCCTCCTGATAAGTGATGTGGTTCATGCGTTAAAAATTCACCCATATCCACATCGTTTAATGCTTCTTTTACACGTTCATGCATAATTTCATATGGAACGCCATAGTTCTCCAGTCCAAAGGCAACATCATCCTCAACTGTAGCACCGACAAACTGATTATCAGGATTTTGAAACACGATACCGACGTGTTCATGAATTTCACTGAACGTATCTTCTATAACTTTAATACCATTAACCCATACTTCACCGTTAGTTACAGGATGAATCGCACCAATAAGTTTCAGCAGCGTCGATTTACCGGATCCATTATGCCCGACAATCGAAATCCATTCTCCTCGTTCAATTGTAAATGAAACATCTTTTAATACTTCCGGACCATCATCATATCGATATGATAAATGTTTAACTTCTACAGCGGGATGCATACTTCCACCTCAAACCTTTTTCATTAGTATAACATGCTACTTTCTCTGTTAAACATCCAGCAGACATTTAACACAAAAAATAGGTATATAAAACAAAAAACCCGGGAAGCCAGGTTTAATGAAAAAAAGCGCGCACCCTGCCAGTTGAGTTCACGCATGTGGTTATTCAATTTGGCAGGCTACTCTGAGCTAGACAATATCTGTGTGTGGCAAACATTATCGTTGCACTCATTTGCTTAAAGTGTGTGTGTATGTGTAAGATAAGTGAATCCATATTCTTGATAATTTACTGATTAAACTAACTCGATGATTACCATTTCTGAACCGTCTCCACGACGTGGTCCAACTTTCATCGTTCTAGTGTATCCACCTTGACGCTCAGTGTAACGTGGCGCGATATCAGCGAATAATTTTTGAATTGCGAATTGTGTAGTTTCGTCTTCGTTTAAGATTTCAACACGACGTAATACAGTAGCTGCTTGACGACGCGCATGTAAATCTCCACGTTTACCTAAAGTAATTAATTTTTCTACGATTTTACGTAATTCTTTCGCACGTGCTTCAGTCGTTTCGATACGCTCGTTAACGATTAAAGAAGTTGCTAAGTCGCGTAACATCGCTTTACGTTGATCAGACGTACGTCCTAATTTTCTGTAACCCATGAATCGTAACCTCCTTTATCAGTCTTCTTTTCTTAATCCAAGACCTAAGTCTTCTAATTTGAACTTAACTTCTTCTAAAGACTTGCGTCCTAAGTTACGAACTTTCATCATATCAGCTTCTGATTTGTCAGCTAATTCCTGAACAGAATTAATACCTGCACGTTTCAGACAGTTATAAGAACGAACTGATAAATCAAGTTCTTCTATAGACATCTCTAGAACTTTTTCTTTGTGATCTTCTTCTTTTTCAATCATGATTTCAGCATTTTGTGCTTCATCAGTTAAATCAACGAAGATATTTAAGTGTTCTGTCATAATCTTAGCACCTAAAGAAATTGCTTCCTGTGGTGTTAATGATCCGTCAGTCCAAACATCTAAAGTTAATTTATCAAAGTTAGTACTTTGACCTACACGTGTATTCTCTACTTGATAGTTTACACGCTCAACTGGTGTGTAGATTGAATCAACTGGAATAACCCCAATTGGTAAATCACTTGTATTATTATCTTCAGCTAAAGTGTAACCGCGTCCTGCATTTGCAATTAAACGCATTTTTAAGTGTCCACCTTTAGATACTGTTGCAATTTTTAAATCTGGATTTAAAATTTCAACATCGCTGTCATGCATAATATCTTTAGCAGTAACAACACCTTCATCTTTAACATCGATCTCTAACGTTTTATCTTCATCTGAGTAGATTTTAAGCGCTAGCTTCTTGATGTTCATGATGATTGCAGTTACATCTTCTACAACGTTCTCAACAGTTGAGAATTCGTGTAAAACGCCTTCGATTTCAATGTTCTTAACAGCCGCACCTGGTAATGAAGATAATAGGATACGACGTAAGGAGTTTCCTAATGTTGTACCATAACCACGTTCTAACGGTTCAACTACGAATTTACCGAATTTAGAATCTTCACTAATTTCTACTGTCTCAATTCTAGGCTTTTCGATTTCAATCATTATATATCCTCCTTCAACAACGTCGAATAATTTTTTTAGTTCTAAATACTATTATAAGTGTCTTTGATACTAATTCAAAATTATACGCGACGACGTTTCGGTGGACGACAACCGTTATGTGGAACTGGAGTAACGTCTTTAATCGCTGTAATTTCTAAACCAGCTGATTGTAACGCACGAATTGCTGCTTCACGACCTTGACCAGGTCCTTTAACAGTAACTTCTACAGTTTTTAAGCCATGCTCCATAGCTGCTTTAGAAGCAGTTTCTGATGCCATTTGAGCTGCGAATGGTGTAGATTTACGAGAACCTCTGAAACCTAACGCACCAGCAGATGACCATGATAAAGCATTACCGAATTCATCAGTAATTGTTACGATTGTATTGTTGAATGTTGAACGGATGTGTGCAACACCAGATTCAATATTCTTTTTCACTCTACGCTTACGTGATACTTGTTTACGTGCCATTTAGCTCACTCCTTTACTTATTATTTCTTCTTGTTCGCTACAGTCTTAACTGGACCTTTACGAGTACGTGCATTGTTTTTAGTATTTTGTCCACGAGTTGGTAAACCACGACGGTGACGAATACCTCTGTATGATGCGATTTCCATTAAACGTTTGATGTTTAAGTTCACTTCACGACGAAGATCCCCTTCTACTTTGTATCCATCAACGATTTCACGGATTCTTCCTAACTCGTCTTCTGTTAAATCGCGCACACGAGTATCTTCAGAAACGTTTGCTTCTGCTAAGATTTTTTGTGCCGAAGTTCTACCAATACCATAAATGTAAGTTAAAGCGATAACTACGCGTTTCTCACGTGGTACGTCTACACCTGCGATACGTGCCATTTATTACACCTCCATTTTCTTATCCTTGTTTTTGTTTGTGTTTTGGATTTTCACAAATTACCATTACTTTACCTTTTCTGCGAATAACTTTACATTTTTCACAAATGGGTTTAACTGATGGTCTTACTTTCATGTTTCTTACCTCCTAATTTAATATTGGAGTTCTTATTATTTATAACGATACGTAATGCGTCCACGAGTTAAATCGTAAGGACTCATTTCAACTGTTACTTTGTCGCCAGGTAGAATACGGATATAGTTCATACGAATTTTACCGCTAACATGCGCTAAGATCTCATGACCATTTTCTAATTCTACTTTAAACATTGCATTTGGTAAAGTATCAAGTACAGTACCTTCTAATTCAATTACATCTTGTTTAGCCATTATCAAATTCCCCCTTTTTATCAAGATTCCGAAATTCGAGCGGTATATTTTTGCAAAACGTAACGTAATTTAGCGTCTGTTACAAAACCTGCTTCAGAAATACTCGATTTAATTTCAGGTGAGATAACATCACTTAGTATTAAATGCGACAGGTTCTTTTTCTTAGGATGTTTCATCTTCCGTTTATCTCCATCTGTAACAAGTACAAATCGTTGATCAATAATAGAAATAATTACTCCATGTAGTCCTTTGTCTTTGCCACGACTAATCGTAACAAACTGACCAATACTCGCTTGATTCAAACTGATCACATCCACGCTTGTATCTCACCAAAGAGGTGAATTCTAGGTAAACGATTAAAGCTTTTGTAATACAGCTTCAACTTCAGCAGTAACGTCCTTAATATCTTTCGAACCGTCAATATTAAATAATACACCTTGTTCAGTGTAAAAATCAACAAGAGGTTTTGTTTGTTTGATGTTAACATCTAAACGATTACGAACTGTTTCAGGATTGTCATCTGCACGTTGATATAATTTACCACCGTCGATATCACAGATACCTTCTACTTTAGGCGGATTAAATACTAAATGATAAGTTGTTCCACAAGTTTCACAAATGCGTCGACCTGTAAGACGATTCATAAGCTCTTCTTCCTGAACATCAATGTTTACGACAGCTTCAATCTTACGACCAGCTTCAGCTAACATTTCATTCAGTGCAACAGCTTGTTCAACTGTTCTCGGGAAACCATCAAGCAAAAATCCTTTTTTTGCATCTTCTTCTAAAAGTCTTTCACGAACGATACCAATTGTCACTTCATCAGGAACAAGTTCACCATTGTCCATAAAGCTCTTAGCTTTCTGACCAAGTTCAGTGTTGTTCTTGATAGCAGCTCTAAACATATCTCCAGTAGAAATATGGGGAATCGGGTATTTCTTAATAATTTCACTCGCTTGAGTTCCTTTACCTGCTCCAGGTAAGCCCATTAAAATGATATTCATAAAATGCCCTCCAGACATTAACGTCTTTTGAATCCTCTATATTCACGCTGACCAAGTTGAGCTTTTAATTGTGCAATTGTTTCTAACGCAACCCCGATTACGATTAATAAACTTGTACCACCAATACGTAATGACTGTGGCAAGTTTAAGAAATCTGAAACGAGTAAAGGCAATACTGCAATTGCAGCTAAGAAAATTGACCCAACGAAAGTTAAGCGATAAAGAACTCTCGTAATATAGTTTTTTGTGTTTTTACCAGGACGAATCCCCGGTACGTAACTTCCTTGCTGTCTTAAATTATCTGCCATCTGCTCAGGATTAACTTGAACAAATGCATAAAAGTATGCAAATAAGATAATAAGTACAACATAAACAATCATGCCGATAGGTTGTGCTGGATCAGAGTGTGTCGCTAAAGATATCGCCCAAGCTTTATTTGGGAATAACATCTGTAATGTCTTCGGTAACATAAAGAATGCCATAGCGAAGATTACTGGAATAACACCTGCAGAGTTTACCTTAAGTGGTAAAAACGTCGCTTGTGGTGCTAAACGATTTGATGTCGTTCTCTTAGCATACTGGATCGGAATCTTACGAATTGCCTGCAGGAAGAATACAGAGATTGCAGTTAATGCAATCATACCGATTAAAATTCCGACAGCTTCTAATATTGCCATATTCGTGTCATCAGCACCAACAAAACGTTGTTGGTAATACTGTGTTAACGCATGTGGAATAGAAGATAAAATACCACCGAAGATAATAATCGAAATACCATTTCCTACACCATGCACTGTGATCTGCTCACCTAGCCACATTAAAAATGCAGTACCAGCTGTTAATACAATAGCGATAAGTAAGAAGTTCCATATGGTAGCGTTCTTAATTAATTGGCCACCAAGCATATTATTGAAACTATAACTCATACCAAGCCCTTGAATAAACGCCAAAATAATTGTGAAATAACGCGTAAACTGCGTAAGCTTTTTACGACCTACTTCACCTTGTTTTGACCATTCTGTAAACTTTGGAACAACATCCATTTGTAATAATTGAATTACGATAGATGCTGTAATATAAGGCATAATACCCATCGCAAGTATTGAGAAGTTTGTAAGTGCGCCACCACCAAAGGTATTAAATAAATCTGTGATACCTTTGCTGGTTTGTGCTTCAAATGCTGATGGATTAACACCAGGCACCGGAATATAAGTTCCAATTTTAAAGATAATTAACATTGCGAGTGTAAACATGATCTTGCTACGAATTTCTTTTGTTCTAAAGAAATTGATAAATGTACTAAACATTAGATCACCTCAGTTGTTCCGCCCTTACCTTCGATTGCTTCTTTCGCTGAAGCTGAGAATTTATGAGCTTTTACTGTTAATTTCTTAGATAACTCACCATTTCCAAGTACTTTAATACCAGACTTTTCGTTTGAAACAACGCCTGTTTCAATTAATAAAGCTGGAGTGATTTCAGTACCATCTTCGAAACGATTTAATTGGTCTAAGTTAACAATCGCATAGTCTTTACGGTTGATATTAGTGAATCCACGTTTTGGTAAACGACGGAATAAAGGTAATTGACCACCTTCAAAACCTAAACGTACGCCACCACCTGAACGAGCTTTTTGCCCTTTGTGTCCACGTCCACTTGTTTTACCATTACCTGAAGCCATACCACGCCCAACACGGTTACGTTCTTTACGTGCACCTTCAACTGGTTTCATTTCATGTAATTTCATTTCGGCACCTCCTTATATTGATTATTATATTATGCTTCTGTAACTGTCACTAAGTGACTTACTTTGTTAATTTGCCCACGAATCGCAGGGTTGTCTTCAACTTCTACTGATGAATGCATCTTAGTTAAACCAAGAGCTTTAACAGTTTTACGTTGTGTCTCAGGACGACCGATGATACTACGAGTGAGGGTAATTTTAATTTTAGCCATATTGAATGCCCTCCTTAATTGTATAATTCTTCGACTGATTTACCACGTAATTTTGCAACATCTTCAGCAACTTTAAGTTCTTTTAAACCTTCAACAGTAGCACGAACCATGTTGATTGGTGTGTTTGATCCTAATGATTTTGAAAGAATGTCAGTAATACCTGCTAATTCTAACACGGCACGGACTGGTCCACCAGCGATAACCCCTGTACCAGGTGCTGCTGGTTTAATTAATACGCTTCCTGCACCGAATCTACCTGTAACTTCGTGAGGTGTAGTACCTTTCACACGAGGAACAGTGATTAAGTTTTTCTTAGCATCTTCAATTGCTTTTTTAATCGCTTCTGGTACTTCTTGTGCTTTACCAGTACCGAAACCAACGCGACCATTTTTGTCACCGACAACAACTAAAGCAGTGAAACGCATACGACGTCCACCCTTAACAACTTTAGATACACGGTTGATCGTAACTACGCGTTCTTCAAATTCTTTAACTTCTTTTTCACGACGCATTAAGAGTTCCTCCTTTTATTAAAATTCTAGACCGTTTTCACGAGCTGCATCAGCTAATGCTTTAACACGTCCATGGAATAAGTATCCTCCACGGTCGAATACAACTGCTTTAACGCCTTTTTCAACTGCTAATTTCGCAACTGCTTCGCCAACTTTAGCTGCAGCTTCTACGTTAGAAGTTGATTCAAGTCCTAAGTTTTTATCTTGTGTTGATGCTTGAGCTAAAGTAACACCTTTAACGTCATCAATCACTTGTGCATAGATATGTTTGTTTGAACGGTATACGTTTAAACGTGGACGCTCAGTAGTTCCAGATAATCTGCTACGTACACGAGCGTGTCTTTTCATACGCACTTTATTCTTATCGATTTTAGTGATCATGAATATTCTCCTTTCCTATTTTAGAGATTACTTACCAGTTTTACCTTCTTTACGACGAACATATTCGCCTTCATAACGAACCCCTTTACCTTTGTAAGGTTCTGGCGGACGAGTAGCACGGATGTTTGAAGCGATAGCTCCAACACGTTCTTTAGAAATACCTTCAACTTTTACTTTCGTGTTTTTATCTACTGATAAAGTAATGCCTTCTTCAGCCACGATTTCGATAGGGTGAGAGTATCCAACGTTAAGGATTAAGTTTTTACCTTGCATTTGCGCACGGTAACCTACCCCGATTAATTCTAAGTTCTTTTCGAATCCTTTAGAAACACCTTCAACCATGTTTGCGATTAAAGCACGAGTAGTTCCGTGGATTGTTTTATGAGCTTTAGAATCAGATGGACGAACTACTTCTAAAGTATTGTCTTCTAATTTATATGTCATTTCTTCGTTAAATGTACGAGTTAATTCACCTTTTGGTCCTTTAACTGTAACAGTATTACCGTCGATTTTAATTTCAACACCTGTTGGGATGTCAATAACCTTTTTACCAACACGACTCATTAGTCGGCACCTCCTTCTTTAATTAATTCTTACCAGATGTAAGCTAATACTTCTCCACCGATATTACGTTGACGCGCTTCTTTATCAGTTAATACACCTTCAGAAGTTGAAACTAAAGCGATACCTAAGCCGTTTAATACTTTTGGTAACTCATCAGCTTTTGCGTAAACACGTAAACCAGGTTTTGAGATACGTTTTAAACCAGTGATAACACGCTCGTTGTTAGCACCGTATTTTAAGAACATACGGATAACACCTTGTTTGTCATCTTCGATATATTCAACACTTTTTACGAATCCTTCACGTTTAAGGATTTCAGCGATTTCTTTTTTGATGTTTGATGCAGGGAATTCTAATTTCTCGTGACGTACCATGTTTGCGTTACGTACGCGAGTTAGCATATCTGCGATTGGATCTGACATAGTCATTTAAAATTTCCTCCTTTCAGGTTTGAATTTTACCAGCTTGCTTTTTTAACGCCAGGAATCTGACCTTTATAAGCTAGTTCACGGAAACAAATACGGCAAAGTTTGAATTTGCGTAATACTGAATGCGGACGTCCGCAACGTTCACAACGAGTATATTCTTGTACTTTAAACTTTTGTTTACGCTGTTGTTTAGCGATCATTGATTTTTTAGCCACTAAATTTAGCCTCCTTTTATATTAGAGATTACTTTTGAAATGGCATACCGAATTGTGTTAACAATTCACGAGCTTCCTCGTCAGTGTTAGCAGTCGTTACGATAACAATATCCATTCCACGTGTTTTACTTACTTTATCATAATCGATTTCAGGGAAAATTAATTGTTCTTTTACACCTAATGTGTAGTTACCGCGACCATCAAACGCTTTGTTTGAGATACCACGGAAGTCACGTACACGAGGTAATGAAACGTTAACTAATTTATCAAAGAATTCATACATTCTTTCGCCACGTAAAGTTACTTTAGCGCCGATAGGCATACCTTCACGTAAACGGAATGTCGCGATTGATTTTTTTGCTTTAGTAACCATTGGTTTTTGACCTGTGATTGCTTGTAGTTCTTCAACTGCTGAGTCTAAAACTTTAGAGTTTTGAACTGCATCACCGATACCCATGTTTACTACGATTTTTTCGATTTTTGGCACTTCCATAATTGATGAATACTCAAATTTCTTCATCATCTCAGGAGTGATTTCATTTAAGAATTTTTCTTTTAAACGTGTCAATGTGAGAACCTCCTTCCAGATAATTATTTAATGATTTCTCCAGATTTCTTTGCTACACGTACTTTTTTACCGTCTTCTATCTTAGTACCAACACGTGTTGGTTTGTTTGTCTTTGGATCTAATAACATAACATTTGAAACGTGAATTGCAGCTTCGAATTCAGTGATGCCGCCTTCAGGATTCATTTGAGTAGGTTTTTGGTGTTTCTTAACGATGTTAACACCTTCAACAACTACGCGATCTTTTTTAGGAAGTGCTTCAATAACAGTTCCTGTTTTACCTTTATCTTTACCTGTGATAACGATAACTTTGTCGCCTTTTTTAATATGCATGTCGTAGACACCTCCTCTTAATTAGTGTTTATTATAATACTTCAGGTGCTAATGATACGATTTTCATGAAGTTTCCTTCACGTAATTCACGTGCAACAGGTCCGAAGATACGTGTTCCACGAGGTCCTTTGTCATCACGGATGATAACACAAGCGTTCTCATCAAATTTGATGTATGAACCGTCGTTACGACGAACACCAGATTTAGTACGAACGATAACAGCTTTAACAACGTCACCTTTTTTAACAACGCCACCTGGTGTAGCATTTTTAACTGTACATACGATTACGTCACCAATATTAGCTGTTTTACGGCCAGATCCGCCTAATACTTTAATAGTTAATACTTCACGAGCACCAGAGTTATCTGCTACTTTTAAGCGTGATTCTTGTTGGATCATTCGAGTTACCTCCTTTATCTAATTTCTTATTAAATGATTACTGATTCTTCAACAACTTCTACTAAACGGAAGCGTTTTGTAGCTGATAAAGGACGTGTTTCCATAATCTTAACGATGTCGCCCATTTTAGCTGTATTGTTTTCATCATGTGCTTTGTATTTTTTAGAATACTTTACACGTTTACCGTATAAAGAATGTGTTTTGTAAGTTTCAACTAACACAGTAATCGTTTTATCCATTTTGTCAGATACAACTTTACCTGTGTAAACTTTACGATCGTTTCTTTCGCTCACAAGAGTACCCTCCTATTCAAAATTATTTTTGTTCAGTTTTTTGTTGCTCGATTTCTCTTTCACGTACAACAGTTTTCATACGCGCGATTGATTTCTTAACTTCGCGAATACGTGCTGTATTTTCAAGTTGACCTGTAGCTAACTGAAAGCGTAGGTTGAAAAGTTCCTCTTTAAGCGATTTTACTTTAGTTTCAATTTCTGAAGTGGTTAAATCTCTAATTTCCTTAGCTTTCATTTGTGTCACCACCCAATTCTTCACGTTTTACAAACTTAGTTTTCACTGGAAGTTTGTGAGATGCTAAACGTAATGCTTCACGCGCTACTTCTTCAGAAACACCCGCGATTTCAAACATAATACGTCCAGGTTTTACTACTGCTACCCATCCTTCAACTGCACCTTTACCAGATCCCATACGTACTTCTAAAGGTTTCTTAGTGTATGGTGTGTGAGGGAAGATTTTAATCCAAACTTTCCCGCCACGTTTCATGTAACGAGTCATTGCAATACGAGCTGATTCAATTTGACGAGATGTGATCCAAGCAGCTGTTGTTGCTTGTAAACCATATTCACCAAATGTTACTTCGTTTCCGCCTTTAGAACGACCAGTTGTTTTAGGTCTATGTTGACGACGGTATTTTACACGTTTTGGTAATAACATTATTATTTTCCTCCTTCACTAGACTTCTTTGTAGGAAGAACTTCTCCACGATAGATCCATACTTTAACACCAAGTTTACCGTAAGTAGTGTCTGCTTCAGCATGTGCGTAATCGATGTCAGCACGTAATGTATGAAGTGGAACAGTTCCTTCTGAATATTGTTCAGCACGCGCGATATCTGCGCCGCCTAAACGTCCTGATACTTGAGTTTTGATACCTTTAGCACCTAACTTCATAGCACGTTGGATCGCTTGTTTTTGAGCACGACGGAATGATACACGGTTTTCTAATTGACGTGCAATGTTTTCCGCTACTAATCTTGCATCCATATCAACTTTCTTAACTTCTACAACGTTGATGTGTACACGTTTACCAGTTAAGTTGTTTAAGTTGTTACGTAATTTTTCAATTTCTGAACCGCCTTTACCGATAACCATACCAGGTTTACCAGTGTGGATAGCGATGTTCACGCGATTTGCTGCGCGTTCGATTTCTACACGAGAAACAGAAGCGTCTTTTAAGTTTTCTTCGATATATTTACGAACTTTTAAGTCTTCGTGTAATAATGAAGCGAAATCTTTTTCTGCATACCATTTCGCATCCCAGTCACGAATAATACCGACACGAAGTCCGATTGGATTAATTTTTTGACCCACTGTATTCCCTCCTTAATGAGATATATTATTTTGTTTCTTGAGCTTCAGTGTTAGAAGTTTTAACTTCTTTGTCAGCTACAACGATAGTGATGTGGCTTGTACGTTTGTTGATCGCACTTGCACGACCTTGTGCACGTGGACGGAAACGTTTTAAAGTTGGTCCTTCGTTTGCATAAGCTTCTTTAACAACTAAAGTATCAATGTTCATATCATAGTTATGCTCTGCATTTGCTAATGCTGACATTAATAACTTTTCAACTACAGGTGATGATGCTTTGTTTGTTAATTTTAAAATAGCGATAGCTTCCGCTACTTCTTTACCTCTGATAAGATCTAAAACTAATCTCACTTTACGAGGTGCGATTCTGATTGTTCTTGCAACCGCTTTTGCTTCCATGGTTATTCCTCCTTATCTGAAATTAGCGTTTAGTTTTCTTGTCGTCTGCACCGTGACCTTTGTAAGTACGTGTAGGTGCGAATTCTCCTAATTTATGTCCAACCATATCTTCAGTTACGTATACAGGTACGTGTTTACGACCATCGTATACTGCGATAGTGTGTCCAATAAAGTTTGGGAAAATTGTAGAGCGACGTGACCAAGTTTTGATTACTGTTTTTTTGCCGCCTTCCTCTAATGCTTCAACTTTTTTCATTAAGTGATCATCGATGAAAGGTCCTTTTTTAAGACTACGAGCCATTATGGCGCCTCCCTCATTCTTACATATCGTTAGCGGCTAGGCCGCTAACTTTAGTAAGTTATTATTATTTTTTACGTCCACGAACGATAAGTTTGTTAGAACGGTTTTTCTTCTTACGAGTTTTCTTACCAAGAGTTGGTTTACCCCATGGTGACATTGGAGATGGACGACCGATTGAAGTACGACCTTCACCACCACCGTGTGGGTGATCGTTAGGGTTCATTACAGAACCACGAACTGTAGGACGGATACCTTTCCATCTTGAACGTCCAGCTTTACCGATGTTGATTAATTCGTGTTGCTCGTTACCTACTTGACCGATTGTAGCACGGCAAGTTGATAAGATCATGCGAACTTCACCAGATTTTAAACGAACTAATACGTATTTACCTTCTTTACCAAGTACTTGTGCACTTGCTCCAGCTGAACGTACTAATTGTCCACCTTTACCAGGTTTTAACTCGATATTGTGGATAACTGTACCAACTGGGATATTTTGAAGTGGTAAACAGTTACCTACTTTAATATCTGCTTCTGGTCCGTTAACTACTTGAGTTCCTACTTTTAAACCTTTAGGTGCGATGATGTAACGTTTCTCACCATCTAAGTAATGTAATAATGCGATGTTTGCTGAGCGGTTTGGATCGTATTCAATCGTTGCCACTTTCGCTGGGATACCATCTTTATTACGTTTGAAATCAATGATACGGTATTGACGTTTATGACCGCCACCTCTGTGACGTACAGTTAACTTACCTTGGTTATTACGTCCCGCTTTTCTCGGAAGGGGAGCAAGTAATGACTTTTCAGGTGACGTTGACGTAATTTCAGCGAAATCTGAACCTGTCATATTACGACGACCGTTTGTTGTTGGCTTATAATGTTTAATTGCCATTGTCGTTTTACCTCCTTAATGGTAAATGTTTATTTTTAGTTGAAGAAGTCGATTGAACCTTCTTTTAAAGTTACGATCGCTTTTCTTCTTTTGTTTGTGTAACCGTTGTAACGGCCAACACGTTTCTTTTTAGCTTTGTAGTTCATAACGTTTACTTTGTCAACTTTTACATTGAAGATATCTTCAATTGCAATTTTGATTTGAGTTTTGTTTGCACGCGTATCTACATCAAATGTGTATTTATCTTGTGCCATTTGTTCAGATGAACGTTCAGTGATAACGGGGCGCTTAATAATATCGCGATTTTCCATTAACCAAGCACCTCCTCTACTTTTTCAACTGCACCTTTAGTCATTACTACTTGGTTTGCATGAACGATATCTAATACGTTTAAACCAGTTGTAGTAATAACAGTTACGCCTGGGATGTTACGTGCTGATAAAGCTACGTTTACATCTTCAGCTTCAACGATGAACAATACTTTTTTAGGTAATTCTAAAGTAGTTGTCATGTTTTTGAATTCTTTTGTTTTAGGAGCATCAAATGTTAATGATTCTAAAACTGTAAATGCGTTTTCTTTTACTTTCGCTGATAAAGCTGAACGTAAAGCTAAACGACGCATTTTCTTAGGCATTTTGTATGAATAACTTCTTGGTGTTGGTCCGAATACGATACCACCACCACGCCATTGTGGCGCACGAATTGTACCTTGACGTGCACGACCTGTACCTTTTTGTTTCCAAGGTTTACGTCCACCACCGCTCACTGCTGAACGATTTTTAACTGCGTGCGTTCCTTGACGCATTGAAGCTCTTTGTAAGTTAATCGCTTCGAATAATACATGTTGATTAGGTTCGATTCCGAATACGTTGTCGTTTAATTCGATTGAACCTGCTTTTGTTCCATCTACTTTTAATACATCATAATTAGCCATTATGTTATTTCCTCCTTTCGTAGATACTATTTATTACCTTTTTTAATTGAAGTTTGAATTTTTACTAAACCTTTTTTAGGTCCTGGTACATTACCTTTTACTAAGATAACGTTGTTTTCAGCGTCTACTTTAACGATTTCTAAGTTTTGCATAGTAACTGTATTACCACCCATGCGGCCTGGTAATGCTTTACCTTTAAATACTTTAGAAGCGTCAGATGCCATACCCATTGAACCTGGGCGTCTGTGGTAACGAGAACCGTGACTCATTGGTCCACGTGACTGTCCGTGGCGTTTAATTGCACCTTGGAAACCTTTACCTTTTGAAACTCCTGTCACGTCAACAATGTCACCAGCTTGGAATGTATCCACAGTGACTTCTTGACCTACTTCGTAAGCATCAACGTCTACGTTTCTGAACTCACGAATGAAGCGCTTAGGTGCTGTACCTGCTTTTTTAGCATGGCCTTCAGCTGGTTTCGTTGCAAATTTGTTTGATTTGCGGTCTGCTTTGTAAGCTTGTTTGTCTTCAAAACCGATTTGGATTGATGAATAACCATCAACTTCGTCAGTTTTCTTTTGTAATACTACGTTTTGTGCTGCTTCTACTACTGTTACTGGAATTAATTCACCGTTTTCAGCGAAAACTTGTGTCATTCCTACTTTTCTTCCTAAGATTCCTTTGGTCATCGAAAGTCGCACCTCCTACTTTTTATTATAATTTGATTTCGATGTCTACACCTGATGGTAAGTTTAAGCCCATAAGAGCATCAACTGTTTTAGGTGTTGGGTTAACGATGTCGATTAAACGTTTGTGCGTGCGTTGCTCGAACTGTTCACGAGAATCTTTGTACTTGTGAACGGCACGGATAATTGTGTAAACTGTTTTTTCCGTTGGTAACGGAATTGGTCCTGATACTTCTGCACCTGAACGTTTTGCAGTTTCTACAATTTTCTCAGCTGATTGATCGATAATGCGGTGATCATACGCTTTCAAACGAATACGAATTTTTTGTTTTGCCATAATTTTACCTCCTCTTGTACGTCTATTTTAGTTTGATAGACTTCTCCACGAAAATTGTCTCACACATCGCCATGGCAAAGCGGCCGGGTGTGTCAGTAACCTCTCGCTTCATCGCTTTTTAAAGTCCAACAGTAGATATAATACACGAATATTAATCATTTATCAATAGATAACTGGATATTTATAAAAGTTTTTTTGGAGAAATTAAAAATTGTTTATTCTGAGGAAATCTATCATCTAATAAAAAAGAATTCTACATATTATATAGAAGAAATTATATCGATTTACAACTTCTTATATGGTAAGCAGTACAATTCAATACTTCATTATAACATGATATAATTGCTGTAACAAAAGTATTTTTGTTACAAGTATGTTACTAATGGAGGTTTTTATATATGAAGCGAATGATGAAATTGATTTTGCTAACGCTCGGAATCATTATGTTATTGAAAGAAATATTTTTAGGTATACCAGGGATTGGCGGTGCATACATTTTAAGTTTAGCGCGGGCGCCACTCGGTACAAATATTACTTTGTACTTTATTATGTTCATATTATCAGCACTCGACCGTTCTAACGAAGCAAGATTTTCTTTATCGGTACTTGCACTTACTGGCTTATTAGCAAACGCAATCGCATTTTTCCCTGTACTCGGCATGTTCATGCATTGGCTAATGGTATTCCTGATGATTGCTTATATTTTTATTGTCATCAATACAAGAGAATATCGAGGTAATACGACATACTATGATCCATACCGTGCCGGTGAAACTGTAAGAGAATATAAAGACAATAAATAATAAAAAGGAGCAGACCTGTGTCTGCTCCTTTTTAATGTTGAATAAAGATAAAGTAAAGTACGAAAATTACTGCCATAGCATACATAATCGGATGAATCTCTTTATGACGTTTCGCCATTACCATCGTAATTGGATAGAAAATAAATCCACACGCAATACCTGTTGCGATTGAATACGTTAATGGCATCATAATGATTGTTAAAAATGCCGGAACTGCGATTTCGAATTTATTCCATTCTATTTTGTTTAAGTTTGCGACCATCAATACACCTACAATTACTAATGCAGGAGCAGTAACTGCGCTTGTTACGACCGCCATTAAAGGCGAGAAGAATAATGCTAATGCAAAGCATAATGCAGTAACAACACTTGCAAATCCAGTTCTTGCACCTACAGCTACACCAGCTGATGATTCAATGTAAGATGTCGTTGTAGACGTACCGAAGATTGCACCTACCATCGTTGCTAATGAGTCAGCAAACAATGAGCGTCCTGCACGTGGTAACTTGTTATCTTTAACTAAGTTTGCCTGCGTTGCAACAGCAACTAAAGTACCAGCTGTATCAAAGAAGTCGATAAATAAAAACGTTAATACGACAACTAAAAATTGTACGTTAAAAATTTGTTCCGGGTGTGCAAACGCGTCAAACGCTTTACCGAATGTCGGCTCAATGCTTGGTATTGAACCTACTATTTGCTTTGGTGCATCAATTAATCCGAACAGCATGCCAAAAACAGCTGTTAATACCATACCGATAAAGATACTACCTGGCACACGTTTCGCCATTAAAATAATCGTTACTGCAATACCACCTACTGCTAACAATACATGCGGATCGTGAATATTTCCTAATGAAACTAATGTCGCCTCATTACCTTTTACGATACCTGCACCTTTTAATCCTACGAAAGTAATAAATAGACCTATACCCGCGGATACCGCCATTTTCAATTCAAACGGAATGGCATTGATAATCGTTTCTCGTAAACCTGTCATTGTAAGTAACGCAAAGAATACTCCTGAGAATAAAACACCAGTTAAACCTGTCTGCCATGGAATGTTATATTGTAATACAACTGTAAATGCGAAGAATGCATTTAATCCCATTCCTGGTGCAAGCGCGATTGGGTAGTTCGCAATAAGTCCCATAAATAAACAACCAACGATTGATGCCAGTATTGTTGCAACAAAAACCGCACCTGCGTCCATACGCATACTATCCGGTATACCTTTAACACCTGCAAGTGACAGCATTGCAGGGTTTACAGCAAGGATATATGCCATAGATAGAAACGTTGTTAAACCACCAAGTATTTCTCTTTTGTAATTTGTGCCGAGTTCATCAAATTTAAAATAGTTTTTCATCGTCTGCTCCTTAAGCATTTTTTTATACTTGTATAGTCTAATCCCTTCACCAGTAAAAAGCAATATCATTTCTCACTTATATAAGTTTAAATGTTTATCATTTTTTCGTTCGGGAAAGAAAGTTAATAAGAAAATTATTTTATTTAAGGAGGACTTTATTATGAAATTTAAAATAATCTCATTACTATTATCTTCAGCGTTAGCACTTGCTGCTTGTGGCGGTGATAAAGTTGAAAATAAAGAAACGAACACGAACGAAACGAAAACTGAACAAACGTCACAAACGAACAATTCAGACGACAGCACTTCAGATGATAATTCAGATAATAATGACGATCAGTCTATTAATTTCAATGATATTAAAACATCTCCTGAAGATGCGATAAAAACTGCACAGTCAGAAGTGCAAGGTTCACTTAAAAGTATCTCATTCGATAAAGACGATAACAAATGGGTATATGATGTTTCAATTATAGATAGCAGCAATAAAAAGCATGAACTTAAAATTGATGCAGATAATAACAAAATCATCAAATCTGAAGTAGATGATGATCAGGATAACGAAAAGGAACAAACATTTGACTACGGTAAATTCGTACCGGTTGATGAAGTCATTAAAGCTGCACAAGCCGTTTATAAAGGCGATGTTAAAGAATGGTCACTTGATCATGATGATGGTAAGTTCAAATATAACATTGAGTTAAAAGGTAAAGACGGTAAAACGAAAGAATTTGAAATCGATCCAGAGAATAAGAAAATCCTTTCTCAGGATACATAAAAAAGATGCCCATTTCGGGCATCTTTTTTTAAATTAATCCAATCCACTTCCAGTATGTTGCACTGAATAGAAGAATGAGTAAGTATGCGATTATTGTTAATGGTATACCAGCCTTTAAGAAGTCTTTTACTGTAAACGTACCCGTACCATATGCAAGCATGTTTTGTGGTGCAGATACTGGCAATAAGAAACCGAAGCTGATAACAAATTGCTGAATTAATACGAAACCAATTGCATTATCTTTAAGTCCTAACGTACTTGTCAGAGCAATAAACACTGGAATAAGTGCACTTGATAAACTTGTTGCACTTGCAAATCCTAAGTGAATCAAAATATTAAAAACTGTAATCAGCGCAATTGTCGCAAGCAGTGGTAAATGTTCTAACCCCATAATACCGAATGTTTTATCACTTAACCATTGTGCACCAGTTGTTTGTAACAGCAGATTACCAAGCGAAATACCAATCGCAAATACGATAATTGTACCCCATGGAATGAGTTTCTCAACATCTCCCCATGAAAATACACCTACTTTTGGCGTTAACATAATTGCAAGTGCAATTAAAGTGATAGAAGATGAATCAATCGGATGGAATTTACCCTCTGTTGCCCAGAAGAACAGTAAAGCAACTGATATAGCAATTAAACGCCATTCCTTAGGTGTTACCGGACCAAGCTCAGCAAGTTGTGCTTTTACAAGTTCCTTACCACCTTCAATTTCGTTCGTTTCCGGTTTAATGACATTAATCATTACGAAATATAAGACGATTGACATGATGACTGACCACGGTGCAGCATACATAAACCACTCGCCCCACGACACATCTTCATTAAAAGTTTTATTAATAAATCCCATCGCAACCATGTTTTGCGCTGCTCCGGTTTTAATACCAATATTCCATATCGATACTGCTTGTACCGCAGTAATTACAAGTAATGCTGCAAGACGTGAATCTTTCTTAGCACCAAATGCTGTAACCATTCCGAGTAAAATCGGAACTACTGCACCGGCACGTGCTGTCGCTGACGGTACAAAGAACGCTAATATAATCGATACGATAATCGATCCGGCAACAACCGCATTCGTTTTATTTCCTACAATTGAAAGTACAAGTAAAGCCAGACGTTTATGCAAATTCGTTACTTGCATCGCTGTCGCTAAAAACAGTGCTGCTGCAACAAGTGCAACTGCTGAACTTGAAAACCCACTAAACGCTAGCTTAAGTGCATTTTGTGTGCCGAACAATGCATCTTCAGCTAATGGTTTTCCCGCTGCCATAGGATTCCCCATAGAAGGTCCTAATTTTTCAATCGGGCTAAAACCGATTAACATAATAATGAGTGCGACAATCATCGTACTTGATACTGGATAACTTACCGCTTCAGTCACCCACATAATCACAGCAAATGCCAGTATTGCTAATGCCATTTTCCCCATTACAGGTAGTGATGCTGGTGTTGGCATTAAAGCAATTGCAAATAAGACAATAAAACTTACAACAATCCAGACAGGTTTTAAATTAAGTTTCTTTTTTGCTTTTTCCATGTCCATCCCTCCACATATTATATTCATTTTTATTTTACCAAATATGTGAAGTGATTAACATTGTGAATATTGTTAAGATTCTTTTAATTAAGTTATAAATTTAAGTTTTTAAATGCATCTGCAAACGGATTATTAATTGGTTCTTCTTTTTTCATATACTTATTGATTTCTTTCTTTGAAACTTTACCAGTCTTTTTAGACTTGAATCGTTTATCCATCTGTTCCTGGGTTTCTCTGAATCCACAGACACAACTATACATCGCCTTCGGACCTTTGCCATGTAATGTAAGCTTTTTCTTACATTCTGGACAACGCGCATTTGTCTTACTCTGTACATTTTTCTTTGTGCCGCACGTCGGATCCTGACAAACGAGCATCTTTCCATTACGCGTCTTTTTCTCAAGCATAAATTTACCACATGTCGGACATTCTGTACTCGTTAAATTATCATGTTTAAACTTCTCATCACTTGATTTTATTTCCTCAATAATTTCTTTCGTGAATATTATCATTTCACGCATGAACTGTTTTTTACTATATGCATTTCTTTCGATACGTGTAAGTTTATGTTCCCAGTCTGCAGTAAGTTCCGGAGACTTTAATCGTTCTGGTGCAAGTTCCAGCAACTGGCGTCCTTTATTCGTAACTTTAATATTGCCGTTATTGTTTTCAATTGCATTTAAGTTATACAGTTTCTCAATAATATCCGCACGTGTCGCTACAGTTCCGATACCGCCTGTCGACTTTAATGTTGATGAACTTTCTTTATCAATATTAAAGATAGAGGAAGGATTTTCCATTGCTTTAAGCAGTGTTCCCTCGTTCAAATATGCAGGTGGCTGCGTTTCACCAGTAGTTTTCTTTAAATTCACCGGACTTATGACATCACCTTTTTGATAAGCAGTATGTTTCGTTTTCGTATCCGCTTCATACAAAGCTTTAAACCCAGCATTCACAGTTGTTTCAGTTTTAAATGTAAATGACTCCTTCCCTACTTGAACTGTAACCGTATCTTCTTTATATGTGTTTGGTTCCATTAAGTTGCTTAAATAACGTTCAGCGATAAGTAAGTAGACGTTTTTTTCTCGTGCACCAAGCGCATCTAAATTTGCTCTTACTTCAGTCGGTACGATAGCGTGGTGATCTGATACTTTTGCATTGTTGATAATATGGCTGCCACCTTTAATGTCCGTTTTCAGTAACTGTACAACATGCGCTTTATACGGCGTTGCACCAAGCGACGCAACACGTTCTTTCAAAGAGCTTGCCATATCTGTCGTTAAGTAATTTGAATCTGTACGCGGATATGTCACATACTTATGTGTTTCATACAAACTCTGCATCGCATTTAATGTCTCTTTTGCTGAATAGTTGAAGCGCTTATAAGCATCCTGCTGTAAACTCGTTAGATCGTATAGCTTCCCGGCATATCGTTTCTTCTCTTTTGATACTACATTTTGCACAACAGCTTCTTTTCCCTTTAATTGCTGAAGTAACGTATCTACTTTAAGTTCATCGAATACTTGCCCAGTCGTCTGCCATTTAAACTTATCGCTGCCACTAATAAGTTCAATGCCATAAAATGTTTTCGGCTGAAATTTCTGTATGGCATCCTGTCTAATCTTGACCATTTGAAGCGTCGGTGTTTGCACACGACCTGTAGAAAGCTGTGCATCGTATTTCGTAGTGAGTGCGCGCGTTGCATTAATCCCTACAATCCAGTCCGCTTCACTTCTTGCCATCGCTGCTTCATATAATCCATTGTATGCATCTGCCGGCTTTAAATGTTTGAATCCCTCTAATATCGCTTTATCCGTAACTGATGAAATCCATAATCGCTTAAGCGGTTTATTTCCTTTACATTTCTCAATAATTAATCGCGCCACAAGTTCTCCTTCACGCCCGGCATCTGTTGCAATAATCACTTCTTTAACGTCCTGACGCTCAATTTGTGCTTTAACCGTATTGAACTGTTTGCGTGTTTTGCCGATAACAACTGTTTTCATACGTTCCGGAATAATCGGCAGCATATTTAAATCCCACTGCTTATACTTTGCATCATATTGTTCAGGGTCTGCATTTGTCACTAAATGCCCTAAAGCCCACGTTACAATATATTTATCACTTTCCATATAGCCATTCTTTTTTTGATTACATTTCAGTACACGTGCAATATCACGTGCCACTGACGGTTTCTCTGCTAATACTACTGATTTCATTTTATCCGTCCTCTATTCATTAATGCCTCTATTATAACAGAATAAATCTATTGTGATTAAATTGAGATTTCATACGCTATCTTGTATGCTTGACGTAAGGAGGACGCTTATGAAAACAATTTATTTCCCGGAACATATTACGTCGCTTGCGTGTTCAGACTTTGATGAAACATATTTTGCACATCAACATTCTCATCCCGAAGATGTAAAAGCGCTAGAATCATTCATTGCGCAATATGCACATAAAGGGCTACTTTTTGGCATCGTCTCTGCAAGTACGAAAGAAATGATAGAAAGCTGCCTCAAGCATGGCCCGAATGAAATATATCCACACTTTATATCGACAAATTCAGGCACAGAAATTTTCTACTTTGATGACGAACAATGGCGCCGCGACGAAGATTATCACAAAAAGTTTGTAAATAACTATGATAAATCGATCATACTGAATATAGAGCATGTACTTAAATCTAAAAACATCGATTTAATTACTCAAACGCCATTCATCAATGCACCATTCACTAGAAATTACTACTATAAGATGATAGATAAGAAAACGGATGAGAAAAACTTCGATATTATTCGAAAACTTGCTGAGCATCATCATTTCTGCGTAAATATTAGCATGTGCAATCCACTGATAGGCGATCCAGAAAATCATTATGATATCGATTTCTATCCTCAAATCGCGGGTAAACATGCAATAGTACGTTATTTAATGGATAAATTCGGCATTCCTCAGTCAGAAACATTCGCATTCGGCGATAGTGGAAATGATATTAAAATGCTGCGTGCAGTCAACTCCGGCTATCTCGTTAATAACGCAACACCAGAAGCAAAAAAGCTATATCCAAACATAACAGAAAACACATATAATAAAGGTATAACAGAAGTACTGACAGCACACTTTAAGGGGTGATCATTTGAACATCACACAGATGGAAGATATAAAGAAAACAGCAAAGTTTCTATACGAGCTGAATCAGCAAAGCGAACATCACGTCGGATACATTCGCGTCACATTGCAGAGTATAGAAGAACAACTTGCCTTAATCAGCAAAGAGGATATGTTACTCGTAATGGATGAAGATGACATTATTGCGGCATTTGGAATTGAGCGTATTAATGACGCAGAAGCAAATGTACTAGGTCCTATTACGAAACAAACTGATGAAATGACTTTAAATATGATCAAAGTCATGTGGCAGGACTTTCTCATCAGTCATCCGGGTATCACAACATATTACTTCAGCCTTCATGAAGACCATCGTTTCGGACAATCCGTAATGAAAAATTTACGCACACAATATTTAGGTACGGCTTATACGATGAAAACAACTGAAAATAAAACGACAATCGTTCCTCAAGTAATTAAGTATAAGCCTGTTTATAAAAGAAGTTTCACAGATATTATGAAGGACTTATATGTCGATTTCAAACCGATGCGCGATAAAATATTAAACACGATCGGCAATACACACGAACTCTATTTATACTTAAACGAAGGTATTGTGAAAGGGTTTATATGGATACAAATCAATGACGACGACAGTTGTGATATACAGTTTGTTTATACACATCTACAATACCGTCAAAAAGGTATCGGACACGACCTTGTATCATTCGCTGTAGACCATGCATTCAAAAAACACCATGCTACAAGCGTTCAGCTATCCGTCAAAAGTAAACGCGAAAAGGATATCGCTTTCTATGAAAAGCTCGGATTTAAGAAAATTAATGAGATGAATCATTTCAAATATACTGTAGAATAAGCCAGGGGAAACCCTGGCTTATTCTAATACTTCTTCCGGTACAAATCCGACGATACCATCTTTTTTAATCAGTACATAACCATTAAGACGCTTTATGACACTAACATATTCACTCATCTCAACTTTATGGAAGTAGTCAGTATAATCATCTTTTAGACGATGCTTCTCAAAATCAATATACTCCGTTTTCACCATGCACCCTTCACCTTGCTGTTCACAATATGTGAAATATTCATCTCCTTCATACACATCAATATTATAATTCGAATATGTAAATGTATGCGGCATTTGAACACCGGGATCAAACGACTGAATGACGAGTGCTTTCTTATAATCATCGACAAATGTTGACGATACTTGACCATCCGCTTCAATAATCAGTGCATTAAGCTGGCCACTCGCCTTCACTTCATTACCACCATCAATTGCAATTGTTTTATAATTCGGATGAACCTTAACATTATGATGATACATACCATTTTCAACAAAATTACATACAGGAAAATGTCCGACAACAACTGTTTTCTCATGGTGATGTGCTTTATTATAGAAAAACGGCATGTTCAGCGCATCATGTTCAGATGTTTCTAAGTAATCTTCATCTATCCCTGCATGCACAATAATATATGATTCTGTCTCAATCATAAGCGGTAAATCTTTCAGAACACTGTGCAAAAGTGCAAATTGTGTTCTTAAATCATCTGCCATCGCCTGTTGCGAAGGATAATCCTCTTTCGATTTCCCGAGCACCTGCAACATTTCATGTACAATCGTATATCGATATTCCATATAGTCATATAAAAAGTCTTCTTCAAGTTCGTCAAAAATTTTGTCGCAGTTACCGAGCAATACATGTACGTTACCTTTATCCATTAACATTGCTACATATTGGAGCGCTCCGATACTGTCATGTCCTTTATCAATAATATCCCCATTAATAATTAGAATATCATCATCCGAAAATTTTACGTCGTCGAGTAATCGTTTTAACAAATCCGGGCGACCGTGAACGTCACTCGTAATTATCGTACGTTTACCTTCTATACTCAACTGTTTATAGTGATCTTTAATCTTCATGTGTAATGTCACTCACTTTCGCATTGATGAGACTAACGAGTGCATCCACCTGGAGTTGCATCTGAATCCCTCTTAAACCTGCACTTACAATGATTTCATCAAATTGTTCAGCACTACTATCAATTACTGTCGGGAATTGCTTTTTCATACCTACTGGTGAACATCCACCACGAATATAACCTGTCAACTTCTCCAAATCTTTCACAGGTAACATCTCTAGTTTCTTCTCTCCAACAACTTTACTCATCGTTTTGAGGTCTAATGTCGCTTCTACAGGTATTACAGCTACATAATGATTTAATTTCCCATGCAATACTAATGTTTTAAATACCTTTTCATGAGGCTGACCAATTTTATTCGCAACTGTAATGCCGTCAAGTTCATCTGTTACTTCGTATGTATACGTTTGATATGCAATCTTCTTTTGGTCAAGCTTTCTCAAAGCATTTGTTTTTATCTTCTTTACCATCGTTATTCCTCCATAATGTATGTCACTTTATTATATAATAAGTTTAATGTATATTTCATGTAAGGTATTAAGGAGGATATTATGGACTTAAATCAGCAATTATTAGAACTAAAAGAAGAATATATGCGCATTCAAAACGACTTAGAAAAAGTTGAATCAACAGGGCAATCGTCACCGCGTCTTGAAGAGAGACTCGCTGAAATTGAACAGCAGATTGCACATGTAAGAGCACAGCTATAAGTGCTCTTTTTATATAGAAAGAGATATGATTTCATCAAAACATTCGCTACAATAGGATTATAGCAACGAAGGAGGATATTTTATGAAACAGCAGTTTAAACTACTGATGTTAATTCAGTTTTTTATATACTTTGGATTCAGTATCGTTATACCTGTAATCCCTGCACTTGTACATAGTTTAAATTTAAATGCATTCCATATGGGACTACTACTCGCTTCATATTCAATCGTTTCATTTATCGCCGCACCGCTCTGGGGATATTTATCAGATAAGTATGGACGTAAGAAAGTACTGATCATTGGCCTTATCGGATTTACGATCAGCTTTTTATTATTTGGTTTGTTTATCGATAACTTGGCAATGCTTTATACATCACGCGTGCTCGGTGGTTTATTCTCAGGAGCCTGTTTCTCAACAACAACGAGTATGGTAAGCGATATGACAACGCATGACGAACGCAACAAATATATGGGCTTAATGGGGATGATGATCGGTCTCGGATTTATATTCGGTCCAGCTGTCGGTGGTTTATTATCGGGCATTAGTTATCAGATTCCATATTTCGTAACAGCAGTTATTCTTACAATCATCGCCTTATTCTGTATGTTTACGATAAAAGAAACGTTGCAGTTATCTGACTCAGATACACAAGAACACGTTAATCCAAAATTATTAACACCGGCAATTTACTTATTGTTGTTCTCAACGTTTATCGTGACATTTACAATGAGCGGTATGGAAAGCTCATTCCAGCTCTTTGAAATCGAGAAAATTAATATCACCGCAACTCAAATGGGGATGCTCTTTATGGTTGGGGGATTAATCAATGCCGGCCTGCAAGGTGGATACTTACGTAAAGTTAAAAATGGTAAGGAGCTTCCCGTTATTGTAACCGGTCAGATTATAACAATTATTGCATTTATAATGCTGCCATTCTCGATGAACTTAATGTATGCCGGTTTTTGTCTCGTGCTGCTGATGTCTGGTAACGCATTAGTAAGAACATTACTTACAAGTCAGCTTACGAAAGAAACATCAAACAATAAAATGGGTAAACTGACTTCAATCAGTTATAGTATGGATAGCCTCGGCAGAATATTAGGACCTTTACTCTTTACTGCAATATTATCTAAAAACATAGAAATGCCTTTTTATTTCGGGGCGATTACTTCAGTAGTCGGATTAATACTGCTACTCATCTACTTTAAGAAAGGAAGATTTGTATGATATTTTTAATTGCTTTACTTATTACGATGTACTTGATTGTAAGTTACACGAGTATTTATACGATAAAGATGCGTATTTTAGACTTTCTACGCATTATATTAGGCGCTGTATTTGTAGTATTTATCTTCATTACGCTTATGCATCTCGGTACGATAAAGTACTGGATTACACTTCTCGCACTTAGTCTGTTTTTAAACATTGAAATTTCAAACTACAAGTTTAAGTTTAACGACAAAAAAGCAAAGTTAATCCTCGATATCTTTTCAGTTATCATGGCTGTAATGATTATCGTGCTTTGTGCAATATATATGTAAAAAAAAGGAGCCTAGGCTCCTTTTTTTGTTACGCGTTTTCTTATATTCATTAAAATTTCATAAACAACTGGTACTACGATTAATGTTAATAATGTTGAAGATGTTAAACCACCAATTACAGTAACAGCTAACGCTTTAGAAATCAGAACTGAGCCATCTCCACCGAATAATAACGGTAATAATGCGCCAACAGTTGCGAGTGCCGTCATCAGAATCGGACGTACACGTGTGATAGCCGCTTCTAATAATGCATCTCTCGTTGATAACCCTTCTGCTTCCTTATTAATTACACGGTCTATTAATACGATTGCGTTCGTTACAACAATTCCGATCAGCATAAGCATTCCGATCATCGATGGCACAGATAATGTTTCACCCGAAATAAGTAAACCGAGAATGACACCTGTAATCGTAAATGGCAACGAGAATAATATTGCAAGCGGTGCAAGTCCACCTTTAAATGTCAGTACAAGGATTAAATAAACGATACCAATAGCCGCAAGCATTGCAAGTCCAAGTTGTGAGAAACTCTCTCCAATATCTTCACTCGTTCCACCAATATGCACATCAATGTTAGATGGATGCTTTAATTGATTTACTTTATCGCTTACATCTTTTGTTGCCTGTCCGACATCTTTCCCTTTTATTTTCCCTTCAACAGTCGCAGAGATGTTACCGTCTTCGCGCTTAATCGTATCTGAAGTTTCACCTTCTTCTATTGTTACAACATCACTTAATTTCACCGTTTTCCCTAACGGTGAAGTAAGTTTTGTATTCTCAAGCTTTTCTTTCGTCCAGCTTTCTTTCTCTTTCGTAAGCACTACATCAGTAGACTGACCTTTTTCTCCAACTTTAGTGACCACTTTATTATCGCTACGCTGATTTAATGTCATTGCGATCTGACCTGCTGTAAGGCCAAATTCTGATAGTTTATTATGATTGACCTTTAATGTATACGCATCATAACTATCTGTTAATGAAGAACTTACATTCGTTACAGTTTTAACGGTTTTCATTTCCTGCTCAAGTTTTTCAATAACTGGACGAATATCTTTCATCGATGGTCCGTTTACAGTTACAGTTACAGTATTTGTTGACCCGCCTGTTGCGAAGTCCTGATTTTTCCACGTACCATCATGTTTAAATGTTTCAATTTTGTTTAATACACGTTCTGCTTCTGTTTCCCAGTTCGGTGTATCTTTTTTATACTCAACCATCATCGCCATATCATTCGTTGCTACAGGGTTAAACGGGTTCTCTCCCCCAACCGAGAATTGTGTATTTACTACGTTTTTATTCGTAGATAAATACTTCTGAACTTGCTCACCTTTTTTTACGACCTCTGCTTCTGTTTCACCTGGCTTAGGTTTATACGTTAAAGCAAGCAGCTTATCTTCTCCCGTTGAAATAAACGACGTGCCAAGCAACGGCGTTAACATTAAGCTTCCAATTAATATACCTATACTTAGTAGCGATACAATTACTTTATGCTTTAATGACCACTCTAATATACGGTGATAAAAACGCGCAATACGTCCGACTTTCGCTTCGTCATCATGATGTCCTTTTATGCCGTTTTTAAAGAATGAATGTCCTAACATCGGTACGATTGTTATCGCAATTAATAATGATGCGAGTAACGCAAATACTACAGTATATGCAAAAGGTCTGAAAATTTCTCCGATTGATCCGGATACAAGACCTAATGGTAAGAATACAGCAATTGTTACCATCGTTGAACTCATAATAGGAATGAACATTTCCTTCGTCGCACTACTGATAAGTTCAAATCCTCTTAACGGCTCTTTCGGGTCTGACATACGTCGGAATATGTTTTCTATTACAACGATAGAGTCATCAATTACACGACCGATTGCAACAGTCATCGCCCCAAGTGTCATAATATTAAGCGAAATATCCATCTGTTTAAGAATTAACATCGCCATTAATATAGACATCGGAATAGATACAACTGCAATCATCGTAGAACGAATATTTCTTAAAAATACTAGTATCATTACTACTGCAAATAGCGCACCGATTATCGCTTTTTCTGCCATTGTCTTAACAGAATCTTCTATCGGTTTCGCCTGATCCATCATAAGCACCGCATTAATGTCTTTATTTTCTTTCTTAAACTGTGCTACTTTTTCTTTCACTTCGTTCGCTAATGTTACTGTATTCGCATCATCAGACTTAATAACTTGAATGCTTAATGAATCTTTACCATTCGTTTTAGAAATCGATTCACGACTTTCTACGTGCTTAACATCTGCAACATCTGAAAGTTTTACCGTCGGCACTTTACCTGACTGCATCATTTCAAGTAAAGCAGCTTGTTGTTCCTGTGAAGCTTGTGATTGTGCTTGTTTATCATTTCCGGTTAACGGTATCTTTAAAGCCTTTAATGCTTCAACATTCGTAAACTGTCCATTCACAATAATACTTTTTAAGTCATTCCCAAACGTATATAACCCAAGTGGTGCATCCATTGTGGCACCTTTAATAAATTGAAGGACAGATTCTTCTGTTAAATTATGCTGCTTAAGTTTTGCCGCATCAAACTGCAGTTCAACTTGTTCGACTTCCTGTCCAGAAAACGTAACGTTCGTAACACCTTCAACACCTTCAATTTCAGGTACAAGATTTGATTTTATACGTTTCGTTAAATCCTTTATATCCGCCTTATCACTTGATAATGAATAGCTAATAATCGGGAACGTATACATTGATATTTGAGAGATTTGCTTCTCCTGTGCACCTTCTGGCAAATCTACTTTATTGATTTGTTTTTCCAGATCCGCCTGTGCTTTATCCATATCTGTCCCAAATTTATACTGAACTGTAACTGCCGAAGCATTCTCTAACGATTGACTCGTTACTTTTTCTACACCTGATAAATTTTTCACTTTCTTTTCGATTGGATCTGTCACACCATCTAATACATCCTCAGGTGTTGCACCTGGATAAGGTGTTGTAATTGAAATGACAGGTGTTGACATGCTCGGAAGCATCTCCATTTTCATTTTCACCGCACTATATATACCAGCGCTTAATATAATTAATGTCATCAACCATATTGCGAGCTTATTATGCAATGAAAAGTCTATTATTTTCTTTATCAATGTTCTTCCTCCAATTATTAAAAGTTATATTCTTATTGTATCTTGATTACGCTTGTATTGCATTTGAATTGAATTATTTTTCATCATAATATTGATAAATTGCATGTGTCCCTGTCGTTTCTTTAATGTCAGTACTTAATGTGTTATATAGTTTATAACTTAATGCAAGTCCGGGTAATGTTATCCCCATCTTTTCTGCTTCATCAAGTGCAATCTTCATATCCTTTAAGAAATGATGCGTATAAAATCCGGGCTCATAATTTCCGTCTAATATTCTAGGTGCTAAGTTTGATAACGACCAACTGCCAGCTGCACCTTTACTAATCGTTTCAAGCACTTTCTCAACATCAAGTCCTGCATGATGTGCGTAATACAAACTTTCTGCCATACCAATCATATTTGTTGCTATCGCAATTTGATTCGCCATCTTCGTATGCTGTCCGCTACCTGCTGCACCAAAGTACGTGACGGAACTACTGAATTTCTCAAGTAACGGCAGCACTTTTTTAAGAACCGCTTCTTCTCCGCCGACCATCACACTGAGCGTTCCGTTTTTAGCACCGATATCACCACCACTTACCGGCGCGTCTAATACATCAATGTCTTTAACTTTAGCAGCGTTATAAATCTTCTGCGCCAGTTCCGGACTACTCGTCGTACAATCGATATAAATCTGCCCCGGCGTTCCATTTTCAAGTAATCCATCCGGCCCTAAGTATATCGCTTCTACATCAATCGGATATCCTAACATCGTAAACACTACATCTGCAGAACGTGCGACCTCACCGGGCGTCTCACACCAAATATGACCGTCACGAATTAAAGTTTCCGCCTTTTGTTTCGTACGATTATAAATATATTGTGTCCCTCCAATATGCGACGCCATACTGCTTCCCATTACACCTGTACCGATAAATCCGATTTTCATCTTTACACCTCATGTCATTTTATATTGATAATTCATTATTATATATTACAATAATAATGAAAAGGAGTGAACACGATGCAAAAAGTAATAATGCTATTACTCATTATCATGCATACCGTTTTTATAAGCAGTTACTTTATACATAGCGGTATCGTATTTTTAACGACTTATTTCTGGATGGCATTTTGTATTGTCACGTTCTCCTTAGGTGTACATTATCATTTTACGACTGATCAGAAACTTATAAACAATCTTACATATAAAATCTTAACGATTTTACTCACTGCTTTTAGTTTATTTAATTTCTTCTTTATTTTATATATAACGTTTATTGACCCGTACTTATATATGGAAACAAAGATTAGCGTGTTTAAATTTTTCAGTGAATAAATCATAAAAAGGCCGGATGATGAATTGAAAATGTCATATATTTCTACATCTTCTGGCTTTTTGTATCCTAAATTATACAAATATATTTAGACTAACGTCTCATATTAATCTTCTTCGTCCACGCCTTCACTTTCGGCTTGGCAACTTCAATCAATGTATACATCGGCTGATTTAATACGTAATCGAACTCACCAATTTTTTCGCTTAAACGCGTTCCCCAACTTTTCTTAAATTGCCATAATCCATAATGATCTGATGATTTATCCGGATTATTATCTGTACCACCGAAATCATATGACGTTGCACCTTTATCCCTTGCGTACTTCATCATTTCAATCTGCATTTTATGATTCGGTAAATACCCTCTATATTCATTACTCGAAGCACCATATAAATAATATGCTTTTTTACCACAGAACGTCAGAATTGCACCGGACAAATAAATGCCTTTCGGATGTTTAATCTTTAAATCTTCCATTTCAGCAATTTGCTCGTTCAATTTATTTAGAACAATCTCAATTTCTTTCAGTTGATTTTCAGTTTTCTTCGTCTGTTTTCTTGATAATATGCGCTCTTTTTCATCTTCATTATGTTTTAATGATTGATGTAAAATACTTAATACATTACCAGGTACGAGTTTCGTTAAAAATAATTCAGCATCTCCTGCTGGGTTTAATGCATCATAAATCGTTTCAAAGTATGAAATATCACGCACTAAAAATCCATCTCGTTCTCCTGTTTCCTTCATCAGTTCAGCAAATATTTTTAGATCATCGCGTGTACCGATTTCCAGTTCCACACCTTTTTTCAGACTTTGTTTCACACTAGACCTATTACGACTTTCAAACGATTGTATTAATGCATCTTCATCTTTATCAATATTTGTAATCATCGTCATACGTGGTTGAATATAGTCCGGATGTAATCCATCTTTAAAACCTTTATGCACAAATCCTATTGAATTCATATACGTTACTAAATCTGGAATCGCATCTACCTCAACATCCGGATCAATCTTAATTGAATAACTCTTCTCACGACGCGCTGTTTCAATTGTCGCATCTTTAAGTGCTAAAACGACTGCTTTATCATTATAATCACAAACAAATCCACGTGATACGTAACACATCGTAAACGGAAGTTTCGGAACTTTTTTAAATAAAAGCTGTGCCACACCTTGAACTTCTCCATTTCGTCCTACTGCAACACGTCTGCTATACCAACCTGTCAATTGCTTTGTTTGTGCCCAGGTTGATAACTGAAGCATATCACCGTTCGGATGCGTTTTAACAAAATTATCATGCATTTCATTTGTTATATTCATTTTTGTAACTGTCATTATATTCGTCCCTTTCATATTGCAACCATTATTCATGTATTATTGTTATACTTTAATTATTAATAAAAAGAGGTGTCATATGTTTAAAAATATTTTACTCATCATACTTATATTATTAAATGGTATACTGATTAATCGCTTCCAATATGCATCTATCGATATGCTAAGCTTACACATCATCGCTGCAAGTTTTGCTGCAATCATTTCCATTCTTTACATCATTACACGTGTATCTAAAGTCACACTGTATTTATCATTTGTCACATTGTGCATTGCTTCGTATCACATTTATCAAATCATCATGACAATTTATCACAATGTTTACGTTAAATAAATTTATATACTGCATTTCTAAAGTGATGTTCCTCTGGAGTGTCACTTTTTATAATTAAAGATTTTATACTATCCTGATTCCCCGGTATTAAATAAATGTCCAAAGAACCTTCCTTTACGAGCTTGAAATAACTATTAATAACACCACCGATTACTTCATAACCCATCCAGTTTACGAACACTTCAGCGATTTCATCGAAGTCTGTCGTTTCAATTTCAATTGCTTCCATCGATAAATTCCCCTGGAAATATTGTGATAAATTACGTTCTCTAACATCGTCATCTTCCTGCCATTGAATAAAAAATGGCAGTTCGAAACGCTTTGTTTCATCGATGTACAGAAGTTGCCACTCTATACATTTCCCATCAGGCGTTACACGCTTCATATTGGTCGGTCCTATCGTACGGACACCTAGATTATTTAAATGTTCTTTTAATTGAACGATATCATCCGTTCTGAAGCACAGACGTTTAAATCCTTCCGTATAGCCTGTACGTTCTAACGTTGCGGCAAAGCTTAAATGCTCGCTTTCACTGTTGACTGCTGAGTGCACAAGTTCGCGGTCGAATGCATCAATAAATTCTATATAGGATAAATCAGTATAGGAAAGTTTATTATACGTACCAAGCGTTTCGTGCTTCCCACCATTTATCACTTTCATAAAATTTATATCCGCTTCATTTAATTGATGGACATAATGAATAATATGATCAAACTTCAATTCCAATCCTCTCACCTCTTCACTCCATTTTAATGTATATACAGTAAAAACTAAAGCAATCATCTTTAATTCTCACCACAAAAAAACTTGAACATGGCATTCACCACGTTCAAGTTATTTATTATTTATCATCGACTAATATATATGTTGCTTTAATCGGACCGTGAACACCTACTACAAGCTTCATCTCAATATCCGCTGAGTTTGAAGGTCCCGTAATTAAGTTAATACATGTCGGGAAGTTTTCTTTATCTTCCATCATGCGATTCATTTGCTGAGCAGCTTGAGTAAATCTCGGTACAATCGTTGACTTCGGCACAATTGCAATATACGTTGCAGGTAAGAGGCTTACACTACGTCCTTTTCCTTTATCAGCATATAATACGACCGTCCCACTCTCTGCAAGTGTCGCGTCACTAAATGTAATACCGACGTTTGCACGTTCTGCTACCTGTAAGTTCTCTGCACCTTTTTCTTCATCCCATATAAATGCATCATGGGCTGCTAAATCAATTCCGAATTCATCAAAACGTTTATCGTTCCAGGCAATCACTTCACCGTTGCCATACTTCTCAATGACTTGACTCAATGTTTCATTAATCTTATCAGTCGTTGTTTCTACTAAATCTGTATGAATAAAGTTACATTGCTGTCTTAATACTTCTACAAGTTCATCTTGCGATAATCCTGTTAATGTCTTATCCTGAGGGCGATATTGCCATTCTGGACGTTCTACATGTGCTGGCATTTCACGTTGTAAGTTTTTAGAGATGTTACTTAAGAACGAACCTTTATTATGAATTGTTCCTCTTTCCATTATTTCGCACCTCTTTTCAATCTATTTTGCATCCAGTCACGGAAGTTCTCTTCATCAGGCATCGGGAAATCACGAGATGCCGTCCAGGCTTGTAATGGTTTCGGCCCTTTCGTAATCATACCTTTATCTTTGTTTTCAAATGGTGACATAATTGTCGGTGCCATTTTCGTACCATACTTAAATAATGTCGCATGACTCGCACCTTGTGAAAAACCTTTCATAACTAGACGTTCTGCAAATGGTGACATATGTTCCTCTTCAACGATAACACGTCTATGCTCAAGAAGTAAGTCATGTAATGGAATCTTAACTGGACATGCTTCTGTACATGCACCACACAATGTTGATGCATATGGCAATTCTTTGTACGTATCATATCCACCAAGTAACGGTGATAATACCGCACCGATTGGTCCTGGATAAATTGATCCATACGAATGTCCACCTGTCTGACGATATACCGGACATACATTAACACATGCTGCACAACGAATACATTGTAATATTGACTGGAATTGCGTACCTAAAATTTTAGAACGTCCATTATCCACAATAATTAAATGGAATTCTTCTGGTCCATCAATCTCATCATCCGCACGCGGTCCAGTAAGCGTAGTAACGTAACTTGTTAATTTTTGTCCTACTGCTGAGCGCGTCAGCATCGTCACCAGTACTTCTAACTCTTCATGTGTCGGCACTAGACGTTCCATACCCATTACAGTAATTTGTGTTTTCGGTAGTGTTGTTACCATACGTGCATTACCTTCGTTCGTTACTAAGTTAAATGAACCACTTTCAGCAACACCGAAGTTACATCCTGTAATACCAACATCTGCTGATAAGAACTCTTCACGTAACTTCTGACGTGCAAATAATGCTAATTCTTCAGGTTGACTTGACTTATCATATCCAAGCTTTTCACTGAATACACTCTGGATTTGCTCTTTGTTTAAATGAAGCGCCGGTACTACGATATGCGATGGTGGATTATGATCATCGACTTGAAGAATATATTCTCCTAAATCTGTTTCGATTACTTCACAACCAACCGCTTCCATCGCCTGGTTCAATCCTATCTCTTCTGTAACCATCGATTTAGACTTCGCTACTTTTTTTGCGTTTTTCTCACGCAATACTTTTTGTACATATTGATTTGCATCTTCAGCAGTTTCTGCGAAGAATACATGACCACCTTTAGCTGCAACATTCTCCGCTAACATATTTAAGTAATAATCTAAATTTGCTAACGTATGCTGACGAATTTCTTCTGAATGGTTTCTCCATTCTTCCCAGTTTCCTAACTCTTCCTGAGTTTTTATTTTACGTTCACGTAATCGATCTTGTGCGCTACTTACCGCACCACGCATAAACTCATCTTTAAGTTCTGTTTTAACGGCCTGTTTAAATGTTTCATTACCAATTCTCATACTCATCGTGCAGTCACCGCCTCAACTTGATTGTTTAAGATTTCAACAATGTGCACTGCTTTCACATCAACACCACGACGTTTTAAACGTCCGTCAATATTCATTAAGCAACTGCAATCTCCACCAACTAAATAGTTCGCGCCACTTTCAACGATGCAGTCTACTTTCTCATCGACCATTTCACCAGATACATCACTCATTTTTACGGCGAATGTACCACCGAAGCCACAGCAATTATAGTATTTCGGAAGCTCTACGACTTCAAGCCCTTCAACTTCGTTCAGTAATTTTGCAGGTGCTGTAACATTACCTAACAAACGTGTCATATGACATGACGGATGAATCGTCGCAATACCTTCAAGTTTTGCGCCTACATTCGTAATACCTAACACTTCAACAATAAACTGCGTGATTTCATAAGTTTTATCTGCTAACTTCTGTGCACGTTCCTGCCATACTGCATCATCTTTCAGTAAATCCGGATAGTGTTTAAACATCGTCACACATGAACCTGAAGGTGCAACTACAACTTCAGAATTTTCAAATGCTTTAATCATATTTTTAGCAGCTTTCTTCGTCTCTTCATGATAACCAGAGTTATATGCCGGCTGCCCACAACATACTTGTGCTCCCGGGAAATCAACTTCACAACCGAGTTTCTCTAGTAACTCAACTGTTGCAATACCTACACGTTTCTCAAATACATCAACGAGACATGTACTGAATAAACTTACTTTCATAAATAAACCCCCCTAATATTTTTCAGTGCGCCCGTACTGAATTTAACCAGTCATCATATGACTCGGTGACTAATAGTTTTATTCTAGTGCAACAAAATTCCAAATGCAAGAGACAATCTTATATTTTATAGTGTTCTATTAATACTGATTCCACTTCTTCCAGATGTTTAATCATTTTTTCTTCAGAAAGATTAATATTCTGTGACTCAATTGCTTCGTATATTTCTGTATGTTCATTGAATAACTTTTCTATAGATTTTGATTCATTAAATAACCATATTTGTCTCGTTTCTTTCATAATTGTTTTAATCTTATCCGAAACTTCTGTAAGCATATGTTTAAGCAACTTATTGTTCGACGCATCTGCAATTGCAAGATGAAACATTAAATCGCTATCATCACCAATTTCTTTATTCTTCATCGCCAGTTCCATCTGAAGGAGTGCTTCGTTAATCTTCTTAAGTTGTGCTACACTTCTATTTTGTGCAGCAGCACGCACCGATCCTACTTCCAATACTTTACGTACTTCAAGCAAATCCTTTATGTCTTCTTTATTATATAAAGCCATTTCAGGCGTATAGCTTTGTGCTTCTATCGATTTAATAAACGTTCCTTCACCATGTTTTATTTCAACTAGACCTACAACCCTAAGTGCGTTCAGCGCTTCTCTAATCGATGCCTGTCCTACACCGTACGCTTTTGCTAAAGCTTGAATAGATGGAAGTTTATCACCTTGTTTATAAGTACCTTCTCTAATTTTTTCAGTAATGATTTCAGCAATTTCTTCATATAATTTTTTCTTTTCTAATTTCACCATTTATCATTCCCCCGTTCACATACATTATAGCAAAATTAAAACACCTTATAATACATCATTAAAAAGAGTTTGAGGACGGCGCCTCAAACTCTTTTTAACTGTATAAATTATTATTTCTTTCTAACATGATATACACGCGATTCAAACGGCATTAAAGTAAATAGATCTGCAGAGTGCTCCTCTAAAGGATAATTATGCAGCACTAAATTTTCCTGGGAAATATTTAGTGTATCATCATGTTTTAACGTAACTTTGTCATGACTCAAATTTCCGAAGATAACAAATTGTTCATCATCAAGCGTTCTCGTATAAGCAAACACTTTATCATCATCCGGATAAATTAAGTCAAACGTTCCGTACGTCAATGTTAAGTTATCTTTCTTCAGCTTAATCAGTCGTTTATAGAAGTTCAGAACTGAATTTTCATCTTTTTCCTGACTGAATACATTAATCTCCTCAAAGTTAGGATTAACTTTCAACCAAGGAGTACCTTTTGTGAATCCTGCATTTTTCGTATCATCCCACTGCATCGGCGTTCTTGTATTATCACGGGAGATTCGGCGCAGCATTTCTAACACTTCTTCTTTAGACACACCTTTTTTAAGTTCCTGATTGTATATATTTTTTGCATGGACATCATCGAAATCAGTTATATCTTCAAACGGATAATTCGTCATTCCAATTTCCTGTCCTTGATATATAAATGGCGTACCTTGCTGAAGGAAGTATACTACCGCATGGCTCGTTGAACTTTCAAACCAGCAATCTGTATCATCGCCCCACGTTGAAGATACGCGCTGGCGATCATGGTTTTCTATAAAGAGTGCATTCCATCCACGACCTTCAAGCCCTTTTTGCCAGCTATTTAAAACATCTTTGTAGCCTTTAATATCGAAACTCTTACCGACATTATGATCCCACAAATTCAAGTGTTCAAACTGGAATACCATATTAAACTTGCCATTCTCTTCGCCAACCCATTCATCTGAGTCTTCAATCGTGACACCGTTAGCTTCACCGACAGTCATAATATCATACTTGTCGAATGTATTTTCTTTTAATTCCTGCAAATGTTTCTGAATGCCCGGCTGATTCATATGACCTTCAAATGATTCTGCATAACCGAGTTCATCTGCTCCTGGTAAATCACCTTTATCAAAGCTTTTTTTAATATGACTGATTGCATCCACCCTAAAGCCATCAATACCTTTATCCAGCCACCAGTTTACCATATTGTAAATTGCATGACGCGTATCTTCATTTTCCCAGTTTAAATCTGGTTGTTTCCTACTGAAGACATGCATGTAATATTGATCTGTCGTTGCATCGTATTCCCATGCTGACCCTTCAAAGATACTCGCCCAGTTATTAGGTTCTTTACCATCTTTGGCGTCTTTCCATATGTACCAGTCACGAAATTCATTATCCTTACTTTTCTTCGCTTCAACAAACCAATGATGTTCGTCGCTCGTATGGTTGATTACTAAATCTAAAATAAGCTTCATATCACGTTCATGCACTTCATGAAGCAATCGGTCGAAATCTTCCATCGTCCCGAAGTCTCGCATAATCTCCTGATAATCACTAATATCATAGCCATTATCATCATTCGGCGATTCAAAAATTGGACTCACCCAAATGACATCGATACCTAGTTCCTTTAAATAGTCTAATTTCTCAGTAATCCCATTAATGTCGCCGATACCATCATGATTTGAATCATTGAAACTTCTCGGATATATTTGATAACAAACCGCTTCTTTCCACCATTTTCTCTTAAGCACAATGTTAGCCTCCTATAGATGTTGTTTATATTTATTCTGTTCCTCTGCAATTATATCATCTGCAATTTTGCGAATCTCATCCATATATTTATTAATTGCCTGGAATTTCGGCAATGCATTCACGATACCTATTTCAAATACAGATGTGATTACTGATATAATCGGATTTACACTTTTCATTTTAAAGGAAGTTCTTAAGAGTTGCACGATTTTTGTAAATTCTATCGTTTTATTCATACGTTGATTTGATTTCTCGTTTTCAAACGATTTAACGTAGGATTCTATTTTTAGCCATTTATGTTTGCGTTCAATAATATCGTCTTCCTGTATTTTAAAGTGACTCATTAATGTACGTTCCAACGAATCATAGTTTTCTTTCATAATGATTGTTTTAAAGCTTGGTGTAAAAAGCTTCGGAAATGCTGAATTCACTTTATAGTTTAAGTAATTCTGTTTATATTCGGCATCTGTAAATCGCTTATAAAATGCTTGCTCTTCAGCATCAAAAATTTTATTTATCGTTTCCTTTAACGTATTGATCCCTGAATGGTTTAATACACTTGTAAATATATATGATTGATGCATATCCATAAATGGTTTCATCGTAACTTTCAATTCTGTATTTTTACTGTGCATTAATACATCTATCGTCTCTATTCCTGACACATCAATTAAAGTATCTGCTTTATTATATATAAATGTTACCGTTTTTCCTTGTTTCACGAGGTAACGAATCATTTCAATATCTACTGCTTTTATTTTACTTGAAAACACATATAAATAATGTTGAATATTAATACTCTGGATGATTTTCTTATATCTTTTCACAGACATAATTTCAGTTCCAACACCCGGGAAGTCTACTATATATCCATAATCATTATATGCATAAGCTTTCGTGTTCAAAGTCGCATCTGTCTCAACAGAGATATACGCTTTGCTTTCACAAAGTAAATTAATAAGGGCGCTTTTACCTGCATCCGGTTGTCCAATAACGCCGATTTGATTGTATGAACGATTCATAACGAAAGTTTTATATGCTTTAATTAACGGATGTTGTTCCACCTTCATCACTCCTATATGCGCTTTTTATACATATTCCCTATTGCACAACATATTATGCATATATATTAAATTTTGATACATCATATTATAAGTTTTTACGCATTAAGTATAAAAAATATGGCGCGCCGATAATACTTACAACTATACCAGCAGGAATATTCGTTGCTGTAATGAATAGTCGTCCTACCATATCTGCAAAGCTGAGCAGTATTGCACCGAGAACGATTGTTACCGGAATAAACTTCTGATGTCTGCTACCAACAAGCCTGCGTGCAATATGAGGACTAATTAAGCCGACAAATGCGATGCTGCCACATACAGATACAGCGCTCGCACATAACACTACAGATGCAATCACAATATTTCTGCGCGCTACCGGTAAATCAATGCCGACACTCGTTGATATATGATCATGTGTATTTAATATATTCAGTACGTTCAGCTTATATACGATGTAAGGTATCGTTAACGCCATTATCGTCGCAATCATTAACACGAACGGCCAGCTATCTCCCCAAATATCACCACTTAACCACTTCGTTATAAATTCAACATCTTCTTTATTAAATGTGGATGTCATCATCATCATTGCTCCCGCAAGTGCAGTAGAGAGCCCAACACCAATTAATATCATCTTCACTGGATTGATACCTGAAATCGGCTCATAACTTAACTTTAATACAGAAATGACCGTTATTATTGCACCGATCATACTGAGTAAAGGTAGTATATATACAAAATTATTACTGTCGACCGGTATAAATATCATTAAAAGCGCAATAAAGAAACCACTGCCGGCATTAATCCCCATAATTCCTGGGTCAGCAAGTGGATTTTTTGTAATGCTTTGCAGTAATGCCCCACTTAAGGCAAGCGCAATACCACTTAATATTGTAATCAATAGTCTAGGTAATCTGAATTCATACAAAATCATCGTTTCTGTCGTATCACCGTATCCAAATAATGTACGGATGAACTGTGCAGGCGTCATCTTGAAATCGCCTGTAGCCATCGTCAATGTAATAATAACGGATAGAAAAACAAGTAAAGTTAATAACACAAACCACTGTTTCGCGATATATCTCATTATAATTTACCGCCCTTTCTTACTAAATAAATAAAGAACGGCACACCAATTATAGAAACAATTGCACCGACAGGAGATTCACCGAGCTTACGCGCTATAATATCTGCCCACACTACAAATATACCTCCTAGTATCGTCGTAAATGGAAGTAACTTTCTGTAGTCCACACCGACTAACATTCTCGCGATATGCGGTATCATAAGTCCGACGAAAGCAAGTGAACCTGCAAGCGCGACCGCAATCCCTGCTAATATCATCGTTAACACGGAAAATATCAAACGCGCTCTCGAAATATTAACACCGAGCCCTGAAGCCATCTCATCTCCGATATTAAGAACTGTCAGCTGCCTGCTAAATATAAAAGCAATTAATAATGTCATGAAAATAATCGGCGCTGCATATTGTATATGTTCCCACGTCGTCCCGGTAACACCACCACTTGTCCATAACAAATTGTTCTGATTCGTCTGAAAGTATATCGATATACCCTGAGCAATCGCTGTCAGTAAAGTGCTGACAGCTGCACCGGCTAAAATAATTTTCATCGTATTAAAACCACCGCGCTTCGTACTTCCTAATGCAAGCACAAGTGTGCCCCCTAATATTGCACCAATAAAACCAGCTGTCATAATCACAATAAAACGAACATCCGGGATACATGCAAATACAATACTAATAGAAAGTAAAGCGCCTGCATTAATACCGATTAATGCTGGATCAGCAAGCGGATTTCTTGTTACGCCCTGCATCATTGCGCCACTACATGCAAGTGCCATTCCAACAACCATTGCCGCTACTTCTCTCGGCATGCGTATTTCGCGAATAATATTATGTGTTTCACTATTGTCATAAGCAATAAGTGCACGTAATACATCAATGAAGCGATAATTTTCCGCACCAATCATAAATGAAATAACAAGTGTACAGAACATAAAGATAACGCATAGCAACAGTTTTAAATAGAAATTTTTAAGCGAGATATTTATTTTATCCATTGTGTACAGACTCTTCTTGTACATAGTGTTTGCATAACAAATCATATGTGACTAACATCGGTTTCCCGTTACGTGGGTCTCTTGATAATTCTGCATCAATATTAAATACTTCACCGAGAATTTCTTTAGTAAGCACCGCTTCTGGCGCTCCTTCACTTATAATGTTTCCGGATTTCATTGCGATTAAATGATCAGAGAAACGAATCGCCTGATTAATATCATGAAGTACCATCACGATTGTGCAATCTTCTTCACGATTTAAATCCTGCACCAACTCCAATATTTCAAGTTGATGCGAAATGTCTAAGTACGTGGTCGGTTCATCAAGGAAAATAATATCTGTCTTTTGTGCTAAAGCCATCGCAATCCATACGCGTTGTCTCTGGCCACCAGACAAATCATTCACATTACGCATTCTGAAATCATGCGTACCTGTTACTTTTAAAGCCCAATCAATTTCCTTTTTATCTTCTGCTGTTAATCGACCGAATCCTTTTTGATAAGGGAATCTTCCGTAACTGACAAGTTCTTCTACACTCAATCCATCCGATACATCCGGTGATTGTGGTAATACTGCTAACTTCTTCGCGACTTCTTTCGTTGACTGCTGATGGATGCTCTTTCCATCTAATATGACATCACCAGACTTTACTGCCAGTATTCTGGACAATGCTTTTAATAATGTAGATTTCCCACAACCATTCGGTCCGATAATTGAAGTTACTTTTCCATCTGGAATTGTAACATCAAGTGACTTTACGATTTCTTTATCTCCATAGGCTATCGTTACATTTTTACCTTGCAATCTACTCATTTTATCCTACCTTCTCCATTACCATTAATTGATAATGATTATCAATATGACTATTTTAATGTATAATAATTATATTAGCAAGAAGGAGATGACGGATTGTGTCGAATATAAAAGATGTTACGATTATTGGTGGTGGTCCTGCTGGTTTATACGCAAGTTTCTATGCAGGATTACGTGGTTTAAGTGTTCGAATAATAGAGTATAATCAGCAGCTCGGAGGTAAACTCAATTTATATCCCGAGAAAATTGTATGGGATATTGGTGCAATGCCGGCAAAACCTGCAGCGTATATTATGGAAGACCTGATTAAACAAGGAATGACTTTCTATCCGGAAGTAAAACTAAACGAAAAGGTTTTAAATATAAAGAAATGCACTGATCATTTTGAAGTTGAGACAAACGCTGCTACATATTTATCACGTACCGTTATCCTTGCAATCGGTTCAGGCATTATCAATCCGGTAAAACTTGAAATAAAAGATGCCGAACGTTTCGAAATTAACAACTTGCATTATGTCGTGAGATCATTACAACGCTTCAAAGGAAAACGTGTGCTGATATCAGGTGGTGGTAATACAGCGGTCGACTGGGCAAGAGATATTGCCCCATATGCTGCATCTGTTCATATTATTTGTCGTAAAGAAGACTTTAAAGGTCATGAGGAAATGGTAAGAAAGCTTGATGACTTACGTGTTGTAAAACTTACGAATCAATGGATAGAATCATTTAATGCAGAGGATGACTATATTACTTCAGCAATCATAAAAAGAAGCGACCATTCCACGCATACACTTGATGTCGATGAAGTAATTATTAACCATGGTTTTCATATGGATTCTGAGTTGCTTGATAAAAGTGATGTTCAGTTGAATCGCATCGATAATTTCTATATTGCAGGGGATGCAGATGGTAGTACGAATATAGAGGGTGTATATGCTATTGGTGATATATTAAAACACGATGCAAAAGTCAATTTAATTGCAGGATGTTTTCACGATGCTGCTATTGCCGTCAACAAAATCAAATCATATTTAGATCCTGAAGCTGAAAGCTATGGCATTGTTTCAAGTCACAATCCAGTATTTGAAGAAAAGAATAAAATTATTAAAGACACAATTATGCATCATGAGTAGTTTTTAGTAATAAAAGCGCTGAATAAATCAAAGAATGATTTATTCAGCGCTTTTTCTCGATATTAATCTTCCGTCATAAATCCATTGCCGAGCACGTCTCGTACATCATGCACGACTACGAATGCATTTTCATCAATTTTTTTAATCATACGTTTCGTACGTGTTAGCTGTAATTTATTAATCACACAATACAAAATATCTGTTTCGCGTTTCGTATAGTACCCGTGTCCGTTTAATATCGTAACACCGCGTCCGATATCTTCGTCGAGCATCTTTGCAATCGGTTCTGGGTTTTGTGAAATGATTGTAATGGCTTTTTTTGGATTTAATCCTTCAATCATCATATCCATCGATTTCGTACCGATATATAGACTCAGTACTGTTAATAATGCACGTTCAACAGGAATTACTGTTAACGACAGTGCAACAACAATCAAATCAAAGAATAATAACGCATATGACGTATTCACATCCAGATACTTATGTGCAATTCTTGCCAGAATAGTAGTCCCTGCCGTCGTACCTCCAACAAGTACGATCATACCAATACCTACTCCAACTAAAAATCCACCAAAAATTGTACTTACTAACACTTCTTTTAAGTGCAATTGAAGCGGCTCAGTAAGTTTTAAAAATATCGACAACGAGATGATTGATAAAATCGTTAATATCATTGAACGTTTCGATAAAAATTTAAAACCAACAATCAATAACACAACGTTCATTAATAAAGTTGTAATAGCAGGAGACCATCCAAATTTATAGAGGAAGATTAACGACATCCCTGTGACGCCGCCTTCTCCAAGGTTTGCAGGTATAATAAATGTGTTCACTGCAAGTGAAAATATAAGTGAACCGAGTATTACAAAAAATATTGATTTCGCTGATATATTCATACGTTTCCTCCTTCTGTCTTAATCATCGTTTTATAAGCTTATCGAAATTTTTACATACTTTCAACGTTATAGAATAAATCGCTCAATTTAACCTTTAAATCTATTCCCTTCATATATTATTAATAAACGCCGAATACACAATAAAGCCACTCAACTTAATTGGTTGAGTGGCTTATATCATTTAAATTATTCAAAAAATGGAGATTGAATGTCTTTTAAAGTTTGAACTGATTTTGCGAATTTCGCTTTTTCTTCTTCATTTAATGGTGTTTCTAATACTTCTCTAATACCATTTCTATTAATAATTGCTGGCACACCGATATACACATCATCATGGCCATATTCACCATTTAACTTCGCTGAAACTGTGAGCACAACATTTTCGTTGTTTAATACTGCTTTAGATATGCGCATTAATCCCATTGCAACACCGTAATAAGTAGCGCCTTTCGCTTTAATGATTTCATATGCTGCATCACGAGTATTTACAAAAATTTCTTCAATACGTGATTGTTTTTCAGGATTTTCATTTAATATATCGTATAAAGACTTACCGGCAATGTTTGTGCCACTCCATACAGCAAGCTCAGAATCACCATGTTCACCGATAATATATCCATGTACGCTATTAGGAGAAACATCGAATTCTTCACTTAATAAATGTCTGAATCGTGCAGTATCCAGAATTGTACCTGATCCGATAACTTGATTTTCAGGTAATCCAGAGAATTTCTGAACAGCATAAGTTAACACGTCAACTGGGTTCGTTGCGATTAAGAAAATGCCGTCAAAACCACTCTTCATAATTTCATCAACAATTGATTTGAAGATTTTCATATTTTTTCCGACTAAATCTAAACGTGTTTCACCCGGTTTCTGTGCAGCACCTGCGCAAATTACAACTAATGCCGCATCATGACAATCTTCATATGTACCGTAACGAATCTTCATTGGACTCGGCGCATATACAACACCGTGATTTAAGTCCATTGCATCACCTTTTGCTTTTCTTTCATCTAAATCAATGATAACGAATTCGTCACAAGCACCTTGGTTTAACATTGAAAATGCATAACTTGATCCTACTGCACCATTACCGATAAGAACGACTTTGTTTCCTTTAAATTTTTCCATGAATATTATCTCCTTTATATGAATGTTTTAAAGTACCATACTTAATGCAAATGTCCAGATACAAACAAATACGAGTAATGCGATACTATATTTCAATGTCATGTTAAGTAATTTGGATTCCTGACCTACTTCACCAACTGCAGCTGTTGCAATCGCAATTGATTGTGGTGAAATCAGTTTCGCCATAACACCACCTGCTGTATTCGCTGCAACAAGTAATGCCGGGCTAGTACCGATTGTATGTCCTGCTGTTGCCTGAATTGATGCAAACAGAACATTGTTATTTACTACTGATCCTGTCATAAATACACCAATCCATCCGAGTATCGGAGAAAGTAACGGGAATATTACGCCCGTTTTTGCAATCGCCTGACCCATTGCAACTGTTAGACCACTATAAGTTGTAAGCTTCGCAATCGCTAATATCGCACAAATTGTAATAACCGGAATCCATAATTCTTTGACCGTTAATTTTAATAACGATAATGCTTTACCAAAGTCCATTGTTTTTGAAGTTAAAATTGTTACAATTACAGCTAATAATATCGCAGTTCCAGTTGCACCTAGAAAATCTAGTTTAAGCATAACACCTTTTTGTAAAGTTTCGTTAAATGTTCCTGGCATCTGGAATAAGATAATTGATTTTTGTAAAGGGCCACCTTCAGCAAACAATGCTTTAAATGAAGGTAAGCTCCATACAAGTACAAATCCTGTTAAGAACATGAATGGGCTCCATGCTGAGACAATTTCTTTAAGCGGATGTTCTACAACCTCAACTTTATCATCTGATAATCTGAATACATGTTTCGGTTGCCATTTATTACAGAAAACAGCGAGTGCTGCCATCGCCAGCAATGAAGGAATAATATCTGCAAGTTCAGGTCCCATTGTTATAGTAATAACTACTTGTGTTAGTGCATATGTTAATCCTGACACTAAAATCGCAGGCATTGTTTCTTTAATACCTTTAAAGCCATCAAGTATAAAAATCAATACAAAAGGAATTGCAATGTTAATAATCGGTAATGTATAGGCTGTCATCTGAGATACTTCCATCGCTGTTACGCCACCTTTTAAACCTAGCGTATTAACGATACCTACCGGAATACCAATTGCACCAAATGCACCTGATGCACCGTTTGCAATTAAACAGAACATTGCAGCTTGTAACGGTTTGAAGCCAAGCTGTACAAGTAATACTGCACAAATCGCAATCGGAACACCAAAACCAGCTGCTCCTTCTAAAAATGCATTAAAACAAAAACCAATTAACAAAAGCTGAACACGTTGGTCAGGTGAGATACCAGAAATTGAATCTTGAATAACTTTAAACTTTCCACTCTCAACTGTTACTTTATAAAGCCATACTGCCATAATAATGATGTAACCTATCGGGAATAAACCTTGCACTACTCCTTCTGTTACACCACCGACTGCAACTGCACCAGGTAATTTAAATACGAAGAGTGCAATTAACGTTGTTACGACTAATGTAATTAGAGCAGCGTTAATACCTTTCATCTTAAGTAATGTTAAACATAACAAGAATAAAATAATCGGTACTGCAGCAACAATAGCAGATAATGCTAAATTGCCAAATGGATCAAAACTACTTACAAACATAAGACATTCTCCTCACTTTTTCTTCATCAAATCATGAATTTATGAAATAATCTGTATCACTTTTTCTTCAAATTTATTTATTACAGTTTTATAATACTACCATTAACAATGGATTGCAATAGTTTTTGTGATTTAATTCACAAATACACAGGTGGAAACGTTTCCAATTTTCCAAGTAATTTTATTTCATAATCATTTACATAAATAAAAACCGAACTCGCAATTGAGTTCGGTTTATCTCTATATTACCAAGTGAACAGCCCTACAAATGCTGCTGATAATAAAGATACTAAAATACCTGATAATAACATCATCGGTACATATTTACTTACGAAGTCCGCTGTCTTCTCATTAACAATACCTTTTAAAGTACCAATAATCATACCTACTGTTGAGAAGTTCGCAAATGAAATTAAGAATGTTACAAGAACAGCAGTCATATGTGGTGAGAATGACTTTAACTGATCTTTAATGCCTAACATTACTACGAATTCATTAGTAATAACTTTTGTTGCCATATGTCCACCAACAACTTGTGCTTCAGCCCAAGGTAAACCTAAAAGCATCGCAAATGGTGCCATAATCCATCCAAGAATAATGCTTAATGTTATTTTTCCTGGTAATAAACCTAATAACATATCAATAAAGTTTGCAAGTGATACGAATGCAATTAAAAATGCAATAATGATTAATACTAATTTACCAGCACCTAATACAGAATCTCCTAAGAATGAGAAGAATGGCTGACGTTTCTCGGCTTTAATTTCTACAACGTAATCTTCATCCGCTGTTACTTTAACCGGATTTAAAATTGTTGCGATAATCATTGCATTGATAATGTTTAACGGAATCGCTGTTAATACAAGCTCACCCGGCATCATTGAAATATATGCACCTACGATAGAACCTGAAATACAGCTCATTGACATTAATGCGATTGTAAGTACACGTGTTTCGTTCATTTGACGTACTTGTGCATTAGATACTGCTAATGCTTCAGTGTTACCTAGTACCATCATTTCAATTGAATAGAATGATTCAAATTTCGGTTGACCAGTAACTTTACCGATTAACCAGCCCATCCATTTAATAATGAATGGTAATACACCGATATACATTAATATGTCAAAAAGTGGTACTACGAATAAGATAGGAAGTAGTGCGGCAACTGCCATATCCATCTTAGACATATCTGCTACAAAGCTCGCGAATGGCATCCCGATACCTTTATATGCAGCTCCTAACATCCAGCTGAATGCATCTGCAACAGCTTTAACTCCGATACGACCGTATGGGAATTGAGTAAAGAACCATGCTAAGAATAAGTTTAATACGAGCATAATCGCTACTGATTTCCAGTTAATATTTTTCTTATCACGTGAGAAAAGGAACGCAACTAAAACAAAGACAAAGATACCAATAACGTTTAAAATTAAATAAGTATTCATTTTTTCCACCTTTAATTAAATTTTACGTGATTGATTATATCACGTATTAATCAATTTAAGTACACTTTTTTTCACGAAAAAACGAACATTTTTTCATGGAGTTATAATATTTTAGATAAAACTCGAATATTAAAGATATTTTCTTTCTAAGTAAAACGCTAACATAAGTTTTTTCGTTTTATTAAATATAAAATTTATAGTTATTACTCTGTATGATAGAATAATATTGTATTCTAATAATTTATGTTGAGGTTCTATATAATGAAAGTTTTTTATGCTTTACTCTCTATCGTTTTAATAACGACTCTTTGCTTTTCACAAACAGCATTTGCAAAAGCACCTTATGAAATTGCAAACGAAGCTGGTAACTTTATCAATCCATCGTACAATCCGAAAGGCACAATCGTAATCGCTTCAAAGACTGGTCAAGTGCTGTATAGTGATCATGCAGATACGAAGTGGCCGCCTGCTTCTATGTCTAAACTAATGACTTTATATATATTTATGAAAGAAATGGATAAGGGAAAGATTAACTATCATACTAAAGTGAAAGTAACGGATAAGTTTTACAATATTTCTAAGCTCCCTGCTCTGAGCAATAATCGTTTCAGATTGAACGCAGAGTATACTGTAGAAGAATTAATGCCTATTGTTATTACAAATTCCAGTAATGCTGCAACATTTATGTTATCCAGTCTTGTAACGAAAGATGATTCTGACTTTGTAGATATGATGAATAAAGAAGCAAAGCATCTTGGTATGAAACATACAAAGTTCTATAACCCTGCCGGACCACCAAATAACTTATTACTGCAGTATAAGCCTGAGCGTTACCAGGAGGATACAGACAATATCTCCAGCGCTAAAGATTTTGCGATTTTATGTCAACATCTTATAAACGAGTACCCAGAAATAATTAAGTATACGAAACAAGTGAACGTAACTGTTAAAAAAGGAACGATTGACGAGGAAACATTCCATACATACAATCATTCACTAGAAGGTGCAAAACTTGGTTACAAAGGTGTCGACGGCTTAAAGACAGGCTCTAGTGATACTGCAGGATTTAATACTGCAATTACAGGCACAAAAAACAATATGAGAATTATACAGGTCATGATGGGCGTTGAGAGTTGGTACGATCCACCTGCTGAATTCAACAGAAATATTATGACCAATGCAATAATGGACAAAGTTTACAGCGAATATAAATATAAAAAAATGCTATCAAAAGGCGTACATACGATTAACGGACAAGAACTTTACGTTCACGAAGATTTATTTGATGTAGTTAAAAAAGGCGTGAAAGGTAAGTTCGTATTCAAAGATAATCAACTATCCTACCACTATGATCGCGATTACGTTTCCGATAAATATAAAGCACCTTCAGTTAAGGCTGAAGATAACAAAAAATATGAACGTCGCATATTCTTCCAGGAAAACATGTGGTGGATTGTATTGTTAAGCTTACTGTCCATTATCGCCGGTATCGCATTACTCGTATATTATTACAAACCTGAATTATTCAGAAAGATTTGGGAAGATAAATAGTATCAATATAACCCTGCTTAAAATGTTCTGACATTTTAAGCAGGGTTTTTAATGTTAATCTACAATTATAATTTTTAAACCTTGTTCATACTTTTCAACACATCTCTTCATCATCGTAAAATAAATAATCAATCCAAATAGCGTTAAGCTTCCAACTAATATCGAAAAGTGTGCAAGTAAACTCAGATGCATACTGCCAATAATAAACTGCATCATTACGACTGCACCGATAAACCCTGATAGGATAATCATCAATACGAAACTCATGCCAGGTGAAATGCGTTTATTCACATGCTTTTTACTAATTTGTGGTTCGCTGATTCCAATATTAATACCTACTAGCGATAAACTCATTGCAGTAATAAATGCCGTAATAACGCTGAACATAATATAAATAACATTCAGATGGATGCAAATTCCAAATATGACTAGAGGAATAGAAAACAATCCGCCACTCAGCAATGATGTAATCTGCCACTTTGCTTTTACTACATCTTTGAAATCGATCGGGAGACTATATAACAAGTCATATTGCTCAGCATCTTTAGCTGCGATTTGTGCAGATAATACTGTTACAACAAACCCAGTTCCACCCGCTGCTATACCAAATAGCATCGTTGCCTTAACTGTTTCAGACCAATTTAATATTTCTGAAATCCCACCTGATTGCATAATGACAAATATGAAATACGGTATCGGAATAATCACTTGTGGTAATATATTCGCAACTTCACGAAAATCTCTGAAAATCATCTTCTGATCTTTAAAACGGAAAGCTTTTACCGGTGACATTATCTCTCCATCGTATGCTTTACGTTTTCGCTGCACGGTTTCCGAATTGAAGTCGTGCTGACCGTAATGTATTAATAGTTTAAACAGCAGCACAAATACTGCACATCCTAAAAATAATATTGCGCAGGAAATAATATAAGTGATTAATATGCTGTATTTTAAATGTATAACTTCGCTTAATTGATGCACGAGTAAAAAATCTGGTATCGGTGGTAATGTTTTACCAATCAAATTCAGAGGTCCAATATAAATAAAATAACCTACTGCACTGAATATACCGATAAGCGCTGTCATAATTTCATTTATTTTGTTCTTCGGCAATATTTTCGTTAATAAGAAAATCGCTGCGAAAGTAATTGCCGTATAAATTAAACACAACCCGAGCATTATCATTAACGTAACAATAATCGCATGAATGCTATCGTATATATAATATAAATTCACTGCCATCGTAATAGAAATGATTAAATATACCCATACAATCGATAGCAGCCACATCTTAATCATTTTGACGATAAATATATGCTGTATACCAATCGGAAGTGTCATTAATTGCTGTATATCTTTCTCGATAAAGAAATCATTAATAATCGTCTTAACAGAACTAAAAAATAGTATGAGAAACATAATGAACAATATATACGATGTAAAAATCACTTGCTGCACCGGACTATCTTTCATATATCCTTGTGTAATGATAAAAATTGTTAAAGGTACGAATACAATGATGCCGATGATAATACCGAATATCGTCCATCCTTTATTATTGCTCGACATTCCTTTGAATGTGTTAATAAAACTTTGCCACTCCATCTTTAACATCGCTTTAATCATAAGACACCTCGTGCTTATCTGTTACTGCAAGGAATATATCTTCGAGACTTCGACTATGCTCCGGATGTAATGCATATAGTTCCTGAAGTGTCCCTTCGGCCTTTAAATTACCATCATATATAATACCGATGCGGTCAGCCAATTGTTCTGCAATTTCTAATATATGCGTCGTTAAAAATACTGTCTTACCAAGACTCACTTGATGGCGTAAGTAATTTTTTAAATTTCTCGTACTGAGCGGATCTAATCCTACTGTCGGTTCATCAAGAAAGATGATTTCTGGTTCATGCATTAAATTCGCAACGAGAACAATCTTCTGACGCATCCCATGCGAGTAACTTTCGATTTGCTGGTTCGTCTTGCCTTCTAGTTCAAACAATGACAGTAATTCCGCTTTCTTTGTTTCATACATTGCTTTATCCATATTAAATATTGAAGCAAAGAAATCCAGATATTCATCCCCTGTAAGTTTACCGAGCGTGTTCGGTGTATCCGGTATATATGCGATACGACGTTTAATTTCTAATGCATTATCGTGCATATTCTTATTAAACATAGATACTGAACCATATGTCGGCTTAAGTAGCCCCATCAGCATCTTAATTGTAGTAGATTTACCAGATCCGTTTGGTCCAAGGAATGCGTACAATTCACCACGTTTAATGTTTAAATTTATGTGATTAACCGCAACCTTCCCATTAAAATCCTTCGTTAAATCATATGCCTCTATTACATAGTTAGATTCATCCATCATAATTACTCCCGTTTTTTTACATTTATTATAGTATATACAATAACGTAAAAGAAAGCGTTATCTTAAACTTCTTTCGCTTTTTCATTCTGAACTTTCATCTCTTTCATCATAAGTGTTAGTGGGCCATTACTTGAAATTGCGTAAGCATACGCTGCAATTTGTTCTTTCGTTTCTACCATGCCGCCTTTAACCCATTCACGTAAAATTCCGAGCAACGCATTTACGACATAAGAAAAATAATAGTCAAACGGAATGTCAGAAATTGTATCGATATGATTGATTTTACTTTTCATATTCTTCTTAATCTCTGCTTTAAACTTAGACTCAAATGTTGTCTTTTCTCCAGATATAAACATCACTTTAAAAAATAATTCATTTTCTTTAATTACTCCGATCCCTTCTTTTATAAATACATCTGTAAAATGATTCTCTTCCTGATACATCTTACTAATATCAATGTTATTCTGTAATGCCTGAAACTGTGCAATGATGTCATCTTCTATAATATCCAGTAATTCAAATTTATCAGCATAATGTAAGTAGAACGTTCCTCTATTAATATCTGCCTCTTCTGCAATATCGTTAATCGTAATGGCATCAAATCCTTTTTCAAGCATTAACGTAAGCAATGCTTCTCGTATCGCTTTCTTCGTCTTTCTTATACGTCGGTCTTCCATATCACCACTCCTAAAGTTTTATATTTTAAAGAAATACGTCTTTTAATGAACAGATTAGATAATTAATGTTGATTAATAAACGAATTGCCTTTTATTAATTATTGTGTCTTGTTTACATCATATTATAATAAACAATATATTAATTAATCAACACGTTGTTGAATATGGAGGTTTTATACATGCGTATTTTCAAAAATAAATTATTTTTATTTACACCGATCGTTGCAATTATTATTATCAGCCTACTCGCAACAGCATTTTATCCGGCATATAATCCGAAACCAAAAGCAATGCCTGTAGCAATTGTAAATCTTGATAAAGGCATTAAGATTGGAGATAAATCACAAAATATCGGAAAGACATTTGTGGATAAAGTTTCATCTAATAAAGATATTACGGATAAAGTTAAATTTATTAACATTAATACAGAAGATGCATTAGCGGATGGATTTAAGGAAGGAAAGTATTACGGTGCATTTGTTATTTCTGAACATTTTTCAGAAGATGCGACGAGTGCGATGCGTAAGCAGATTCAAACGACTAAGATGAAAGAAGCTCAAGATAAAGCAGCTGCTGCTAAACAAAATATACAAACAAAAGTCGCATCAGGAGAAATAACGCTACAACAAGCACAAGCAATCAGTGCAGAAATGAAACAAAAAGCACAGGATCAAATAGCTCAAAATAAAGAAGCGTTACAGCCAATTGAAGTGAAACAAGGTAATTTAAAAATTATCATTAATCAAGGTGCTTCTACTCAAGCATCGCAAATTACAGATACAATGCTTACTAAATTTTCAACTACGTTAAACGATACAATTCGTGATAATGCTCTGAAACAGTTTGCTGATATGAACATCTCATTATCTGGTAAAGACATTAAAGCTGTAACGAACCCAGTTCATACAGAACATAAAATAATAAATAAACTAAAGGACAATCAAGCTATGGGTAATGCTCCTATGTTATTATTCACACCAATTTGGTTAGGTTCTTTAATTACATCTGTTATGTTATATTTTGCATTCAGACAATCTAATTTATCTGGTAAGAAAAATAGATTCATTGGTAGTTTAGGTCAAATTACTGCTGCATTAATTACTGCTATATTCGGTGGATTCATTGCGATTAACTATGTCACACATATACTAGGCCTGGATGTTTCTCAACCGTTAAACGTATCAATATATATTTCTATAGCAATGTTCGGTTTTATTATGTTAATTTTAGGATTAATGTCTGTTCTTGGTATGAGAGCTGTCCCATTATTTATGCTTGCACTATTTTTCAGTATGCAATTATTAATTATGCCGAAAGAAATGTTACCGAAGTTTTATCAAACTTACATTATCGGATGGAATCCATTCAGATTATATGCTGATGGATTACGCGAATTAATATATTTGAATCAACCTTTAACATTTAATACACCAATGCAAATGTACTTAGGACTAGCCATTGTCGGTATCATATTAATCATTACCGCTTCACAAGTTAAAAAACATGTTGGCAAACGCACAGAAATACCTGCATAATCGCTGAAGATGCATCTCTAGTATGATGAGATGCATCTTTTTTAATGTTATCCTTTAATGAAAGGAGCATATATGAACACACAAATTACTTTAAATCAGACGTTAATATTAATCATAAGTTTTATATATTTTACATTATCTATATATTTTTATCGAAGCAATTTATTCTTACTTCACGTCATTCGTTGTATCCCTGTACTATTCCATGAGTTTGGACATGCCTTTGTCTGCCAGCTAACTGGTGGCAAAGTGCATGACATCGCAATTATAGCAAGTAGAAAAGAACAGTACCAGACGAATCGATCAGGGTATGCAATTACTGCAACTAAACCTGGAATGAATACATTTATTACTTTAATAAGTGGCTATTTAATGCCTCCAGTCATATTGTTCATCGCCATATTATGTCTGAAGTATAGTGCTGTCATCTTGTTCTGGATAATACTATTGCTGATTTATATATATTACTTCGTAAAAACAAGTAGAAAAGTACTACCTTTAATGATGCTGATTCTTTTTATAGGCACTAGTTATTGCATAAAAACGTATTATCCAATGATAGGGCTTGACCTAGTTTCCTACCTATATCACTTCATCATCGCAATATTGTTTGCCAATCTGATTATCACCTTGAGAACCATTACACTCGTATATTTCCAGGGCAATACTGACTGGGATCGCGCACAACTTAGTAAAGTCACACGAATACCAGCATTTTTATACTTATTATTCTTTATCTTGATACATATTGCGGCCATTTATTTCATGAGTAAATATTTGATTGATTTGATGATGTAGAAGTGTCACGAATTACACTCAACTTGTGACACTTCTACTTGTTTTGTCACGACTCTTATTCAACTCGTGACAGATTCACCAGTTTTGTCACGACTCGTACTCAACTTGTGACAGATTCACCAGTTTTGTCACGACTCTTATTCAACTCGTGACAGATTCACCAATTTTGTCACGACTCGTACTCAACTCGTGACAGATTCACCAGTTTTGTCACGACTCTTATTCAACTCGTGACAGATTCACCAGTTTTGTCACGACTCGTATTCAACTCGTGACAGATTCACCAATTTTGTCACGACTCGTACTCAACTCGTGACAGATTCACCAGTTTTGTCACGACTCGTACTCAACTCGTGACAGATTCACCAATTTTGTCACGACTCTTATTCAACTCGTGACAGACACATCAAGTTTTAAATAAATACATTCCATTTGTACAGTTAAAGTGCTTTTCCAGCACTTTTTTCACTAAATTCCTATGTGCCCTCCCAATCCAACGAACAGATTCAGTATAATTTATCGGTCTATTAACAAGTATCTGATATTCTTGCAGGGCGAATCGAATCCATTCTTCTTTCGATTTCCTTGTTTCACAACACGAGCATTTTGTATACATCCCATTTCCTTTTCCAAGGCCGATTTTCATTCCGCATACGTCACATAGTATTCCGGGTGTCACGTCTTTCATATTAAAAATAGGGCGCTGTTTGTATAGTGATATCGGTTTTTGGATTTGTTCAAAGTACTGCTTCATTTCCATTTCTAGTTTACCCACACTTTTCTCATTTTTTATACCGCACATGATATCTTTAATTTCTTTAAAAAATACAATATCCGCTTCTCTTTGATCAATGCTGAAACTCGGTTGAATAAAAATCATTTTGCATACGATGTTATGATGCGTTCCCATATAATGCATCAACGCCTGCATTCCTTCTTTCATTTGTTCATACTGCCCCATTGGACTTTTAATTGACTTCCCTTCCTTTCTCCACACACCGCCTTCATTATGGAATGTTCGGTGATAGCTTTTAACATCAAATGCGTAAATCGATTCTCCTGTGATAATCATGCGGTCTACTTCAAAGTGATGCTGATGATGTTTCAGACAAATGTTAAATAGCTGAATGTATGACAGACTTAACGGAAAATTCTCCTTAAACATTTGTTCTCCATCATATCCATACTGTACGTAATGATAATCTTCTGAAAATGCATACTTTCCTAATCTTCTGTGCAATGATTCTTCTAACAACATTATTTCTGGTTTTCTTATCATTTTATCCCCCCTATATGTATATGTCTGAAAAACGCGATTTTATTTTTTAAGTTTTTGTAAATTTTATTATTCATAATTTTAGAGAGCATATCGTTTGTTTACGTAACTATAAAAAGGGAAAATATAACTATCACTCAATTGAAAGAGGGGTCTATTTATGACGAACGTAATGAACAATTTAAACACAGGTCTATATATAAACGGTAAGTGGGTTGATACTGTGGACAAGAAAGATGTTATCAATCCTGCAACCGGTGATGTATTAACGCATGTTGCACAAGCAAACGAAACACAAACTGAAGATGCAATACAAGCCGCACATATAGCATTTCCTAAATGGAAAACATTAGAACTTAAAGAACGTGTTCAGTATTTACACAAAGTAGCCGATTTATTAGAAGAAAACGCAGACCGTCTTGCCGAAATTATGACGTTAGAACAAGGTAAGCCGTTAAAGGAATCTAAATTAGAAGTACTTGCTGGCGCTGAAAGCTTCAGATGGAATGCGGAGGAATCACGTCGCTTATACGGCGAACTTATTCCTGCACCTAACAATCATAAATATGAAGTTATTTATGAACCAATTGGTGTTGTTGCTGCGATCACTCCATGGAACTTCCCATCAGGTATGATTACCCGTAAATTAGCACCTGCGCTTGCTGCGGGGAACACTGTCGTATTGAAGCCTTCAAGTGATACACCACTTTCTGCACTTGCAATTTTTGAATTATTCGAACAGGCCAAGTTCCCTGAAGGTGTTGTTAATATCGTTATGGGTAGTTCTAAAGAGATTGGACAAGCTTTCACAGATTCTAATATCGTTAAGAAATTAACGTTTACAGGATCTACACCTATCGGTAAAGCTTTATATGCGCAATCCGCTCAGACATTAAAGAAAATGTCGTTAGAACTAGGTGGTCATGCACCATTTATCGTTAATGAAGATGCAGATTTAGATGCTGCTGTAAAAGGCTTAATTGCTGCGAAATTCCGTAATAACGGACAAGTATGTATCGCACCAAACCGTATTTTCGTACACAGTGCTATAAAAGATGCATTCATGGAAAAACTTATACCAGCTGTCGAAGCACTTAAAGTTGGTAACGGTATGAACGAAGATAGTAATGTCGGTCCATTAATTAGAGAAGATGCCATTGATAAGATTAAACAGCAAATCATCAATGCAACAGACAAAGGTGCAACACTTGTTACTGGCGGTCACCGATTAACTGAAGGTGAATATGCGAAAGGATTCTTTATGCAACCTACAGTTTTAGATAATGTTAATAAAACGATGGATATTTTCTACGAGGAAACATTTGGCCCTGTTATTCCAGTCATTACTTTTGATACTTTAGAAGAAGTGATTGAAATGGCCAACGATACAGAGTACGGTCTTGCAAGTTATGCATATGCAAACGATAGTTCAGCAATTCAATATATTTCTAGAAACCTTGAATACGGAATGGTTGGTATTAATGAAGTTGCTATTTCAAATGCTGAAACTCCTTTTGGTGGTGTAAAACATTCTGGATTCGGTCGTGAGAACTCTCATCTCGGTATTAAAGAATATGTGACAGCTAAATTTGTGAATACAAAGTATCTATAAAAAAAGTCGGACAATTGTCCGACTTTTTTTAATTCATTTACAAAGCGATTACTATCCCCTATACTTGTATAGTTAGCTTAACTAACTATATAAGGAAGTGAATAAATGACACGTGCAGAACAGCAGTTACAACTTTTTGATCACATCGTCGCGATACGCAAGGCATATGTCGAAAAAATGAATAAAGCATTGCTGCAATTCGGATTATCTTCTTCTCAATGGCTCGTTTTAAAAATCATCGTAAAAAAACAATCCACAACACTCGTTGAAATTGCCAAATTGAGAAATATCGAGAAACCTACCGCTACGAAAATTATTCAATTTTTACTACAGCATCAGTTTATAGAAAGTTGTGTCGGAGAAGACAAACGTTCAAAGCTCCTAACACCTACGCAAAAGGGATGCGATATATATAAAGAGATTATGATTATGATTGAAAGTGTACAGACAAATCATTTGAAGCATATTGATGATAAAACTCTGGAAACAATAAATCTCGCACTCTCACAAATAAAATTTAATGAATAGAAAGGATCTGTTACTTTGCAGGAAAAATTATGGACAAAACCATTTATTATGGTTTCTTTAATTAACTTTATATTAATGTTATCAATGTTTTTATTACTCGTTACAATCGGAGGCTATGCCGTAGATGAATACAACGTTTCTACGAGTACTGCCGGACTTGTATCAGGTATATTTATCGTCGGAAGTTTATTCGGTAGATTCTGGGCTGGTAAAAGCATCGATGTATATGGACAGAAACAAGTACTGATTATCGGCGTTATTATATTCGCGATAACAACTGCGCTTTATTTCGTTTCATTTAACTTAACATTATTATTAATCGTCAGATTCTTAAACGGTATGGGGAATGGTATCGCATCGACTGCAACAGGTACGATTGCTGCCTTTATCACTCCGATGAAACGCCGTGGTGAAGGTATTAGTTATTTCAGTATGAGCACTGTAATGGCAACTGCGATTGGCCCGTTTCTCGGCTTATCTCTACTTCAAGTAATTTCATTCAGACAATTATTCGTATTCTGTTTAATACTAGCTATTATCGGGTTAATCATGTTACCTCAAGTTACAGTAAATCAAGATGTAAAACGATTAACATCTTCTTCGCCATCAGGATTTAATATTAAGGAGTATATCGATGTAAATGCGATACCGATTGCACTAGTTGTACTTATTTGCTGTACTGCATATTCAAGTGTTCTCAGCTTTATTTCATTTTTCGCTAAAGAAAACAACTTAATTACTGCTGGAAGTTTCTTCTTTTTGACGTATGCGATTGTCGTCTTAATCTCCAGACCAGTAACCGGCAAATTAATGGACAATAAAGGAACGAACATCGTCATGTATCCTGCGCTCATCGCATACTTTTCCGGTTTACTTACATTAAGTTTTACACACACATCATGGATGCTCATATTAAGCGCTGCACTACTCGGATTCGGCTACGGTAACTTCCAGTCCATCGCACAAGCCATTGCCGTTAAAGTCACGGATCACGAAAAGATGGGGCTTGCAACGAGTACGTACTTTATCTTTTTAGACTTTGCACTAGGATTCGGGCCATATATTCTAGGAATATTCATTCCTGTAATTGGGCTACACGGTTTATATCGTTACTTAAGTTTCTTCGTTATTATCGGTATTGTAGCTTACTATTTTCTACACGGCAGAAAAGCGCATTTATACAATTAATCTTCGCCGTATTTCTTTACTATCCTTACAATATATAGGACAATAATAGTCACGATAAAACTTATGGATGTGAAATAAATTGAATATATTTTTAACGGGTGCTACCGGATTTGTCGGTGCACAACTTATTAACGCGCTGCTTCGTAACGAAGATAATCATTTATATATTCTATACCGTGATGAAGCACGTAAAAACAAATTAATTACAACAACAAATAAAGATCGTCTTCACTTTATGAAAGGTGATATTACGACGCCACTTTGTGGTTTAGATGCAGCAACGATTGCGTCATTACCATCTATGGACTATTTTTATCATTTAGCGGCTTTAGTGAAGTTTGATGAGGAGTTGCGTGATGACTTATTCAACATAAACTATGAAGGTACATTACATGCACTGGATCTTGCTAAAAACTTGAACACGAATCATTTCTTATATGTATCTACGGCATACACAGTCGGAACGCATGAAGATGCTAAAGAAGCACTGCATCCGCTTGATACGCCAGTTAACAATCCATATGAAGCTAGCAAGATTAAAGCTGAACACGCTGTAGCCAATAGTGGCTTGACGTATTCAATTTTAAGACCTGCAATCATTATTGGTGATTCTGTAACGGGCGAGGCAGATTCTAAGTTTACGCTATACGGATTTATGAAAGCATTAAAAGTATTCAAACGTAAAATGGAACGTAAAGGGCTTCTCGACAAACAATCATTCCGATTATTTGCAGATAATAACTGCACATCTAACCTAGTGCCTGTTGACTACGTTGTTAAAGTACTGACGCATGCAATCCCTCATGCTGAACACAAAACGATATATCATATTACAAATAATCAACCACCAGAAAATTTAAAAGTACTTGAAATGATCAAGAGACATCTGCAGTTTGATGCATTAACTGTTGCACCAACATCAGCACGTTCTACAATGAACGCTGAGGAGGCTGTGCTTAACGGCTTTATCCATGTGTTTGAACCATATTTCAAAAAGTCTATCGTATTTGAAGAAAATAATACGAAGGCATTGTTAAGCAAAGTGAATGAATCGACACTACAACTTACAGACGATAATCTGGATTATATTATCGAAGTGTTCTTTAAATAAAAAACGAGAATGGAAACTAATTCCATTCTCGTTTTTTAGATCGTTCTTTTCTTTGCATAATTACGATAATAATCTTTAAATGTGATAAACACCTTTCTTTTCTCATCGTAAAGCTTATATTTAATTGTCTCCAGACTTTCTTTCAATGTGATTGTCGTCGCATACTGCAATGGTTTAACTTCTTCATGTGCAGTTTCGAGATAGTAATTGGGGATTCTCGGGCTCAAATGGTGTACATGGTGGAATCCGATGTTCCCTGTTAACCATTGGAGAAGTTTCGGCAATTTATAATACGAACTTCCTTCAACAGCTGCTTTCACGTAATCCCACTCAGAGTTCTCTTCAAAATACGATTCTTCAAATGTATGCTGAATATAGAACATCCATATACCAAGCATTGCTCCGACAAACATAATCGGCAGGAACACTGCTGCAAAGAATGCAAATCCAAAATTCCAGATAATTAATCCATACACGACTAATATCGCGATATTATGAAAATACGTATTTAATTTTTCTTTCTGCTTAGCACCTTTACTATTAATTCTGTTCGTCACAAACAATAAATATATCGGTCCTAAAACAAACATCACAAATGGATTACGATACATACGATATCCACGCTGCTTCCACTTACTTGCTGCTTCATATTCATCAATCGTCATCATCCAAATATCGCCGATACCCTTCTTATCAAGGTTGCCGCTTGTTGCATGATGAATATTATGCTCTCTGCGCCATTGCTGATACGGAAACATCGTCAAAAATCCAGTGAAATTCCCCATTGCATCATTCCACTTCTTATTCTTAAAGAACGAACCATGACAGCAATCATGAAATATAATAAACGTTCGAACTAGGAAGAATGCTGCCACAATACTAACAGCTACTGATATCCACGGGGAAACACTGTAACTCAACATACTTATCGCTACAAGTACTAAATAAGGAATCAGTGTATTCAGCACCTGGATTAAACTTATTTGTAGTGCTGATTTCTCATAAGGCTTAACCATCTTTCTTAACATTAACTTTTTGTCTCTTTCCATAAGTCACCTCTAAAATAAAATAATAATGAAACCACGATACCGAAAAGAATTGTTAGTTAATATTATTACCTAGTCCTAATTTTTATTACTACTCTATTATAACGTTTAATTCAAATAATAAAAGTAAAAAATAGCATCTCATCGAAAAAATTGATGAGATGCTATTTCAGTATTGGTTTACATATTAAAAATTACTTATATCTAAATTGCATATATTATAATTTGTATATTAATATAATAAATTTTATCCACCGATATAATTCATATTAATCTTTTTCTTTTTCCTTTGTTTCACAGTTTCCTCTGTACGTTCATCTGAATAGCGATCCTGACGTACAGACCATAAGGCTATAAGCTTATCCTTCAATGCTTGATCTGTCACACCACTTCTAATAAATGCTTTTAAATCATAGCCGTCCGTTGCAAATAAACAGCCAAATAGCTTACCATCGGAACTTAAGCGTGTTCTTGTACATGTTGAGCAAAATGACTCTGAAACACTTGTAATAAATCCAAGTTTCGCACCATTGTCATGGACATAATATTTCGCAACTTCACCAAAATATTTAGGTTGCTCACGTTTAATATTAAAATGCTCTGAAATGTGATTTATCATTTCCTGTTTCGTAATTACTTTATCAAAATTCCATCCATTATCATTGCCGACATCCATAAATTCAATAAATCGCAATGTTATTTTTTTATCTTTAAAGTACTTCACCATCGGAATCATCTGATGGTCATTCATACCTTTTTGGATTACCATGTTCACTTTAACTTGTAATCCGATAGAAACAGCATAATCAATTTGTTCTAATATTTGTTCTGCTTTTATACCACGTCCATTGACCGCTTCGAACGTTTCATCCAACGCATCTAAACTCACATTTATGCGACGTAAACCTGCATCGTATAATGCTTGTCCATGCTTTTTTAGCAATAATCCATTCGTCGTTAAACCGATATCTTCTATACCTTCTATCGCATTGATTTCCCGTATCAAATCCGGTAAATCTCTACGCAATAACGGCTCTCCACCTGTAATCCTTACTTTCTTAACACCGAGCTGTGCATATACTTTTGCAATACGCGTTAACTCTTCAAATGAAAGCAGTTCATCTTTCGGCAGAAAAACATAGTCATCACCAAATATTTCTTTCGGCATGCAATATGTACAACGGAAGTTACAGCGATCTGTTACAGAAATACGCAAATCTCTAATCGGGCGTCCTAATTTATCTGTTATTTGTTCCATTTGTCACCCTCCTTACGTTCTGTAAATCATTCTTTGTATTTATATTAGCATACCATTCGCTTTCGTCGCTTACTCCTGAAACGGGAATTAACTGCGCCTCAGCCGTCAATTGTTTTAATGCATAACGCTTTTGTCCTATACTTTCTCGTATAACAGGTAGTAACGAACGATGATAAATCGCAATTGTGCGATGTACTTGTAAGTTATCCTTATAACAAAGCGCATTTACACTTCGTTTATTAAAACAACTAATAAGATAGTTGATCGCTTCTGTTGTTATAAACGGTGTATCAACAGAGACGACGAAGTAACTTTCTGAAGCACTCGTTTCCATTACAGTGTATATACCTGACATCGGACCACAATCCGCTTCGATATCCGTAACTACATGCATATCAAGCTGTTTCTCTTTAATTTCCGATTCGAAGTATGATGTCATCTTTTTATTCGTACTTAAAACAATACGCGATACATCACTTTCTTTAAATGCTTCATATACATGCTCATAAAATGGTTTGCCATCGATTTTATGAAGTGCTTTATTGCTGCCAAATCGTGTAGAAGCACCTCCTGCTAATATCACACCTATCATTTAGCCACCACTAACAGGTGGGATTAATGCAACTACATCATGGTTATGGATTACATCTTCGTCACGGACAAACTCTTCATTAACAGCAATTTGAAATTGCTCTTCACGAATTGCCGGATACGTTTCATATAAATGATTTCTAAACTGATTTACTGTAATAGGTTCAGCAAACGAAAATTGATCTTCCGTGCGGTCCAGTTTTGCTTTAATATGTGCAAAATATAATACTTTCATCATATCACCCCTTATAGTTCGGATGGTAACCTCTTTGGCCACCGATCCACTGTTCTCCGTCTTCCCATATTTCTTTTTTCCATATCGGAACAATCTCTTTAATGCGTTCAATTGCATATTCATTTGCAGCGTAACTATCTTTTCGGTGTGGGCTAGAAACACAAATAACGACAGCAATTTCAGATACATCAAGATTACCGATACGATGTGCGATACTTACAATCGTCCCTGGCCATTTCTCATTGATTTCCTGCCCGATTTGTTCTAATTTCTTTTCTGCCATCGGTACATATGCTTCGTATTCCAGATACTCCGTTTTAATACCTTGTGTCCATTCTCTGACGATTCCCGTAAATACACATACTGCACCTTGATGAGGTGTTACCGTCATCTTGCGATAATGCTCAACATCTATCGGCATTGTTACAATCTCAAATTGTTTCACGTGTGTCACCTACCCAACTTTGTATAAATTCCTTAATCACTTGTTCGCTATCAACAGATGTATCTACCATTATTTTAATATTTTGTAACTGAGATAATGTCTCCTTATCTTCAGCATTGTTATAAAGTACAATTTTATCGTAATGTGCCTGTTTATAACCTTCTACAAGTACAATATCCTTACATGTTACTTCTTCTTCGATAATTGACTGGAGTTCAATCGATTCGTTTTTCCTCAATTTATGAATATACGCATATCCCTGAACGATGCTTTCATCTGCACCACTTTCTATATATGTTATATGATCACGCGTTCTTGGAATATCGATTTCCTGTCCGCCAATTTCACCATGGTGTTTAATAACAGACACTTCATAATTCATTGCTTTCAATTGTTTAATAATTCGATTCATCGTCGTTGTTTTTCCAGACTTTTTAAAACCGACGACTTGCAACACTTTTACCATGATGTATCCTGACAAGAAAGATCTGTTAACAGGACATCTACAGTGTCACCTTGTTTAAACCCTCTCGTTCCCCCAGGTAAAACAATCATGCTGTTACTTTTTGCAATAGCGATTACTGCATTACTCTTATTAAATCCACTCGGTGCTACCATCATATTACGGTAATCTAAATCTGCTCTTATAAACCTAGTAAATGGGTTTGCTTTCGTGAAGTCTTCAGAAAGCGTTGCTTTAATTACCGTCGGATATACTTCATTCTGCCCCATCATTTTACGCAGTACAGGTTTCGTATATAACTCAAACCCCGTATAACAAGCACTTGGGTTTCCGGATAACCCGAATAGAAATTTATCATCACTTACTGCAACAGTTGTTACGCTACCTGGTCGCATCGCAATTTTATTAAATAGTACTTCTGCTGAAAGCTTTTTATAAATTTCAGGCATGAAATCGAAGTCACCAACACTTACACCACCCGTAGTAATTACGATGTCATGTGCATCCAGTGCATTACGAACGACTTCGTATAGCGCATCGAAATCATCACCATGAACACGATAATCTTTCACTTCAATATCCATCGCCTTGCAAAGTGATGCAATCATCGGTCCATTCGAATTTCTAATTTTCCCAGGTGTAAGTGGTTCATTAATTTCTACAAGTTCTGAACCAGTAGCGATAAGTGCAACAGTTGGCTTTTGATAAACGTTCACGTACTCATACGAAAACGTCGCAAGAACTGCTATGACCCCTGCAGTAATTTTTGTCCCTTTCGGAATAACAACTTCACCTTGTTTACATTCTTCACCTTGCTTCGAAATGTTTTCACCCGGTGTAAAGGTTTTTCTCAGCGTAAATCCGTCTTCTGTTGGCGTCGTTTGTTCAAGCATTACGACAGCATCAGCACCTTTTGGAATTGGTGCGCCCGTCATAATACGTACTGCTTCGTTATCTTTTAGTTGTACATCGCTTACGTGTCCGGCGCCGATATGATCGATAACTTTAAATAATTTTCTTTCATCACCAGTTGCGCCTTCTGAAGATCCACTGACAATTGCAAAGCCATCATATGGTGACTTGTCAAACATCGGGATATCATACGTTGCAATAATATCTTCAGCTAATGTATCGCCCAAGCTATCAGTGTAGTACTTTTTTGTTACTGATTTATATTTAGCATATTTTAAACATTTATCTATCGCTTCAGTTACTGGAATGGGTGTACGTTTTTCAAGCATCGTTATCCTACTTTCTCTAAATGTAGTATGATAGTTATAGTATATAAAAAAGGAAGTGAAATAATGAATAATTTAACACACTTTAACGAACAAGGACGCGCTAAGATGGTAGATGTATCTGATAAGCCTATCTCAACGCGAACTGCTGTCGCTAAAAGTTCTATAAAAGTAAACGCAGTAATTTATGACCAAATTATCAACCACAAGAATAAAAAAGGCGATGTTCTTGGTGTTGCACAAGTCGCAGGTATTATGGCTGCAAAGAATACCGCACAAATTATCCCAATGTGTCATCCACTGAATTTAAGTGGCATCGATATTGCATTCGAATGGGACACGACTGATGGTTATGAAATATTAATCACTTGTACCGTTAAAACGACCGGACAAACAGGTGTTGAGATGGAAGCCTTAACGGGTGCAAGTGCTACAGCACTTACAATATATGATATGACAAAAGCAGTTGATAAAGGTATGATTATCGGCCCAACTTATCTCGAACATAAATCAGGCGGAAAAAATGGAGACTTTAACCGTTAATTACTTATTAAGCTCATGCACAATGTGATGGATTTCCTGTGTAATGAGCTTTTTCATTGCAAGATTTACTGCACCAACTGAGCCCGGTATTGAAAAAATTACCGTATTATCTTTCGTACCACATAACGCACGTGAAAGCATTGCGCGTGTGCCCACATCTTCTGTATAGCTTAAATAACGGAATATTTCACCGAAGCCTTCCATTTCTTTATCGATAATCGACGTCACCACTTCAATCGTAACATCACGTTTTGCAACGCCTGTCCCACCTGTCGTAATAATGACATCCACTTTGTCATGCAACAATTTCATAATACTCGCTCTAATATCAGCCTGATCATCTTTAGCGATTAAATAATGTTCACGTGAAACATCGATTTCGATATCTTTTAATTGTTCAATAATCGCTTTTCCGCCCTTATCTGTATCATAATCTCTCGTGTCACTTACTGTAATAACACCTACATTTAATTGTTTACGTACTTCATTAGAATGTTCCATTACTATCTCTCCTAACCAAATAATTGATGATAAACTTTCTTACCTTCAGCCATTGATTTGACGTCATGAATTAACATACGGCCACCTTTAAACCATACAATCGGATGATTATCAAACTTAAATCTTATAAAATAAGGCGTCTCCTGAAATATGATAGACAACGATTGTAAATGTTTCAACAAATCTTCATCACTGAACGCTGTCACAATCTGTAATGTATCTCTACCACATAACATCGTTTCATGCGTTTGCTGACTAAGTGCCGGGTATGATGCATGTGCCCCGCACGTTGAACAACGCTCATTAAACATTCTTGAAAACTTCAGTGCCGTATGATCCATCTGCCATACATCTCCGAATACTAATTTCGCATCGAATGGTGTATCTGTTAACAGTTTTAATGCATACATCATCTGAAAACTCGTTGCCATACTCACAGCGGGTTCTATAACACCTACTGTATCACAAGTTCTGTTCATTACGGGTAACATACCCATCACACAATTAAAGCAAGGTGTTACACCAGGAATGAAAGGACATGCTACATAAGTGGATTCTACACATGCACCATAAATCCATGGAATATTATATTTATAACAGAAATCATTAATAAGCAATCGTGTTTCAAAATTGTCGGTCGCATCTAATATACAATCACATTGCAAAAACGCCGCTTCTAAAAGCGGCGCATCAAGATGATTGATATATGTTTCAATTTGAATATCACTTCGAATTGCTTTAACTTCACGTTCACAAGCAATCACTTTAGGCGTCGCATCAATCGCATCTTGTTCCTTAAAAAGTGATTGTCGTTGTAAATTTGAGAGTTCAACATAATCGCGATCGACAATCACAATTTTACTTACACCGCATCTTGCCAAGGATTCTGCAAGATGCGTACCTAATGCACCACATCCTACAATACCAACAGTCTTACGAGAGAGTTTCTCCTGACCTTCCTGGCCGATACCATAAAATTTTATTTGTCTGTCATATCGCATATGTCATCCCCTAATTTCTGCCTTCTTTTTTGTCCATCCAGAACATTGTTATTAATGCAATTATACCAAACACTGCAAGGAAGGCAAAAGCTGGCTTGTTTGTACCGAAGTTTGCTGCACAAGCGGCAATAACTAGTGGCGGGAAGAAACCACCTAAACCACCCATCATTGAAACGATGCCGTTTACAATACCAGCTTGTTTAGAGTAATACGTTGGTGCTAGTTTGAAAATTAGTCCATTTCCTAAACCGGCACATGCTGAAATAATTAAACATCCTGCAGTAAAGAAGAAAATTTGATGGTTAATAGATAACATTGCAGCACCAATAATTAAACCAACGAATACAACTTTAAGCACGTCCATAGCACGTAATTTATCACCGAGCACTCCACCAATTGGACGAAGCAACGTTGCAATCGCAATAAATGTACCTGTACGAACACCAGCATCTACTTTATCTAAACCGAAGTTGTTAACTAAAAAGTTTGGTAAAAATAATCCGAATGCTACGAATGAACCAAATGTAATGAAGTACCAGAAGCTCAGTAAGTATAATTTATATTCCGGTAACACACCTTTAATTTGATCCATTAATGGTTGCTTTACTTTAGGTTCATCTTTATCCCCTAATAAGAAGTTCAGTAAAGCAAATAATGCCATAACGACTAAATAAGATTTAACAGTATTGCTCCATCCAATTGCATTCGCAATCGGTGGTGCTGCAAACGCTGATACAGCAGTTCCGATATTCCCCATTCCATAAATACCATTCGCTAAACCATGCTTTTCTTTCGGGAAATATTTCGGTACACTCGTAACACCTACTGAGAAGATTGCACCACCAACTCCTAGAAAAAGTCCTGCAACCATAAGCATCGTTGTTGATTGTGCCATACTCAGTAAGAATACAGGAATTAATAAAAAGATAAATGAGAATAAAAATACTTTTCTTGCGCCGATTAAATTAGCATAATAGCCTAGAGGAATACGTAATATAGATCCAAGAATTACTGGAATTGCTAAAATAATCGCTTTTTGACTTTCCGGAATCGTAAATTCCTGTGACATAAATGGCATAAGTGGCGCAATAATTGTCCATGCCATAAATCCTGCAACTAAACTTAACGTCTGTAAGGGTAATTGTACTTTACCTGTTGATTTGTTCATCGTCTTCACCTTTTTCATAAGTTTGTGATTTACTATACAAATATATTTTAAGGTGATTGTGATTCATTTAACATTGGGGAATTCCCCCTATGTATAGGTTAAATCCCTATATAAGAAAAAAGATTCGAAACACGGTATCGTTTCGAATCTTATTCTTATATTATCTTCGTATTAACAGCCTCAAGCAAAGTTTCTTCGTCTTTAATTTTGAATACTTTCTCAGCCATCTGGAACAGTACACTTTCTTCTTTGTACATATGGACCATACAAATTTCGTACCCTTCATTTAAATCGTTTAATAGCAGGTTAATGTCTTCTGTACTGAGTTCCATCATATTCGTAACACCGATAAAATGATTGAAATATTGTGCCATCTCATCATGTTCTGCCTCTATTGTGATTATCGGACCTTGATCTGTTCCGATGTAACTTCCGAGAATCGGAAAGAAAAATCGCTCTTCTTTTGCCTGGTGTTTATCAAGAATTGGCAGAAAATCCGATACTTTCTCTTTTAACATTCTTAACTTATGATACTTCGATAACATCGCGTCCGTCTGCTTTACATCCATCATTATCTGATACCATTCGTGAAGTAACGATCGAATGAGCAGATGTTCATTCTCTAATATACGAAGTGCTTTCATCTTTGTTTGAAATTGCATCACGTCACTACCTTTTTTACGGAGTTCCTCATTTAAAACTCAAGTAATTTTTTCTTAAGCGCATATTCCACAAGTTCCGGCTTACTTTTAAGCTCCAGCTTGTCCATAATTCTCGCTTTATGTGCCTCTACTGTTTTAACAGAAACAAAAAGCATTTCTGCAATTTCTTTATTACCATATCCTTTAGCAATTAAAGGCAGTATTTCTAATTCTCGTTTCGTTAATATCTTTAAATGGTCATTCTTTGCCGAATACTCTGTATCGTGATGTATGAGTTCATGTACAAGAGAAGTTGCCATCTTCGGATCTATATAAGTTCCTTCTTTGTAAACTGTCTGTACAGCTTTAACAAGCTCTTCATCTGGTGCGTTTTTAAGAATATAACCGTTCGCACCATTTTTTAGTACATGAAATAAATACTCTTCATCATCATACATCGTTAATATTAATATCTTCGTTTCTGGGAATGCTTCTTTAATCTTACCCGTCGCAATCAATCCGGATTCTCCAGGCGGCATACTCAAATCCATGATTAACACGTCCGGTTTATGCTGAGACACCTTTTGAAATGCCTCCATACCGTCAGCCGCTGTCGCAACAACTTCCATATCTTCCTGATAATTTAAAATCATTGAGAATCCTGTACGCACTACCGCATGATCATCCGCAATTACTATTTTCATTTATATCCCCCTAAAGTGGGATGGTTAATGTTACAAACGTACCTTTGCCCTTTTCGCTATTTATCTCAACGTGTCCGTTGACGATAGCTGCACGTTCCTGCATACCAAATAAGCCAAGTCCGGAACTTTTCGGTGTCTCTCCTGGTGTAAACCCATCTCCACTATCACTTATTTCTACTGTTAATTCTGAATCATCTTTTTGTATCAGCACATTGACTTCATCTACGTCTGCATACTTTAAAGCATTTAATATCGCTTCCTGCGTTATTCTATACACTGATGTTTCAATCTCATTCGAAAAACGCATATCCTGAATATTCTCATCCATAATCACTTCAAGCCCATAACTTTTCTCAAGTTGTTTGAAGTGAGACTTAAATGCAGCTACAAGGCCTAAATCATCGAGTGATGACGGTCTAAGTTCCAGCGACAAGTTACGAATATCATCCATAAGTCGTGATATCGTGCCCTCCATAAGCTGAAGGTGTTTTTCTTTCTCTTCTTCAGTTTTATACTTCAGTAGTCTGATGTCAACTGATACGTTTAATAATTCCTGAATAACACTGTCATGTAATTCTCGTGAAATTCTTTTGCGTTCATTTTCCTGAGCACTCATAATCTTTTGAGTAATCGTTTTTTGATGCAATATTTCCTGCGTTTTTATTTGTTGGGAAATATTTTGTAATGTCAGAACTTTAATGCCTTTTAACTGCTTTAATACAACATATGAAGCAGAATAAGGTTTCGGCTCCCCCATTTCATCCTTCAGGAAAATCTGGAATGACTGATTATTTTCTTCACGTTTAATAAAACAATCTCTGCACGCCATTAACGCATGTTCACTTGTTACACCGAGACAAGTACGACAAAGGTTTCTCGTAAGGCCTGCAATATTATCATGCATATGAATTACTTTTTCTGCTGCTTCATTCATCTTCAGAATACGATTATCCTCATCAATAAAAATGATGATTTCATCTGTATCATGATAAAACGCATCAATTAGTGCACTTTCAAGTTGCTGTTCAGGATATGTTTTAAATTCGGACACTATTAATCACATCCTTGCGATAGAAAGCACCTAAACCTTTATCTAACTGTGCTTTTAACTGTTCGTGCATTGTAAGCGTAAAAGTTCTCTTATTTCTATTACCTATGAGTAATACCGCGGCAACTTGATTATATTTCCATAATGGTACCGCAAGAAAATTTGTAAGTTTTTCGAAGCGAATGATTGGAAAATCAAACATGTGTGATTGTAAACTGCTGGATGCTACATCAAGTTCCATCCAGTCACGTCCAGTTTTTATAACAATCCCTGCGACGCCTTTTCCTTTTTTTAATTCTATCTTCTTATATCTTTCATTTGTTTCACCAGTAACATATAGCCAATGAATATCTGTCTGTAAAATTAAATCAGAAGGCATCGCGAGTCCGATAAAATCTACATCTAGAGATTCTCTCAATTGATCAATGATTATTTGGTAATCATACATCTCTTTCACTCCTTTGCCTTCTGATTATAACTTATTGTTTATGTTTACGATATAATATATGGCTACGTCCTACATAATTTACCGGCACACTCCATACATGTACTAATCGTGTAAACGGCCATAGCGCTGTAATTAAAAATCCTGTTAATACGTGTATCTTAAATGATAACGGTACACCTTCCATGTAGCCCGCTTCAGGTCTTAATATAAGCAATCCACGGAACCATTCAGAAATAGTATTTCGGTAATCAAAATCAGGTATCGTCGCATTCGTTACAATCGTTGAGTAACAGCCGATAAACACGATAAATAACAATAGAAAATTCACAAGTATATCTGATAATGAACTTAACTTTCTTACATTTTCATTTGTTACGCGACGTGCTGTTAATAACAACATACCAATCAAAGTCACGATACCGAATATACTTCCGATATATACTGCACCAATGTGATATAAATGGTCACTAACACCGATTGCTCGCAACCAGCTTGCAGGAATTCCAAGACCTACTACGTGCCCCATAATAACTGGAATAATCCCTAAGTGGAATAAAATACTGCCCCACATCAATGACTTCTTCTCTACAAATTCACTCGACTTTGCCGTCCATGAAAATTGGTCATACTTAAATCTAAAAATATGGCCGATAATAAATATTGCGATACAAGCATACGGATAAATTACCCACAGTAATTGATCACCCATTTACCGTCACCTCATTCTCGTCTTTAATTAAACATGCTTTGCACGTTTCTCTTATTGCTAATATTAGATGATAATAAGGGCTCTTAATGTGATCTAATGCTTGTAATAAGTTATACGTCCCATCTTCAATGACCATTAATAACAGCCCCATACTTTCTTCCGCACGGTCATCTCCGCGCCAGTCTGCTGCATAAATAAATTCGCACATTAATGGCAGGAAATCTGACAGTTCAGATGATGGCATTTCAAGGCCAAACATTTCATATAACACTTTCAGACGTGCAAGCATTTGTCCGCGTTCTTTCTTATCTTCAAACTTAACATATGTCATGTACAATGTCGTTTTCTTCTCAAAGTCGAACGTTGATGTATATACTTCCTGAATTTCAGATAAACTGATTTCATGCATATTTTTCCAGTATTGATTTACCGCTTCGTATGCTGGATGGTCTTCTGCAAATACCCCATCAAATTCTCTCGGATGAAAATTTAATTTCTCAGGATAAACGAGCTGGTGGCTAAAGAATCCGAATGCTCGTTTATAGTCATAAAGTTTATTTAAATCAATCACGCCAAATGCCTCCGTAGAAGTTGTCTTCATAAACTTCTTTACCAGATTTTCCAGCCGGAACTGGTCCACAACCATCACAATCCGCACCGAAGTTATCGCTCGTATAACCCTCGCCACCTTGAGCGCTATACGTATTCATGTACCCTTCTTTATGCGATGTTGGAATAACAAATCGATCTTCATGCTTCGCGATTGCGAGTAAACGATACATCTGCTTCACTTGATGTGCTGTCATACCAACACGATCTAAACGCGACTCATCAAAATCTTTACCACTTGAAACGGCTCTCATATAGCTACGCATCATCGCCATACGTTGAAGCGCTTCTTTTACAGTTTTCGCATCGCCTGCTGTTAACATATTCGCTAAATATTGAATAGGTAAACGCATTTCTTCAATTGCAGGGAAAATCATATCTGGATTTTTAATCGAATCTTTACCTTCAAAGTAGTTCATAATCGGGCTTAATGGCGGGCAGTACCACACCATCGGTAATGTACGGTATTCCGGATGTAATGGGAATGCAAGTTTATATTCAATTGCCAGTTTATACACCGGTGAGTTTTGAGCTGCTTCAATCCAGTCCTGCGCGATACCATCACGTTCAGCCTGTGCAATTACTTCAGGATCATGTGGATCTAAGAATAAATCAAGTTGTGCCTGATATAAATCTTGTGGATCTTTCACAGTTGCTGCTTCTAATACGCGGTCAGCATCATATAGTAACACACCTAAATAACGCATACGTCCTGTACATGTTTCAGAACAAACTGTCGGAAGCCCTGCTTCAACACGCGGGAAGCAGAATGTACACTTCTCAGCTTTATTCGTTTTCCAGTTGAAGTAAACTTTTTTGTAAGGACAACCTGTCATACAATATCTCCAGCCACGACATGCATCCTGGTCGACAAGCACGATACCATCTTCATCTCGTTTATACATCGCACCACTTGGGCAACTTGCGACACAAGATGGGTTTAAACAGTGTTCACATAACCTTGGTAAATACATCATAAATGATTGTTCGAAATTGAATTTTATTTCTTCTTCAATCTTTTGAATGTTTGGGTCTGTTGGTCCTGTAATATGTGCACCTGCTAAATCATCTTCCCAGTTTGGTCCCCATTCTAAGTCCATCTTTTTACCTGTTACTAATGATTCAGCTGTTGCAACTGGTGAATGCTTTTGTTCTTTTGCGTTCGTAAGATTTGCATAGTTGTAAGTCCATGGCTCATAATAATCTTTCATTTCTGGCATATCAGGGTTGTAGAAAATTTTCCCTAAAGCAATTTTAGAAAGTTTAGAACCTGATTTAAGCTCTAGTTTACCTTTACTGTTTAATTGCCATCCCCCTTTATATACTTCCTGGTCTTCCCAGCGTTTCGGATAACCGATACCCGGCTTTGTTTCTACATTGTTGAACCACATGTATTCAGCACCTGGACGGTTTGTCCACGTACTCTTACATGTAATACTACACGTATGGCATCCGATACATTTATCTAAGTTCATTACCATTGCGACTTGTGCTTTAATCTTCAAGCCAATCAACCTCCTTCATCTTACGTACAGCAACGTAAACATCACGTTGGTTACCAATCGGACCGTAATAGTTAAATCCGTAACTAATTTGTGCATAGCCACCAACAAGTTGTGTTGGTTTTAAGTGAATACGTGTTGGTGCATTATGTGATCCACCACGTGTATCTGTAATTTCAGAACCTGGTGTTTGAATATGTTTATCCTGTGCATGATACATAAACATTGTGCCGCGTGGCATACGGTGCGATACAACAGCACGCGCTGTCACCAAACCGTTACGGTTATAAACTTCTAACCAGTCGTTATCATTAATATCATGTTGCGCTGCATCTTCGTTACTGATCCATACTGTTGGACCACCGCGGAATAATGTTAGCATGTGCAAATTATCCTGGTATGTTGAGTGGATATTCCACTTACCGTGCGGTGTTAAATAGCGTAATACTAAACTATCAACGCCACCTTTAACCTTTTTGTCTTTCGTACCGAATACCATTGGTGGTAATGTCGGTTTATAAACAGGCAGTGACTCACCGAACTGCTGGAACACTTCGTGGTCGATATAATAACTTTGACGACCTGTTAACGTTCTAAACGGAACGAGACGTTCAATGTTCGTCGTAAATGGTGAATAACGACGACCTAATTTATTTGAACCCGGGAATACTGCTGTCGGTATAACTTCACGCGGTTGTGCTGTAATGTTCTGGAATGTAATTTTTTCAGCTGCACGTTCTGCTGAAATATCCTTTAATTCCATACCTGTCTGATTTTCTAAATCTTCATATGACTTTTGTGATACGTGACCGTTTGTTGCTGATGAAACATTCAGGATAACATCTGCCACGCGTTTTGCTGTATCAATTCTTGGCAATCCATTTTTCACTGTGTCGTCTTCGTAAGTACCAACCATCGCGCGTAACTCATTGTATTCTTCTTTAACGCTGAAGCTTACGCCGTGTGCACCAACTTTACCATTTTCCAGTAAAGGTCCTACTGATACATATTTATCGTACACATCTGTATACGTACGATCTACAACTGCAAATCCTGGCATCGTTTTACCTGGTACTGCTTCTACTTCACCTTTCGTCCAGTCACGAACGATTCCCATAGGTGTCGAGATTTCCTGCTGTGAGTCGTGTGCAAGTGGTGCAGTGACAACGTCCTTGAATGTACCTTTTAAGTGACGTTCTGACATTTCAGAGAATGTCTTCGCGATTGATTTATAAATATCCCAGTCACTTCTTGACTCCCAGAGCGGATCGACCGCCGGGTTAAACGGATGTACAAATGGATGCATATCTGTAGAAGATATATCATGCTTCTCATACCAAGTCGCAGCCGGTAATACGATATCTGCATAAAGTGGCGTTGTTGTCATACGGAAGTCAAGTGCTACTAGTAAGTCTAATTTACCTTCAGTATCTTCACGCCATACGATTTCTTCAGGTTTTTCAGTTTCATTTGGTTCAGCGAGTAAACCATGCTTTGTACCTAATAAATGTTTCATAAAGTACTCTTGTCCTTTTGCTGAAGAAGAAATTAGGTTAGAACGCCATACGAATAATGTTTTCGGGTGGTTCTTCTTATTGTCTGGATCTTCTACTGCAAATTTCGTTTCACGTGATTTAACGCTTTCAACAGCACGTTTTAAAACTTCTTCATTCGTAAAGTTACCCGCTTCACGCGCATCTTCACCGAATAATAAGCTATTCGTATCAAACTGCGGATAAGATGGCAACCATCCGAGACGTGCAGCAAGTACATTATAATCTGCCGGGTGCTGATGTTTTACATTCTCAGCAAGTGGTGATGTTAATGTATCTACGCCTGACTCTTCATATTTCCACTGATCTGTAGCAAAGTAGAACCAGCTCGTTGCGTTTTGTAATCTTGGTGGTCCTTGCCAGTCTTTTGCGAATGCAATTGTTGACCAGCCTTCAATCGGACGACATTTCTCCTGACCTACATAGTGTGCCCAGCCTCCGCCGTTTACACCTTGTGTTGCACATAATGTAACTAAGTTTAATACTGAACGATAAATCGTATCTGAGTTAAACCAGTGGTTGATACCTGCACCCATAATAATCATAGAGCGTCCACCTGTATCGATTGCATTTTGTGCAAATTCTCGACCGATCTGAACAACGATTGATTGTTTTACACCTGTAATTCTTTCCTGCCATGCTGGTGTGTAAATAGAGTTTTCATCGTCATATCCTTGCGCTTCTAATGCAGTATTGAAGCGATTAACACCATATTGTGAAAGCATTAGATCATAAATTGTCGCAACATATTGCTCCGTACCATCTGCAAGCGTTACTTTCTTCGCTGCAATTGGACGTTTGAACGTTCCGTTACCTGCGTTATCAAAGAATGGGAACACAATTTCTACAACTTCATGATCTTTATCTTTAATCGTCATTGCAGGGTCAATTTTAGTACCGTCTGTTGTTTCTAATTTAATATTCCACTTCACATCTTTTTCCCATCGTTGTCCCATCGTACCGTTAGGCACAACAATTGAATCTGATATATCATCATATACGACCGGTTTCCACTCGCTATGTTCAGAAGTATCTCCTAAATCGCTTGAACGTAAGAATCGTCCTGCTTTTAATGTATCTTCATGTTTATCTAACATAATTAAGAACGGCATGTCTGTATATTGTTTTGCGTAATTAATAAACATTGGTTCCTGGCGCTTTTCATAAAACTCATCAAGAATAACGTGCGTCATACCTTGCGCAAGCGCCGCATCTGTACCAGGATTCGGTGCTAACCAGTTATCTGCAAACTTAACGTTTTCAGCATAGTCTGGAGCAACTGATACAACTTTCGTTCCTTTATATCGTACTTCTGTCATAAAGTGCGCATCCGGCGTACGTGTTAATGGTACGTTAGACCCCCACATAATAATATATCCGGCATTATACCAGTCACTTGATTCTGGTACGTCTGTCTGCTCACCCCAAATTTGCGGTGATGCAGGTGGTAAGTCCGCGTACCAGTCATAGAACGATAACATTTCTCCACCAAGTAACGAGATGAAACGTGCACCTGATGCATACGAAATCATACTCATCGCAGGAATTGGTGTAAACCCTGCGATACGGTCGGGACCATATTTTTTAATCGTATAAATTAATTGCGCTGCAATAAGTTGTGTCACTTCACGCCAGTTTACACGTACGTGACCACCCATACCACGCGCTTGCTTATAAGATTTTGCTTTTGTTTCATCTTCAACAATTGATTGCCACGCACGAACCGGATCTCCAGTTGTTTCTAAAGCTTCCTGCCACATACGCCATAAAACACCGCGTACATACGGGAACTTAATGCGTAACGGACTATATTCATACCAAGAGAATGAAGCACCACGTGGACAGCCACGGGGTTCAAATTCCGGCATATCCGGCCCACATGATGGATAATCGATTTGCTGGTTTTCCCATGTGATAATGCCGTTTTTCACGAATACTTTCCATGAACATGAACCAGTACAGTTTACACCGTGTGTCGTTCTTACAACTTTATCGTGACTCCAGCGTTGTCGGTACATCTTTTCCCACTCGCGACTTTTCTCTTCTAACACTGACCAATTTCCATTGAACTTTTCTGTAGGTTTAAAGAAACGTAATCCTGTTCCTATTGCCATTTACAACACTCCTTTTAGACATTTGCCCTCTTACTATAGATTATGAAACTTTTCACAAAAGAGAGCCATTGGGGAATGTCCTAAAGTATGTAGGGGAATCCCTATAGGTTAAAATAAAAGAAATCATTGAAAAATTGAACTTTTCAAGTAAATGACAATTACGTAGCATACATAATTTGATATGATATATAAAGGGGGAATTATTATGACGCATGAAGTTTACGTTACAAACAAAATAATGAGATTTGAAAATGATGCATTGCATGAAGTCAGTGATCAAATTGCAACAGAATTCCCACTAACGATCTACATTAATAACGAAGAGTTTGCAACGATTGTGTGCACACCTGAATATATGGAAGAACTAATTATCGGTTTCCTCGCATCAGAAGGTATTATCCGAAAGTTCAGTGACATTGAGAAATTCCATCTTGATGACTCTAAAGGACTATGTCATATTACGCTTTCACATGCGATTCATTCAATACACGCAAATCATTCTAAACGGCTGATCAGTTCCTGTTGTGGTAAAAGTCGTCAGTTTTACTTTGTTAACGACATGCAGACATCTAAAGTGTCGACTACTGACAAAACGATAACACCAGAAGAAGTTATCCGCATGATGCAGCATCTCCAAAGTGAAAGTAAGGCATTTCAAGTTACAGGAGGCTTGCATAATGCCGCAATTAGTGACGGTGGCAACTTCTACTTACACCGAACAGATATCGGTCGACATAATGCGATGGATAAATTATACGGACACTGCATTTTAAATCGAATCCCGATTAAAGATAAAATATTAATATTCTCAGGTAGAATCTCTTCAGAGATATTGATAAAAGCCTCTAAAATCGGCGTCGGGATAATATTAAGTAAATCTGCACCGACAGATCTTGCTATTAAGCTTGCCGATGACTTAAACATTACCGCAATCGGTTTTATAAGAGATGATAGCTTTAATGTATATAGTCACCCTAATCGTTTAATTACATAAAACATGTATAATAAAAAGCGCCTACTCAGGCGCTTTTTATTATATATTTAAGCTTCTCTTCACTTGTGGGTTTTTTCGTAAACTTACAGCAAGTATTGCTGCCAGTAATGCTTTAATGAAATCACCTGGCAAGAATACTAATACAGACATATATGCCTTTATTAAATCCATATGTAAGTTTTGTGACATAAAAGCACCACCGATTAAGTTACATAAGATGACACCGACAAGCGCATTAATGATAAATACTTTCCATACTGAAAGTTGTTTCATCTTATCTGTAAATAATCCAATTAAATACGCTACAACAATGTATGACAATAAATATCCACCTGTCGGACCGAAAAATAATGCAAATCCTCCGCGGCCACCTGATAATACAGGTGCACCGACTGCTGCAAGTAACAGGAAGATGAGGACAGCAATTGTTCCTTTCTTACGCCCTAATAAACAACCCGCTAACATAATACCTAAATTTTGCAGCACGATTGGTACTGGTAATCCAGGTACCGGAATTGGTGGAATAATCCCCATTGCAGAAATTAATGCTGCAAACATCGCGATGATGACTAAATCTTTTAATTTCATTTCTTTTACCTCTTTTCAACAGAATAAATTTATTTTACAACAATCGTCAACTGTTTAAAATATAAAGTTGACAATTAAGGTAAAATAACGGCCGGAATATCCAGCCGTTATCATTATTTTAAGTTCATTAACTTCTCTTTTAATACTTTTCTCTGATGTTCTAACGAGATTGGATCGTTAAACCAGAAATCCTCCGCATCATATTCTACGAGACGATTATTTTTAACTGCGTCCATGTTTTTCCATAAGCTTGATTCTGTTACCGTGTTGCTGACTGCACCTGAATCACTAGATACAAGTACAACATCACCTGCATATTGGCCTAAGCTTTCAGAAGACACTTTCTTCCAGCCTGTTGGTTTAACATCTTTTACGATTTTATCCTGCATCTTTAAACCGAATGCCTGATAAATAATCTCTGAACCACGTCCCCAATTATCTCCGTATACATAAATTTCTTTCTGGAAGAACTGGAAGATAGAATATGTTTTGTCAGCACCAAGATGTTTCTTAATTTCTTCTCCATCTTTTTTCGTTTCTTCATGCCACTTATCGACAAAAGCTTTTGCCTCTTTTTCTTTACCTACAATTTTACCTAGTAATTCGTGTACTTCTAAATAACCGTGTTTTGTATATGTGAAAGGAATTGTCGGCGCTATTTTCTCATATTTCTTGTTATCTTTATCTGTATCAAAAGAAATAATTAAGTCTGGTTTTAATTTCGCAATCTTCTCGATATCGCCAGGATTTAATTGTTCTACACCTTTTAACTTAGGTTTTAAAATATCAGATTGGAACGCATATTGATCTGCACCAACTGGAGTTACTCCTAAATCAATTAAATTCCCTGCATAACTCGCACCCATTACAACGATTCGCTTCGGTGCTTTAGGAATCTTGATTGTTTTACCGCTATCTGTTTTAAATTCAACTTGCGCATCTGTACGCTCTGTTTTTGTTTCTTTACTACCACATGCTGCAAGCACTACGATACATGCAACAATTAACATGAGCAATTTCTTCATTCATTCTTCCTCCAATTGATATTGATTATCATTACCAACCAATTATATAAAGTACATGCTATAAAAGCAATATATTTTTTTAAGCGTTATAACATTGAAATTCGCATATACAATCTCTATAATCTTTAATAATACGCTTTATAAGGGGTATACGACATGAGTAACACAACTAAAGGCATTATCCTTGTAACATTAGGCGCAATGTTCTGGGGAATCGGTGGAACAGTATCTCAGCAAATGTTTCAGACATTCAATCTGCCACTGGATTGGTTTATTACTGTACGATTATTTTTTAGCGGCATATTCTTATTACTTCTTGCTTTAATAAGAAATCAGCCGATATTCCACGTGTTTAAAGATCGTTACACGATGGTTCACCTAATCATCTATTCGATATTCGGTATGCTGGCTGTGCAGTATACATTTCTCGCATCAATAGAAGCAGGTAACGCTGCTGTAGCTACATTACTGCAATATTTAGCACCGATTGTCATTCTTATATTTCTACTTGTTACACGTAAAACAAGTTTCAGAGTCATTGACTTTATCATAATAGCTGCTTCAACTTTCGGTACTTTTCTACTATTAACAAGCGGCAATATTAATAATGTTGTAGTTGCACCTGCAGCCATTATATGGGGATTACTCAGCGCTGTAGCTGCTGCATTTTATACGATGTATGCCGGAAGACTATTCATTCATCATAAGCCCCTTGTCATTATCGGATGGGCAATGTTGTTTGCAGGAATTTTCATCAGCGTGTTTAACCGTCATTGGCATATCAATCCTTTTTCAATGGGAGGCACTGCTGTTATGTACCTTGCTTTTGTTATCATCGTAGGTACCGCTTTAGCGTTCTTCCTGTATTTACTCAGCGTAAAATTTATCGATCCACAGCTTACAGCACTGCTTGGATGTATCGAACCACTAACTGCTGTGATTTTAAGTATTATATGGTTAAAGCAGCCATTTGATTTTATTCAAGTTATCGGGATGATGATTATTCTCGGCGTTGTCCTATTTATATCAATGATGAATTCAAAAAAAAAAAGACATCATAGTTTGAGAGATATATTATTATCTCTCTTTTTATTTAAATGCTTATCTTCAATCTTTAAGATATAATGATATCAATACTATAAAAGCAGGGATACATATGACTTTAGCGCACTTACTGACAGACGAAAACTTCATATCACCGATTGTCATATCGTTAAAAGTTGCGATAAGCGCTACATTGCTGAGCTTTATACTCGCGCTTATATTACACTTTTTATTGTCCGGGAAATATTTCAGAGGTAAAACGATTCTTGAAGCAATTATTATGATGCCGATGGTGCTGCCACCTACTGTTGTTGGCTTTATTCTACTCATTACGTTCGGCAAAGAAAGTTTTGCCGGGAAGGTCATTACAGCTGTTTTTCACCAGCCTATTATATTTACAATTTATGCAGCGATTACCGCTTCAACACTCGTTGCCTTACCGTTAATGTATCAATCTCTAAAGATTGGTATCGAACAAATTCCATCATCACTCTATCATGTTGCACAAATTGATGGTGCAAGTCGCATTCGCATGTTTACACGCATCACACTTCCGCTTTCTAAAGCGGCGATATTAACCGGTATTCTATTATCATTCGCACGTGCAATCGGAGAGTTTGGTGCGACCCTTATATTTGCTGGTAACATACCTGGTATTACTGAAACGATGCCGACTGCTATATATGTTGCAATTGAAAATAATCATATGGATTATGCATATGCATGGGTTTTCATTATGATTACGATGTCATTTGTAATGATGATTGCAACACAAGTGCTTAGGAAATAGTAATTTTTACAATTCTTATGTATTTCTCATAGCTTTGCTTGAAAGATGGCTATATTGTGAGGTAGACTGAAGTTAATCAAATATAAACTTAAAGGAGACTACATTATGTCTAAATCAACACCACATATTAAACCAGAAAATAATCCAATTGCAGAAACTATTCTGTTACCTGGAGATCCACTTCGTGCTAAGTTTATTGCAGATACTTTCTTAGAAGATGTTGTTCAATTCAACGAAGTACGTAACATGTTTGGGTATACTGGTACTTATAAAGGTAAGCGTATTTCAGTTATGGGTACTGGAATGGGTATCCCATCAATCGGTATTTACTCATATGAACTCATTCATACGTTCGGTGTGAAAAACTTAATTCGCGTTGGTTCTTGTGGCGCTATGCAGGAAGATATTAACGTGTATGATATTATTATCGCTCAAGGTGCTTCAACTGACTCTAACTACGTTGCACAATATGGTTTACCAGGTCACTTTGCCCCTATCGCAAACTTCGACTTACTATCACGTGCGAAACAGTTAGCTGATGAAAAAGGCGCTGTAAGTCATGTTGGTAACGTATTATCATCGGATATCTTCTACAATGCAAATAAAGAAGCGACTGATAAATGGCGTTCAATGGGTATTTTGGCAGTAGAAATGGAATCTGCAGGATTATACATGAATGCAGCTTACGCAGGTGAAGATGTTCGTGCACTTGGTATCTTCACTGTAAGTGATCACTTATTAACACACGAAGAAACAACTCCTGAAGAGCGTCAAACATCATTCACTAAAATGATGGAAATCGCTTTAGAAATCATAGAATAATATAAAACTGATAAAAATAAGCCGATACTTTTAAAGTATCGGCTTATTTTTTATAACTTCTGTTTTAATTCGTATAATTTATAAAATGGACTGAGCGGTAAAATAAAGTCTCCAATATATTCTTCAACATGTGCATTGAAGCCTTTCTTAAACTTAAGTACACCATAGTCTTCAGCGTCTTCAGTAAATACACCTGTTACACCGTAGAAATTATATGTTTTTAAATTTAAGTTTTTCGCATATTTAATCATTTCAAACATCATGTTGTAAGGTCCCATAAACTGATTATACTTCGGGTTAGAACCACTAGATAAGTAATATAACTCATGTTCATTATGAATGTATAATGCACTTGCTAAATGAAGAATCTTACCATCAGACTGTCTTAATGCTTCAATCTCTTTAATCTTTTTCTTATCTTTATCTACTGTTTTTTCCAGCTGCTCCACTTTATTGCGCAGCTTTCTGAAGTCAGGGTTTTCGTCTAATTTCAATTTTTCTTTATTATATTCTTCTTCTTTTTGATTTAATGCATTTCTCAATATATCCAGATGCTCATCAAGGTCAATATAACTTAATACTAATCTGCACTGGTCTTTATAAATTTGCTGCATCTTAACAAAGTAATCAAAATCTCTGAATGAAAAGCCATGCTTATCTTCAGCCATTTTAAACAACTCGAAGAATTTATCCGTCTCATCTATCGATAAATCTCTTAGACGGACACCCATTTCATACGTTTTATTAATGTTTCTTCGCGTTTTATACTCCATTTCTTTAAGCAGTTCATCTTCTGATTTATCCTCAATATTCAGTACGGATAAGAAACGCGCTTGTGAATCATTCGAATAACCTACAGGAAAGCCTCTATGCTTATACCCTAACCCTTGCAGTTGTTCGATAAAGCCTTTGACATCCTTTTCCTCTGTGATGTTACCATCGCTATCTCTATAATTCATAACGATATGAGGATCTACGAGTGCAAATAAGCCGTTACGCGCCTTTAAATACTGTTTTAACTCCGTGTAAAATAAATCTACAAGTACTTTATTGTTATAATCCATTACCGGTCCACGGTGCGAATAAAAGTAATTAAAGAACTTAAAGGCAGGTGCGCTATTTAACAGACATGCGGCTAATACCTCATCTCCTTCTTTAACACCTACTAAATATACAGGTTCGTCATGTTCATGCTTATAATCAAAATGAATTCTAGATTGTGTATAATGACTAAAATTTTCATTTACAAAGGACTCAAATTCACTCGGTTGTAATTCACAAAATTTCATTGTACTATTCCCTTCTATCTAATTTTCTAACTATTAATATAACACTGCATTATTAAATTTAACAGAAATATCCTAATGTATTATGCTAATTACTCGCTTTATATCGCTCTATAAAAACAACAAATTTATTTAAACTTTCTTCATTCACATTCACCATTGTAATCGGTCCAATATCAAATGTCATTGTCAGTTCATCCGCCTTATGTTCAATACTGTGAATTTCATGCATACCAACAACTCTTTCATACACGCGTTCACCCATATCTATATTCATGAATAAACGCTCGCTCGTTGCAATATATGCACCTTGTAACTCACTGATACCCGCTTCTGTTTTAAAGAGCACGATTCCCTCAATTGTTGGACCTTGTTTTTCTGTTGGGAATAATTCCTCATTTGAAATTTCTCGAAATTTTGCCATAACAGCCTCCTATTATTATAAAATACTCACTTATTTGTTATTTTAAATATACCCTTTCATCGATGTAATAATTTCATTTTCTTAAATAATATTGTTATATTTACATTATACAATTTATTTGGAGGATATTATGCAGCAATGGATTATGCACGTCATGGAACAGTTCGGTTACTTAGGCGTATTCTTACTCATATTACTTGAAAACGTATTTCCACCTATCCCATCCGAAATTATATTAACTTTTGGTGGGTTTATGGTTGACCAGTCTCCAAAACTTTCTTTTATCGGTATGCTCACTGCTTCAACACTTGGGGCAGTGAGTGGTGCAATTATACTATATTACCTGGGACATATACTTGGCCTTCGTAGAATTGAGAAAATTATTGATAAGTATGGCTTTATCCTTCGTCTGGAGATCGATGATATTCATAAAGCAAACAAATGGTTTAACAAGTATGGCTATACCGCTGTTTTCCTATGCCGCTTCGTCCCTTTAATCAGAAGTTTAATATCGATACCTGCTGGACTTAGTCAGATGGCACTTGTTCCGTTTATCATTTATACAACAATCGGGACAATTATATGGAACGCTGTGCTCATTTATTTAGGTATGGCTCTTGGACAGAATTGGGAAAAAGTACTCTATTATTTCGATATGTATTCAAACGTATTTTATATGATTATCGTTATCCTTTTAATCGCTGGTATTATCTATTTATATAAACGTAAAAGATAATTTCCAATTCTTTACCATAGTCAAACAAAATAATATATGTTATAGTTGTAACAAATCAATCGAATATCCTAAGACTTATGTCGAAGGGGAGTAGCTAAGGGGCAACCCGATTATAATGTCGTCATTACGAAGTGTTCACTTCCGGCGTTATAAGAATTTACATTCAGCGAGACCTTTGCCAATACTTTTTTGGCATGGGTCTTTTTATATTCAAAATTTAAGGAGTGAACATATGGATCCAAGTATTTTATTAGCATATGCATGGGTAATCGTCGTATTAGTATTATTAGAAGGGTTACTTGCTGCAGATAATGCAATCGTTATGGCAGTTATGGTAAAACATTTGCCAGAAGAACAAAGAAAGAAAGCTTTATTTTATGGTTTAGTTGGTGCATTTGTGTTTAGATTAATTGCATTATTCTTTATTACAGTACTTGCAAAGTACTGGTGGATACAAGCAGCTGGTGCAGCATACTTACTGTTTATGTCCGCTAAAAGTTTATACACATACTTCAAGAATAAAAATCATGCCGATGACCCGTCCGTACCGAATATTGCGGAAGAAGAAGGCAACGAAACAAAAGGTAGCGGCTTCTGGATGACTGTACTGAAAGTTGAATTTGCAGACATAGCTTTTGCAATCGACTCAATGCTTGCAGCAATCGCAATTGCTGTTACATTACCACATGTAGGACCGGACTTTATGGGACTTAATGCAGGACAATTTGCAGTAATGTTTACTGGAGGAATGTTAGGTGTTGTATTAATGCGATTTGCTGCAACATACTTCATCAAATTACTGGAGAAATATCCTGGACTTGAGGCAGCTGCATTTGCAATTGTTGGATGGATTGGTGTGAAACTTGTCGTACTCGTACTCGCTCATGATTCGATACACGTATTACCACATGAATTCCCACATTCACCAGTATGGCAGTTAATTTTCTGGACTGTACTACTTTCAATATTAGCAATCGGTTTTATTACGAGTGCAAGACAGAACAAAAGAAGTCATTCATAACAAAATATGATATCCTATAAGCAACAAATGATATGGAGATGATACTATGACAGGACCATCGTTAAAACAGTTACATGCACATAAACAAATTCACGACACAGGACTCGCACTTGCTGTTCAAATGACAGATGACTTAATCATGAACTATAAAGACTATGATGAAGCAACTTTAAAGCAGGAAGTACTCGCTATCGTTGACTTCTTTGAATCTCGCATCATTAGTCATGCAGATGCGGAAGAAGAAGAGAATGGCTTTTATAGTGAAGTTGTTGCGGATCACCCTGAAAAGGCTGACGCTGTAACACAACTTAAACGCGATCATGACATAATGCGTCAAATTATCAAACAAGTAAAACATCAAATCGAAGAAGGTTTCTCAACTAATATATTTGATAGCTTCAGAAGTATCATTATCGTGAACGAAATTCATTCACGTGACGAAGAAAGATTATTATTACAATAAATATACCCCCAGCATATATGCTGGGGTTTTATTCAATAAAAATCTGGGTGGTGACGATATGCAATATAAGATTACTCAATATGAAGATATATATAAGGAACAAATCATTGAATTTATATTAAACATTCAGCGAAACGAATTCGGCATAAACATTACACGAGAAGAACAAAGTGATTTAGAAGACATACCGCTACACTATCTAGGGCGTGGTGGACAATTCTGGATTGCACTTAGTGAAGACGATAAAGTTATCGGAACAGTAGGACTGGTGAAATTATCAAGCGATAATGCAGCTTTAAAGAAGATGTTTGTGAATCAGAATTTCAGAAATTTAAAATTAGGTAAAAAATTATTGAATAAAGTAATTGATGCATCTAAAGATGCACATATAACAGATATATACCTAGGGACAATTGATAAATTTATAAGCGCACAGCACTTTTATAGAAATAACGACTTTTATGAGATCAAAAAATCAGAATTACCTACAGACTTTCCAAAAATAGATGTAGATAATCGATTTTATCATAGGAAGTTATAGATTTAAAATATCGATTAAACTAAACGGAGATAATAAAAATTAAACAAATAAACCTAGTATAAGATTTTATATACTAGGTTTATTTTGTTAAGATTTCTATTTTATTATTCTTCTTATTCAAGTTCTAATTCATTTTGTTCAAGTTCTAGTTCTTTTTGCTCAAGTTCTAGTTCTTTTTGCTCAAGTTCTAGTTCACTCTGCTCAATCTCAAGTTCTTTCTGTTCGAGTTCTAGTTCATTTTTTTCAATTTCTAACTCTCTTTGTTCAATTTCAAACGTTAAATTATCCATCTATTAAGCACCCCTTTAATTTAGTAATCTAATTTTATCATAATAATATTTTGATGTACTATTTTCAAGATTGAAAATTCAGAAAATAATTACAGACTATATTTTTAAACCGCTTATAAATACTTATTTCAGAACGGATTATGCATTAGATTTTTTGTTGTATATCATTTCACTCTCTCTAACGATATCTTTATTTAACAAAATTGTAGTAACCGTAATTATAACTAATGCAGTAAATAAATTAACTAAAACGTAAACTTTAAATTCATATAAAAAGCCGAAGAATAAAGTTCCAACAGGTAACAATATATTTCCTAAAGAATTCAGCAATGAAAAAACTCTGCCTTTATATTCATTTTCAATAATCTTTTGCATGTAACTCATCATAGGTATTGAAACGAACTGAAAAGTAAATGCCATAGTCATCCCTATAGCAGCGATGTATATCAATTTCACAGTCAAACTCGCTTGAAAGTATGCAGGCAAAGTAAACACTGTCATCAAGATTGCCAATGCTAAAAATGCCAGTCTCATAGATTTCAAAGGATTAGATATCTTTATTTTAGAAAGAAGTATAGTTGCTAACAATGATCCTAGACCCATGACAGAACTCGCGATTCCAACATACTCAGGCTCAAACATTAACTCTTTAATCATTATCGTTTCAGGCAATACACTAAAACTTGCAGCACCTACTCCATTTATTATCATTGCTAAAATGATGATTCTTGATAGAATATTTGAGTTCATCACGTATTTATAAGCTTCTTTATTTTTCCCGATAATGAATTCCAGTAATTTTTCAGGCTTGTTTTCAATTAGGTCAACAGAATTATCATATGGCTTAAACTTGAGTAAAAAGTCTAATAATAATGAAATGATTTGTAAAATTAAAAAAATCAATATCATCGTTTCTAAACTTACAAAACCATACAGTACTCCCGCTAGTACAGGACCTATTAAAAAGACACTTGTTCTAATTGTACCTACTTGCCCTAGAACATTCTGTATCTTCTCCTCATCGAAAATCTGAGTTAATGACGCATCAAATGTATTAGAGACAACAGGTATAATTAGAGATCTAAAGGCAGTAATACAAAAAAGAAATTTAATATTAAACCCATAATTATAAGTATATAGGTATAATGCTAAAAGGCTAATACACGAAAGAATCTCGAGAATTATTATGATGGATTTTCTATCATACTTATCTATAAATGCTCCCATTATCGTTAACGAAATGATAGTTCCGACACTCATAATTACCGTGTTAATCGAAAATAAGAATGGTGATTTTGTAAGTTCTAAAATATAATAACTAATTGCAAAATTGTATATTAAGCTGCCAGTAGTTATTACAAAAATACTCAAAAGATAAATAATTGTATTTCGCAACAAACCATACCTCCTTAAAAATTAGACTTTAGAGTTAAAGAAAATATCAATATTCTATATCTCTTTATGAAACGTTTTAGTACTACGCTAAATATAATTATAGTCTCAGCCTCATTTTTATGGATTTCAGCATATGTCCATCAAAATCTTCTTCAAATTCATCTAGTACTTCAAATCCAAGTTTTTTATAGAAATTGTATCCTTTAATATTAGCTTTCTCTACAATCACGTCTATGTTTCTTACTTGTTCTAATTTTGATATCCCGTATTCTAATAACGCCAATCCTATTCCTAATCTCTGATAGTCGGGAAGTATGTATATCGCGGTTAGTTCACTTATATGCTGGTCATCCGGCTTACTAAAATTAGCAAAACCAGTAACTTTCCCTGAATATTCGGCAACATACATATGAGTCATTGCTAATCTCTTTTCTAACATTGAAGTACTATATGCTATATCCAGAAAATTTTCTTGTATATGACATGGAATAATACCTTCATATGTATCATGCCAACTGAGTTTTGCAACATTTTGAACTGCTGGAATATCACTTACAGACATCTCTCTAATTTTATATTTCATATTAATTCTCCTTATCAAATAAATAATTGTTCGTATTTCTAAATATTTTTGGTATTATATTTATTATACAGAATATTACAAAAATTTAAAGATTGTCTTGTTTAAGGAGAGTTATATGCGAATACATTTATTTCAACTCAAACTTATCCCTATTTATTTTTTTATGCTTTTGACAGCATTGGATGGTCTCGTAATACCTACACTTATAGCAGGTATCATTCATTCTGTAGAACAAAAAAGCTTATATTCTTTAATAAATTACTTTATTTTCGGTATTGTTGGTTATTGCACAATTCGTACTGCTTTATATTTATGGAATTTATCTCAGCAGCAATTTATTCAAGATTTTAACAATAAGTATAAAGGTATAATGATTCGCAAATATTTTATTAGTAACAATGCATCGTTTCGGGCTGATTTATTAAGCTTTATCATTAATGATTTTAAGTATCTTGAATCCAACTATATTAAGTCACTTTTTTTATTAATATATTGTGTAGCATTTTCTATGATTTCTGCTCTATATGTACTAGTTATAGACTATAAACTTGGTATATTATTTATATTATTTTCTATCATTCCTGTCATTACACCTAAACTTTATAAAAATAAGATTAAGTTTTCTACTGATAATTGGTCTATTTCTTCATCAAATTTCATGAATCACATTAATGAATACTTTAGAGCACTAACTACAATTAGTGTATTCAATAAACGACATTACTTTATATCCCGTTTATCTAAAGATCTAATTAATGTTGAACAACGTAACTTCGAACTGCAAAAAAATCTTTTTCAATCCAATTGGATAACGAACTTGTTGTCCGGTTTTAGTTCGTTCTTACCATTATTTATAGGCGGCATTTTTGTTATAAAAGGAGATTTATCATTAGCAGCATTAATGGCTGTATACTTAGCAAGTGATAGAATTGTTATACCTGCCGTCAATGCGATAGATCATTATAATAAACTAAAGTCATCCGATACTATCATCGAAAAGTATAATAATTTAATGATGCAACTAGAAAATGGAAATAATCTTAAAGAAGAACTTATTCAAAGTAAAAATACGTTCTTACCGATTTTATTTGACAATGTAACACATCGATATGGAGAACGCACCATATTAAAAGATGTAACTCTCTCTATTAATAAAGGAGACCATATATTACTAAGAGGGGCTTCAGGTAGTGGAAAATCAACAATCTTTAAACTATTACTCTCATTCGAAAAACCTGAACGTGGCAAAATTTTATTTAATAATATTGATTCGAATTTGTTTCAAACGTCTACTATAGCAGATGATATACACTATTTTGAACAAGAGCCTTTCATATTTAATGAATCTATATTGTTTAACATAACTTTAGGAGATGATTTTGAAAAACACCATATAAATCAGGTTATAGAAATGTGCAAATTAGATACGCTCATTCAAACACATGGTTTAAGCTATTCTGTAGGTTCAGATGGAAAGTTTTTATCAGGTGGTCAAAAAATGAGAATCGCTTTAGCGAGAATTTTAGTACGGAATCCTAAATTTGTATTATTAGATGAATTCTCTGCTGGTCTTGATTCAGAAAATACAATTTTCATAAGAGATATACTACATACAAATATCGAAACGGTGATTGAAATTACGCATGATAAAGATTTAAATTATAATTACTATAATAAAATTTTTAAAATTGAAGCGTGTAGCGTTACAACTTCAACACCTTAAAAAAAGTAAGGCGGCTGATTCAGCCGCCTTACTTCTTCACTAACGCTAATGCACATTCCCCAAGAAATGTTTTCGATACAGTTACACCTTCATCTGTTTCATTAAACCTTATATACCCGGCAGTTTCATAATCTTTAAGGTACTGCATCAAATGTTCTTCCGTCATCTCAGCATACTCATGCGCCATTAAGTTTTTCAATCTATCAAACGTGAGCGATACATCTTTATATATTTCAATTGTATACATTACATATTTAAAGATATGCACTTCTTTCTGTGCAATTTCATTCTCCATATCGAGCGATTCCTGTTCATCAATCTCCCTTAATATTTCTTCAGATGTCATTCGATCTTCTTGTAGTTTAAGCATTCTTTCCTGATTTATATGTTCTTCGTTTATCTCTTCTACATTTTCTTTTTGTGTTTCAATTTGTTGCTGTTCATTCATTTGTTCATGTATCTCAGCATGTTCATCAAGCAAAGCCGACAATTCTTGTTCATTCATTTTGTAAATCCCCTTCCTCAATCTTTATTTTATCATTTTAATTTCAAAGTTTGAATTATCAATCATTCAGTGCTATTCTTAATTCATAATTAAATATTTGCTAGGGGTGCTCTTATAGCTGAGAAGACAACGTCTGACTCTCATAACCTGATTTGGATAATTCCAACGTAGGGAAGCAATCGTTATGTATATTGTTATATATTTAAATGTATTTTTATATACTTATTTATATATTTTATTTTGATCATTGATGACGACCACCCGTAGTTTATTTTACGGGTGGTCTTTTTTTGGAGGCGCTTATGATTTATATGATGACACCGTTTGTATCCCCAAATCACAGTGTGTTGCAATCGATTATTGATGTTGAGGCATCCATCGATGGTGTGATATTGCGATTAGATGCGAATGATGATGTAATTGATGAATTTATTAATGTGTTGAAGCAGTCGATAGATGTTTCTAAGATTATAGTGCATAATGCACCGCATCTGCTGGATAAACATCAGCTGAAGCGTATTCACTTTAAGGAACGTATTGATGATGCGCTGTTATTTAAACGTCAGCATCCTGAAATCAGTGTCGGTATGAGTGCACATAGCATTCAAAGTGTTCGTCGTATTAACGGTATACTTGATTATTGTATATTTGGTCACGTCTTTCCTACAACGTCAAAGCAAGGTTTACCACCTCAGCGTGAATCTGTAATTCAGGAAGTATTGAATTACGACATTCCTGTCATTGCAATCGGTGGTATTGATGAAAATACGATACACGATCTTAACATTAAGTTCAGTGGTTTCAGTGGTATTCGTTTGTTTCAGCATAAGGCAGTACTTGAGCATGTTATAAAGGAGTGGTTATTACGAAATTCGACGTCCTCATAATTGGTGGTGGCATTATCGGTCAGAGTATCGGCTATCATTTGAAAAAAGAAGATATAACAGTCGGCATTATTGATGACTATAATGGATGCCGTGCAACACATGCAGCTGGTGGTATGCTTGGCGCTCAAAATGAATTTTATGATGATTCACCGTTGTTTCAATTATGTATAGAAGGTCAGTATATGATGAAGGACTTTGCCGATGAGCTCTTCAGGCTTGGTCATGGTATAGATTACTGCCAGAACGGTCTATTAAAGATTGCATCTCATGATGGCGCTAATGATATAAGACAGCAATATGATTTCCTGAGTTCACAGTCTACTACAACGAAATTATACGAAGATAGTTTACACAAATTCGCAAATGGCCATATTCGAAATCATGATTTAGCGATGTGGATTCCAACAGATGGTCAGGTCAATGCAGTGAAGTATCACACAGCATTAAAGCAATTGAATGATGATATTACTTTTATAGATGACCGTGTTATACATGTTGAATCACTTCATACGAATGAATTTATCGTAACAACAAATCGCGGTACATATCACTGCGGGCGACTTGTTGTTGCTGCTGGTATGTATTCAGGAACGATACTCAAATCTTTGAATGTCGATTTTCATATGCACGGTGTTAAAGGCGAGGTCATGACGATTTACCACCCTACGCTATGCATGAAGGAAACGTTATTCCAGACAAACGGACATTATATTGTTCCGAAAGCAGAAGACTTGTATCTTGTTGGTGCTACGACATCGATGAATCAAGAAAACATCGTACATGAAGAAGGGCTTACCTGGCTCAAATCAATGACTTATAACTTATTACCTGAACTGATGAATGGTGAAATTAAAGAATCGAGATGCGGATTTCGACCAGATAGTGCGCTACACCGCCCCGTCATTGATGAAGTTCAGGACGGTGTGTTTGTTGCAACCGGCCATTATCGTAATGGTATTCTCCTTTCCAAAATAACTGGCGAACTCGTACATAAACTTATGTTTGATAAAAATAATCCGCTTGCAATTAAGTATCAAAATAAATTTAAATTGGAGGATTCACGTGAAACTATTTGTTAATGATGAAGTTTATGAAACAGAAACAACGATGCTTGTACCCTTTCTGGAATCATTAAATATTGATTTAAAGCGCGCAGTAGTTGTAATTGATGATATGCCGATTCAAAAAGATAAATGGCATGAAACAGAAATTAAACCAGAACAGAGATTAGAGCTATTAGAATTTGTAGGAGGCGGTTAATATGTTAAAGATTGGACCTTTAGAACTTGAATCAAGACTTATACTCGGCACAGGTAAGTTTGAAAACGGTGAGATTCAGCATAAAGCTGTAGAAGTGAGCGAAACAAACGCACTTACTTTCGCAGTACGTCGTATGAGTTTATATGATAAAGATTTACCGAATCCGCTAGAAGCAGTAGATCTTGAGCAGTATATTACATTTCCGAACACAGCCGGTGCTAAAACAGCTGAAGAAGCAGTGAAAATCGCAGAAATTGCACGTGCAGCCGGCATGTGCAATATGATTAAAGTTGAAATCATCGGTGACGATAAAACATTGTTACCAGATGCGATTGAAACATATAAAGCATGTGAAATTCTACTCGAAAGAGGTTTTATCGTATGTCCATATATTCAATGTGATGTAGTGCTCGCTAAAAAACTTGAAGCACTTGGAGTTCATGCAATAATGCCCCTCGGTTCACCGATTGGAACAGGACTTGGTATTAACGATGCATTGAATTTAAGTTATATCATCGACGCGATTAATGTTCCCGTTATCGTAGATGCAGGTATTGGTTCACCGAGCGATGCTGCATATGCAATGGAGCTCGGTGCAGATGCGGTACTATTAAATACAGCTGTAAGCCATGCAAAAGACCCTGTGTTAATGGCTGAAGCAATGAAACTTGCCGTTCACGCCGGACACTTAGGTGCACAGGCTGGCCGCATTCCTAAAAAGTATACTGCACAAGCATCCAGCCCTACTGAAGGTCTTGAATTTCTATGAAGCGCTATGACCGACAAATAAAAGCAAGTGTTTTTGGCGAACAAGGTCAAAAACAGTTATCACATGCGAAGTTTTTAATCGTTGGTGCCGGTGCACTCGGCAGCACGATTTGCGAAATGCTTGCACGTAGTGGCGTCGGAGAATTAATCGTTTGTGATATGGATATTGTCAGCTTATCAAATCTTCATCGCCAAAGTTTGTACGATGAAAGTGATGTCGATGCCTATATCCTTAAAGTTGATGCCGTAAAGCAGCATATAGCGCGTATTAATAGCGAAGTCGTTGTCACACCTATTCCTGAAGAAATTACGAGTGATAATTTAGCACAACTCATTAAGACATATCAGCCAACAATCGTGTTAGATGGTACAGATAACTTTGTAACACGCTATATTATTAACGACGTATGCCATCAGCTTAAAACCCCATGGATTTATGGGGCATGTTTAAGCACGAAAGGCACCGTCTTCGCTATAGATTACACAGCTGCATGTCTGCGCTGCATATTGCCTGACCCACCAGAAACCGGACAAAATTGTGCACTTGAAGGTATTCTCCCTCAAACCGCGCACTTGACGGCAAGCATGCAAGTATCTGAAGTTATAAAATTCATCTCAGATGGATCGTTTACTAACCAATTTATTACATTCGATAGTTATACTTTAAAATTCAAATCAACAGATGCTACGCTATTTAAAAACACGCATTGCAGAACATGTGGAACGCACGACTACCCATCACTAACAAGCGGACCTAAATATGTCACGAAGATGTGTCACGGTAAATACTCTGTAAAACTACCGAATGGCATATTCACGAAAAGTTATCCCAATATTATGAAATCAACACCTTACTTCAAACTTATTAAACACAGTAACGTTACAATACACATCCTAAAAGACGGACGTACAATAATATATAATGTTTTCAGTTCAGAGGAAGCAAAAGCAGTAATAAAAACACAATTCTCTATATCAATATAATGAAAGCGGCAGAATTACACTATGGAAACGTTTGTAATCCTGCCGCTTTCATTTGAAGGTTATACATTTAGCAAATACATTGTATTTTAGTGTGTCATTTGTTATATTAGTATATACTGTTTTACAATTAATAAAATAATAATTGCATTTTATTTACTATACTAATATAAAGAAGGAGATTCAATGAAGAACGCTTTTCAACTCTTTTTACATGACTTAAAAAACATAAAAAGAACACCTTCATTCATTATACTATTACTCGGTTTAGCAATACTCCCATCATTTTATGCATGGTTCAACTTAAAGTCATCATGGGATCCATATTCAAATACGGAATATTTAAAGGTTGCGATTGTTAACCATGATAAAGGTGCCGAAGTACAAGGCAAGAAAGTAAATGTCGGCAATCAGCTTGTGAATAATTTAAAGGATAATAAAAAATTCGGATGGGTTTTTACCGATGATTTAAAGGAAGCAAACAAACAGTTGGAATACGGGAATTACTATGCGATTATTCATATTCCTAAACATTTTTCAGAAGATGTGACGAGCATACTCCATAAACAACCGAAGCGCGCGCATATCGACTATAAAGTAAATCAGAAAATTAATGCGATTGCACCTAAAATGACGAACGCAGGTGCTACAGCAATTACTAAGTCACTTAACGAAAAGTTTGTCGACAGTGCAACGAAAGCATTGCTGGATGAAAGTAATCGTGTCGGATTGAAATTACAAGATAAATTACCTTTATATCATAAAATAGAAAACGCAGTTTACGAAGCAGAAAAAGCCATTCCGCAGATGGAAAAATTCAAGCAAACTGTTAACAAAATCGATCGCCATCAAGGTGATATTTCTAAGTATGCTGATGAGTTTTACAGCCTTTCAAATTATGAAGGTAAGGTAACCGAAGGCGCAGACAAACTGATTAAAGCAAATGAACACGCCGGAGATATTAATGCAGCCGGTCAAATGATCGTTAACATTAACAACAACATGCCGGTCATTGAAGATGCATTACAAAAAGCGAATACGATAGAGCAGAAATTCCCACAAATCAACGATGCAGTAGCGAAAGGTCTTCAGGCTACAAGTACAGCACAGAGTGCTATCTCAAGCGCACAAAACGCAATGCCTGATGTACACAAAAAAATTAACAACGCACAAAGTATAACGAACAATGCACAAACCGACGTTAAATCAGCTGAAACATCGTTGGAGCAACCTACAGCAGAAAACCCGACATCTGAAAAAGCTACGACAGAAAAAACAGTCGTTGATAAAGAAACAGAACCGTTAAAGAAACCGGACTTATTACCTGCAAAAGATGCGTTAAATAATGGTTTAATGGCAATCAGTCAGCTTACGAAAGAGGAAGCTGCTACGACTCAAGATACATTAAACCAATTACAAGCGCTGAGCGAACAAAATCCAGGTAGTTCAGAAGTACTCGCTAAAAACATAGAAATATATCAGCATAATTTAGAACAATCGATTGCTTATTACAATGAAGTAATCAAATTAATGGATCAGGCACAAAAACTAGGTTTAGGAGATACTTCTAAAATAACTAAGCAGTTAAATGACTCTATTGATGCACTTACAATATTAAATCAATCTTTAAACACTACGTTAAACGGTGCAAAAGGTAACGGTAAAGTAAGCTTTGATAATGCAGCGATTCAAAATGCAATTAAGTCACTCTCATCACTCGAAGCATTTGCTGGAAGTGATATGCAGAAAATTTTATCAAACGGCTTAAGTTTAATCGACAGTAATCTTGATACAATTGCGGGCAAACTTTCTGATGCGAGTCAGTTTGCAAATGATGTTGACCGAATTCTTGCAGATGCTACACAAATCACAAGCAATGCTCATCAGACATTACTGACAATTAATGCTGAATTACCTGCCTTAGAAGAGAAGCTCAGCCGAATCAATCAGACAGCACAGGCAAATTTACCTACTTTCAAATCTAAAGTCGGTGAAGCATCTTCATTTGTCGAAAGCGAACTTCCTTCTGTATTAAATGATTTAAATCGTCTGAGCGCATTTGCTTCAAATGACTTACCTGGTGTCATGAAGAAATATAATGAAGCGTCACATCTATTACAGAACAAGTTACCTGGTGCACAGGAAAAAATTCATGAACTTGCTGTGTTCTCGAACGAAGAATTACCAGGTATCGAAAAAGAGATTAAACAGGCAGCTGATAAATTCAGAGAACTGGATAAGAACGATACACTTAACAAACTTATCAAATTACTACGTAACGACCTTGAAGATCAATCTGATTACTTCGCTGAGCCTATACAACTGGATGAGACGCAAGTGTTTCCAATTCCAAACTATGGTTCTGCAAGTGCGCCATTCTATACAGCATTGGCACTATGGGTTGGTGCATTATTAAGTGGTAACTTATTAACAACTGAACTTAAAGATAAATCATTAATAGGTAAATTTTCTTTACGAGAACTATATTTAGGACGTATGATTTTATTCTTATTATTAAGTATTGCACAAGCAACAATAGTTGTACTCGGTAATTTGTTTATTCTGGATGCATACGCAAAACACCCGGTGTACAATGTGCTCTTTGCCATATTAGTTGGTATTGCATTTACGATAATGGTTTATACTGTTGTCAGCTTACTCGGCAATATTGGTAAAGCAATTGCAATTATTATTATGGTGCTGCAAATTGCCGGCGGTGGTGGCACATTCCCGATTCAAGTAACACCTAAGTTCTTCCAGGCAATTCACCCTTTCCTGCCATTTACTTACGCAGTCGACTTATTGCGTGAGGCAGTTGGCGGTATCGTACCCGAAATTGCATGGTCAAAGCTTGGAATGCTCTATTTAATTGCAACATTAACATTTGCTTTCGGACTTGCATTAAAACCAAAGTTTGAACCTATCAAAAAAGGATTTTATGCGAGAAGCAAAGCAAGTAACTTAGTTGAATAAAATGAAACTTCTCAATAAACTTTACCGGACCGGAATTATTTTTCCGGTCCGCTTTATATTTGTTATACTATATATACGAATTTAAGAAAGGGTTTTTCGATGAAATATCAAAATAATATAGTATTCAAAGTTGCAATTACTGTTATCGGATCATTTCTCATAGCAGCTGCATTTAATTTATTTTTATTACCTCATGGCGTACTCAGTAGTGGTGTCAGTGGTATTGCGTTACTATTACATATACTGACAAACTTTGATGCCGGTATTCTGAATTTACTTCTGAACATTCCACTTATTATACTAGGTATATGGAAACTCAATCGCTCAATTATCGTCAACACTGTGCTGAGCGTCATTTTTATCTCACTTTTTATGACATTCATTCCAATAACAAAAGTGTCAGAAGAACTATTCGTCAATGTAATATTTGGTGGTGTTCTAGTCGGTATTGGCGTCGGCATTATATTAAAGTATTCCGGTACGACTGGTGGTATGGATATTGTGGCGATGATTATCAGCCAGCATAGCAACATGTCAATCGGACTTGTAATGACAATATTAAATGGTATTATTATTCTTTGTTCTGGATTCTTCTTCAACTGGAATATTGCTTTAATGACGTTATTATCTATTTATATTACAGGTAAAACAGTTGATATGATTTTTACTTCGCATATTAAACTTACCGCAACAATTGTTACCTCTAACATAGAAGCTGTAAAACAGGGGTTAATTGATGAAATTTATAGAGGGATTACAATTACTGAAGTTACTGGCGGTTATTCAAATAATAAACAACATATGATTACAATGGTATTAACGCGTTATGAACTACAAGATGTCATTCGTATCGCTAAAGAAAACGATCCGAAATGTTTCATCAATGTTTATCAAACAACTGAAGTTCATGGTAACTTCGCCCGTAATAATTAAACAGGATAGGACAGAATGCTTACTACTGATTAACAACAGTGTGCATTTCTGTTCTATCCTGTTTTTATTTTTTCGTCAACTTACCGTCATTCATTTCATATATTTCATCAAAGTAGTCCAGTAGACGATGATCGTGCGTCACAACAATTCCTGCCTTATCTTTCGTCTTCACTTCATCTCTTAACAGTTTAATCACTTCTATCGCTTTCTCACCGTCAAGACTTGCAGTCGGTTCATCAGCTAGAATAATAGACGGGTTCGTATATAATGCTTTTAATATCGCTACGCGTTGTCTCTGCCCCCCTGAAAGCTCATTCGGAAATTGATTAGTTACTTTACTAAGTCCGAGATGCTCCAGTTCATTTTTTAACTCGGCCCGAGACATGTGATCTTTCTTCACTTTATCCAGCAATTTGAACTGATCTTTCACCTTTAAAAATGGTACTAAGTTGGATGCCTGCAATATAAAACCAATTTCGTTTAATCTTACTTTAGAACGCGCTTTTTCATTAAATGACGATACATCTTTACCATTTATTATAATTTGACCTTCTGTTGGTCCTTGAAGCAATCCTGCTATCGTAAGTAGTGTACTCTTTCCAGAACCAGATGGCCCGATAATCGCAACTAGTTTCCCTTTATCTATACTGAAATCTACAGGCTTCAGTGCTTCTACATATGTCTGATCTTTCCCAAAACTTTTTCGTATTTGCTTTAGTTCAAGTATCATATTACTCCTCCTTTATTCTATCGTTTTCAGTGGGTCTACTTTACGGATTGAACGAATCGAGAACAATCCACCAACAATTGCTGTTACAATAATTGTAAAACCGAATAACGCAATTTTATCCCATTCGAACTTAATCGGGACAACGTCGGGAATTACCATAGCAGTTCCAATTGTAAGAATCAGTGCAATCATCACTGCAATAAGTGATAGAATGAGCGTCTGAATGAGTAATGAACGTGCAAGGAATCCATTACTGATACCTTGTGCTTTAAGCAATCCGAAAATCGGTTCTTTTTGTATCGTAATTACATACAGAAATATACCGATAATAAACGCAGAAATCGCAAACAAGAAATAACTCATAATATCGAGCGTTAATTTCTGTTCTGTATATCCTGGAAGCTTTTTAATGAAGTCTTCTTTCTCAATCATCTGTAAATCTTTATCGATGTGTTTATTTTTAAAATCCTTATCTTTAATAAAGAAAGCATTCGCCTTACCCTTTAATTTGTTCATAGATAATGCATCAAGCGTTGCATCGTTAGCATACAGAACTGCAGCTGCGTTATATTTCGAGTTTTGTGTAAATCCTGTTATCTTCAAGTTTTCATCACTACCAGCAATATTTAGTGTATCACCTAGTTTAAATCCTTTCGTTTTAAGCGAATCATTCGCAACCACTTCAAAGTCTTTATTAAACATCTTGCCTTCAGTAATATCCGGCTTTAAAAACTGATTTTTTTTAATACCGAACAATAATGTGTTCTGTTTATTATCATCTTTCGCGATAATAACCGGTAAGTTTTTAACAGTTGCAATCTTATCAAATTTCCCATCAATCGCATCCTCACTCATAATTGATTGCGCAACATTTTGATTAGACTCTTCAGTTACAATTACTGCATCCGGATTCCATGTATCAATTGCTTCACGATTCATCCCCATGAGGCCATTTGATAGTCCGGAAATTAAAAACAGTAAGTAAGATACCAGTACAAGTACACCGATGATTAAACTGAATTTCAGTTTGTTATGTATTACTTCTTTCCATGCTAAAAACATCTACTTCCTCCTAAAATGTGTCTACTATCATCATACTATTTAATTCACATTTATATAAGAATTTAAACTTAAAAAGAGGCCAGAACATGTTGTTCTGACCTCAAGTGTGAATTGATGATATATTTTATTATTTTATATCCATTAGTTAAAGGAGAATCCCTGTTAAAATCGGGACGATGACAACAACTACAACACCGACTAATACTAATGCAATACTCGCCATAGATGTTTCAGTTTCTCCAAGCTCAGTTGCCGCTGACACACCAAGTGCATGTCCGCTCGTACCGAGTGCAAGTCCTCTTGCAATCGGGTTAGAGATTTTAAAGTAACGTAGCATTTTATTTCCCAGGGCATAAATAATGACTGCATTTAGTATTACAGCTAGTGATGTTAATTCAGGTACACCACCAATACCAGCAGACACTGGTAAGGCAATTGCTGTTGTCGCTGCCTGCGGTAACATTGATGCAATGATTTGTGTACCAAATCCAAATAGTTTTGCCACACCATATATACCCAACATCGCAACTGCCGTTCCTAATGACAGACCTAATCCGATGTGTAACCAATATTTTTGTAAAACATCACGCTTCTTATATAAAGGAATCGCAAAACAAATGGTTGCCGGTTCAAGGAAGAAGCTTATAATGCTGCCACCTTTGCTGTACGTTTCATAACTTATACCCGTCACCGATAAGAATACGATACCAAACACCATTCCGACAAATAGCGGTGCAAACAAGAAGAATCCATTTGATTTCTTAAACAAGTATTGTCCTAACATAAATGGCAATATCGTCAGTAAAATTCCAAAGTACACTGAGTTGATACCTAAATGATCAAACATTGTCATGTTAATGCACCTCTATTCCTTTTAAATGTTTTGTTTCTTTCTTTACTTTTGTTTTCACTTTTGAATCTGTCATTTTCACTATCATTTGCGAGAAGAATCCTGTACATAGTAATAATAATAACGTTGAGATAAAGATTAATCCTAGTATCAAAATTGGATGCGCTGCAAGTAAACCTAATGATTTAATAACTGAAATACCTGCCGGTACGAATAATAAACCGATATTGTCCGTTAATGCAGTTCCAACTTTTTCAACTTGACCTAACTTAATAATCCCCGTACATAAACAGATGAACAATAATACGAGTCCAATAACTGATGCCGGCATCGGAATTGGCATAAAACTTTCAATCATCTTCGAAATGAGTAACACGATTGAGATTACTGATACTTGGTGAAAGAAGTGATACGTTTTTTCTTTTGTCATTTTGAATGACCTCCCGTGTTTTTATCTTGGTTATATCATACGTCTGTTTCACCTATTTGTGAGCGTTTTCACGATGAAATGCAAAAAATGCATGCTGAAATGCAAAAAAATAGAACTCAAAATTATTTGAGTCCTATCTCATGTTTAAATTGTTTTATATATGATCTTGATACTTGCAGCTTAATATCTTTCGTGAGTTTTACCTGGTACGTATGATTAAACCATTGTTCCGCTGATTTAATGTGCTGCTTGTTAATAATACTCGAACGATGTATACGCATAAATAAATGTTCCGGCAATTTTTTCTCAAACGCACTTAATGGTTCATGAATCGTATATTCGGCATTTATCGTCACAATGTTCAGCTGTCCATCCTCAACATACAATGCAATAATATCCTGTATATTAATCACATAAATCTTATCGTCAATTTGAACAGATATTGTTGGTAATTTATGTTCTTGATTCACCGGCTCTATTGAAGTTTTTGCTTTATCCAGTGCTACAGCAATACGCTTTTGCTCGAAAGGTTTCAGAATATAATCAAGTGCATTTAATTCGAACGCTTTTACCGCATAACTATCATGCGCTGTTGCAAACACTATCTTTGGTGGTTGTTTCATTTTATTTATCTTCTGCGCAAGCTCCAGCCCACTTTCATTAATTAAATTAATATCCAGAAAGAGTAAATCGTATGTTTCTGAAATTAATGCCGTCAACGTTTCCTCAACAGAGTCCGCTTCATCTACTAATAAAGTAGAATCAATTTCATTCAGTAAATATTTCAGCTCATTTCTTGCTAATGGTTCGTCATCTACAACTAATATTCTCAACTTAATCATTCCTTTTCTAACGGTATCGAAATAAAGAATCTTGTCCCTGTATCACTTGTCGTAAATTGTAATCTGGAACGATTATTATATAGCCCTATAAGTCGTTTATTCAGATTTTCAAGTGCACTTCCCGTTCCTGACGAAGACACTACTTCAATTTGTCCGATATGCTCACGTTTTTCTTCCGGTATTCCAAAACCATTATCTTCAACGCTTATTTCAATTGCGCGCTCTCCTTCTTTCACTTTGACAAATACATCATTTCCGGATTTTCTGTTATGAAATGCATGTTTAATCGCATTCTCCACCAGAATTTGAATAATAAATGGCGGTACTTCTGCATCTTCAAGTGTTTTATCAATATCAAAGTGTATATTAAAGCGATCTGGAAACCTCGCCTGTTCTAGTGAAAGATATGCTTCCACCTGCTGAATTTCTTTCTTTATTGAAATGGTCGTACTTTTTGCACCTTGCAGATTAGAACGAAAGAAATTACTTAAATTCAATAGTAACTCCCTTGCTTTTTCACTATCAACACGAATAAGTGCAGATATTGTATTCATCGCATTGAAGAAAAAGTGCGGATTGACCTGCGCCTGAAGCGACTTAATCTCTGCATCCTTCAGTAGTTTTGATTGTGTTTCAACCATACCAAGCTCGATTTGACTCGAGAAGATATTTGCTAATCCTTCAGCGAGGCGTCGTTCAACATACGTCAGCTTTGATCCATCCGTAAAATACAGCTTCAGAGTTCCTGTAACTTCATTATTAACATATAGCGGAATTACAATGGCACCTTCTAACGGGCAGCCGGGGTGCGTACATCCAATTTCACGCTTACTATGTGCTTCTTTAATTTCTCCGGAGTGTATTACTTGTTTCGATAAATCCGTAATGATTTTTTTACGCGGTACATGATGGTCACTTCCTGCTCCCACGTGCGCTAAAATATCTGTTTTGTTCGTAATCGATACAGCAGACACTTTCATTAAATCTTTTATCACTTGCGCTGCCTGTGTCGCAGATGCTTCATTTAAACCTGCCCTGAAATAAGGTAGTGTCTGATTTGCAAGGTTCAGTACATCATGCGTCTGTACTGCACGCATACGTTGTTCCTGCTGAATTGTCGAGATAATAATAGACAAAAAGATTGCAACACCTAAACTGTTAATTAAAATCATCGGTGGTGCAATAAACTTCACGAGATGAATCGCATTATCAGTATAAGTTGCAAAAACGATAATACAAATCATCTGTATCACTTCCATAATTGCTCCGAGAATAATGCCTGTCACTATACTTGGATATCGATTTACCTTCATCGCACGGTACCCAAAATAACCTGAAGCAAGACCGATGAGTGATGATGATACAACATATGTGTAGGCATCAACACCTCCAATCAAATAACGTGTAATACCAGAGATAATACCAACGCCAATACCGACAACCGGACCGCCAATGAGCCCTGCCACACTTATCGTGAGCACTCTCGTATTCGCAATTACAGCATCATCTGATATCGTCCTGAAAATCTGACTCGATAAAATTTCATTGTTCCTGATTTCTACACCTGTAAAGTTAGAGACAGCTGCAAATAACCCAAACACTATAAGCAATTGTATTTGAGTTGATAACCTTGTTCTTTCAGACATCATCTTCTTGAAATATGGTACATTCATCAATATATATGCGACGATAATAATTAAGCCGACACGCTCTAATAAAAGAATAAATAAACTGAACATCTTGATACCTCCTCTTTTATTATAACGTTATCGACTAAATTGTTCATATCATCTAAAATTAATTTTTACTTTTTTCATAGTCTACAAGCGATCCATATATTAAAGACACCATACGTTCTACTCCCGGGTACTCAAGGTGTATTCCATCAGGCGCAAAGTATTCAGAATGTGCTTTAGAAGCCTCATACCAATCTATAATGTGAACATTTTTATGTTTGCGCGCTGCTTTATACATTTCTTCATTTACATGCTGTTCGTACTCTTTCGGTACACGCGATGTCACTAAAAATACTTCAGCTTTATCAAACTTACTTAATAATATGTTCATCTGTATGTCCTGGAAGTCACCATTTGTACCAACAAATAATATTATAATGCTATCTTTATGATTAAATGATGTATATTTATCCGCCACATTTAATGTTTTATATATATTTCTTCCTACTTCTCCATCTATCGTTGCGTTTGGTAGAACTTCCTTTAATTTATCGTTAATATCTACAAGTAATGAGTCACCTATAAGTAAAGGTGTGTAATGCTTTACGATATCTTCTACCGACTCATTCGTTTCTAACGGACTAATGCGCTTTATACTCGGAACATTTGATATTGTCTTCGTCACAACGTGATCATTCATAGGTTGTACTGCTTTTACGACAGATAGTAAGTAAGGCGTCGATATACATAGATATAAAGTTATAACTATCGTAATAAAATAAGCAATCGGCCTAATTTTTGTAAATACTTTGAAACCTAACGTGCGATAAGGTTGCTCTATCAATTTATAACTTAATACTGCTAACATCACAGTTACAATTACTGATGCAATATGTACGCCTATCGGAATCTGGCCCTTAACAAAATGTGCCTGCATCAAAACGATTACAGGATAGTGCCATAAGTATAAACTATATGAATATTTACCGATAACAACAAGCGGCTTTATCCCAAGCACTTTGCGCATTAACGTATTCGGATGTACAGCAGCCATAATCACAAATAACGTAAATATACCAAGAACATAAAAACCACCATTGAATAATGGCGCACTATTCTCACTCGCGTTAATGATACAGTACATCAGAACACATAAGCCAGTAATGCCTAGTGCATCTATGATTAATACTAATAGTATCGGCGCTTTTTGCTTAAGCTTAAATGCCGGCCATATAAAAGCAAACATGACACCAATCAACAATGTCTGAAGTCTAGTATCCGTACCAAAGTATACACGTGAAACATTGCCGGCAGTAGGATTGTAAAGCACCGACATCCATATCGCTGAAATTAATGATACGATTAACAGTATTATAAAAATCTGCTTTTTAGACCATCGCTTTAGCAATAGCATTAATAATAATGGAAAACATAAATAAAACTGTTCTTCTATCGCTAGCGACCATAAATGCTGTAAAGGTCTAGGCTCAAAGCTTTCAAAATAACTTAATCCATCAAAGATGTACCACCAGTTCGATACATATAAAAGTGCAGCAATCGCATCCTTCTTAAGTTGATATAATAAATCTCGATCAAAAAATATGATATATTGAATTACAACCAGTAACATAAATAATGCCGGTGGAAATAATCGTTTAACACGACGAATCCAGAATTGCACAATATTAATTGTACCTGTTTGCTCATATTCATTAAGTAGTAACATTGCAATTAAATAACCGGAAATGACAAAGAAAGTATCAACACCAAGAAATCCACCCGGTAGCCACTTTGGATTTAAATGAAATATAATTATTGCGATAACTGCTATCGCTCGAATGCCATCAAGACCCGGCAAGTATTTTCTATTCATGAATGAATCATCCTCTTTAACAATTCTGTAACACAATTGTTACACATTATTAATAATACATTCTTTACCATTTTGTAACAACCATAAATTGTTAAAATTTATTGAAATAATTCTTAACTATTTCTTAATTCTTAAGAGAAAGGATATTTTATGCGCTATTTTAATTTTGATACGACATACATGACACTTCCTGAAATTTTCTTTGATATTAATGCTCCTGCTACTTGTGCTAATACCGACACGTTAATATTTAACGATACCCTTGCTAAATCTTTAAATATAGATACAAATTTAAGCGCGCATCCAGAGCTATTAACAGGACAAACAACGTTCAGTCAACCATTTTCTGCAGCATACGCCGGTCATCAGTTCGGCAATTTTACGATGCTCGGAGATGGAAGACAGCATATTCTAGGAGAGCATATCACTAAAGATAACAGAAGATTTGATATACAACTTAAAGGTTCAGGGCGAACACGTTATTCACGCTCCGGAGATGGGCGTGCATCACTAGGCCCTATGTTGCGTGAATATATCATTAGTGAAGCGATGCATTATTTAAACATTCCAACGACGCGTAGTTTGGCAGTATGTACAACTGGCGAACCTGTTATGCGCGAAACAGTTTTACCGGGCGCTATACTTACGAGAGTTGCTGCCAGTAATATACGTGTCGGCACTTTTGAATATGCGATTCGAAATGGTACTGATAATTTAAAACTGCTTGCGGACTATACAATCAAACGACACTATCCATATCTTTCAGAAGAAGAAGATAAGTATTTCAAATTACTTGAATGCGTCATAAACAGACAAGCTGAACTCATTGCGAAATGGCAATCTGTCGGATTTATTCATGGTGTTATGAATACAGACAATATGACTTTAAGTGGAGAAACAATAGACTACGGACCATGTGCTTTTATGGATTATTACCATCCGTATACCGTTTTTAGCTCAATCGATGTACAAGGACGATATGCATACGAAAATCAACCCGCAATCGGTCAATGGAATTTAGCAAGATTCGCAGAAACGTTATTACCACTCATACATTCAGATCAAAGCGAAGCAATTCGTCGCGCTACGCTACTGCTTGATCAATACAAAGCACTTTATCATGATCATTACTTACGCATAATGTGTCATAAAATCGGTATCGAAAAATATTGCGATGAAGATTTTCATCTTATTGAAACGTTACTGGAATGCATGGAACAGCATGAGATGGACTATACGAATACATTTATTCATCTGCAGAATATTAATCAATATATTGAGGCACTCAAACCTTTAAGTGCATGGATTAAACGCTGGGAGAAACGATTACAGGCAGAACACGCACCACAGCAACTCATGAGAAGTACAAACCCGGTCGTTATTCCTAGAAACCATCTCGTTGAAGCTGCACTGGACGATGCAGTTAATGGAGATATGACTACATTTAACACATTGCTCGATGTTTTAAAACGTCCGTTCGATACATCTCACCCACATTTATTCAAACTGCCTGGACGAAAGGACAGGCCATATATAACATATTGCGGTACATAAAAAACGCAGTCGGTACAATCGTCCCGACTGCGTTATATTATTTTCTCCAGAATGTATCGCAAGCTTCCTTATCTTCTATATTAAACTGGATGATGCGTTCAATGAGCGAAAAATCAATTTCATCTGCCCACTTTATTCTGAATAGACCTTTCGTCTGTGAATAACCCGCCGCTTCAATTTCATCTTTAAATTCTTCCATCGTTATATTCTCAGGCGCAATAGAAATATGTGCTTTCGCATAACTTATACCAAGTATAAACGTATCATGATGCGTATACATTGGCGTATTCCATTTAAACACACGTTCTAATTCAGGAAAATTACGTTCTACAAAATCAAAAATCGATTTTAGTTTTGCAATCTTATCCTGATCTGCAACATCTTCTAAATATTGTCCAAACTGATCCATATTAAATCTCATCCTTTAACATATTCTCAAACTGCAGCCCTGACGTTTCCAGCACTTCTTTATAGAACGGATCTCTCCCGATAAGCTTAATGTCATCAGCAATAGCCTGTACTTCGTCCATGTGGTGCGTCGTCATGATAATAAGTGTATGTTGTTTCAGTTCATTTAGCAAACGATGAATATCATAACGCGATTTCATATCGATGCCTACTGTTGGTTCATCAAGAATGATAATTTCCGGTTTACCAAGTAATCCGATTAGCAAATTTACTTTTCGTTTCGTCCCACCAGAAAGCGATGACACTACTGCTTTAGATTCATTCAAATTCAGTAACGCTTTGTATTTAAGAATCGTTTCGTCATCAATAGATTGTTGATACAAGCTACGGAATAGCCTTACATTATCATCAACGGACATATGTTCAAAAAGTGCAATATCCTGTGGGATATACCCCAATACTTTATGAATACGCTTCAAGTCAAGTGGCTCATCATTATATTTAACAACACCTTTATCGGCATTTTCTAAACCAGCAATTATACGCAGCAATGTAGATTTCCCAGCACCATTCTCGCCGAGCAGTATCGTTAGTGCATTACGTTTGAACCCTGTGTTCAACCCTTTAAAGATAATCTTCTGTTTGTATCTTTTATATACATTCTCCACTGTTATCATAATGATCACCCAAACATAATTAAATTAAATATTATTACTATCGTTAGCGCAAAAGTAACTGTCATAAACATTTTATGACTTATCGTTTTAATATAGATTAAAATTGCAGATAAACCGAATTCATATACACATAACAGCAATGCACATATTATATAAAATGTAATGTTCATCGATTCCTGTAATAGGATACTTGCACCTATTATACTCATAAGCAGAATCAGCACATGCACGATGATATACACAACGTGATACTTCATACGCATAGAAGGAAACATAAACATTCGCGTTAGAGGTGCATGCTGTGCAATATGTTTATGCAGCAAAATCTGAACACTCGAAAATAATAAAATTAAGCTCACAATCGCATTCATTGAGACAGAGTGCGATTGCGCTTTATTCGCTGCAAATTGTTTAATCTTACTTTCAGGCGTTTCCTTTTCATACGTCCCTATCGCTTCCTTAATAGATATTTGTTCATTTTTATCTACATATTTCTTTACGATGTACGGAACTTGTATTTCATACAACGATTTACTGACGATTTCCTGGGCAATAGAACCGATAAAATCATCGCGATAATACAGTTTTATTGCTTCTCGCATCTGATGTTTTGATAATTTCTCACTAAAGTCTTCAGGAATTGTAAGCGATACAATTGCTTCTTTTTTCTTAATTACATCTTCAATATAAGCTTCGTCCCGATTGATTTCTTTCACGTTTACAAAAGGTGCCGCTTCAATCGTTTTAATAATTTTTTGCGACTCCGCTGAATCATTTAAATCCTGCACCGCTATCGGCATACTGAACACTTGATTCATTGTATTCTGTATCCATTGCAAAGAGAATAGCACTACTAGGAGCATACATATAATACTTATATAAGCTTTCCATTGCTGTAACACAACGAGTTGTAATAGAGGTTTCATCTTCTATACCTCCAGACTAAACTACCAACAAATAATATACATACGATCGAAACTGAAACAAATACGAATTTTGGTATCTCAATTAAATAATTATTTAATAATAACTCAACAAGTTGATTATAAATATAACTAAACGGACTTTCGTATAGTAATGGTGCTCTATCCTTAAAATACACAGATGGAATCGTAGCACCTGAGAACAGTATAACTACAATCGTTAATACTACTTTACATAGTAAGTTTAATATCCCTTTAAACAAGCAATCTATCATAATAAGTAACACAATAATCAAAAATAAATATAATGATATAACGATAAGTAAGGTTTTTAAATTATATAATTCAAACTTGAAATGCATAAAGTGATGCGCCGTAAATATAATAAACGCAGTAAAACATATTGTGCAGCACAGCGTTACAATACTTCTGGCAATCGTTAATTTCTCAATCGAAAAATGCAGTAATTTCAACCTTCCAATAAGCGCTTCATCCTGATTCATCTTTAATATTGAAAACAATGATAAATAAAACAGATAAATCGAAATAAACAGTGCACTCACAGTATAATATGCGTTTGTATCATATAGCTTAACTGGCTGCTCATCGAATGAACCGTTACGATTCAATCCAGTAAAGAGCATTTCAGTCATCATCTCGACCATTTCATCTTTCGTACTGCCAGGATAAAGTACTTTATAACTCTTTGCTCCACCCATCGACAACATCAACCTACTATAAACAGAATCGGTAAGCTGGTAGATGACAACACTCCTAACCGATGATTTATCGAAAGTATGGACTGATATCGGCAAAGAGCCATTTTTATAAAACGAGTCCGTCATCCCTTTATCAAACACGAAGTAACCATCAAGCTTATTCTTTTCAAGCAAACGCTTCGCTTCATCATTATCCATTTGTTTTAATTCCAGATCATTTCCGATACTCTGGCCGTCTCCTATGGATTTCAAAATCAGTTTTGTCTCTGACGTTTGATCATTATCCACAAGACCAAGTCTAAACTTCTCATCTGTTTGCTGTGTTACCGTTAAAGCAACCATTACACCTACAATTAAAGTAAACAATAGCATTAAGTACACGATTAAGTGCCATTTTTTGTACAAAAAAGAGTGATAAATGTTAAACAGATTTTTGTTCACATTTATCACTCCTTTCTGAATTATTCTAAATCACCAGAAACATCCATGAAGATGCTCATAAAGTTTTCTTCGATTTCAGATTGAATATCAGAAATTTCACTATCTGACATCTTATTTAAATCACGCGCATCTTTCGCTTCAATTTTGAATGACTCTTTTAGTTTTGTCTTACTATCTAATACAACTTTAACAGTTTCACCATCCACATCAAATGAAAGGTCACCTTTTTGTTTCTGTTCGTTGTTGCCAACATCTGTGTTCATATCATTTGTAAACGCAACGACCATATCCATACCTGCAAGTGCAGTTAAATCAATTTGACCTTTATCTTTACGCTTACTACCATCAACTGTCGACTCATTTTTAAATGAAATTTCTTTTTCTTCACCGTCATTCATTACAAATTTGTAATCGTCGTTATATTTCTTATCCGACTTTTTAGATTCCCCTTTAAACGAACCTACCTTTTCATTATTTGATGAAAGCTCATAGTCAACCTTAATGTTATCGTCTACTTTTGATGATCCTGCTAATTTAATCGACTCATCATCCTGACCTTTAATTGTTAAATCACGTTTTAAAATTTCTTTACCGTCAACATAGATGATAGAGTGAACTTCAGGGAAGTTTTTAGCATCTTCCTTCTTAGCATCTTTAAGCATATCGTCAATTTCTTTCTTTATATCTTTGCCTTGTGCTTGTGTTTTGATTAAGTCATGCAATTCTTTATCATCTTTCGCTTGTTCTAACATTGCAATAACGATTTTCTTTACGTCTTCACGCTTTAAATCCATCGTTAACTTGTCAAGATTCTTATCTTCTCCAAACACTGCCACTTTTTCTTTATCTTTCTTAAAGTTTTCGTCTTTAACGCTGTCAACAAATACATCGATATAACGATCTCTAATTTTATTAAGTTCATCTTGTGACACCGTTGCACCACTTAAAATGTTATTTAAGTTTAATGTTTCATTCGTCATACCTTCTTCTACTAATGACGCATCTAATTTCTTCAATGTTTCTACAATCTTATCGTTTGGAACACTTAATGGTTTATCTAATACTGGTGCACTAATATATTGTTTATCTTTATCTGCTCCCCATGCAAATTCACCAATTTTATTATCTGCAATTGTCGGTGTAATTCCTAATTTAGAAAACTCTTCTTTTCCATTGTGCGCAACTTCAAATACGATATTTGAAGCATCAATAACCGATTTAGGAACACCAGCTCCTTCAACTAATGCTTCAGGTACATCTGCACCTAATTTTACAGTTGAAATATAACTCTCATCTTTCATTTTTTCCTGAAACTTCATTTCTTCTGAAAATCTTGATTCAACATATTTCGTAATATTCTCCATCGATTGCTTTTCACTTAATAAGTAGGCATTCTTAGGTGTATTCGTCATGTAAAAGTATGCTGCCGCACCACCACCAAGCACTAATAATGCTGCGATAAGTCCGATAATCAAGCCTTTAGATTTCTTCATAAATGATATTCCTCCTTGGTTTGTTATTTTAATAGTAGCAAACTTTAATTTCATTTCAAATAGTTTTTTTCAATTTTAACCCATTTATTTTATTTTGTTACTTAATTAATTTAAATTGATAAATATGGGGATTATGAATATATACCAATTAGTTCTAAATTAAGAAGTGTAAGATTATATTATATTTAAATAATAATTTTATACTTCCTGTACTGCTTTAATGACTTTAAAATGCAGAACATAAGCTAATAACGCCATAATAAAAAGTGATAAGATGGCGATACGGCTTGCTAACGGTCCATAATCTTTTAGCAGCAATGTAATCGTTCCGTAAATGAATGGGCCTAATACTGCAGATAGTTTACCACTCATTGAAAACAAACCGAAAAACTGACCGACATGTTCTGGTGGCGATAACTCAATAATTAATGTTCTTGATATTACCCATATCGACCCCATAGCAATGCCGAATAGTATCGCACATATATAGAAACTTTCTTTCGGTAGCGGCAAACTCGCAAGTATTAATGCAATCATTAGCACTAGTCCGACATAATGCAGTGCTTTTAATGAGCCAATATGTTTTGCAATATATCCGAATACAAACGCACCGATAATACTGAATACTGTTGCTACCATAAATATCATAATAAACTGATCACTCGTGAAACCAACAACCGTTGTTGCATACGGCTGCATCATACTGATTGCTGTCGCCAGCGCATCATTTAAAAAGAAATACACAATTAAAAATATGTAAATCGCTGGTTTTGTTTTCGCAAGCTGATATGTTTCAATAATTTCCTTATATCCAGTGCTCATAGACTTTTGTTTGACCGATTGCCTTTTTTTATCTGATGTAAACATAAATAATGGCAAACTAAATAGTAAAAATAATATCGCTGTCGGGATAAATGTTTCTCCGGCATCTTTAGTTCCTACAAACATCATGATTGAAATTACACCAAACAAAGTCCCCATGTAACCTAGTGCTACCCCAAATCCTGATATTACCGAATAGTGCTCTTTAGCTGTTAAATCAGGCATCATCGCATCGTAAAACACAAGACTCGAGTTATACATAAACTTTGCAATTGTAAATAAAATTATAATGATTAAAAACGTAATTGGAACACCGTGAAATGTCCCTTCAACTGGATTTTTATAAATATACCCCATACAAAATGTGCATAAAAATACAACTATAGAAAATATGACAACCCATTTCTTTTTACGATTTGTCCTGTCGATATATACACCATATACCGGGCTTAATACAATTAACAGTAATGCTGCAATACTCGCAGAATATGCAATCCATGTTGAAGATATCTGTTCGGTTACCGGATCAGTTCCCAATTGCTCTGTCACAAATTGCGGGAAAAATAGCGTTACGATATTCGCGCTAAAAATTGTGTTACTAAAGTCATACAATGCCCAGCTAAAAATTGGCAATGACAACATAAGTTTAATATCTCTTTTCATAAAACACTCCTAAATTATTTGATATATATAATAATATACAAATTTTACAGGAAGTATATTAATTTCTGTTAAATTTTTGTAAACAAGTATTAAATTCCTTTTGTTTAAATAGTTTTTATTAAAAAATACGGACGTGTTTTATAAAACAAACACGTCCACAACAACAAATTTTATTATTAACTAAAAACAATTTTTATTTATCTAATATTCCTTTACCGAGCATAATTTTATCCCTATGTTTCATCACTCGATTTGTTCTCGTTTCACTTTTTTTCGCTTTATTAATATCTAGAATATACGCGCGCTGCCTTCCTAGTGTGAGTGCATGGAAGTGTGATTCATAAGCCTCATCTTCTGCAAAGATTTCTGCCATCTCAGTCGGAATTTCAATCTCTGTTTGCTGTTTCTCTATTTTCTTTCCAGAAGCTTCAATCTTAATCGCTTCATTTATATACCACTTAATTTGTTCCTGCTTATCATGAATTTCCTCTACTGGCTAAATCGCAGCTGTCTTGCAGATTGTACATTTTCTGTCTGCTGAACGAGCATATTAAATTTATCTTCAATCAGTGCACCTTTATGAAAAAGTAATGCTACATATGCTTTAAAACCATGCATTAAAACGACATTTTTCCCTTTTAAAGTATAGCACGGATGCATCCATTTATAATCTTCTTCCAGTTCTGTATCCTGCATCAGTGATCTAAACGCTAAATATGCTGACTGCCATTGTGATTCTTTCTCGAAAAATCGTTGTAATTTTTGTTCTTTTTCCATTTTGTAACCTCTTTATTATTTTACTTTATCAAATCCAGCATTCTCAAAAACTTCAATTGATTGTCGTGTGTCCAAATATTCATAAAATGCTCTAGCTTCTTTCATATGCTTTGTATCTTTAACGATTGCAGCTGGATAAATAATTTCATCATGCATCTTGTCTTCTATCGTCACAACGTTTTTAATTTTATCGCTTGCTTTCAAGTCTGATGTATATACGATACCTGCTTCAACATTCCCAGTTTCAACATACGTCAGTACTTGCCTTACATCTTTCGCCAGTACATATTTTGGTTTTAACTTTTCATATAAATTTGCACGTTCTAACGCTTGCTTGCCATATTTACCAGCTGGTACAAGTTCAGGATTACCCAGTGCAATTTTCTGTACTTGTTCTGAAGTGAGTGCATTCATATTTTCGAGTTTGTCCTTAGATACGATAACGAGATGATTTTTTAAGAGTTGCTTTGTATCTTGCTTATTTACTTTATCATCTTTCACTAAATCATCTACCTTATCTTCTGCTGCTGAAATAAATACATCTACGGGTGCGCCTGACTTTATTTGCTGCGCCAATGCACCTGATGCACCATAGTTAAATTTTAAGTCGACATGCTTATGCTCTTTTTCGTATGCTTTTTCGATATCATTTAAAGCATCTTTCAAGCTTGCAGCAGCCGAAACTGTAATTACTGTCTTATCTTTGGAAGCTTTACTGCTTGTCGCACCATCATTGCTGCAAGCACTTAATACAAACACTGCAATTAAAAAATATAACAACTTCTTCATCTCAGTAACCTCCAGATTTTTACTTAATTATTTAAATTTTCAAATAAAAAGACTACATAAGATATTATACATCTTATGTAGTCTCATAGTGAATTAATTTCTAATTAAGTAATCGAATGCGCTTAATGCAGCTGTTGCGCCTGCACCCATCGAAATAATAATTTGTTTATATGCTTGATCCGTACAATCTCCTGCCGCGAAAATACCTGGTACATTTGTTGCACCTTTACGGTCTACGATAATTTCGCCACGATTGTTGCGTTCAACTAAGTCACCAACAAATTCAGTGCTAGGTACAAGACCGATTTGAACGAATACACCTTCTAAATCAATAGTATGCTCTTCATTTGTATTACGATCCACATACGTTAATGCTTTAAGTTTGTCGTCACCTGTCAGTTCTTTCGTAGCTGCTGATTTAATAATTTCTGTGTTGTTTAATGAAGCTAATCGATCCTGCAGTACTTTATCTGCACGCAAAGTCTCACCAAATTCCAGTAATGTTACATGTTCAACAATTCCTGCTAAATCAATTGCTGCTTCAACACCAGAGTTTCCTCCGCCGACAACCGCTACGCGTTTATCTTCAAATAATGGTCCGTCGCAGTGTGGGCAATATGCAACACCTTTGTTTTTATACTCAGCTTCACCTGGTACGTTCATATTACGCCATTTTGCGCCAGTACCGATAATTAATGTTTTACTTGAAAGTTTTCCACCATTCTCAAGTGTTACATGTACCATATCTTCAATCTTTTCAATTGAATCTACGCGTACCGCATTCATAACATCAATATCATAACTCTTAATATGGTCTGCTAAATTTTGGGCAAACTCTGGTCCAGTCGTTTCTTTCACTGAAATGAAATTCTCAATTGCTGCAGTATCATTGACCTGACCACCGATACGCTCAGCAACTACACCTGTACGTAACCCTTTACGCGCGGCATAAATAGAAGCAGCAGCACTTGCCGGACCTCCACCAATTACTAGTACATCAAACGGTGCTTTCGCATCAAATTCAGAAGCGTCCATACCGCCTCCTACTTGGTTGATAATTTCTTCAACGGTCATCTTACCGCTACCGAATTCTTCGCCATTTAAGAAGATGCTTGGCACGGCCATAATATCTTTAGATTCTTCTCTATATGCCGCCCCATCAATCATCGTATGTGTGATGTTCGGATTTAATACTGACATTACGTTTAAAGCCTGAACAACGTCAGGACATTTTGTGCATGTCAAGCTTACGAAAGTTTCAAAGTTTAATAGCTTATCAATTTTCTTAATTTGATCAATGACATCTTCGTCTAATTTCGGCGCTCTTCCACTCACTTGAAGTAATGCAAGCACTAATGATGTAAATTCATGACCTAACGGAACACCCGCAAATGTTACACGCGCCTCCTCTTCAGGACGTGCTACTGTGAAGCTAGGTGTTCGCTTAAGCGTAGCTTCTTGAATAGATATCTTATCCGACATTTCACTAATTTCATTTAATAATGCCATCATATCCTGTGAAGTTTTATCATCACCTTTACTTGCTGTTAAAACGATTTCGCCTTCAAGTAGTTCGAGATATTGGCCTAATTGCTGTTTTAAATTATTATCTAGCATTTACTTACGCTCCTTTTGTTGTATATTTATACACTTTAAAGATAATAGAGACCACAACGCAATATATACGTTGTGGCACTATAAATATTGATGTTAAGTTCAATAATTAAATTTTACCTACTAAATCTAGACCTGGTGTTAAAGTTTCTGATCCTTCTTTCCATTTTGCAGGACAAACTTCACCATCATGTGATGCTACATATTGCGCAGCTTTCACTTTGTCGATTAACACGCTTGCTTCACGACCGATACCATCGTTGTTAATTTCCATTGTTTGAACAACACCGTCTGGATCGATTAAGAATGTAGCACGTTGAGCAAGACCAGCTTCCTCATCTAATACATCAAAGTTACGCGCGATAACGTGTGATGGGTCACCAATCATCGTGTATTGAATTTTAGAAATCGCTTCTGAATGATCATGCCAAGCTTTGTGTGTGAAGTGTGTATCACATGATACTGAGTACACATTAACACCTAAGTCTTGTAATGTAGCATAATGATCTTGTAAATCTTCTAATTCAGTTGGGCATACGAAAGTGAAGTCTGCTGGGTAGAAACATACGATGTTCCAAGAACCTTTCATTGACTCATTTGATACTTCTACAAACTTATCACCTTTTGGATCATACGCTTGTGCTGTGAATGGTAAAATTTCTTTGTTGATTAATGACATAAATAAATTCCTCCTGAAAATTTAATAAAATTCTTATTTAGAATAATTCTAATCTCTACAATACTTATTATACATGATGCATAATACAAGTCAACTAAAGACACCTAAATTTATAATTATTTTAATTAACAATTAGTATGCCTTGATTTAATCAGTTTCCAGCATCAAAAATTATCATTTAATATTGTATATTCTCATTTAGAGCTTTATCTTTAATACGCTTATTATTTTTACTGTGACTTTTATTCAAACAACGAGTATAATATTGTAAAATTACTATATAAAAACAATTTTTAATATGATATAGTAATTGTGAAACATTGCACATATATACGGAGGGATATTATGACACTCGCACGACCTGTAAAAACAATTGAAGATACACATGCTTCAAAACCTAATATCGAAAATATCGTTGGTCAAGTAGCAACAAAAGAAATCATGGTTGACCGCACACCTGGCAGATACATGCTGAAATCTGTTATGTCTGGATTTTTACTCGCAATTATGACGGTATTAATGCTGGCAGTCAAAACACAATTTGCAGGAGTAAACCCAGGTTTAATTAATTTACTTGGTGCTATATCATTCAGTATTGCACTCGTTATGATTGTACTTACAAACTCGGAATTATTGACGAGTAACTTTATGTTCATGACTGTTGGTCTTTATTATAAAGTCATCTCACTGCCTAAAGTGATGAAAATTTTTACATACTGCTTTATCGGTAACATCATTGGTGGCTTCGTATTATTCGGTATGATGACAGGAACTAAAGTAATGACGCCCGAAATGGTCGCTGCACTTACAAAAACAGTTAATGCAAAAACAATTGATTCTACGTGGCTTACAATTTTAATAAAAGGGATTTTTGCTAACTTCTTTATTAATATCGGAATTTATATTTCACTTCAATGTAAAGAAGCACTCGCGAAAGTGTTCTTTATCGGTGTCGGTGTTGTAATTTTCGTATTTATGGCATACGAACACGTTGTTTATAATGCAGGGTTATTTGCAGGAATGATGTTCTATAATATTGATGCATTATCATGGATCGATGTTCTGAAAAACATTGTTTTCGCTTATATCGGTAACTATATCGGAGGCGGAATCTTTGTAGGACTTGTTTATGCATATTTAAATGGAAGCAGAAATGAAATAAAAGGATAATAATGAACGCCGAACTGCATGCGGTTCGGCGCTTTTGTTATTTATAATATAATTTTTTGGCATTATCCATACTCAGACTTACAGACTTATCACCTTTATTCAAATACATAATTTGATTCGCTTCATCAATCGAATCAATTCTCAACCTATCGTTAATCTTTATATCATTCTCGTATAAATACGATAACAACGCCACTTCATCATGAACTTTTGAAAGAATAAATGAATCACCTGCATTTAGTTCGGTAACCATATGAAGTTCTTCTTCCTGCAAGCTCTCTCTTGGAATTAATGCACCATGCGGACAATATTCAGGATAACAGAGCATCTCATCGAGGCGTTCTATAAATAAATCTGATACACGGTGTTCGAGCACTTCCGCTTCCATATGAACTTCATCCCAGCGATAGCCTAACGATTCTATTAAAAAGCATTCAATTAAGCGATGACGTTTTACAATTCTGGCAACTTCTTTCTCTCCAACTTCTGTCAGCCTTGCCCCTTTATAAGGTTTAGTTGTAATATACCCCTCTTTTTCTAATCGATTCGTCATCTCTGTTACAGAGGGTGGCTTGATCCCAAGATGTGTTGCAATTTTTTTATTGGAAACATATTCATTCAAACCATTATTATGATAAATACATTTTAAATAATCCTCTTTCTCTTCAGTTAACATGCATTTCCCTCCAGTATTCACATTTTATTCAAACTTTCCCATTGATTTATGATTTTTTCAGTATTATATTAAATATAGTTTAGGTTTACCTAAAATTATTTTTAATATAATATAAAAGGTGTTGTCTATGCTTTCAATCAATAATTTAAACGTTTTTATAGATGGTCGTCATATTCTTCGTAACATTAATTATACACAACAATTAACAGGAAAGCTTATAGGAGTTTTAGGTCCGAATGGCGCCGGGAAGTCTACATTATTTAAAAGTATGCTTAGTTTTATTCGCTCAACTGGATCGGTGTATGTTGATAATAAACCATTAAATAAGCAACTTACACGTTGTGCCTATATTCCTCAGAAATCATCTATAGATATCGAATTTCCTATCACTGTTATTGATACGATTAGATCCGGTTTATCCCCATCCCCTTTAATGAAGTATCGTGCGGATAATAAAAAGGTGAATGAATTAATGACGTTGATGGAATTAAATGATATTCAGCATAAACTGATCAGTGATTTAAGTGGCGGCCAGTTACAGCGCGTATTGATCGCAAGAAGCCTTATGGAGGAAAAGGATATTTACTTTCTGGATGAGCCTTTTGTTGGTATTGACTTCAAAAGTTACGAAATCATTAAAGATTGTATCTTCAAATTAAAATCAAATCAAAAACTCATCTTTATTGTGCATCATGATTTAAGGTCAGCTCCTGAATTGTTTGATGAGTGCATTTTACTGAACAAAGAAATTATTGCCCAAGGTCCTACTGAAAGCATACTTACTGACGATAACATTAAACAGACATATTTCGTTCAGGGAGGTGTTTAAATGAGTTTTATTGCTGAAATCTCAAACTATCCATTCTTATCACGTGCATTAATTACAGCAGCGATTGTCGGAATCGCAGCAGGTGTAGTAGGCTGTCTTATCATATTACGCGGATTAAGTTTAATGGGTGATGCGATGAGTCACGCTGTATTGCCAGGTGTTGCATTAAGCTTTCTATTACATATACCAATGTTTATCGGTGCATTATTCACCGGTCTCTTAACGAGTCTATTTATCGGGGCAATAACAGACCGATCTAAAACAAAAAAAGATGCTGCGATTGGCATAGCATTTACGCTATTCTTCTCTATCGGTGTCGTAATGATCAGCATGATGGAAACGACGACAAATTTATACCATATATTATTCGGAGATATCCTTACGGTAACGAAAGAAGCAATGTACACAACACTTTTTGTTAGTCTCGCTGTACTCATCATTATCATTGTCTCTTATAGACAACTTAAGTTAACGACGTTCGATCCGGTCTTCAGTAGAATGAATGGCATTAACCCCGCATTCTGGCATTACACTGTAATGATAATGCTAGCACTTATTACAGTCGTCAGCTTACAAACAATAGGCATTATTCTTGTCGTTGCAATGTTGATTACACCTGCATCAAGCGCATATTTAATTTCTAAAAGCTTACACAAGATGATGCTTTTATCTGCGACATTCGGATTATTCAGTGCAGTTACCGGTATATATATCAGTTATATACTGAACGTTCCAAGTGGTGCATGCATCGTGATTATCGCAACATTAATCTATCTCGTAATATTTACACTCAATCAAACAAAAAAACGATTCATAACGAAAGGATGAAATTTATGAACACAAAAATTTTCTCAAAAATCATTGTTTTCTTTGCACTGGCAGCATTTTTATTAAGTGCATGTGCGCAAGATAAAACTGAAGGAAAAATTAAAATCGTAACATCAAACTCCATTATTTACGATATGACGAAATCAATTGCAGGTGATCATGCAGTTGTCACTAATATCGTACCTATCGGACAGGATCCGCACGACTATGAAGTAAAACCGAAAGATATTAAAGCTATTACTGATGCTGACGTCGTATTGTTTAATGGGCTGAATTTAGAGACTTCAAGCGGATGGTTTCAAAAAGCATTAAAACAAGGTGGTAAGAAATTAGGCGATGACAATGTTATTGCTGTGAGTAATGGTGTTAAGAAAATTTTCTTAAAGGCACATCATGACGATAATGCGATTGATCCACATGCATGGTTAAGTATTGATAACGGTATTCTTTACAGTAAAAATATCGCTAGTGCGCTAGAGAAAGCAGATAAAAAACATTCAAAAGCGTACCATCATAATATGGAGCAATACACGAAACGCTTAACTGCATTAAGCACACAGTATAAAGATAAATTCAATGATATTCCAAAGTCAAAACGTCATCTCATTACGAGTGAAGGCGCGTTCAAGTACTTCAGTCGAGATTATGATTTGAGTCATGCTTACATATGGGAGATTAATACGGAAAAACAAGGTACACCAGAACAGATGAAGCAAGCGATAAACTTTGTCAAAAATCATGACGTTAAATCTTTATTCGTCGAAACGAGCGTCGATAAACGTAGCATGCAGTCACTCAGCGAAATGACTAAAACACCGATTTATGGTGAGGTCTATACAGACTCTATCGGTCAAAAGGGTACAGATGGAGACAGTTATTATAAAATGATGGAGCATAATATAAAAACCATTCATAACGGGTTGAAATAATAAAGCGCAGCGTGATTTACACGCTGCGCTTTACTAATTGATGGTAAATAATATAACTCGCTGTTAAACACGTTACAGGAATTGCAATTGCAACCGCAACTCCTCCAGAAATAATCATTAATATTTCCTGGGAAAACACTTTAGAATTAATAATTTGTTCAAATGAATAGCCTACATTCTTAAACCAGATCATCAATGTCATCCCCGTACCTAAATAGGCAAAGTATAACGTGTTTGTAGTCGTGCTTAATATATCTTTCGCAACATTCAGTCCGGAACGATACAGTTCACTACGTGTTAAGTGCGGTTCATTTAAATATATGTATTCCATACTTGATGCAATAGATACAGACAAGTCAATAATCGCCCCTAACACGCTAATCATAATGACAAAGAGCATGACATTAAAGAACGATACGCCTATACGTAATGAGTACGTTGCAATCTCTTCTCCATCTTCCATCGGGAATCCTTGAATCATTCCGAATTTCGTCACCGCATATATAAAAATTAGTGAAATAATAAACGTAACGAATGTTGAAATTAAAGCGGAAATACTAACATTGTTATACTTATTAATAATTAATATATTAAATAAAGCCATTATGATGCTGAAGCAAAGTGCTACTAATATGACATTCACATTGAGCACAACAGAAAGTACTGCAAGTGCCAACATGAACATGTTTATAAATATTGCAAGAAAAGCTTTTATTCCGTTTTTGCGTCCGACAATTGCCATTAGTACAAATAATATAATAATAAGTAATGTTAAAGTTTTCATGCTTTAGATTCACCTCCCCCCCCCCAAGCATCGTGCTCGCTATCCATACCGTAATCGGTATAGCAAGTACGATACCGATACTACCTGATACAGCTCGAGCAAGTTCAAGCGACCAATGTAAACTAAACGTCTGGAATATAAGTGAATGATTCGCTAAATACAATATAATAATCGGCATCGCACTACTCAAATATGCAAATAATAAAATATTTGTCATCGGACCGATAATGTCCTTTCCGATTTCATACCCTGATGCTCGCAATGACTTCGTATTCGAAAACGGCTGTGTTACTTTAATTTCATGTAGCGATGATGTTATTGTGATCGCTATATCCATAACAGCTCCAAGCGTTCCGATAAGAATAGTCGTTAAGAATACTTTCTTCGGTGGAATCGTCAAGTAAGACATCGTCTCATAGCGAATACCTTCAGCTGAAGTTAAATATATCGTACTTTGCACGACGAGTAACGTCACTAAAGTGGCTGCAAGTGTACTAATAATCGCAATCCATGTTTTCCTCGTAAATCCATTGATTAATGTGAGCGTAAGTATCGTACATAATACTACTGCGACAAGCGCTATTAGTATCATCGGAATATGTTTATGGGATAAATAGAAATTAAATACAAATAACGTAATACATAAATTTAGCGTCAAACTGATTAATGAATAAAACCCTTTCTTACCAACCACAATAATTAGTAATAATGTAAATACAGAAAGCGCACTCACTAAAACTGTATCCCTTTTCTCACCTATAATTTGTGGTCTATCTCCAGCTTTTATAAATACTTTCTGTCCTTCTTTATACTGCTCATCATAAGCGCTACTTTTCGTATATGTATTCGTAATTACGAACGCCTCACCTTTATGCTTGTGATTCGTACCTTTTAGTTCAACAATTTGCGTATATACAGTATCTTCACGGTGGTTTGCATCTACCGTGTGCGTTTTTGATATAAGTTCTACATTATTAACCTTTGCAATTGTTTGTTTATAGAGCGCGTCATTATTAAGCGTGAATGTAATCGCTCCGATACATAAGCTTAAAATCAAACTGTATATAAACCACTGTAATTTCGAACGTTTAAACATGTTTTTAATAAATTCCATATCGTACCCTTTCAATTTAATAATGGTTTGATAATACAGTATACATTTCAAAAAATCAAAATCATTTTAAAATCACCATATATATAACTTTGTTTTTTAACGTTATAGAAGGGTATAAAAGTATAAACATAAAGGAGGAACGATATGGATATTAACAAATACAAAGTGCATTACGATTCATCATTTTCATTTAAAAATTATCCTTCATCTGAGAATAAAAAATCAAAGAATGACGATATAAAAAATAATATAATACCAAAACTGACTGACGAACTTCATACATTGCATTTAAAGCTGCACGCAGCAGAAGAAAATGGCATATTAGTTGTACTACAGGCGCTTGACGCTGCCGGTAAAGATGAAGTTATTAGCTATATTTTCTCAAATTTAAGTGCACAAGGATTAAAAACAACTTCTTTCGGGAAACCAAACGAAACAGAGAGAAAACACGATTACTTATGGCGCTTTCATGAAGGCCTGCCTGAACGTGGCCAGATCGGTATTCTTAATCGCTCATATTACGAAGATGTACTCGCACCTCGCATTCACGATTTAGTTGAAGCAAAAGAAACACCTGATAGTGCCGAAGAGAAGAATATATGGCATACGCGTTACAGACAAATCAATGATTATGAACGATATTTAACGGAAAATGGATTTATAGTAATTAAGTTCTTCTTTAATATGACTTACGAAGAACAACGTAACCGACTAATAGAACGCATGACAAACCCAGAGAAAAACTGGGAATTTTCCTTCAATGATGTGAAAGAACGTCAATATTGGGATGATTATCAAGCAATCTTTAAAGAAATGCTGGAAGAGACCTCGACTGAGCACAGCCCGTGGTATGTTCTCCCAGCTGATGATGAATGGCACACACGCCAAATTGTAACGGAAGTGATGATCGATACAATTAAACAATTGAAACCTGAATTTCCAACAATATCTGATGAAGATAAAGCAGACTTAGACAAAGCATTAGACATGCTAAAAAATGAAAAGTAAACCAACCTCAGAGTATTTTTATACTCTGAGGTTGCTCTACTTTATTCGTATTATTAAGTCATTTAAGTTACCATAAAAGTAAGATATCTACAAAGGGTGGTTTATATGAATGACAAATGGCATACATTTAATTTTAAAGATGTGTTAAGTTCACTTAATAGTAGCAAGTCAGGCATATCGGAAGAAAATATACAAAAACTGCAGAATACACACGGTAAAAACACATTACCACAGAAACAGCGCCAATCAAACATACTTAAATTTCTCTCGCACTTCAACGACTTTTTAATTTATGTCCTTTTATTAGCTGCTATCATTACAGGCTTACTCGGACACTTTCTTGATATGGCTGTAATCTTGATGGTTACGATAATAAACGCACTTATCGGTTATATCCAGGAGGCTAAGTCTGAAAAAGCACTCGATAGTATTCGCAATATGATGACAAACGAAGCGATTGTAATTAGAAATGGCAAACATTTAACGATTCCTTCAGAAGACATTGTTATTGGCGATATCGTCGTACTTGCAGCCGGCGCAAAAGTACCTGCTGATGTTCGTCTTATAGAAACAAATGCATTAAACATAGAAGAATCTGCACTTACCGGAGAATCACTTCCAGTTAAGAAGCATACTAATGCAATTTATAGTGCCGCACCACTTGGTGATCGAAAAAACATGGCTTATTCGGGTACTTCCATCACTTCCGGATCAGGTAAAGGTGTTGTTGTTGCAATAGGAGAACATACTGAAATCGGTAAGATTAATACCGCGATGCATCAAATGGATTCAACAATAACACCATTAATGCAACAGACATCACAATTCGGAAAACGCGTAAGTGTCGCAATTGTTGTATTATCCATTTTTATATTTATATTTGGTGTCATCGTTCGTGATTACGATATCGTTGACCTACTTCTGTCTGTTATCGCACTAGCTGTCGGTGCAATACCTGAAGGGTTACCTGCAGTAATTTCCATCATATTGGCATTTGGTGTGCAATCAATGGCGAAAAAACAAGCAATCGTAAAAAACTTACCCTCCGTTGAGACGCTTGGTGCCGTTTCAGTAATCTGCACAGATAAAACAGGCACACTCACGAAAAATGAAATGACTGTAACAGATTTAATACTTCCAAATTGTACTTATGAAGTTACTGGTACAGGTTATGCACCAAACGGAGAAATACGTGCACTCAATACATGCAAACATGATGAGTCTACACTTCATAAGTTTATTACATGTGTTAAAACAGTTAACGAATCACATCTTGCCCAAAATAAAGACGGTCATTACTATATCACAGGTGATCCAACTGAAGGATGTTTAATGACACTTAGTAATAAATATAAAGAACCATTAAATAATATTGAAATTCTCGACAAAATTCCATTTGATTCAAAGTATAAATATATGGCCTACCTTGTATTAGAAAATCATCAAAAACGAATATATATTAAGGGTGCTCCTGATAGAATACTCGCACGCACCGAAATGAATGACGCTATACGAAGTAAATGGGAATCTTCTATTGATGATGTTGCTTCAATGGGTAAGCGTCTCATTGCAGCTGGATATAAAGATGTATCTGATGACTATGAATCGCTCTCTCATGATGACTTAAACAAAGGTATTATAATGCTTGGACTTGCCGGCATTATCGATCCACCACGTGAATCGTCTAAACATGCAGTTCAGGAATGTCAAAAAGCAGGAATAACCGTAAAGATGATAACAGGAGATCATAAAGCGACGGCCATGGCGATCGGAAAGCAACTCGGTATTGGTGATGGTAAACATGCAGTTTTAGGACAGGACCTTGATCAAATGAATGATGAAGAGATTTATGAAGCTGCAACTACACATCATGTATTCGCACGTACGAGTCCTGAGAATAAACTACAGCTTGTTCGTGCACTACAACACCATGATCAAATCGTTTCTATGACCGGTGATGGTGTAAACGATGCACCTGCATTAAAAAGAGCCGATATCGGAGTAGCTATGGGCATTAAAGGTACTGAAGTATCCAAGGATGCTGCCCGTATGATTTTAGTTAATGACAATTTTGATACTATTGTTGATGCTGTAAAGGAAGGTCGCAGAGTTTATGACAATTTAAAGAAAACAATACTCTTTATATTACCTACAAACGGTTCACAAGGTTTATTAATAATGGCTGCCATTTTATTTGGTATATCAATTCCTTTAACACCAGTGCAAGTTTTATGGGTAAATATGGTCATGGCCGTAACAATATCATTTGCATTAGCTTTTGAACCATTAGAGAATGGTGCAATGTTAAGACCACCAAGACAGAAACAAAAACCATTACTGGGCACTTACTTTTTAGTACGCATATTATTAGTATCATTATTGGTTGCCGGCGCAATTCTTACTGTAAATTTTTATCTAGAAACACATCAACTGGCGCACAGTGTTGTTAATACAATCACACTTCAATCTTTAGTTTTCGCATTAATATTCCATTTATATAATTGTCGCGACTTAAATCAATTTGCAATCAATCGAGATTTCTTTAAAAACAAAATGGCATTCTTAATAACAGCTATCCTTATAATTCTTGAAATCGTTATTACTTACGTTCCAATTTTCAATCGCATATTGAAAACTGCACCTCTAGAACTACATTATTGGCTCATTCCAATTGGTATTGGATTGTTCGTATTTATTGTCGTGGAAATTGAAAAATGGTTTACGAGGACAATATTAAATATTGAAGCATAAGAAAAGCACAATAAAAGTGGGAATTCTCATTTTTATTGTGCTTCATTTAATACAATTTTAATTGTCGTTCCTTTATTGAGTTCGCTCTCTACTTCTATTTCAAAGCTATGCAAATCAGCAATCTCTTTAACAATTGCCATTCCAAGACCGTTAGATGGCACTTTATCTTCATGTACTTCCGCTTTATAAAACCTTTCAAACAATAGTTCCTTAGTTTTATCAGACATACCGTAACCTTCATCTGAAATTTTGATATATTTGTACGTTTCTTCTCCTAATTCAAACTTAATTTGAGTATCTTCAGGGCTGTATTTAATCGCATTAGAAAGTAAATTGCTTATCATTTGATAACATAAATCACGATGCCCAAGTATTTCGATATCTTTAAGTTTTGTTGTGACAAAAATTTCTTTTTGATCAAGGGCGTACATGTGATTACGTATAACTTCCTGTATAAGTGTTTTCCCGCCGAAATGTTCTTTTTCGATTGTAGTGCCTGTCTTCTCAAGAGACGCAAGCATCAGCAACTGTTTCGTCAATCCACTTAATCGTTGTGACTGGTGCTCAATGTCATCTAATAAACTAAAGTCTTTCGTTTGTCTTAATTGTTTAATTTGTCCAAGTAAATTTGTTATCGGTGACTGGATTTCATGACTGACATTCGCAACAAAACGTTGATTCATTTCTTCATGATGCAATATTTTCGCGCTCATCACATTCATTTCATGTGCCAATACACCAATTTCATCTTTACGTCTTACTTGTGTCTGATAACCGCTCTGATTCCCTATTTTACGCGCCGCTTCCTTTAACTGAACAACGGGATGCACGATATATTTAGATGAAATAAATACAAATAAAACCGAAAAGACAATGACACATAAAAACAGTATCGCAAGAAAAATTCTAAATTCATGCATGCTCTCTCCAACATCCGGTCGAATGTATACATCATATGTTTTACCGTTAACCTGCATCGGCATACCAACTGTATTCCTCGTCTCGTTATCAAAGAAACCGGTAATAAACACATTAAATGGTCGTTCTTTAATGCCATGATATGTTTCAGTTAACGGACCGTTATCAGGTAAGTTTTTCACCCTGAACGGTGTGCCATAGAAAGCTTTCTTACCATCTTTAACTGCGATAACTTGAAAGTTTAAATTTGCAAGTTGCATAAAAAACGCTTCAGGTTTTATTTCCGGATGTGATTCAATATATTTCTTCTGAGTTATTAAAGTATTCGTTATACGTGTGTCGTTCTGTTCTTTTAGTGTTACATGATAATATATGTTTGCAATGATAAACGAAAGCAACGAGCTAACGAGAATAACGTGGAATGTGCCGATAATAAATCGTGTCGATAGTCGCTTAAACATGATGTACCTTATATCCTACTCCACGAACCGTCTGTATTTCAACACCACTATCAAATGCCCCTAACCTTTTACGAATGCGCTTCACATGCACGTCCACTGTTCGCTCATCTCCATCAAAATCAAATCCCCATATTTCTTCTATTAGTTGTTCTCTCGTTGCAACTTTCGGATAATGTCTCACTAAATAATAAAGCAGTTCAAACTCCTTTCTCGGAATGTATAAAGCTTCATCCTCCATCGTCACTTCATAACTTTCAGCATCTATCGTCAGCTTTCCGAACTTCACTTTCTCTACTGATTTCTCATAACGCTTTAATATCGCCTGCGCACGAAAGATAACCTCCTCAATTTCAAATGGCTTAGTAACATAATCATCACTTCCTGCCTGAAATGCTATACGTTTATCTCCGAGTGCATCACGTGCTGTTAACATTATGACAGGCAATGCATAGTCTTGCTTTATTTGTTCACATAACTTGAATCCATCAATCCCCGGCATCATAATATCAACGATACATAAATCGACACTCTCATTATCCAGCAATTCAATCGCTTCATCTCCGTTACTTGCATCATACACTTGAAAACCATGACGCAGGAAACCTTCTTTAACTTCACGACGAATTGCCGCTTCATCATCTACTACTAATATATTATTTTGCATTATATGTCCTCCGTTCATATTCCGTTCATATTCTACCTTTAATATATGTATTACAAACAAAGCGAAAGGTTGATCATTATGAACTTAGCACTAAAAGAAATTAAATATTATAAAGTGAAATACTTACTGATTGCAGCTATTATATTTTTACTCTCATTCTTAGTTTTATTTGTATCTAGTTTAGCACAAGGGCTCGGAAAAGATAACGTATCATTCATCGAGCAAATGGATGCAAGTCACTATGTCATTTCAAAAGATGCAGATAATAACTTAATGAATACACCATTATCAACGCATGACCAGAAAATTTTAGAAGACAATAATATACCATTATTAAAATTACAACCCGTTAAAGTACAACAAAACGAGAAATTTTTACTCGCAACAATCTCTGAAGACTATATGAATTTACCTTCAGAAAATAAAGTTAATCTTGACTCTCATACATCTAAAGTATTCTCTATCGGTGATAAATTGAACGTTAAAGATAAAGACCCTGATTTAACAATCTCAAAATTTACACGTCATCAAATGTTTGCGCATATGCCAGTTGGACTTGTTTCACAAGAAACATATAACAACTTCTTTAAAAATATGCCAGCAAACGCAGGGATTATTAAATCAATGTCGAAATCACAAATGGATGATTTAAATAATAAATTAAAAGATTCTAAAATTATAACACCAGACAAAGCGATGAAAGGTATACCAAGTTATGAGGCAGAACAAATGCCATTAAACTTAATGGTAATCTTCTTATTCTTAATTTCAGCTATCGTCATTACTGTGTTCTTCTATGTAATTACAATTCAAAAAACAACAGAGTACGGTATTTTAAAAGCAATCGGTACAAGTAACGGCAAACTGATTTTTAAATTAATGCAGGAAGTTATATTAATCGTAATGCTCAGTGTATTACTAAGCATCGGCATTATTTACATTATAAATATGAATATACCTGCAACAATGCCATTTTTCTTCAATCCTAACTTAATATTCTTATTAATCGGGTTATTCCTGATCGTTGCATTACTCGGAGTAATGCTATCAATCTATAAAGTGTTAAAAATCGATCCAATTCAAGCAATCGGAGGAGAATAATAATGATAGAAGTTAAAAATATATCTAAATCATTTAAACAAGGAGATACTACAACTGAAGTTCTTAAAGATATTAACTTTACAGTAAATGATGGAGAAGTCGTATGTTTATACGGCCCATCTGGTTCAGGTAAAAGTACATTATTGACAATTATCGGCGCATTACTTCAACCAACAAGCGGAGAAGTCATTATTAATAACAAATCTTTATTAAATTTATCTAAAAGCGACATCACAAAAATGCGCTTAGATGATATTGGTTTTATCTTTCAGGCATCTCACCTTATACCTTTCGTAAACGTGAAAGAACAATTGTTACACGTTGCACTGGAAAATGGAATGGACCGAAAAGCTGCTGCTAAAAAAGCTGATGAATTACTTGAAACATTCGGTTTATCACACCGCGCTAAAGTATATCCTAAAAGCTTATCAGGCGGTGAGAAACAACGTGTAGCAATCGCACGTGCATTTATGAATCATCCTTCTCTTATATTAGCAGATGAACCTACAGCTAGTTTAGACTTTGAACGTGCAGTTCAAGTTGTGGAAGTCATTAGGGAACGTGTGAAAGAGAATAACAGTTCATGTATCATTATTACGCACGACGAACGCATTTTTAAATATGCCGATCATATATTAAGATTAGAAGGCGGAAAACTAGTAAAAGAAAGATAAAATATTTGAGGGTGAAATTGGCACGGCGCCAAATTCACCCTCTTTTTCTGCCGCGAAATTGGCACACCGTCAAATTCACTCCTAATGTGTCACTTCAGAATGTGCGATACCTGTTACAGATTTCACTTCTACTTCTCTAAATTTATCTTCAGATTCAGTTTTTCCTAAATATGTCCCTAAAAATGCTCCGATGAAACCTGCCGGCACCGATATTATTGCAGGATTTGCTAATGGGAATATCGGGTTCGCTGTAATAAACGCAGTCCCCTCTGGATTCATTACATTCGGGCTTAATATTACTAGTACTAATGATGTTATTAACCCCGTTAATAATCCTGCAATCGCACCTTGTGTATTAAACCTCTTCCAGAAGATTGTAAATACAATAACAGGCAAGTTCGCACTTGCTGCAACACAAAATGCTAATGACACTAAGAACGCAACGTTCATGTTCTGTGCGAATAACGCAAGCAATATCGATAAAACTGACACTGCGAGTGATGCAATCTTAGCAGCTTTCATCTGTTCACGTTCTGATATGTTTCCCTTCTTAATAATCTCACCGTAAATATCATGTGCAAATGCAGAAGCGCCAGATAGCACAAGTCCTGCTACTACCGCTAATATCGTTGCAAATGCAACAGCACATACGAACGACATCAGCACGTCCCCACCTAACTTTTCTGCAAGAAGTGGCGCTGCCATATTACCTGCCGGGTTTGCATTAATGATTTCCGCTCTTGATAGCAAGCTTGCTGCTCCAAATCCTAAAAAGATCGTAAGAATATAAAAAATGCCGATAATCCATGTCGCCCACATTACTGAAGATCTAGCAGTCTTCGCATCACTTACTGTAAAGAAACGCATCAATATATGTGGTAATCCTGCAGTTCCAAATAATAACGCGACAATTAATGAAATATTATCTAAAGGCGATTTACCTTGAGACCCAGGATTAATATACTCACCTTTTAGTTCTGGTGCATTAATTTCCTTCATCGCACCAAACATATTTATGATACTAAAATTAAAATGTTTCAATACTAAAAATGAAATAATAATTGTACCTATCATTAAAAGAACAGCTTTGACCATCTGCACCCAGCTCGTAGCCGTCATTCCACCAAACAATACATAAATCGTCATCATAATCCCTACAATGATTACTGCCCATGTATATGGGATATGAAATAATAACTGAATGAGTGCCCCTGCGCCAACGAGCTGTGCTAACATATAAAAAATGACAATCGTAATCGAAGAAACCGCTGCTGTCGCACGCACTTTCTTCAGTTCAAAACGCGCAGCAATCATATCAGCTAATGTGTACTTCCCTAAGTTTCTTAACGGTTCTGCCACAATATACAGTACAATCAAATATGCCGTTAAATAGCCGATACTATAAAAGAATCCATCAAATCCCCATAAAGCAATCGCACCTGCTATTCCTAAAAAACTCGCAGCAGATAAATAATCACCAGCAATCGCTAGACCATTCTGCCACCCTGTAAGGCCTCCGCCTGCTGTATAAAAGTCTTCTGCAGAATTTGTTCTCTTAGACGCAAAATATGTAATGAGTAACGTTAAACTTACAAAAACTAAAAACATAATAATTACAGTAGCATTCATTTATTCATCCTCCTGACGATATTCTTGTATGATACGTTCAGATTCTAAATCGAATTGCTTTGCTTTTTTCATATATATTGTTACTAAAGTCCAAACCATCACGAACAATAAGAATGCATATACCCACGCCCATGAAATATTCCAGAATGCCTCATTGTTTAATATTGTCGTATACCCAGTTAGAATCGGAAAGAGCACAGTTGCTACAATAAAAAACAGTGAAATCGGAAAAATAAATGACTTTCTCGATTTCTGTAATTGCTTGAACTTTTCATCATTTGCAATCGCATTGTAATCATATTGTTTCATCATTCCATCCCCTTTGTATCTATTTGTGTAAATTGTTCACCCTATTTCATTTTATTTATTTGTCAGAATATTGTCAATATTTAATTAATTAATGATGCAATTTTATTTATATTTATCCAAAATAAAAAAGAGGGCTACATTGCCCTCTTTAATGACTAACCTTCTATATTCTCTTCTCGTAAACGCTTTGGATAATCTTCTAACCAGAATTTTGCATTCGGTAGTTCGTTTGGATCTGGTTGATATATCGCATATTTCCCTGACCCTTTCTCTTTCTTCTGTCTCTCAAAATCCTTAAGCGCACGTAATGCAGGTTTGTGCAGAATCCATATTGCGATAATATTACACCATGCCATCAATCCTACACCTAAGTCACCCATTGCCCACGCAACATCCGCTGTTTTTATAGCACCATAGAATGTAGCGCCAACAATAATTAAACGTGCAACGTTTATTAAAAACTTATTCAAAGACACGCTACTATTCTTCGTTAAATAAGATACATTTGTTTCTGCGATATATGCATATGCTAATATCGTCGTAAACGCAAAGAAGAATAATGCAATTGCTACGAAATATGAACCAATGCCTGAATATGCCGGATCAAACTGATAGCCACTTCCATGGAATGCTTTATCAATACCCGCCTGAACATACATTGCAGTTCCTGAGTAGTCTTTCACGCCATCTGCATTAACTGCGTATATACCACCATCTTTAATTAAGTTTGGCATATCGCCTTTCATCGTACCATCTGTCGTATTGAACGTTCCTGATAATAAAATAATTAACGCTGTTGCTGTACAAACAAACAATGTATCGACATATACAGAGAATGACTGAACTAATCCTTGTTTAGCAGGATGTGAAACTTCTGCAGCTGCTGCAGGATGCGGACCTGTACCTTGTCCTGCTTCATTTGAATAAAGACCACGTTTTACTCCGATTTCAATCATCGCACCTAGAATTCCACCAAATGCCGATTCCATATTAAATGCTGATTTAATAATCAATGCAATTAATCCAGGTACTTTATCAAAATTAATTACGATAATCACTACTGCGAGTAAAATATATAATATCGCCATAAATGGTACTACTGCTGTTGCTACTGAAGCGATCCAGCGTACCCCACCAAATATGATTAAAGCTAAAACAATCGCAAGCACTACCCCGATAATCCATCCTTCAACACCAAATGCGTTCTTCATTGAACTCGCAATCGCATTCGACTGAATACCCGGTAAAAGTAACGCTGTAGAAATAATTGCAAGTACCGCAAACAATGCAGCGTACCCTTTTGCAAATCCACCTTTCATACCTGATTCTATATAGTAAGCTGGTCCACCGCGATACTCCCCATTAATTTCACGTTTATAAATTTGCGCTAGCGTAGACTCAATAAACGCTGAACTCGCACCTAAAAATGCGGTCATCCACATCCAGAATACAGCACCTGGACCACCGATATATACCGCTGTTGATACTCCGACAATGTTACCAGTTCCTACGCGACCTGCAAGCGATAACGCAATCGCCTGGAAACTTGAGATACCTGTAGGTGATTTTTCCCCTTGAAACATTAATCTGATCATTTCTTTGAGATGTCTTACTTGGAAAAATTTCATTAATAAAGAAAACGATATTCCTGTTATTAATAATCCATATACTAATGGTTTACTCCAGACAATTTCATTTAAAAAACTAACTATCCCTTCCATACACTCATCCCCTTACATCAAAATAGTGAATCAATACACTTCTTAATTATATATTCACTATTATCGTATGGCAATAGCTATTTATAGATTATTCTGAATATTTAGTATTTATACTTACTTTTTAACGTCTCAACCTCTGATCTCCAGAAATAACGTTCTGTCTTAGATTGATATGCAACTTTAATTAAACCATTTGTCATCCACATTGAAAATGTTGGATAAGGTACTCCCATCTCAACAATGTCATCAATCGTTACAAATTATTTTTCCATATTTAACCTCTTCCTATGCATAAATCATTAATATGTAGGGTAATTATAATATATAAAGAATATGGAGGCGATAATATGAATCAAAAGGAAAGCTATGATAAATTATTTGAACTATTAGAGAAAAATGATATTGCAATGATGACAACAATTCAAGATAATAAACTCGTTTCACGACCTATGAGTTATCAGGATGTAGATGACAGCGGTGATATTTGGTTTATGTCAACACGCACTGAAAAAACTGAAGAAATCGAAAAAGATAATCGAGTTAACTTATCATTTGCTAAGAAAGGTTATGTATCTATTGCCGGTAATGCCTTTATCATTAACGACAACGAAAAAATCAAACAGTACTGGAATAAAGGGATTGAAGCATTCTTAAAGATAAAACTGGAAGATCCGAATGTTGTTCTAATTAAAGTCGTTCCTAAATCAGCAGAGTATTGGGCAACAGATGAATCAGTTAAAACTGTTATTGAAGGTATTAAATCATTAGTCTCTAATGATAAAGGAAGTAACAAAGACAGTTCAATTAATGAATCATTAGATTTAAAATAGTAACGGTCAGAGTAATTGTTTAATCAATATATTAAAGCAGGATAGATGCAAAATAATTTTGCACTCATCCTGCTCTTTTATTTGAGTAGTTATTTATTACTAAGCAATTAGTTTTGATATCTAGGTCATACATAAAATTATTTCAGGGGAAATATTTCTGTTTTCGACTATTTATTATCAAATACCATCAACTGCTCTGAAGAATTATTAAAAAAAGAAGTTCAACCAAGTAATGGCTGTTCTTCAATATAATATTTCTATTATCAATTATTGATTTCTTCTTCTCTGGATGCATCTTATAAGTATTGTTTCTTAATCAATTGAACTTTTTCTGTACAGCAGATAAGTACATATAAAAGTTACTATTAACCATACAGCAATAATAATAAGATGGATAATATCTCCCGATTGCTCTAACTTGGAATATTGCATCATCGGCATGTATTCATTTAATTTAATAAGGATGTTATCTTTCTTAATGCCAATATTAGCGATTGTTGTATTCATTCCAAAGATAAATAGAACAGGGACGAAATATAGGCTTGTTTCAGATACTGATTTTACGTGCAAACCAATTAGTGACCCGAGCAATAAATAGAATATATATAATAATATAAATCCAACAACCATCCATATATTCGCAAATATATTAATTTTAAATATAAACAACACTACTGAAATTGTCACTAATAATATAATTGTTACTACAAGACTCTTTCCAAAAAATACTTCCATCATTGATGCGGGAGAGTTTATTAAACCTCTCAATGTGTGTTTCTCTTTTTCTTCAGCAATCATCGTCATTAATGACCCTGTTAATACTGCAACAAAACTCATCGCAAGGACTGAAAGTACCATATCCATTTTTTCACTTTCAGGTAATGGAGTAGCTGTAAATAGAAATGCCATTGCAACTGGTAATATCGGCATTGTAAGTAACATCATATTTCTCATAAATTCTTTGAAATCTTTCTCTGCAATTGCCATCACTCTATTCATCTTCATCTTAAACAAGCTCCTTTCCAGTTACTTTTATAAATACTTCTCCTAATGTCGGTTCGTTCGTATAAATACGTTTCACTTGTTTCGAATTTAGTAAGTCTGTAATCTTTACGACGTCTTCTTTATGAACTCTTTTCTTCTCTAAATTATTCATTTCCACTGTAATTGTATGATCTGAATGTTGATACTTTAAATTATCTGGTGTATCTAGAGCGATAAGCGTACCATTATTAATCAATGCAATTCGGTCACATAAGCTTTCTGCTTCATCCATATCATGTGTTGTTAAGAAAATTGTCGTACCACTTTCTTTTAGTTTTAACAACCCTTTATGGATATGTCTTGTCGTATTTGGATCTAGCGCTGATGTTGGTTCATCTAAGAATAATAGTTTCGGTTGATGTATAAGTGCTTTCGCCAACAGTATTCTTTGACGCATTCCTTTAGATAACTTTTTAACCACTGTTTTCTTCTCATTTTCTAATTGTACAAATGAAAGCACTTCATCGATTCTATGTGAAGATTGCTTATATAGCCTAGCAAACATTTTTAAATTATCAAAGACTGTTAGCCTTTCATATAGCGCACTATTATCTGAAAGTATCCCAATTTGTTCTCTAAATTCTGCTGTCTGAAGTGCTTTATCTTTATATTGAAATACTTGAATACTACCTTCAGTAATAGATGTCTCCCCTGTTAGCATCTTTATCGTCGTTGTCTTACCAGATCCACTTGGGCCAAGAAGACCAAATATCTCACCTTGTTTAATATTCAAAGATAAATGATTCACTGCTTTTTTACCGTCATACATCTTTAGTACTTCATCCATTTGTATAAGTGTCATAAAAATAGCCTCCAATCAATTTGTTACTCAAATTGTATTAGAGACTTGATTTCCGCACTATAAAGTAAATGTTAAATGTACTTAATTTTCCGTGAACTGTACCGAATGACTATTAAAATATCCTTGAATTTCTTTCACTTTGTTACGTGATAATGGTATGAAAGTATTTTCTAAACCATCTATTTTAATCGAATATGAATTCTTCGACCATGTAATCATCTCTGTTACTTTCTGTAAGTTAATAATGTAAGAGCGGTGACATCTATAGAAACCATATACCTTTAGTTTCTCTTCCAGTTCATTTAAAGTATAATCACCTTTAAATGATTCGCCATTGAAATGAATATTTACTTTTCCTTCTGCACCTTCAATATAGTTGATATCCTCTGGATTAATAAATAACGTTTTATCTTCCGTTTTGACAGTTATTCTAAATACGTTACTTCGGGAAAGATTTGAATGTATTTCTCGGGAAATATTTTCTGGGATACACTCATTTTTCATACTATCTAGTTCATCGTTATTAGTTGATACCTGTGCAGATTGTTCTGATTTTTTACTTATTTCGGTTCTTTCGTTCAATAATTCTCTGTCCTCATATACTTCTAAACGTTTTAATTGAGATTTTTTTACCTGATAAACTTCATTTGATAGCAATAACGCATGGTCTAGATATGAAAGTATATGTAGAACTTTATGTTCTGTATCAAATTGCGGAAGTGCATTTAAGATGATATCAACTGTTTCTACTTTTAGATTATGTAATAAACCTTTAAAAATGATAAACTTATTATCTTGCACATATGCCAAAGCTATCTTTAGCAGCACATACTCATCATACTCTAATTTCTTTACTTTCACATTGCTATATTCATGCAACTTAAGCGATTGTAAAACATCATCTATATTATAAGTTGCGCCGTACCATTTCATATAAAACTTTAATTGTTCTTTTACTGTTAAACGTTCATGAAAAGGTGTATTAAAAGTTTCTATCCATATATCTTTTTTATTAAAATAAGCGATTATTTCTTTTTGCTGATTCATGTTAGATACGATACATGCATGATTCTTGAAATCTAATGATTGCAAATGATTAATTAGGTCAGTCATACACCCTCCCAATAGTTATGAGACATATACAATAAATAATATTATAGATTAACTTCAATGTATATCTTTTTTATCACATAAAAAAGCCTCTTAACAGTTGTTAAGAGGCTCAATCATACTACTTCTCTAAAAATTTACGTCCTTCATCTAACTTATGGAATCCTCTTAAGAAATACACACCAGCCATCACTGATAAGAAGATAATTCCGATAATTACTGATACACGCGTATCAACGTTAATTAACATACCGATTAATACTAACACTAAGAATCCAATCGCTAAATAATCAGAAACTGGTGCAAATGGCATCTTAAATGGATGATTTGCCGCAAGTTCTGGTTCACGCTTTCTAAATGCTAAATGACTGAACAAGATCATGAACCAAGGAATCATACCAGGTAAAATTGAAGCACTGTAAACATATACGAAAATGTTTTCTGCGCCATCGATAAACATTGGTAAGAAGATGTTTAATAGTACACCAACGAAGATACCGATAGAAATCATCATAACCGCGTATACTGGCACACCATTTTTCATTACTCGGGCAAATGATTTTGGCATCTTACCTTCTTGAGCAAGCGTAAACACCATACGACTTGAACTGAAGATACCTGAGTTACATCCAGACATCGCAGCAGTAATAACAACGAAGTTAATGAATCCTGCTGCAATTGTAATTCCGACTTTAGCAAACGTAGCTACGAATGGGCTACCTACGTTACCTAATTCATCCCATGGATAAACTGTTACAATAACAAAGATTGCTCCAATGTAGAAAATTAAAATACGCCATATAATACCGTTAACTGCTTTTGTAATATTTTTTTGTGGGTCTTTCGTTTCACCCGCAGTAATACCGATTAATTCCACACCTTGGTATGATCCTACTACCATTGATAATGCAAAGAAGAACCCTGTAAAACCGTTCGGGAAGAAACCACCGTGTGCTGTTAAGTTACTTAATCCAATTGGGTTTCCGTTATTTCCTAATCCAAATAAAATAATACCTAAACCTGCTACAATCATTAAAATAATTGTTACAATCTTAATCATTGCAAACCAGAATTCAAACTCTCCAAACGCTTTAACTGAAGCCATGTTCGCTAATGCTAACGTAATAATTACGATAACACCTGGTATCCAGCTCGGTAGTTCCGGCCACCAGAACTGCATATATTGTCCTACTGCAATAACTTCACTCATCCCTACAACAATCCACTGGAATATATTCGCCCAAGCTGTTACATATCCAGCTACTGGGTGAAGGTATTCAGATGCATAATCAGCAAATGATCCTGTTGTCGGGTATAGATAAACTAATTCTCCCATTGCACGCATAATTAAAAATAAAAACAATCCTGCTACTAAATACGCTAAAATCGCTGACGGTCCAGTCCATTTAATTGTGCTTGAAGCACCCATAAATAGTCCTACACCAATCGTTCCTCCAAGTGCAATCATCTGCACTTGTCTTGAGCTTAAACTTCTTTTTAAATGATTATCTCCCATAATCGTTGACCCCTTTATCTTTTCTTTTTTCCAAATCCACGGTGTCTTTTTCTACTTTGTTATTATATATATATTCAAGTTGCATGAAAGCGTTTTCGCAATAAAGTGTTAAATTTCTCTAGCAATAATTCCAAATCACCTATATTTTTAAATGCGACTTGTATGTAGTATATACATCCAAAGCTATTTGTAATGTTTTAGTGAAGTCTATGATTACAACACTTACATATATATTATGATTTTATATATTACCACAGAAATTCCATATAAAAAACCACTAAAATTTCAAAAATGATTTATATCGAAAGTTTAGTGGTCTTTTTCACTGTATTTATTTAATAAGTTGATTGATCATAACAAAAACGATAACAATTGGAATGATATAGCGCAATAATATTATCCATACTGTAAATAATTTCTCCTGATATGGTTGATGTACGAAGTATGTTCTCGTCATATCTCTGTTCAATACATATCCGGAAAATAGCGTGTAGCATAACACACCGATAGGCAGCATGATATTCGATACTAAGAAATCCATATTATCAAAGAATGTACCTTTGAAAAACTTCATCTCACTCATCGGTCCAAATGATAGTGCACATGGTATGCTTACTAAAAATATACCTGCAATAATCGTGAGCGTAGACTTTAAACGCTTCGCATTATTCTGTTTAGACATGTTTGAAACATTGATTTCTACTAAATTGATAGAAGAAGTAATTGTCGCAAAGAAAAACAGCAATAAAAATAATAAATAGAATAATGAGCCTAACGGTAAATGATCAAATACATATGGCAATACGATAAATAATAATCCTGGCCCTTGCGCATTATCAATACCGAGCGATGCTGTTGCAGGAAAGATTGCAAGACCAGCCATAATTGTTACGAGGATGTTCATTAAAACAATATAACCGCCTGCCTGAACTAAATCCGTTCCTTTTTTCATATACGATGCATATGTCAGCATACCTCCAAATCCAACAGATAAAGAGAAGAAAGATTGACCAAGTGCAAATAATATACCTTCCTGATCCAGTTTACTAAAGTCTGGATTCAAGAAGAATACCACACCTTCCATAGCATTCGGTAACGTTAATGCACGAACAATCATGATTAAAAACATCACAAATAACATCGGCATCAACACTTTTGAAGCACGTTCAATTCCCTTTTCTACACCTTTAATAACGATGATTCCCGTTAATAGTAAAAATAATACAACACCGAAGATTGTATTTACCGGATTAGATATAATTTGCCCAAATAATGCTGCGTAATCTTTCGTATGGTCACCTGTAAATAGAATTTTTACAGTTCTTAATATATAGATAAGGATAAAACCACCGATAACACTATAAAAACTCATCAATAAAAATACACCTAAGTTGCCTAAATGGCCTATAATATCATAATGCTTTTTATTAGAGAGTTTACTGAATGCTTTCGTACTATGTGTCTGACTTGCGACACCCATCACAAATTCACTCATTAATATCGGTAGCCCTATTAAAATGGTAAAGATAATAAATAAGAATAAAAATGCTGCACCACCATTATCGGCCATGACATACGGAAACTTCCACATTGCACCTAAGCCAATTGCCGATCCTGCACTTGCTAATATAAAGCCTAATTTCGATTTAAAACCTGATTGATTTTCCATACTATCTCCTCCGAAATATAAAATAAAAAAAGAGACCAATAAATATCAGCCTCTTTACAGAATTTTATACAGAGGCTCATATTATGGCCTCAATAGCAAACATGCCAAGGAAGCCGTCATAGATACCTATATCTATGACGGACATAAATATAAGTATTAAGACAGCTGCCACCAGTTATTTAATTGTAACTTTGTGTTTGTCATAATACGAACTCCTTTAGCTTTAAATTGGTTTAATATTATCAGTATTCATTTCCTACGTCAATTATTTTCTGAAAATTTTATCGATTTATTGATTTTCCTTTAAAAATTGTTCGATATTGTGCGCCGATTCATATGATTCTATCGTCATTGGATCAATATGAATAAACGGCCCACCTTCAACATGTACATATTCTCCATCTTCAGAGCCAACGCCACCAAATGTATAAGCCTTTCCTTTATCATCGTAATAAGCTTTTAGTTCTGATTTAAATTGTTCTCTCGCTTTAACTGCCGCTTCAACTTCTTCGTTATTATAGTAGTATACGCCTACTTTACTTACACCTGGCGCCACACCATTCGTTTCATCCATATGGGCGATTTCACTCCATACAACTTCAATAACTTCTGATTGATTGAATGCATAACGTGTCAAAGGATAAACACTATCTTTGTACAATACTTCATAGTAAGGTGGCAGTTCGTCATACGATAATGTATATTGATTATCAGCATCTTTATGAATAAAAGGAACACTTGAAATCCATTCCATTACATCTTGTTCGTCGTTAAATACTCCAACGATTTGTCGTTGCGCATCTTCTATGAATTCTAATAAGTACATAAAATCACGCCTTTATTTTTTATAGTCATACGCTACTTCATCAAGCTTTTCATCATACTCAATATATAAATCATGCCCGTCAAAGAACCATAAATCCGCTTCATTGATATAATACGTAACACCATCTTCTGTTATTGAAGCCACTGACTTATCATCGTCAGCGTCAACCATAAACGCAAGTGAATGACTTTCCTGTACTTTACTAGAACCGTATATCTTACTGAAGAATCTCACTTTATCGCCAGACTCTAAACCAACTTCTTCCTTAAACCAATGCTTTGCTGCTTCTGAAATATATATATTCATCGTATTCCTCCAAATCCTCTTTCATACTATTAAATGTTCATCACTATTATGCACTAATCACTTTCCCGATGTCCAAGCTAATGAAACACATCCCTCATATTTATTGGCAGAAGATTTTAATGATTCAACGTTGATGTTATCGTCTCAACTTCTTCAAACGTCAGTTCGTGACCCCCATCAAACAATTCAAATTGTACGTTATCAAAGTGTGATTTAAATTCTAACTCTAATTGTTTCACCTGTCCTGGAGATACCATATGATCATTTGCACCTGCTGTGACAATTACGTGTATATCTTTTGATGCAGCTGACACATTAGTGACGGTAAAGGAAGGGTGAACAATACAATGAAATTATTAGGTCATCACCATATATCTATGTATACGAAAGATGTTACAAACAACAAACATTTCTATACTGAAATATTAGGGCTAAGGCTCATAGAAATCTCTGTCAACCAGGACAATCCATCCATGTACCACTTTTTCTATGGTGATGAAGAAGGTAATCATACAGGTATCATCGATCGTTATTTCTTTAAGTCAGTATATTATCGACATAACGGTATCATGTATGAATTCGCAACACCTGAACCAGGATTTATGAGAGATACTCCGAAGACACAACTTGGACAGCAGCTGAATTTACCAGACTTTCTTGAAAGTAATCGTGAAGCAATAATGAATAGTTTAAAATCTATAAATTAATAAATTACTGTAAAAAAACAAAGAAGCGTAATCAAACCGGTACGCTTCTTTGTAGTTCAAAAAAAATTACTTATCATAATTTAGAGTTTATAATACATTAAATTCCCCTTATAGCGCTCTCCATTGATACACTTTCCCACTATAAATCCAGCATCAATGTACATGTTCTTAGCAATAGTATTTGGCTCATCAACAATTAATACAATATTCTCCACATGTTTAAAATGATTTCTAATAAATTGAGGAAGCAACCTTAATGCCTGCTTTGCATATCCTTGACGTACATAATTGACATCTGTTGAAAATGATCGCACATAAATTCCATTTTCAACTTCAAATTGCATTTTAAACTCGCTATTAGTGTCGAGCACACAAAATAATACGATATTTTCATCGACTTTTCCGACTATCGGATACCGACTATCATAATCTTTTAATAGACTTATGTTCTCCTGTGGTGAACGTACATATTTAAGTTGTTCTTCGGTTAATTCAAATTGCTCTATATTTTGATAATGTTTATCTCCATAAAATAACAGTTCCATAACTTCTCCTTTAATTTAAATTTATACTATTATAACATTCAAGAAAGGGTATAGAGAAATAAACAAAGGAGTGATTTTATGGTAAAAGTGTTAATGACAGGTGGTACAGGTTTAGTAGGACGCGCAATACAGAAGCAATTATCATCAAATGATGAAATATATGTATTAACACGTTCTGATAAAGATAACCATGATAATGTTACATATATCAATTGGAACAAAGATAATGATATGAACAACGTTCCTGATGTAGATGTCGTTATTAATCTTGCTGGTGCATCATTAAACGACAGATGGACAGAAGCACATAAAGATGCAATACAAAAAAGCCGTATCGAGAGTACGAATAAGTTACGACCGCTTATTAAACAAATGAACAAAAAGCCGATGCTACTTAACGCAAGTGCAGTAGGATACTATCCCCCATCTGATACAGCATCGTACAACGAATTAGATTCATTTGAATCATTTGATTTTCTATCTGAAACCGTGCACTTATGGGAAAGCGCTGCACACGAAATCGAACAGGAAGGAATAGACGTTGCTTATATGCGTTTTGGTGTTATTTTTTCAAATAATGGTGGCGCATTACCTTTAATGGTCAAGCCTTATCAATTCTTTGCAGGTGGCCCTATCGGTAAAGGTAATCAACCTTATTCATGGATTCATATTGAAGATTTAGTACGTGCAATTTTATACATTTATGAACATCGTTTAACAGGTGTATATAATCTAACTGCGCCTTACCCGGTTACACAACAACATCTCGGAAAAGTAATCGCAGAAACACTCCATCGACCACATTATTTCTATACACCAAAAGCATTATTAAAGCTTGTACTCGGTGAACAAGCAATGATGGTTACGAAAGGGCAGAAAGTATTTCCCGAGAAATTATTATCTCATGGCTTTCACTTCAAATATCCTAACGCTAAAATGGCATTAGCAAATTTGCTTGATCAACATGAATAAATTACATAGGAAACAAGTTGAGTTATTGTGGAAGCATGAGAAATACAAAGTGATGTATTACAGTCAGCGGCAATACTTATATATTCGTACTAGGTTGAACGAAGGGTTAGATGATTTAGCCGAACTCAAACAAATTTTAACGACTACTTACAGTATGAAACCTACCCAAGGCTCCATGAGAAATAGTTTTGAGCATATGTGGGGATACTTCAAAAAACAAGCCACCCCAGAAGAAAAAGAAAATTTCTTCAGTCTTTGCACAGAAGTGTTGATTAATGATAAAGAAATCAAACGTTTTTTATATCATCTTGCACAGAAGTATGACGTTACTTACTTGAAAGAAAGCACAATCCTCCTTGACGAAATGTAACAAGTAATATATCATCACGTTAAAGCGTTTAAGCAGAGGAGTGTTTTAATGAATGAAAAACAAGGTTTCAAATCATCTATAGGATTTATACTTGCAAGCGCAGGATCTGCCATCGGACTCGGTGCAATATGGAAGTTTCCGTATATCGCAGGTCAATATGGTGGTGGGGCATTTTTACTGGAGTTCATCCTGTTTACAATACTTATCGGGTTACCACTACTCATCACTGAGTTTGCAATTGGGCATCTTGGAAAAACGTATTCAACTACTATATTCTCTAAATTATCCCATCAAAAATTTACAAATTTCATCGGCTTCTGGGGTAATTTCGCTGCATTTATTCTCTATGCATTCTATAGCGTAATCGGTGGATGGATTGTTATTTTCTTCGGATATTACTTACTGATTGCAACTAAAATTACCGAACAAAACATGAATTTCTTCGATATGATGATTCAAAATCCACTCCTCTCGTTAACTGGTCAATTTTTATTTATTATGATTACCGGATTAATCGTTTCATTCGGTGTGGAAAAAGGAATAGAGCGTGCTTCTAAAATAATGATGCCGCTACTTTTTATACTCTTTATAATTATTGTTGTACGTGCTTTAACACTTGATGGCGCAATGGAAGGTGTGAAGTACTTTCTTATACCAAGATTTGAAGATTTATCTTTCAAAGGAACTTTGTATGCGATGGGACAATCATTCTTCGCGTTATCACTCGGTACTACGGGAATGATTACGTATGCTGCCTATTCGCAAAAAGATACGGATATTGTGAGTTCTTCGAGCTGGATTGTATTCATGAACTTAGCGATTTCAATATTAGCAGGTCTTGCAATATTCCCTGCTGCAAGTGCATTTAATATCGAAGCAACTGCAGGACCAGGATTGCTATTTATTGTATTGCCTAAATTATTTAATGCAATGGCATTCGGACTCGTTTTCTATATTATGTTTCTTCTTTTGTTTTTATTCGCTGCACTTACGTCGTCAATATCATTGCTGGAACTTAACTTATCGAATGTTATTAAAAACGATGCTTCAAAACGAAAGACATATGCATGGTTGCTCAGTATTATTGTCTTTATCGTGGGCATACCCGCTAATTTATCATTCGGTCTACTATCACATGTTCAATTTGGTGCCGGTACTATATTTGATAATATGGACTTTTTCGTTACGAATATATTTATGCCAATCGGTGTCCTTATTACAACGCTTTTTGCTGGGTATATTATGCATAAGCAACAGCTACTGCATGCATTCAGAAAAAAATATGGATTTACGCACATATGGTATTACTTAATAAAATTTATACTTCCCATCGTTATTATAATCGTTTTTATTACACAACTTTATGCTGTATAAAACTCTGCAATACCATGTTATATCTCTCAATAGCTGTACTAGTTTTACTTTTTAACGACTTTCTCAGGATAAATCACAAACTCTAAACCATTGCCATCATCCATTAGTCTTATACCCTCTCCAATCAAATTGTCAGACTTGCGACCTAGATAAGTTTTTACAATATAGTCCTCGAATTTAAATTCATCTAAAACTGGCTTCATATTAGGGTTAAAATATACGCCATTTTTTCTGACATCCGCTTTATATCCGTTACCCTCTGGTATTAAATAAATATAAGTCTGGTAAGTCCCTTCACTTTTATCATTTCGTATTCCTGTAAGAATTATTAAAGGAATTGTTTTATCGCCTAAGTCTATTGTCGTAGTGATACCGGATACAATCTTATCATTATTTAAGTGTGATATTTGAGAATTTAATGATTCCACACTTTGATATTTTGGACTTTCGATTATCTTTATCTCTTCTTTAGTTAATTCAGGGTAATGATAATTCATTTGCCATATCCCTATTATTATGATGATTGCCATTACAAGTGCAACGAAGGATAAAATTTTCTTATTTGTACTCACGTTAAACAACTCCTTTATATTTATAATTGTTAAAGACAGTTTACTATATATTTCCTTATCTTTTAATAAATTCATACAATCATAATAATATACGTCAAATCATAAATACGTTATGATTTGACGTATATTATTAATTATGGAGGTTTATTATGATTAGACTTGCAACGCAGCATGACTTACCAAAAATATTAGACATTTATAATCACGCTATCGTTAACACTACCGCTATATATACATACGAGAAAACGACGTTATTAGAGCGTAAACAATGGATGCAACAAAAAGAAAATGACGGATTCCCTATATTCGTTTTTGAAGTAGACGGTGTCGTGGCGGGTTTTGCGACATATGGGCCATTTAGAAATTTCCCGGCATACAAACATACTATCGAGCACTCTGTATATATTTCACCTTACTATCGACATATGGGCATTGGAGAGAAGCTGCTCGAACACCTCATTACATCTGCACGCGAGGAAGGTTATAAAACGATGGTAGCTGGTATCGATTCCGAAAATAAAGGGAGTATTTATCTTCATAAGAAATTCGGTTTCACGTATAATGGAACTATTAAAAGTGTAGGTTATAAATTTAATAATTGGTTAAACCTGGACTTCTATCAACTATTATTAAAATAATATGACAAAGGAGTTTCACATGAAACAGATTCATCAATATGAAGAAGTGCTTTCATTTCTAAATAAAAACGATAAAGCGTTAGTTTATGTCATGACTACTGATTGTTCTGTCTGTCATGCAGATTATCCGAAAGTCGCATCAATTGTAAAAGAAACCGATATTCCTGCGATTTACTTTCTTGCTGATAAACTCCCTGAAGCAGCAGGTCAACTCAGTCTCTTCACTTCTCCGGTCGTAATTCTATATAAATCAGAGAGGGAATATCACAGGCAAGCGCGCATTATAGATTTTGACACGCTTCGACTACGTATCGATCAATTAATACAGGAATAATAAAAGAAAGGTTCGCACGCGAACCTTTCTTTTATTCTACATGATGCGCAAGCTCTACTTCATTATCAAATGAGTGACGTACACTATCTGAAAATGGATTGTCTGCTGGTGTTCCTATAAACATGTGCACTTTATCTTCGCCCACTTTCATACTGTTACGGACAGGTTTCATCCCTTGATATGTTTTAATCTTTGCATCTGCAATTTCTAATTTATAATGGTTTCCTACAGGAACAGCAAAAGCATACCCGGCAAATTTGTGCTTATCCTTTTCATATGAGAATTGCATTGTATAAAAAGGTAGTTTCAAGTTCTTACTCGGTGTATAAATTACAGTATTAACATCCTGCCCTTTACTCAATTCACTTCTTAGCGCCCTCTCAGCATCATCCATTGTTGCATATACCCCTTTGTCAATCGCCTGAATCTCTTTTGATTTAACATTGTGTACGTCTTCATGCGGCATTTGCTGCCAAAACAGTAGAGAAAATAAAATAATTGCAAGTATCGATCCGAATGCCAATACTTTCTGATGGTTATTCATTTAAACGCCTCCTACACTTTTAGTATCCTTTACACTATTATATCTCAATTTTCATAATATGTAAGCGTTGTCAACTCTTCTTTTTATTTCTTTTTCGAAACAACAATAGAGACTGGATAATCCCTAAAGCAATTATACCTGCAAACATAATTACAAGTCCTGTTCGCATATATGGCGGTGCATAACGAATCTCCAGCAGTTCATCACCTTTATTAACTTTAATGCCTGTCATCATATAATTTACTTTCTGAACGTCGACATGTTTTCCGTCTATAGTAGCGCGCAATCCTTTTTCATAAGGCATCGGAATAACAAGCATACCTTGTTGTCTCCCTTTTAAATTTACTGCAAATTTATTGTTATACTTGTGAAACTTCAAATCTTGATATTTATATTGCCCTGCCGCTTCAGTTAGCACTGAATAATCTTCACCGTAAATATGTTTAATGTTGAACTGATATATACCTTTCGGGAATGAAATTTTTATTTTATTATTCGCTTTAACATTCATAATGAATGGTTGTGGTTTTCTGCGATAACGATATTTTTTCTCCGGGCGCTCTATTTTATAATCATTCACCTTAATATAAAAATCCTCATCTACTGGACTGATAATATCTGCATACATTTCAATATAAAGCTCTTTATATTGTTTCACTTTATCCTCAGGTATCGTCAGCTCCACTCCACCTACTTTATTTACAATGTTTAATGTATCGCCTTTTAGATTTCCACCAAACACGCTCATACTTGCATGCTTATATATATCTATCGCATGTTCATTATATGCGGTGTTTCCTTTTTTTACGATTGCCCCTTTAAGCATTGCATGTTCCCGGTCCAATGCGGTATTCAAATCATCTTCAGCGTATAGATGATTTACAACTCTGACACTCGGAAGCTGATATGGATTTTTATATACCGTATAATTTGCACTACTATTGAACATGCTGTAATGGTTAAATAGTGCAGGTCCATCGTTATATTGCGATATATAATAATCTACGTTCATTAAACTCATTAAGTTATTACGTTTTGAAAGTCCGGAATAATAACTATTTTTTAGCTTAGGCATTATAATCTGTAAGTCTTTTTCATAAAATTTTAATATATCCTTATTAAAAATACTCGAATATAGCATCGTACCATTAATATCGTAGTACATCGGGACATTGTGACTCGTTGGATACGGTAGCTCTATCCTTCTCAAATCATCATGCGCATCTTTCTTTAGTAAATCCAATGCTTTATGCGTTTTAATATCGTAAATATCTTTCTGTAAAAGTTCATCTTTATCCGGGAAATATGTCAATTGACTATCATAGTGATAATTTTGCACAACCGTCCACTGGCATAATATAAGTGTGCCGATGATAAGTAACTTAATGCGTCGTTTATGTGCACATTTGAAATAAAGTATGAATAATATGATTGCAATTGGAACGTAAATGATCCAGAGCTGCTTGTTTTCCTGCAATATAAACGAAATAAAGATAATTAACGTTATCGGGATACTCGCATATAGCACATGCTTTAACTTCAATTCTGATAAGTAGTGCATAAATAAACCTGTTAATACAGACGTTGAGAATGCTAATGCATAAACCCACCTCATCTGTGGCATAGAAAATCCATTAAACATACTGCCGAAATACGGTGTTAAAGAACCTAGTAATAATATCCACGTTAATATCGAAAACAGTTTGAAATAATAATGTTTGTACAGCGGAAAACATAACAACGCCACCATTGCCAAAAAGATAATAATGAGATGAAATCCACCATAGAATAAATTCTCATCTTTAGAAAACTCTATTAATAGTGGTATATTCATCGATTCAATTGAACGATCATTTTGTAGATATGACTGAACACCTCTTATGAACCCAATATTTCCGATCATTGCACCTGTTAATGCGCTCACTATGCCGAGAAGTAATGCCTGTCCTTTTATAATAACATCTCGTTTCGAAGGTCGAATGATGCGAAAAAGAAAATACGTTCCTACAATAATCGTCTCGTAATAAGCAAGATAAAAGTTAGAAAACATCGTCAAGCCGATGCTGATTACTAACACTACGATGCTTTTCCTGCGGAGTAGCTGCTCTACTCCAAGAATAGACAACGGGAGATAAATCATAACATCGCTATAAAATGACCACGTATATGAAAAGTAATAAAAAATCGTTGACCAACTATATAATATTGCAGTTAACATTGCATACATGAGTTTTATTCTAATTTCACGCATCATATAGTAAATTGCTGTAAATACTAAAGCGCACTTTATAATTGCTGTCGCATACTGCATATGTATCATGTCATTGACTAATTGATATGTTTCATGATTGAAAAGCACTCTGTACAGTGCCAATAATAAAAATGTTAAATGACTTACCGGAGACGTTGCATAATAATATGTTAAATTTGTAAAGTAGTCACCACCTAAGCCAAATGATACATCATAGAACATCTGGAAAGATTTCATATGATTATACAAATACAATTGAAATGGCAGCATCTGCTTTAATCCATCCCCAATTCCTATATACAGTTCACCCGTTTTAAAGTATCGGTATATATCTGGTACATAATAGATGAAACTGGCGATTAAACCTATGCACAATATGATAAAAAATACAAAAAATTTATTATTCAAGTAATTAAATTTACCATGCATGATATATCCCTACTTCGACTCATTATTACTAGATAATGATTATTTTTAAATATTATACCAATATTTAAGGATTACATTCCATATATTATGAAGTCCTCTCTTAATTTGATACTATAGAAGTAAACGTATGATAGGAGGATGTAGTTTATGAAAGTATTAGTAGCTGGAGAAATACCTGAAAAAGGCCTTAAGTTTCTACAGGATCACTTTACTGAAGTAGATGTATTTGAAGGTGATACACTAATTGATAATGATACTTTAATCAGCCGTATAAAAGATAAGGATGCCTTGATCAGTCTGTTATCTACAAATGTTGATAAATCAATTATTGATGCCGCTCCAAACTTAAAGGTCATTGCTAACTATGGTGCAGGATTTAATAATATCGATTGTGCGTATGCACGTACTAAAGGAATAGACGTTACAAACACACCAAACGCTTCGACTAATGCAACTGCAGATTTAACAATGGCGATTCTACTCGCAAGTGCAAGACGTGTCGTTGAAGGTGATCAATTATGCAGAACAACCGGTTTTAATGGTTGGGCACCACTTTTCTTCAGAGGACGTGAAGTCTCAGGAAAAACGATCGGAATCATTGGACTAGGTGAAATCGGTCAAGCCGTAGCAAGACGTGCTAAAGGATTCGATATGGATATCCTTTACACTGGGCCTAATCGCCACGAAGATAGGGAAAAAGGTATCGATGCAAAGTATGTTACATTGGAGGAACTATTAAAACAATCTGATTTTGTAACAATTAATGCGTCCTATAACCCTTCAATGAAGCATATGATTGATACACCTCAATTAGAAATGATGAAACCTACCGCATACATAGTCAACGCATCTCGCGGACCTGTTGTACATGAAGCAGCACTTGCAGATGCACTTGAAAAGCGCATTATCGAAGGTGCAGCACTTGATGTATTTGAGTTTGAGCCTGAAATTAATAATAAACTGAAAACATTAGATAACGTAGTGATTACACCACATATCGGTAATGCAACGTTTGAAGCACGAGATATGATGGCTGATATCGTTACACAAAATGTTTACAAAGTATCATGTGGCGAAAAACCCGATTATATCGTCAATTAATAATTTTTCGAGGCATCGATTGCCTCGAATTTTTTATGCTTTTTATATTACATGCACTTATATTTATGTTACTCTATAAATCGTAATCATTACTATTTAGGAGGAGTATTATGAATCATAAAGTGCCTGTAACGGTGTTAAGCGGCTACTTAGGGTCAGGTAAAACGACGCTACTGAATAATTTACTACGCAACGAAAAAGGAATGCGAATCGCTGTTATTGTAAACGATATGGGAGAAGTAAATATTGATGCAGACCTCGTTGCAAATGAAGGTCATCTCGATAAAACAGATGAACAACTCGTTGAGTTATCAAACGGATGTATTTGCTGTACATTGAGAGAAGATTTATTAATTGAAGTAGAAAAACTTGTACATAAAGGCGGCATTGACTACATCGTCATTGAATCAACCGGTATATCAGAACCAATACCAGTCGCACAAACATTCTCATACATCGATGAAGAAATGAATATCGACTTAACAAAGATTTGTCGTTTAGATTCTATGGTTACTGTTGTAGATGCGCACCGCTTCTTAAAAGATTTTCAGTCAGGTGATACATTACTCGACCGTAAGCAGGCCGTTGGAGAGGCCGATGAGCGTGAAATCGCAGACTTGCTCATCGATCAGATTGAGTTTTGCGATATCCTCATATTAAATAAAATCGATTTAGTAACAGAAGATGAACTAGAAAAACTCGAACAAGTGCTACGCTCATTACAACCTGAAGCATTATTTATCAAAACATCGCATGCGGAAGTAGATCCAAACCTCATATTAAATACAAATCGGTTTGACTTCGAGAAAGTATCTGATTCTGCAGGATGGATTAAAGAGCTGACAGAAGGTCATCACAACCATACACCTGAGACTGAAGAATACGGTATTTCATCGTTCGTATATCATAGACGTCTCCCATTTCATCCCGAACGTTTTGCAAATTGGATGAACAATATACATTCGAGTATCGTTCGTGCTAAAGGTATCATATGGCTTGCTAATTATAATACGGTCGCATGTTTATTTTCTCAAACTGGTCCATCTGTAGACATCAATCCCGTTACATTCTGGGTAGATGCGATGAGTGAGGCTCAGAAGAATGAAATATTATCAGATAGACCTGAAGTACTATCGGAATGGGATCCAGAGTACGGTGATCGTCATACGAAGTTTGTCATTATCGGTATTGATCTTGATGAAGAAATGATTACAAAATCTCTGGATGATTGTTTATTAAAAACTGATGAAATTGAAGCAGATTGGAATCAGTTTGAATCACCATTTAAATGGAAAATCAGACAACCATACTAAACCTTATTGATTAACTAATTTATTATTTGTTGTTATAATACACTTAATCAAAGCCATATTAATTGATATAATCTCCCTCCTAAATTATAATTAATATTAAGTTAGAATTATTATAATTTAGGAGGTTTTTTTGATGAGCAACAACGACAATAACCAATTGCGCGGATTATTCGGTGCACCTGTTGGTGATAGAGAAAATTCAATGACAGCAGGTCCACGTGGTCCATTACTGATGCAGGACATTTATTTCTTAGAACAAATGGCACATTTTGATCGTGAAGTGATTCCTGAACGCCGTATGCACGCTAAAGGTTCAGGTGCATTTGGAACATTTACTGTAACGCATGATATTACGCAATACACTAACGCAAAGATTTTCTCTGAAATTGGCAAGCAAACTGAAATGTTCGCCCGTTTCTCAACAGTTGCCGGTGAACGTGGTGCAGCTGATGCTGAGCGTGACATTCGTGGATTCGCACTTAAATTTTACACTGAAGAAGGTAACTGGGATTTAGTAGGGAATAATACGCCTGTATTCTTCTTCCGTGACCCGAAATTATTCGCAAGTTTAAACCACGTTGTAAAACGTGATCCAAAGACAAATATGCATAATCCTGAAAGTAACTGGGATTTCTGGACTTCTCTTCCTGAAGCACTGCACCAGGTTACAATTTTAATGAGTGATCGTGGTATTCCTAAAGGTTTCAGACATATGCATGGATTCGGTTCTCACACATATAGCATGTACAACGATGCGGGTGAGCGTGTATGGGTGAAGTTCCATTTCAGAACAGAACAAGGTATTGAAAACCTAACGACTGAAGAAGCGAATGCTATTATCGCTACTGACCGTGAATCAAGTCAACGTGACTTATTCAATGCAATCGAAGAAGGTAACTTCCCGAAATGGAAAATGTACATTCAAGTAATGACAGAAGAACAAGCGAAAAATCATAAAGATAATCCATTTGATTTAACGAAAGTTTGGTTTAAAGATGAATATCCTTTAATTCCTGTTGGAGAGTTTGAACTTAATCGCAACCCTGAAAACTACTTTGCTGAAGTAGAACAAGCAGCATTTGCACCAACTAATATTATTCCAGGTATTGATTTTTCACCTGACAAAATGTTGCAAGGCCGTTTATTCTCATACGGTGATACACAACGTTACCGTTTAGGCGTTAACCACTTCCAGATTCCTGTTAACCAGCCTAAAGGCGTTACAGGTGGTGGATGTCCATTCTCTAGAGACGGTCAAATGCGTGTAGATGGAAACGTAGGCAGCCATACTAACTACTACCCTAACCAATACGGACATCATCAGGATGATCCACGCTATAAAAAACCAGCATTACCATTAGACGGCGCTGCATATGAATGGAATTTCCGCGAAGATGATAATAATTATTTTGAACAACCAGGTAAATTATTTAATTTATTATCACCTGAAGAACAGCAACGTTTATTCGATAATACAGCAAACGAAATGGCACCAGTATCTGAACACATTAAACATCGCCACATCAGACATTGCTATAAAGCAGACCCTGCATACGGACAAGGTGTTGCACAAGCGATGGGTCTTAACATTGATGAAGTTGATCTGGATGCTGAAATTAATTAACGTCAAATCTAATAAGGCATGGACAAAATATTGTCCATGCCTTTTATAATTAAAAATTTTATTTTCTAAATATTTTTTCTTTACTTTATGAACATATACGTGTAAATTACTCTATGAACGAATATTAAAAAATAAATTCTAATAATCGTTCGGAAATAAACTTTTAGGAGCATTTAACATGACAGACGTATTTGATTACGAAGATATACAACTTATCCCTAACAAATGTATTGTAAAAAGTCGCTCGGAATGTGACACAAGCATTCAGTTCGGACCAAGAAAATTTAAGTTACCTGTAGTACCCGCAAATATGCAAACCGTTATGAACGAATCACTTGCTGAATGGTTTGCAGCGAATGATTATTTCTATATTATGCACCGCTTTAATGAAGCTGGACGAAAGCCTTTTATTAAGGCTATGCAGGACAAAGGTCTATTCGCTTCAATTTCTGTCGGTGTAAAAGATAATGAATATACTTTCATCGAAGAATTAAAAGCAGAAAAATTAATACCTGAATACATTACAATTGATATTGCACACGGTCATTCAGATCAAGTGATTAATATGATTCGCCATATTAAACAACACTTACCTGAAAGTTTCTTGATTGCAGGTAATGTCGGCACACCCGAAGCTGTACGCGAACTTGAAAATGCAGGTGCTGATGCTACAAAAGTAGGTATCGGTCCGGGTCGTGTATGTATCACTAAAATTAAAACTGGATTTGGTACGGGTGGATGGCAGCTTGCAGCACTTAAGCTCTGTTCGAAAGCAGCGCGTAAGCCGCTTATTGCTGATGGTGGTATCCGTACACACGGTGACATCGCAAAGTCTATTCGCTTCGGTGCATCTATGATTATGGTAGGTTCTTTATTTGCAGCACATGAAGAATCGCCAGGAGAAACGATTGAAAAAGATGGTAAGTTATATAAAGAATATTTCGGTAGCGCATCTGAATTCCAAAAAGGTGAACGCAAAAACGTCGAAGGTAAAAAGATGTTCGTTGAGCATAAAGGTTCATTAAAAGATACGTTAATAGAAATCGAACAAGACTTACAATCTTCAATTTCATATGCAGGCGGAAAAGATTTAGAATCTATTCGAACAGTTGATTATGTAGTCGTTAAAAACTCTATTTTCAATGGTGACATGGATAGATAACCCACATTTACTGCATCATTTCAAACAATAAACCCAGACGGTATAGCACTGAGTAATCGCTATACCGTCTGGGTTTTATTTATGATTAATGTAATTGTCGTACCCTCATTCTCTTTACTTTGAATGCTAATGCTACTACCAATCTGTTCTGCTAGTGACTTTGCAATATAAATCCCTAAACCAGAGCCACCGGTAGATTTATTTCTAAATTGTTCCACGCGAAACGTTCGTTTAAACACATCATCTACTTCAACTAATATTTCATTTCTAACTGATGAATTAAATGTGTTATCAGTTCATTTGCAGGTGTCGCGATACCTAGTTCCTTACCGTACTTCGCAATCTGACCATTCAAATAATCAATTTCTGTTAAACGTTTGTTCGTAAAGTCCTGATGCATTGATGGATGATGCAATCCTTGTGTCTCTTTCGGATAAGTAGCTTCAATTTTTTTGAGTAAAGGCTCATATTCAACATTTGTTCCTCGTGCATTTGCAACGGCAACCAACTCTTTTAATATCGGCGTAATCATTTCACGTGATGCTTCATATGCTCCAAACTCACCAATCGTCTTATCCAGTATTGTACATAGTGGATTTAACACACTGTTTACTGCTGCTTTAGACCAAATAGAGAAGAATACATCATCACTTATATTGGCATTCAATCCCGCATCATTTAATACTTGTGCGACTTTCTCCGTACGAGCATCCGCCTCTCCATCCGAACGTTGGAAGTCAATGCCTCCTGAACCTTCTAATAATAATTTACCAGGCCCTCTTAGCCCCGCAGTCCACATTGTTACAGCGAGGAATATTTGTTCTTTAGGAACATATGCTGATAAATTTTCTGCATGACCTAAACCGTTCATCATTGAAAGTATTACTGTGTCTTCTTTGATTGCTCCTGCTGACTTTAAAGCTTTTAACATATCATCTGAATGCATTGCTTTTGTTAACAGTACAATTAAATCAAATTGCTTCTGTACTTCTTCAGGCTGCATCGCTGGTATCTGAACTGTATAAGTTTCAGTTTCAGTCTGAATTTCCATACCATTTTGATTAATAGCATCTATATGTTCCTGCCAACGATCAATTAAAACAACATCTTCTCCGTTACGTTTTAAATACGTTCCAATTCTTCCGCCCATAGCGCCGGCACCGGCAATTGCAATTTTATACATATTGTCATTTCCCCCTTATTCTTCAGTTTGGAATTTAAATACTTCTTTAGGATATACTTTCATTTTCAAACAAAGATTATGAACAACTAATCCTACAGTAACAGGCACTACAATATAACATATTGCTAATACTCCTAAATTCATTAATAGACTGCCTTCCATGAATTTTAAAGCATTAATTGGTCCTACAAGCCCCGCATAACCAAATCCCGCTGATGCTGGTGTACCTTGAATGTTAAACAATGCACCCATTAAACCACTTACAGCTGCTGTAATTGTAATTGGCAACATGATTATCGGATATTTGATTAAGTTTGGCATCATCATTTTCATAGCACCCATAAGAATAGCGATTGTAACACCTGATTGGTTAACTCTGATTGAACCAATTGCAAGCATTGTAGCTGCAGCTGCTACACCTAAGTTTGCAGCGCCTGATGCCATACCAGAAATACCGATTGCAATTGCAATCGCTACAGTAGAAATCGGTGATACGATAAGAATGCTGAATACAACTGCGATTAATATACACATTACTACTGGTTGTAAATTGGTAAAACTGTTTACAAGCTGACCGAGGGAGCTTGTAATTAACTTAACATAAGGTAAGCTTAAAATACCAATAAGACCTGCCAATCCACCTGCGATAATCGGTAATAAAATAATATTAAGAGAACCAAGACGATCTTTTATCCATAATATAATTAAAATTGAAACTGAAGCAGTTATCATTGTATTGATTAAATCTCCAATACCTACAAGCATCCATGCCTTATCCTGAAATACAGCTGCACCACTACCAACAAAAGCTGCCGTACCTACAATGACTGTTTGCAAAGGATTAAGCTTGAACTGCATTGCAATTAATACACCTACGATAACAGGTACTGTAAACTGAATACCAACTACTACATTCAGCAATGTTCCAAAGAAAGGATGGTACTGCGTTAAATACTTAAATAATTCTCCAAGAATTGCGTTTGGAATTAAACCTACAACAATCCCTAAAGCGACACCATTAAGCACTTTAAATAAGAATAATTTTGGGGTAAGCTTTACTTCGGCCATAAATGACCCTCCTTCAACTTTAGCATTAATTTCACTTTTAATATAACACATTGTGAATAATATCACAATATTTAACCTGAGAAAATCTATTTTATCAGTAGTCAAATATTTCTCAAGAAAAAATATTTATTATTATCAAATAACAAAAGAAACAATCTACACAAATCAATTTGTATAGATTGTTTTTTTGTTATTTTATATACCTCGATAAGTGCTTCCCTGTTAATGAACCTTCTACTTGTAATATGCCTTTTGGTAATCCGCTATAAAGTACTTTACCTCCTGCAAAACCTGCATAAGGACCGATATCCACAATCCAGTCTGCATATGTCATCATCGTCAAATTATGTTCTATAATTATTACCGTATTACCTTGATCAATTAAATAATCAAATACAAGCTTTAAAGTATCGATGTCCTCTTCATGTAGTCCTGTTGTAGGTTCATCAAATATAAATAAATGATTCTTCACTGATTCATTAATATAACGACTCAATTTAACACGCTGGCTTTCGCCACCAGAAAGTGTATCAAGTGATTGACCGAGCGTCATATAGCCAAGGCCGGTACGCACAACGCTTTTCAGTACTTTATTAACATTATCTATAGGTATAACGCCAATAGCTTCATCCACTGAAAGATTCAATAAATCTACAATAGAATAGCCATTCACTTTAGCACTTCTTACTTCTTCGCGGTATCTGTCACCATGACACTCATCACATACTTGTACAAAGTCTGACATGAATGCAAGCTCCGTCTTTATAACACCTTTCCCATTGCAGTTCGGACATGCGCCTTCAGAGTTATAACTAAACATCCCTTTTTTAAGCCCTGTCGCTTTACTATAGTAGTTTCTAATATCATCAAATAGATTTAAATACGTCAGTAAGTTAGATCGATTTGTTGCGTGCACTGGCTTTTGATCAATATAAATCGTATCTGCTCGATTCCTTAATCCTGTCTGGACTAATGTGCTCTTTCCAGAACCAGCGACACCTGTAATTGCAGTAAGGACACCTTTAGGAATTCGCGTTGATACATCTTTTAAATTATTTTTAGTAATATGTTCTATATTTATAAAATCAGATGCAGTCCTAACATTCGGTTTAAACTGATGTACACGGGAGAGTGCCTGACCCGTTGGTGTGTCAGCTTTGAGCAATGCATTATATTTCCCGGTAAATATAATTTCTCCACCATGATTACCACTTCCAGGTCCTATATCGACACAATAATCTGCAATTTTTATTACATCCGGATCATGCTCAACAACGAGAACCGTATTCCCTTTATCACGAATCGAAAGCATTATTTGATTAATATTTTCGATATCTTCAGGATGAAGTCCGACACTCGGTTCATCAATAATATAAACCAAATCTGTTAACGGGCTATTTAAATGTCTAATGAGTTTAATTCTCTGCGACTCTCCTCCTGATAAAGTCGTAGTTTCCCGACTTAATGTTAAATAACCTAGACCTATACGTTTTAAAGCTTCTAGCTGCTTAACAAGAGGTTCGATTATATACTTTGCTTTATCATCCTTAATTTCTTTCAAAAATTGTATCTCGTCATCTATCGTTAAATCGCAAAACTCCGCAATGTTTAAATCATTAATTTTACAGCTTAAAATTTTGTCATTGAGACGCTTACCGTGACAATCTGGACATACTTGTTCAGTCACGATGCGATTTACATCTTTAATAAATTTCTTCTTTTCATACGTATCGTTTATTAAAAATGATCTTCTGAATCGATAGATAAGCCCTTCAAATTTGGCTGTCTTTGGCCAGTTTGAAGGTGGATTTTTCAGTTTAATCGGCTCCTGATAGAGAAACGTATCCAATTCTTCCTTCGTATAATCTTTTAGTTTTTTATTATTATCAAACAAACCGGAATATAAGTATCGCTTACCACGCCATGAATCCGGAGAGAATGACGGAAAGTTAATCGCATCTTCATTAAGCGAACGGTCAAAATGCAGTAACTCATTCAGATCTATATCTTCTATATAACCAAGTCCATCACACGTTTTACACATACCATTCGTATTATTAAAAGAAAAATCCATAGAATATCCCACGAATGGTGTACCTATGCGTGACCATAACAATCTTACACCTGAGTAAATATCTGAAATTGTACCGACAGTAGATCTGGAATTACCTCCAATTCTGTCCTGACCAATAACCATTGAAACTGGCAAGTTTTCAATACGATCAACAATCGGTTTATCGTAATGCTGCAATTGATTCTGAATATACGTACTATACGTCTCGTTGAGCAAACGTTCACTCTCTGCAGCTATCGTATTAAATACAAGCGATGACTTACCCGAACCAGAACGACCTGTGAAAACCGTCAGTTTATGCTTCGGAATTTCTACTGTAATATCTTTTAAATTATTCTGTTTTGCTCCAATAATCTTAATCGGTTTCATCGACTCACTCCATAACAGTTTACCTATCATATACCCTAATTAGTTCGAAGTATGACTTATGAATAGATGCGTTACTAACAAATAAGCTCCGATACTAAGCCTCGTATAATCATCCTACCCCTACTTTCAAAACTTTTTCATCATAAATAAAAGAACTTCTATAATATGAAGTTCCTTGCAAGAATACAAGATATTAAAAAAGCATTATAAATATTTATTCAACACACCTAAAATATCATGAAGCTGAGATTCTAAACGTTTTAAATTATCTTGTAACATATTAATTTCTTTATGTACACGTGCATCCGTAAAGATATTATCAAACCACACATCAAGCAGCTGATCATTACGATTATCAGATATATGCAAGTCGACATCCAGATCGATATCTTTCAATTCTGCAACAGCTTTACTCAAGTGCTTTTGAAGACTTACAACACTATTATTTATCCCTTTAATTCTTTCTCTTTTGAAATAACTTCCTAAAATGCTATCGCTCATAATATCGAACCAGCTCCAGCCCTTCGCCTTATCCACCTGCTTCTTTATTACTGCAACTTCATCTAAAGCACGCGTTACCGCTTCATGCGCTTCCTGTAATTCTATTTTATCCATAGTAAACACTCCTATTCATTAAATAATTCAGATATACTTCTAAATAAACGAATAAATTCTAAAGGACTTACATTCAGCCGAACTGCTACTCCTGATTCAGTATACATATTGTTGTGTAAAGCTCCATTATCAATATTAATATAAAATGTTACAGTATCATTCATTAAACTTAGAGTAGTTATCCAGAAGTCTGGTTCGGTAAAATGATGATCCCCTATATTTGATACTGAATCCAGAGTAACTTTGTCAAAGTCAAAAAAACTTGAGGTAAAATCAAATGTATATATTCCGGTCGTGACTATTATACGTACATCTATAACTTCTTCATCTATACTTACAACCTCAAAACACACCATAGAATTATTACTGTCGTAATTAATATCGTACAGCTTAACTTTATTCATAAATACTCCTTGTCAAAGTTTATATATCATTATCACTTGGTTATAATCATCTATTCCCTGTTCTTTAAAACCACTGCTTTCCAATAAATTTTTAACTGCCAGATTATCTTTAATATAATCTGCCATAATATATTGATAACCTTTTTCTATTGCATGTTCTTTGGCTAATTCAATCAGCATTCTCCCATATCCATTCCCTTGGTATTGCTCACCTATCATCATTCTCCAAATTATACAAACGGATTCTTTCGATTCATGCTTATCAAACATTATAAAACCTATTACTCTATCTTTATTTATCACAGCATATGGATTTACACCATCATTTCTGTAAACATATGCATCTGCTAGAGATCTAATATTAGGAGCGACATAATATTTTTGCTCTTCTTTAACCTTTAAATTAATAATTGCATCTATATTTGTTCTATTTACTTCTTCAAGTCTCACATTAGCACCTCAATCACTCATTATATTGCTTCAATTATACATTTCTCATAAAATTTTGACAAAATTTAAAATGATGTAATAATTTAATATAGATAAATATATAATTATTTCGAGGTGTTCTATGAAATATCCAACGTATTTTATCAATCCTTACACTTTAAGAGAGGTACTTCATGATAAAGATTACACTGAATATTGGTGCAGTCGTAATGAGCATAATCCAGAAGTCGTTTCTTTCTTAAGAATGTTAGGTCAATATAATCACGCTATCGAGCTTGGATTGTTATTTATCGATTCAAGTAAAGATGAACGACATAAAGCAACTGCTATCATAAGACTCGCTTCTGTTTATCATTGGTGTAATAACTTCGATAAATCAAAAGCATTATTCGAGGAATGTATATCAATAAATGATGACATCGTAATAAATGGATTTGCATATCAGCATTTATCTAAACTCTATTTTGATAATAAAGACTATGTTAATGCCCTTAAATACGCTCAAAAAGCCTATAAAATCAGAGAAAAATATGATAAAAAACGCCTTCCATCCACCGAACTAATTTTAAAACGCCTTACAGAAAATCTGTAAGGCGTTTCACGTGAAATATTAAACTCCTGTCACTGCTTTTTTCCCTCTTGCTAAATAAACGATATATCCAATCACAAATCCGATTACTGCCGGTAATACCCATCCCATCCCAATCGATGAAAGCGGTAAATAGTGGTCTCCAAAGTTGACAATCCCTTTCGCGAAAGCTGTATTCGCAATAAACTCAGGGCTTGCTTTTAAACCATCCACAAATGCTGCAATCATCGTAAAGTATGTTGTAAATTGATAAACCGTACGTGAATGATTGAAGTACTTACTGAATAATGTCAGTAAAATAAGTGTAATCGCTAATGGATATAAGAACATTAATACTGGTATAGAGTATGTAATAATTTTTGTTAATCCGACATTTGCAATAACGAACGATACGATACTTACGACTGTTGCGAACATTAAGTAGCTTCTTTTCGGAAATAATTCAGTAAATGTTTCAGAGAATGCTGTAATTAATCCGATTGTCGTTTTTAAACAAGCGACGATAATGATTAATGATAACAAGATAATTCCGTAGTCACCTAAGTAATAATGTGCAATTTGAGCTAATGCGATCCCACCGTTTTCACTTACTTTAAACTGTCCTAAACTCATCGTACCCATAACCGCAAGCAATGTATAAATTAATCCCATAAGTACAATACTGATAAATCCTGACTTCACTGTTTCTTTAGCAATGTGTGTTGGGTTTGTAATTCCTAACTTTTTGATTGTCGTCACGATTATAATACCGAATGCAAGTGATGCGAGTGCATCTAACGTATTATATCCATCGATAAAGCCTTTTAGTACAGCGTTAGATTGATAGTCTGCCTGTATAGGCGCACTTCCGATACTTCCCATCGGTTTAATAAATGCAAGTAACATTAAAACACCTAACAGTAGTAAAAAGACAGGGTTTAAGAACTTCCCGATATAATCTAATATTTTAGATGGTTTACGTGAGAACATCCATGCAACTAAAAAGAATAATAAACTAAAAATAAATAAAAACAGTTTTCCATTTTGTTCTGTCACGTATGAAGAAAAACCAATCTCAAACGACGTTGTTGCAAGCCTAGGTAGTGCAAATAGTGGCCCGATAACTAAATATAGAAGAATCGTGAATATGTATGCATATGAACGATTTACTCGATTTGAAATATCAAAAACGCCGTTCGTTTTAGATATACCGATTGCGATGATACCTAAGAACGGCAAACCAATTGCAGTAATAAGGAATCCTAAATTCGTAAGCCATACATTACTACCTGATATTTGTCCGAAGTGTATCGGGAAAATTAAGTTTCCAGCCCCGAAGAATAGTCCAAATAGCATTGATCCGATAAACATGTTTTCTTTAAATGTTAATTTCGTTTTAGCGTTAATAATCATACACTCCTTTATTGTGAAATTAATTTTTTATTATATCACTTTAAAGTGTGTTTGAATATATGAATTTTCAGATTAATTAAAAAATAAGTTTACATTATTTTCTATTAGCGTACAATACTACATCTTGGAGCAATTGTATCGTTCTTCCATTTTAATTGAAGTAGTTGCTTGTATGCTTCATACGCTTCATTGCCATATAATTTATCATCACCATATACGTAAAACGGAGGTAGTGGTAATGAATTAAATTTTGTTTCGTGCTGAAGTATTATACCTTCTAAAACTTTTAAGTCTTCTTTAAAGTTTTTAGAACGTTTTCCACCCCTTCTTTGATGCTCCTTATCCATTGCTTCCAGCATTTTATAAGTATCTATAATATACGGATGCCCTTCATTATATACATGTTTCACGATTGGATGATGCAAGTATCTTGTGTTCCCTTCAATAACATTCATCTCTGCAAGACATACTCTAATAATCTGATATAGTTCCAGTACTTGCTTAGATAGTCTCCTATTATCCAAATATCGCGCACTTATTTCATGATTCGGATGAACTCTAAAAATTTGCAAAATAATACTCCTTAAATTTATTTACTTTATCATATCGTATTTACATAATTTTCATAAAAAAATAGCCCTATAAGGACTATTTCAATTTATTTTAAACTTCGTTTATGTCTAATCCACGCTTTCGGTTGATATACACAATAAGGTTCAGATTCCATATAATCACCTGTAACCGCATATGCGCGACTTCTTGACCCACCACACACATAACGGAATTCACACATGCCACATTTACCTTTAAACTTATCTGGTGTTCTTAAATCTTGTAATATTGCTGAGTTAACATAAATTTCACTTAAAGGTTGGTGTCTCACATTACCACAGTTTACTGGTAATAAACCACTTGGATAAACATGCCCTATATGAGATACAAATACAAATCCATTACCATCATTCACACCTTTTGGCGCACGTCCAAGTCCATCAATCGTATTAATATCCATCGTTGTTAAACTATCTTCATAGTTAATCGCATTAAATGTACCGTCTTTCTTCATCTGACGTATCTGTTCCTGCAATACAACACGTCGATAGTGCTGGGCTGATGTTGTCTTTATACCAAATGACACTGTCTTTCTTAATTTATTCAAGAATCTGAAGACGCGTTCATGATCTTCCGGGGATACCATATCTTCAGTCTTACCACGACCTGTTGGTACTAAAAAGAACACACTCCATAACACACAACCCAATTGTTCTACCATTTCTGCCATCTCTTCTAAATAATCTATATTATATCTACTAATTACCGTATTGATTTGTAAAGGCATCTTAAGTTCCTTTAAATAATCAATCGCCTGCATCGTTAAGTCAAAACTGCCTTCAGTTCCTCTAAAGTGATCATGAATCTCTTTAGTATGACCGTCTATACTAAATGCCCATCGTGATAATCCTACATCTCGTGCACGCTGCATGCTCTCTTTTGTTACATTGGGCGTTGCACTTGGTGTCATCGATACACGTACACCTTTTTGTACTGCATATTCACTCAGTTCAAATATATCTTCACGCATCAATGGGTCTCCACCTGTGAATACAAGCATCGGACCATCCATTTGTGCAATATCGTCAATTAGCGCTTTACCTTCTTCAGTTGATAGCTCATATGGATTTCTATTCACTTGTGCTTCAGCACGACAATGTAAGCAATGTAATTCACAGGCTCTCGTTACTTCCCATATTACAATAAACGGCTTTTCATTATAATCAATCATGTTTTCACCCCAATGTTTTTATCCAGAATCTATACATCGATTATACACTTTAAAGTTGTATATTAAATGCAGCTTTAAAAATCGTCTGATTTTTGTCACAAATATAACTGCTTAAAAAAATAGAGATGCTAATGCACCTCTATTTCTTACCTATTACTCTATGTCCACGCCACATACTCATACCGCCTCTTACGTTAATTGCATCTACTCCATGCTTTCTTAACGCTTTAACTGCACGCTTACTTCTCATACCTGACTGACAAATGACATATACCGTTTCTGTCCTTTTGTAATCCTCAATATAATTCAATGGCACGTTCTTTGCACCTTTAATATGACCTTTCTTAAATTCACCTGGTGTTCTGACATCGATGAGTTTAATATCTTTTTTAACTAAATGCTCCAATTCTTCTATCGATATTGAAGGCACTGATTTAAATATAGAAAACACATTATCCCCTCCTTACTTTGTCTTCTCCTCTAACTGATTAAACAAACGCTTCACTTCACGCTCTAAATCTACATCTGTACGTTCGGCTATTACCATGAGCCACCATATGCATTCTGCTAATTTATGCTCCAGCTGACCTGTACTATCCGGCTTCGGCCAACTTTTCTGCTGATCCATTACAAGCCTTCCTACTAAGCCTGCATCTGTCAAAAACGCTAACGCATCTTCTTCAACTGACCACGCTTTCCCATGATGCTTTTCTTCTAACGCATGGTATTGCGTTCTAATTTGCTTTGCCTGCTTTAATAGCGCATTAAATTCCATTTCTATCCCCTCAATTCGTTTAATAACACAATAATAAATGAAACATTGAAAAATTACTTAAACAACGTCTTAACATGATAAACGCATATGTTATTTCTTTATGCTATACTAAAAATAAAATTCTGGAGGAATATGTAAATGGGAGATACAATTATTAGTTTAGTATTGATGATAATATTTTTTCTAATATTCATGGATATTTATAAAATCAGAAGAAATACAGATGAGATTGTTAAACAGAATAAACAACTCCTCAATCTCTGCAATAAAGACAAAAAATAGCCGAAGTACACAGTATGTACTCCGGCTATTTTTGTCGGCCAACTATTTCGTACGTTCAACAAATTCATATAAAGCTTCTATATTTTCTAAGTTTTGATTACACTTCACACTATCGTGACAAATGTAATCACCTTTCTTCGTATAAGTGCCTTCACTCTTATTTTGTTTCGTTTTATTTAAAAATAACGCAACATCTGATTCCGCATTACATATATTGCAGAACCCTTTCACTTTATTTGGTGAAATTTCTCCATAAATACCTTCAAACTGATCAGCTTCATTTTTATACACAATATACTTTCTATTCGCCGACACATCATTCCATCCAAGGTAAGACGTTTCTTTCGTATCCATCGTATTGACATCAGGCGCTTTTAGTTTCTTCACTTTACGAAACAACTTATTTAATTGTGCTTGTGTTGGCATATCAAAGTCCTGAACATGTACTTTCATACCTTCTAATAAATGATCAGCTTTCTTTTTCGTAAGCTGTACATCATCAATCGCCTTAATAAACTCTGTAACATCTATTCCATACGACTGAAATATATCTTCAATCTCGTTTAACAAAACGGTTTTTTGTGTACTATGCGCCTTAATATCATTAGTTCTATATAGTCTGATTAACTGATAAATGAGTGTCTTTACTTTAACAAACTCATAAACTTTAATTTGATTCATTTCCTATTCCTCCATATCATTGTTTGAAGTACTCTTTGAAATGAATATACATTGTAAAGTACTTCTTAATTTATTAATAAAGTACAATTACGTATGATGTATGACATAGTATTATGCCTCATATCATCAACCCCTAAAAATAAGATATAAAGATTATAGCATGAATCAAATTCATAACCATAATCGTAATGTTATCTTATTAAATTATATTGAATAAGATAATATTGCATCATATAATAATTTTTACAATAATATACATTTAGGAGCTAAATTATGAAAATATTTGCTAAAGTGTCATTGACTAGTATCATCATAACTTCATCCTTAATACCATCACATGCTGTATTAGCAGCTACATCCAATAAAAGTTGTTACATTTCAGTAAGTCACAAATCATTATCTAAAATTAATGGCGTTCCAATTGCAAATAAGAGATACTCTATGTCGCGTAACTACAATCCGGGTGCAAATAAATATATGATTAAAACTTTTAAAAAAATGAAAGATGATGCTAAAAGGAAAGGTATTGTTTTAAATATCGTAGGTCAGCCAGGTGCATATGGTTTTAGATCATATGCAACGCAGAACGCTTTATATAACAGTTATGTTTATTCTTATGGGCAAAACTATGCTAATCGCATTTCAGCAAGACCCAGAACAAGTGAACATCAGTTAGGGCTTGCAATGGATATTCAAGACGGTACAAATTACGGTACACTGAATACTGCTTTTGAATATACGAAAGCTTCTAAGTACTTACAGAAAAATGCACATAAATATGGCTTCATCATCCGTTACTTAAAAGGTAAAGAGCATATTACAGGCTTTATGTACGAACCATGGCATATTCGTTATGTAGGTACGACTCACGCAAAACGAATCAAATACAATAATGTCACATTAGAAGAATACTTCGGCATCCAAGGTAAAAAGAAATTGCCTTCTGGAAAACATAAAGTTCGCGGTGTGATTTGTAAGTATAATAAGAAGTAGAAGATATATTTCATAAGATTTCCCGAGAAATAATCATCACATAAGATAACTACAATATAGAAACCCTACCATAGTTAATCTAGTTTATGAGGTAAGGTTTCTTTCTTTTTGATATAGTGATATCATCATACAAATTAATAATTACAAAAAGATTCAACATAAAATTAGCAAAATAAAGGGAGATAAACATGAAGAAAAAAGTACATATCATCGGTTCAGGTCTAAGTGGCTTAGTTGCAGCGACCGAACTGCTGAAATCAGGACATGAAGTTGTAATGCTGGATCAGGAAGCAGGCTTCGGTGGTGGCGGTGTACATGGATATGGCGCTTTAGAAGGAACATTTCTAGGCGGCTGCATATTCAGTGGATTACGCGCAGCAGCAGGGATTAATGAAGAAGCGCATAAATCACACGAGTAATTTATGCGCGCTATAAACTATAACAATTACTAAGATGAACTTTCACAAAATTATTTTTTGTAAATATACTACAACCACTTTATCAATTTCATCAATACAAACTGTAATGGTAATCTTCCATACAATGCAGGTTGAGACAGCTGCTTGTCACCAAGTGGAATCTGCTTTCTCGCCATATAGACGTTTGCAGGAAATACTGCCAGTAAGAAGCGATTGATCCATTTCTTCGCATTAGCACCTGGACGTCTCATGCATAAATATATCCCCATTATCACTTCCATTACACCTGTAATATACGTAATCTCTTTCTTAAACGGAACATACGACGGAATAATCTTTGAGAAATTGGGTTCACGTAAGAAATGTAATATCCCTGCGAAGATGAATAATATACCAAGAATCATTCTAATAATAATTTTCATAGCTTTCTCCTTAATCTTGTCATTTAACTAAAATAGCGGTAATCTTAATAATTGCATCAGTCGGCTCAATTATCTTTGGATCTAGAAATTTTTTCATTTTTATTTTCTTCTTACCTTGAACGTTACCGCCTTCATATACAACACTCCCCTATTATACGATACTTATATGTAGTTCATACCCTTACTTAAATTTATAAAAACATCTCAACTTTGATGTTCCCATTAAAATAAGTATCCATATAGCGGTTGAGTAATTTGCAATTCTTATTGATTTAGCCTTTCTTATTTTTCATTTGAATTATCGCCATTATCAAGATTAATTGTTGCCAAAAAGTCATCACCCCAATTACAAATTGAAGAAACAACATTATCAAGTTTTAATCCTATTTCTGTTAACTTGTAATCTACTTTAGGGGGAACGACTGGATAGACGGTTCTTTCAATAATTTTGTCGTGCTCTAATTCTCGCAACTGCCTAATTAACATACGTTGATTGATGTCCGGCAATTTGTTTTGTAACTCACTTAATCTTAATCTATCATCATGTAAAAGATGATAGATGATTGCAATTTTCCATCTACCTCCAATTACAGATAACGCCAAATCTTTCGATGTATAAAATTCTTTTTTATTTATCTTATAAATCCACCCTCACTATTTATAATTTGGCCGGTTATCCATGAACCTTTATCAGATAATAAGAACGTAATCAAATTAGCTGTATCTTGAGGGTCACTTAATCTTCCAAATGGAAAATTATTCTCAACCCATTCGCTTAAGTCATATTCATCTAAATATCCGGTATTAGTCACACCTGGATTAATCGCATTCACAGTAATATTTTTATTCGCTAAATCATGTGCTAAAGATTTAACTATTTCTTTTAAAGCTCCTTTGGATAATGCATAGCTTATTTCATTAGGCATAGGACCTAGGGCTTGACCAGAAGTCATGAAAATAATTTTACCTCTATTTTTTTGATCATGCTGTTCAACAAATAACTTGGACAGTAAGATACTAGATTTCGTATTAATTTGCCAATGCTTATCTAAATTCTCAGATGTAGTTTCTAGTAAATAACCGTCATAACCTGAAAGCGCATGATTACAAATAATATAATCCATTGTCCCATTTTGTCGCATAAATAATTCAATTTCATCCACGAACGAATCATTTTCAAAATTGACATGAATATAATTGAACTTTGCTCCTTCAATAATGTTTTGCTTAATCCCAGTACAAACTTTCTGAAAATCCTCTGGTGCTCCACTACTCTTAAAATATTGGATAAAAATTGATGCTCCTTGTTTAGCACATTCTAAAGCAACAGCATATCCAATACCACGTGTTGTACTTACACCCGTTATAAATATATTTTTATTCTTCAACGGTAACTGATTCAAGTTCATAGTGTTTTCTCCTTATCGCCATAATGATTTTTAGCTATAACTCCATAAGTCCCTTCCTTAAAGCAGTAATCGATTCAGCCACTGCCCTTTTGTTTATTTTCAATTTTAATGGTAATATTATACCACAATCAATAGTATCAAATCACAGATTAATTATTTATGGTACGACTCAGCGTATCATTTAGAAGTGCGATTAATTTATAGTAAACAAAAAAGACATGCCAAAATGACATGTCTTTCGCCTCTATCCGCGTGGTTAGACACAGCAAGGTAGGACTTCCCTTATTCCTTATTCACTATAATAATAGAAATGCGATCTATTCGCAAGCGTTTAATTTGATATAGTGATTAACAACCATACTAATACTATCAACATATTTTATTATATAATCGTAATCATTATAATAATCTCTATTTAGCATTAACCTTTCTAATAACCTTTGAAGATTACTAGAAGCTCTATTTTTTATTGATTGATTACAATACTTATTATGAATCATTAATAGCGTTGCAATATCAATAAAGGGTTTAGATTGCTTATAATGTATGTTAATATTATGCAAACTAAAATAACTATTTAATTCTGGAGTAACATTAGTATCATCAAATAATGGAACATTAATTACAGAATTATGCGCACAACTATTTCTGATATTCCTCACTAATACCAACTGATTACTAGCCAACTTTAATCTCCTATTTTTAGAAACTTCATAATAAAAAGTTACAAATCTTTCAAAATGATAAAAACTCATGATTTCAAAAGCCACCCAATATGGAGTAGCCTGATAAAACTTATTCCAGTCAGGATATACTTCGTTGTTATTCATTTTATATTTAAAAATATCTCTCTTAGTAACATTTGTTTTATTTATAAACTGATTAATTATATTATATCCATCTTCATTTGGGGTCATACTTAAATATTTGTTTAATATAACCTTTAAAGAATGCTCTATATCTAATGTTAGTTGTAGTAATGTATATCTCATTTCCATATCAATAGATGCTAAGTCCGATAAACAAGCAAATTCTACATTATAGCTGCCATCTATATTTTTCATAAAACTTTTCCGAAAATAGAATAGTTTAAAAAGATAAGTTTTATCTAGTAGAATGTTTTGTGCATCTTCTTCGTTAATAATATTGAAATATATTCCTTTGTCCTTTAACTTCTGAATTTGTGCTGCGATAGTTAGCTTGTTTTTCATTAATCATCACCTAATGAATTTTTTATTAAATTCATTATAACACAAAAACGAACATACGTTCTACTCCAACAATTCTCAACAACTCTATTAAAAGAGTAACTTATTTGCAGTTACTTCAGCATATGTTCTATGAAATTTGTTAAATAAGTTTCGGCAAAGGCCGCAATAATAAATAAAGGTAGTGCAATGAATACATAAATTCTGATCAAGTTATATATAGATTCTGAAATAGACAATCCACACTTCTTTTCTTTTTTAAAAAAATTACTTACTTTTCTAATGATTGATTGGTTCAATGACCATAGTCCGCTTGCAACAAAACAAATTGCCAGAATTTCTAACACTGCATGAGGCGTCGATGATAATACTAATATCCAACCAAAGTTGGGTGATACATGAATGGCGAAACCAAAAACAATTCCAGTAATAATTGAGGCAGATATTACATTTAGAAAATAAAGAAATGGCACAGGTAATAATGCTAGAATAAACATTTGTAATGGTACGACGAAAGCATTATTTGCTATATACATCCATACTTTATCAAGTCCTTTTAATTCTTCCAAGTTTGCAGGCCTCTTATTATTTATCTCTTTAAATATTTCATCTGATGGATAAAACACGAGTGAAATAATAAAAGTTAAAATGGCTATTAACAGCATAATTCCATAGATTGTAAAAGCTCTTTTATTATAGTTTACTTTTGATTTTTTCATATATCCTCCCATTTTAAACAGCAATTTAGATATCTTTTGATTTCATTCTTTGAATTTCATTTTTATATCTATCTTTTCTTTTTTGGAGACCTAAATAAAAGTCGAAAAGTAGAATAACATTACCTATTACAGCTTTATTCCATAAGTAATCTATATCTTGGTGCACGTATTTAAAATTATAGATTACATATACGTTAAAAATTATTGGCACAACTAACCCTAACAACTTGTTATCACGAGAAGCTAAATAGCGTTGCAATCCAAATAAAACTAAAATTAAAAAAATTAATTCAATAATATTAAACATTTGTTACCCCCATAAATTGTATTATGACATTATCTTATACTATATTTAAATAAAGTTAAAGTATTTTTTAATTTTATTAAAATTATTATTGTTTAAACATTGATTTTTATTAATATAAGCCTTAGAATGAATTTAAAGATTGGGGGAGCAAAATGGAAAGAAATGAGTTACCAGATTGGTTATTAAAACTAGATAAAGAAGATATTGAATTTATGAAGAATTTTGTTTTGGAATCGGGTTCCTTAAAAAGTATTGCCAAAATGTATGATGTTTCATATCCGACTGTAAGAATTCGACTCAATACTTTAATCCAAAAAATAGAATTAGCTTCACAAGAGGAAAACTCAGGTCTAATAAACTATGTAAAATCATTAGCAATTGATGAAAAAATAAGTTTAGAAGATGCTAAAAAGATCATTAAACTTTATAACAGTGAAAAGGAGTAAATAAAATGACAGAACATATTATAAATGCTTTAATATTTGCAGCTATATTAGCCTCACAATATTTTTTATCCAAAACAAAGTTTAAATTTCTAGGTCTTATTGTTCCTATCTTATGTACACTATATGCTGGTTATTTATATGTAAATGATGTTTGGCCTTTATGGGCTTTAGCATTACTTTTAATAATCGCGTATGTATTATTATTTTCTCAATATGATAAAGGACAAAAGGACTATGAGAAAAGAAGAGAAACTGAATTAAGTAAAATGAGAAGTCAAGATTTATAAATTCCTCTTTTCTTTAATGTGAGACCTTCTGAAGAATAAAAGTATAGAAAGTGAGAGTTTATGAAGAAAAATAGAGGACTTAAGAGGAAATTTAAATCGACATTATATGATTATAACGAAAAGTTAAATGAATATAGTGGATATGTAGAATTATATGTCCCTCAAATAAATTATGTTAACGAAAATATAAGTGGTTATGAATATCAAGTTATTGATTTTCTGATTGAAAATACTAAAGATTCTATTCCTGAATCTGCGGCTTTTACGTATATCATTGATGAGATAAATGCTTTGAATAGTCATTTAATTATTAGTGACGATAATAATGATTTAAATTTAAACCTTATACAAGAACAATCAGAAAAAATTCCTAATTATATCAAACAACTTGAAAGTAAATATAATTTGAAGTTCACACGTAAGGTATCTGTAACGGAAATGAATTTTACTGATTATGTTAATTTAGACGAAGAGGATAAATTTGATATACTATACTACATAAAGAAAGACAAAGAAAAAGTAATATTCGTGACAAATGTATTATGGACTTGGATTAGTAGGTGACAATAAAATAAAGAAAGTAGCTACTTGTTTAAGGAGCTACTTGTTTAAGGAGCTACTTGTTTAAGGAGCTACTTGTTTAAGGAGCTACTTTCTTAGTTTAAAAGTAGCGACTGATTTGATTTAGTGCTACCTTTATTCGTTACTGCTACCAACTTCAACAATAAAATTAATTGCTAATAACTATATCTCCATTAAAAGAGCTCATCCACTAAAATATAATATTTAACCTTTTGCATATCTAACTTAAAACCTAAAAGGTGTTCTAACTCATTTTAATCGCTCACGACAAAATTAGATGAATAACCTATCCTAGAAAAAATAAAAACCTCATAATCTTTTTCGATTGTGAAAAGATTATGAGTTTTATTCAAATACCTATTATAGTAATTGGAATAGAAATATACTAATAAGCACTAGAATACCATATGCTGCTGTAAAACATGACACGATTATTATTTTTTCCCTTTTAAATTTATTTTCATTTCTAGGTGTATGTTGTATTACTTCACCGTTTTCCATATAATCTAATATCTCTTTATATGTTTGAACATCATACTTCTTCTTCAATCGCTCAATCTTATTGGCAAAATAAAATGAAATCATCCACAAAAGTAGCGGAACAAGAAAACCAAACCACCCATCACTAAATTTTAAAGCAGCACCAAAAGATACAGCACTTAATAATGTAAAAAACATCATTAAATTCCCGTAACTATCCATATTACTGTGATCCACTGCATTTCTCATCATCTTAACATCTCCTTTAACAAGTTGGTCTAAAGAAACGTTAAACAAAGTAGCAAGTTCAATCAAATTATGTAAATCTGGATAACTTCTTTCATTCTCCCAATTCGATATCGTCTGACTTGAAACAAATATCTTTTCTGCTAATTCTGCTTGAGATAAATCGTTCTCTTTTCTGTAATATCTAATTTGATTGCCTACATCCATGTTCAACAGCTCCTTCACACTAACCGTAACTTGATTAAAGATTTCGTGCTATCTAATATCTTTATAATACAACAGAATAAGGGCTATAAAATGTTTTATAGTCGTTATTTCCTAGGAAATACTATGACCAATTAGATATCTGTATCAAATATTTCAAAATTCCTATAAAAAATAGTATTTCCTTCTTTACTCTAACGTCACGTTATACCTTACGATATAGGTAAGGAGGTGATGATATGGAATTTTATCAAATACCGCTGTTTAATAAAATACTGGTAAAAGATATAAAAAAAGCTGAGAAGTGGTATCGTCACACTTTAGGATTTCAAAGTATATTCAAGTTTCGTAATGAGAATAATGAAGTTATTATGAATCACTTGCGATTGGAAAAATATCAGGATATCATGCTGATTCAGTCTGTTGACTTTAAAAGTGGTAATGGCTGTTTCATAAATATTCTTGTTGATGATATTGAAACAATAGCAAAGTCGATATCCGAGAAGTATGTGTTACAATCGTTAGAACAGATGCCGTGGAATGCGAAGGAAATGACGATTGTAAATCCTAATGGTTATCAAATAACATTAACGGAATCGAATATTAGCGATGAAGATTTTGAGAATTTAATGGATAGTTTCTCAAAAAATATTAAAATAAACAGTAGCGATTAGAATTTTAAATCGCTACTGCTCTATATATTACATATTAAACTTATATTCACCCATCTTATAAAAATGTTCAGTCTGCCATTTCTGACTAACCATTGCAGTTTTATTCAAATCTTTGACCCATGGCGGATAGACTCTAAAAGCCATTTTGCCTTTTGAATTATCTGCTTTGACAATACCTTTTTCGATTAGGATCGAAACAGGGAAAACAAACTGGCCTTCATTATAGTCATCAAGAATATTAATTACAAGGTAATCGCCAATATCATCTTCATTAAAAGGTATATTTTTATTAAGGGAATCTTTCTTCCATATAGCAACGAAATATCCAGGTTTCTTAGGAGTTTTCTTTGCTAATCTACTTTTAAAATTAAAATTTTCACTTGAAATATTTAAACCTTCATACTCTTCGTTCCATTTGTCTTGTTTTATAACAACTTCTCTACCCTCAAAAATTTTATTCCATATATTATTGGATTCCAAAATAAAACCTCCAAAGATCACTAAGTGGATAATACTCATACCTAAAATGGTTCTTAAGAAAAGCTAATCATCTATTGATTATTATCTTTATTATTAAATGCGACTATTAAAGCAATAAATAATGGTATGAAAACAACAAACCAAAGATATTCCGACATTTCAAATACCCCTTACATATTAATTTGTATTTAAAGCCTCATTTAGCGCTCTAATAGAATCTGATATAGCTCTTTTACTTATCTCAGAATCAGGAACCATCGCTTCAAACTCATGGTATCCACCTGGATATAAATGAAACTCAACAGGTACGCCTGCTTCTGTTAATACTCTTACATAGTTCATCGTCTCATCTCTAAACGGATCAAGTGAACCAACTGTTGTATATGTAGGTGGTAAATTGCTAAAGTCTGTTTCACGCATTGGTGCAGCATACTTAGGTGTCTCACCTTCAACACCTTTCAGATACATAGACCAGGCAAACTGATTCAGTTCCTTGCTCCACACTCTTTTATCACTAAATTCATTACTTGAATATGTTGTACAACTATCATCAATCATTGGGAATGACGGCATCTGAAACTTAATTTTTGGACCTTTACGATCTCTTGCTAATAATGACAAGGCTGCCGTTAGTCCACCACCTGTACTTCCTCCAACCACTGCAAGTCTATCAACATCAATATTAAGTTGATCTTTATTTTCAACAATCCATTGAAGTGCTAGATAACAATCTTCAATTGCTGCAGGATATGGATTCTCTGGTGCTAATCGATAATCTACAGATACTACAACACAATTCACGTCTTTTACATATCGTGCACATTTAGCATCGTTACCCTCTACCGATCCAAACATATAACCGCCACCATGGATGAATAACACCACAGGTAATGTATCTGTCTGATTCACAGGAGCATAGACTTTAAGCCTAACTTGTATATCCTCCTCATCATACTTGGCAAAGTATTCTTTCTGAGTAATCGCTTCATCAATATAAGGCTTGATTAACAGTTTATTAGCTGTTCGTATTGAAGGAAGCTTTTCTTCCGACAAATCCATCGGTGTCAGTTTCTTAAATGTTTCTAATAGTTCTTTATGTACTCTACTTTCCACTTAGTTGACCTCCACTTATGTAATTCACCATACTTAGTAATACTTCCTGATTTTCAGTAGAGATATCATATGTCATAGTATCTTCCTCTGTATTGTTTAAAACGTTACCTGTTATATATTCACGATCCGCTTCCACCAAATCACTTAACGTCTCTTTTGTCGTTTCCATATGGAATTGTAATCCAATCACATTTTTATTATAGATAAAGGCTTGATTCTCACAATGCGTTGAACTGTATAGTCTTTTTGCTTTATCAGGTAATGTGAAGGTATCTCCATGCCAGTGCAATACATCTAACTGTTGAGGAAGGAACGAGTATTCATTAGTTTCTTTGTTAATAATACCAAATCCAACTTCCCTTCCTTTAGGGTTAGAATAAACTTTACCACCAAGAACTTCTGCGATTAACTGAGCACCAAGACATATTCCAAGTAAAGGCTTATTATTTTTTATCAAATCTTTTATTAGTTCCTTCTCATGATTAAGCCACGGAATATCATCATGTACACTCATAGGACCACCTAGTACAATAAGCATATCGATATCCTTTTCCTCAGGTAAGATATGATTATTCTCATATAACTTAATAACCTTTGCATTTAATTCTTCAAGTATCCCTGGATTCTCGAATGGTACGTGTTGCAGTATGTATGTTTTCATTTAATTGTTCCTCTCTATTTATAATTAGATTTTATAAATACTCTTTATATTCGATATCATCATATGCATTTGTTCAGTGGAACGGTTGTAACTCTCTTAATGACTTATATTCTAAATTATCACTGTCATTAGTGACAGCCACCTTAACATTGTTCCCCCAATAAAGTAATCTTTCTTGGCATGTACCGCATGGTGTTAAAACTTTAAATTCACTATTTTCATCATCTCTTACAACACAGATACTATGTGTAATAATATCATCAAATTTATGAGCTTCTAAAATCGCTCCTGTTTCAATACATAATTCTGTTGAAGTATTTATAACCTCGGGAGCAACTGAAATATAAATTTCACCTTTCTTGGAATACATCGCCGCAGCACCTCCCCATCCTTTAGGGAAACGTTTAATAATAAAAGATTTAGCTTCATCAAATAATTTTTGTTCGATACTCACATTATGCTCTCCTTTTCTTTTATAGCTATTTGTACGATTTACTTTATATTGAGTATTCCTGACTCTACCTATTAATAATCAAATTCAATTTCGTGTAATAGATAATACAAATCTATCATACATATAATTACAAACATTAGTTGGTGAAAATCTCTTTCATGAATCTCATCAAAATTTATATAATAGTGTAAAACGTTTTGGCGGTTAATAATTTAAATATTTTTGTTTTCTTGACTATGAGCTGACAAATATAAATCTTTCATTATTAATGTATTATATGTTTTTGACAATAAATTCATTGAAAAATCGAAGTTATTCATGTTTTCGTATGGTATTTTTTTCGATATGCTTCTCAATAATATTAACTTTCTCTTTCATCTTATTACGAAGATTTGCATTCGATATAAATTTATCATTTTCTGAAGGATTTATTGTCTCCCTCATTAACTTTTCGATTAAAATCATGTGATAAGGCACAAATTGTATTAGCATATTATTTTCAACTAATTCCCATTGGTTCTTCAAATAATGTGATCCTTGCCCATCTAGAATATCCGCTAATTCATCCATTACGCTTTTGTATACTGATTCTAATAATATTTTGTAATTATCTGAATTACTTTTACCTTCTATTTCATTCATTATTATGGAATACTGAAGTTCATATGATATTTTTTGTGTAAATGCCCATCCTCTTTTAATGCCTTCATTACCAATATTATTTAACAGTTCTAATTCAATTTTATTTCCCTTAATTATTAATTCCGATTTATTTGCCATTATCTCAGCTTGTCTACTTTGAAAAAATCTAAATGAATTATTAATTTTATTAACCGCTTCATTCAACTTAGAGTGCAATTCTCTGTTTTTCTTATTAATACCCCTATATATTACTATACTTATTTTGAAATTAACCGCTTCAATTCTTCAATTGTTAGTAGCTTTTCTTTTTTTCTATGAACCATCTTATGACAATTTGAACATAATGGTACTAAATCAGTTTTTGGATCAACTATTATTTCCTCTTTTATACTGGACATTGGTTTTATATGATGAATCTCAATAAATCCTTTACCAATTTCTCCATACATTTCTTCATAATTAAATCCACAACCTTTACAAGTCACACCATGTATTTCAATCGCTTTTTTTCTTAGATTTGGATTACGTTCATATCTAGTTCCATATTGCTGTATTATCTTACCCTCTTTATAAATAACGTTCTCTAACAAGATTTCTTCAGATTGAGATTCTTCAGTATCTGAAGGTAAATGTCTCAAAACAAAATCTAATAGCTCTCCTTTTACTGTACGTGGTCCTTGGACTGCACCTTTCATACCATTCTCTTGTAATGCTTTTAGGTTTAAAGAACCCTCCTCAAGTTCATTAACTAACTCTAACTCCATATGATTTCCATAATCGACATAATTTTCACCATTGATAACAAAACTTCTATCATCAATCGTTACTTTTGGTTTATTAACCACTTTAATTTTACATACATACTTAATACATGAATATGGGGCTGATACATAAATTAATACCATATCCCCTACTTCAGCTGACTTGAGGTTCCTACTTTGCTTCCAATCAATAGATTTCAATGATTGAAAAGCACCTATTACATCGTATGATTTTATATTACAAGGTATTATCCAATACTTCATGATATCCTTCACTCCTCTATAATATGAGCAATGTGTTGTATACCGTTCTTATCAAAAACTTTATGTTTTTTCATTCCTATTTTTGATGCTACTTTTTGAGATGGCAAGTTATCTATAGTTGAATATGAATATATTTTTTCAAATCCCAAAACATTAAAAGCATATTTCATACATGCTTTCTCCGCTTCAGTTGCATAACCTTTATTACAGTATCCTTTAATAATATGAAATCCAATCTCGGGTAGAACCTCTCCATCAATATTTTGCATCGTTATACCACAGTCACCTAAAAAAGTTCCATCTTCTTTCAGAATAACAGCCCATAGACCACAATCATATGTAACATAATTTTCGATATTCCACTTAATCCATTCTTCAACCTCATGCTCATTAAACGGATGATTATAGTATTGCATAGATATAGGATTAGAGAGGACTTTAGCTAGATTTACTTTGTCATCTTCTCTTAGCTCACGTAGGATTAAACGTTCCGTTTCAATAGTTACCATTAGTGACACATCCCCTAAATGTCTGTTTTATCTTCTCAAATAGTTTCTCTATATTCTTTTATCTTATTAATTACCATTAAATTTGTTGCCAAATCTTGCTTTACGAACTCCCTTTCATCATCAGTTAAACCTGTATTATAACCTGATATACTTACTTCTTCTTTGTAATGAGTAACATCTATCATAGCTTGATCAGAGTTTTTATTAATAATTGATTTAACTTCATTCATCTCATCTGCGTCTATAAAAATAGGTATATAGGAAAGATGCCTTTCCCATAAACACCCTTCTCTATCTAAACGATTTAATTTCATTAAAAATGATGAAAGCTGTATTTTAATTGAGTTCTTAATATAATAATCAAAAGTATTAGTAAATTTACTACCTAACTTAAATGCATTCAATGCTGAAAAATCGGGATATACTACAATTCCTCGTGCTTCATCAACATACCTTGCAAAATCTTTATATAGTATTGTCGAATGATACTTTAAATTAATCTTTAATTTAGAATTTCTCCCATTTATTTGAACGAAAGAAAAATTAGGAGGGCTAGCATTCTCATCTTCCTCTTCATCTAATAATTCAATCGTAAATTCAGGATGTAATAGATAGTACCAGGACATACCCTCATAATTAGAATTAATTAATTTCCAGTTTTCCACGTCATCAATATATCTTCTAATTCTTTCTATTGGATTAGGCAATATGCCTAATCTAATCTTCATCAAATGTTCTACCTCAGTAATTGTAGCAGCTCCATTATGTGGAGTATTGCTATCTTGATTCCTTGTATATATGGTATGTTTTCTTAAGAATGTATTCTTTTGTCCTTTAGGCTTAATATCTTCTCCCAATGTATATGGTACATGGATAGATTGCTGAATAACTATTACATCAACCTCTATTCCTTCAATATTTATAGTACGAAGTCTAATATTAGGCGCACCATAACCTTCCCATCTTTTATGTCTTACTAAATCATTTAACTGCTGCTGATTCCTTCTAAAACTATCACCTTTAAAACCAACAACTTTTCCATTATCGTCTACACCAATAATGAGGTATGCTTCTCTATTTTCAAGGTTATTAGCAAGACAGATAATATCATGCAGTAATTTGTGATTATTTTCTTTTGAATGATGTTCTTGTTTGTAATCCCAATAGCCACCCTCATATTTCAAATCAATTAGATCGCTTATAGTTTGAGTTAATAGCCTATCGTCCATTTCATTCACCACCAAATTTTGATAATTTGTATCAATTATTTTCAATTCTATTATCTCACAATCACGCTTGTTTGATATGATTATATTACTTAATTAGAAAAGGGGCATCAATTATGTCGCAAATAAAAATTAATGATTTACTTGGTTTTACAGAAGAAGAAATGAATCTTGTGAAAATCAAGTTCAACCAATCAAATGGCTTTGTTGATCCTATGGAAGTATTTAAGCAAAACCCTGAAGAAGTGAATACACAATGGCTATTTTGGAGGAACAAATCGAGGTACTTTAATGTAGGTCAGACTGCAGTATGTTTACTCAAACTTTCATACGATACGTGGTTACTTACGACGATTAAGAAAGTGACTAAAGAGCTAGATGTTTTAGAAGGTATCAATTATGAAGGTGTTGAACTCCCACAATACGAACAATATTATGGACGAGTTATCATCAAATTTAAGAAATCTTTCATGGCTCAAGGGCGCTTTTACAAAGACTTACACCAAGAATTAGTTGTTCAACAGATATTACCCACTATATATGACGGTGATGATTTCCCGGGTTATGACAAAGTTAAGTTATCCTATCAACAACTCGCTACAATTATTCATCGTGGTAAACGTGACTGGATTGCTGCCCTTGAAAATCAAAAAGCAGTTTATCTCATTACAGATAAAAGTAATGGTAAGTTGTACGTTGGTTCAGCAACGAGTATGAGTAAAATGTTGCTTACCAGATGGTCTAACTATGTAGCTAACGGTCATGGTGGTAATAAAGAGTTGGTAGCATTAGTAGAAGAAAAAGGATTTGACTATGTTAAGGAAAATTTCCAATATACAATACTTGAAAACTATAATGGGAAAGTTGACGACAAGTTAGTTCTACAGAGAGAGTCGTACTGGAAGGAAGCATTGCAAAGTCGACAGTTTGGTTATAACTCTAATTAACACTTCTCTATAAAAATTAAGAAAGACATGTCAAAAAATTGACATGTCTTTCGTCTCTTTCCGTGTGGTTAGACACAGTAATGTAACCCATAAATCTGATATCACTAAAGATTATTTTCTTTTATACAATCTAAAAATTCACTTTTATCATCTTTTATTACTCTCGAATGATATTAAATGTTATATTCTTTCAAAACCAACTTCTCGGCTACTTTTTTACATACTTTTCCTGAAGTATTCTATAACTCTATACCATTAAACTGTAAGAAAACATCCAGTTTTTCTAACAATTAGACATATACTCAGATTGCTGTCTATCAGCTTGATTTTCTTCATAGTCTAAAAACACCGTTACAATAAGGTTTAATGAACAATTTAGAAATGTTAATATTATACAATTTCTTCTATTTTAGTTCTAAATAATTATTATTTAATCTTGTAATAAACTTAAACTCACTTTCTTCTTTTTCACTTAGAGCATTTACATCAAGAGGTAAGTTTATTAATTTTGATAAATTTTGCTTAAATGTATTCAAATCATTTCTAAATTCATTTGAATAATCTTTGTAAATAATTAATATATCAATATCATTTGAGGGATTTGTATTATTTAAAAAGGACCCAAAGATATACACTTTATTGAATGTTTTATAAATATTCACTTCTTTTTCTAAATTCTTGATTATAATATCACTTAATTTTATGTACATAGGAATAGTACTCTTTTAAAGTTAATAATATTATTTCCATATCAGAGGCAAGGTCTCTAGCATCTGCCGATATACTTTTATCTTCATTCCAATTATGCAAATTAACAATTGTTGTTCCTTGTGGAAACGCATTTCTAAATAAATATTCTTGTGTCAAACAATACTCATATACAAAAATAATATTATTTGAGTTGATAGTTATTTCTCTTAAACTAGGTAATTCTTTGAAGCTATATTTTATATTACTCTTATTGAGATATTTTAAAGCAAAATTTAAACTATTTAGTCTAACCTTTGTTTGTCTAAAACACTTATGAGAATAATACAATTGTTTTAATCTTGGTAAATTATCTAAGTGTATTTTTTCGTTTTTTCCAAGCTTATTTAATTGTATAAAAGGTCTTTCTTCTCCTAACTCTATGTAATCTAATTTTCCACATTGTAAGAATACACTAACCAAACATTCTAAAGATTCAACTGATGGCAAGAAAAATTCATGAAAATCTTCTTCAATGCCGAATATTGCATTTAATTTTTCAGGATATAACACTTCTCGAACTTTTTCGCCATCTAATCTAGTTCTTTGAAACTCATCAACATGTAAGATAAAACTATTTACTATTTTTCTATTAGTATTATCCCCATTGTTATAATCCTCAAATAAATGCTCATTTTTATTTAATAAATTTTTTATTTTATTATTATTTACAACGATAGTATTTTCGAATTTTTCCCATTGCCGTTTATTATCTTTTAAATAATAATTATTGTAAATTGTTTGATTCTCTAGTAATAGCGGTTTCACTTGTTTTTCTAACTCTTCAAAGCTCGAAAATCTTTCTTCTAATATTTTACTTATCTCTTTTTGTCTTACTTTTTTCCAACTTTTTATTTCTTCTATTGTAAATTCTTCATTTCTATCAAAACGGGTATGACAATTCGGACATAATATTATTAAATTTTCATAACTATTATCATGTGATTGAGAATATTCAATTATGTGGGCTTTTTCACTTATATCTCCCTCATAGTTAACAATTCTCTGTCTACAATTAGGATTTAAACAACATCCTAGAGATTCAGCATATAAACTTCTTTCTACTTTCACAGGTATCTTCTTTCTTTGCATTTCTATCTCCCTTTTTTTCAATATTTAATTTATTTTACTATTCATATCTATTATATAACTGATGAAAAAATAAAATGGCTTTTTGTATGTACGAATGGCTGTAATAAATCAATAAATGATTCGACAACACCCATACTTTCCAATCTGATCTTAAAAGCAAAACCGCATCATTTGTGATAAGCTTCCCCTCTAATAATCCTAAACCCTCTATACACTTGTTCCAACAATATTACCTTCATCATCTGATGCGGGAATGTCATCTTACTGAATGAAAGCGCAAAGTTAGAGCGGTCCATAACGCTTTGATGCAGACCGTTTGATCCACCGATAATAAACGTCAGATGACTTTTCCCTGTATTCATCTTCTGCTCCATCTCTTTTGCCAGCTGCACAGAATCCAGTTGTTTACCTAGTATCTCCAGCGTATACACAAAGCTGTCATCTTTCACTTTAGATAGTATTCTATCCGCTTCTTTCTTCTTCGCAATCTCAATATCTTTCTCACTCATATTATCCGAATCTTTCTCATCCGCCACTTCAATCAATTCCATTTTCGCATATGCACCTAATCGCTTCACGTACTCATCAACTGCCATCTTCCAATACTTTTCTTTCAATTTACCCACAGTTATAACTGTAATTTTCATGTTTATTCATCCTTTTTATAAAAGTTATCCTACTTATCCACAAGTTAATCACATATTCACATTTCACAACCTTATTATAATCACATTTTCAAAATTTTTCATATAAAAATTGTAAAATTACGCTGCATAAACATAAAAAAGATGCTCGTTTTACCGAACATCTTTTCGATTTTGTGGATAACTCATCACTTACCCACACACTTATCCATAGTTATACACATATTTTGTGAATTTGTATCACTTATACACATGTGAACACTTAAATCTCATAAATCGGTGTCGCTACCGCTTTATCCGTATCACATATCAACACTTCATTCTCCGTATCGATATCATGTGCGTTCAATATTTGCTGCACACTCATTCGTGCAATATCTTTCATATTGTTATCCTGAGATAAATGCGATAGATATATACGTTTCGTACTCCCCGTAATGACATCACGCATCGCATATGCAGCGTCTTCATTCGATACATGTCCCATATCGCTTAATATACGCTGTTTCGTCTTCCATGGATATCTTCCCATACGTAGCATATCCACGTCATGATTACTCTCAAACACGTAACAATCACTTCCGTGAATCATACCTTTCATTCGGTCGGACACATACCCTGTATCTGTTATTACCGTTAACTTCTTATAGTTATTGTTAAAGATATAAAACTGAGGATCTACTGCATCATGTGAAACATTAAAGGATTCGATGTCCATTCCTGCAATTGTTTTCGTTTCATATGGATTAAATATAAATTTCTGATCACTTGGTATGTTTTTATCTGCATGTTCTATTCTTTCCCAAGTTTTCTCATTTGCGTACACGGGTAGTTTATATTTCCTAGAGAGTACACCGAGTCCTTTAATGTGATCGATGTGTTCATGTGTCACGAGAATGCCATTTAAATTCTCAATTTTACGATCAATCTGATCAAATAATCCTTCTATTTTTTTACCTGTTAGTCCTGCATCTACTAAAAGTGATCCTTTTTCACTTTCTACATAAACTGCATTTCCTGTACTGCCACTTGCTAGTACTGACATATTTATCATAAAATCACTCACTTAACTTACAAAATTGGTTGTTCCGGATTCACTGCATCTACATAATACGTTTCCAGCTTACCATCTCTTTTACGTACAGCCACCTGCCAAGTCGGTTTCAATACTTGTCCACGTACTTCTCGAACGATTGAATAATATCCAAGACGCACGCTTGTCACTTCATCTCCACGTTCTAGCTTCGTCTGATAGTAAAGGACTTCCAGTGCTTCCTTAGCTGGTATTACATTTTTCTTCTCGTTATTCTTACCGAGACCTTCCTGGATGTCTTTTAAGTATGTTTGCTCAAAGGCGGTGACTTCATTCTTCTCATTATAAGAAAATTCAATCTGTGCTTTATCATTGTTGAGTATCGGGTACTTTCCATATACTTGATCAAAATAAAGTTTCTTATTCGTTCGGTCTATACCACTTAACGTATATTCCTTACCTTTATCAATATAGTTGACTAAGTAACTTTTTAATCCCTTTATAATAGCATCTTCCTGAATCGATGCAAGTTTAATGACAGGTTTAATCTCTACTTTTGTCACGGTGCTCAGTTCTTCGCTTTTCTTATCAAAGTCTGCTGCATCCTGAGTAAAACCAGCACTCTTTCCTGATACAATATTCATCGCTACATTATCAACGGGTGGTAATTTCGGTAATTTAATACCTTCTTTGTTAAAGTCCAGTTTTTCACTACTCGTATCTTCTACAATATTTGCACGCTGAACTTTTTCATAATAAATGTATCCAAGTGCAATGTTAATGATCAGAAATACAAAGATAAAAAGAGAAGTCGCATGTTTCCAATCCATTAAACGAGCCTCCCATCCTGATACAATTTCCATTCGTTATTATATTTCACAAACCATTCAGGTTGGAATGATAATGTAGATTGAATCGTATCTTCATCAGAGTAAACCATCTTAAATCCAACCATCATATTCGACACTTTATCAAATTGATACTCTCTGCTTGATGCTAGCTTAAAGCGAACTTCTTCAGCTGATGGTAATTTTTCAATATCCTTTGTAGATGGTACAGCTACACTTGTTGAATATAATCCACGTTTATACTCATATACATCTTTATCTCCCCACACTACATTGATCTCACTCAGTTGCTTTTCATCAAATACCGGATATCCTTTAAAGAACATTTGATAACTGATTGCAGAATCTGACTGCTTTATATCAAAATAGCGATAATCATCCGTAAATCCACCATGTTCACTTATAAAATTAAAGCTATTTATTAAGTGGATAAATGGACGCGGTTTTGCATGATTGACTTCAGATAGATTGTTAAACTTATACAATTCATTATTATTCACTTTAACGATACCAGTATTAGAATTGTAAGTTTTCGTACCATTTTTATCTTTTCGCTCTATAATACTATTCTTATCTCCTAATACTGCTTTATTTATATCATCTACATTAATAATATCCGCTAGATAACTATAACGCTTTGATTCTGCTGGTTGTTCTGGTACGTATATGCTTGTTTTTTCATTTGTTGTTTGAGCATTCGTAATAATCCTAGCATAATCTTCCATAGACTTCTCGCTAGACTTTATGAATGAATTAAAGGCCTCACTTGATGCATTCATTTCGATCGCAATCATTGTTTGCTGATTCGTTACAGCATATAGAATAAGGTTTTCTTTAGAATGGCTATCAATAATGAGACGATTAAATGTCTCATTAACATCATTTTTAAAAGTACTGTCGAGAATATCTGTTAAATACATTGATAATGGCATGTCATTTGCATAATCAAGAATAATAAACTGCTCTCTCATTCCTTTAGAAATATAATTAATATCAAATGGTTTCTTATTAATTGAAATGAGTTTTTTCCCTGATAAGTTATCGATATATTCCATTAAATGTTCTTTATCTGTAGTTCCCTGGATGTCATGCTCTTTATAACTTATAACTTGGTAAGGTAAAAAGGCACTATGAATATTATCAAGATTTTTCGGACTGAGTGCAGTCGAACTTTTCGTAATTGCATTATCAACGTTTGCAAGATTCGGCTTAAAGTTCCATATTTTATAAGTGAGGACTACACTCATAAGTACAAGTGCTATAAGCGTAATCCCTTTAAATATGCTTTTATACATCCCAATCACCATCATCCAGCACTTCGCAAGGTAATGTTATATACACCGAAGTGCCATACCCTTCCTTACTATTCGCCCAGATTCTGCCGTTATGCGCTTCAATAATTTCTTTACTAATTGCGAGACCTAATCCTGTACCACCCATTTTACGTGTTCTTGCTTTATCTACACGGAAGAAGCGGTCAAATATTTTATCTACTTTATTTAATGGAATTCCAATACCGTTATCTTTAATTTGTATTGTCATTCGATTGAATAACGTATTTTGTTTCACGTGGAATTCAACTTTTTTACGTCCTTTAGAATACTTTAGCGCATTCGTAATAACATTGTCGAACACTTGTGTCATTTTATCAGGATCAATTTCAACGAATATTCCGTTTTTAGGAATATCGCGTACAAATGTCGCATTCTTTCCTTCAGACATTTCAAATCGATTAATTATTTTATGGATAAACATATTGAAATCGATAAGCTCTTTATTTAAGTTGTCATCTGTGTTATCCATTTTAGAAAGTTGTAATAAGTCATTTACTAAACGAATCATGCGATCCGTCTCTTCACGTGTAACACTTAAAAACTGTGGTGCAAGATTCTCATCTTTCCACGCACCTTCCTCAAGCGCTTCAATATAACTGCGCATAGAGGTAAGCGGTGTACGTAACTCATGTGAAACATTCGCTACAAACTCCCGACGTTCGTTTTCTACGTGATGTTGTTCAGTAACATCATGTAATACTGCGATATAACCTGTAATAAATCCTGTATCCTGAATAATTGTGCTAAACGATGCTCTAACAATTAATTTTTCTTTTTCGTTAATATCGATAATAATACCGCCTGCAATATCCTGCAGTTCTTCAAGCGAGTAATGTGCATCGATCGCAAGTACGTCTAGAACATGTCGGCCTTCAACATCATCCTTATTCATATCCAACATCTTAAGTGCCATTTCATTAACGATACGCACACGACCTCGTCTATCTGTCGCAATAACGCCATCTGACATGTGCGTAATTACTGAATCGAGTCTGCGCTTTTCACTTTCAGTATTCGCCTGTGCTTCTTGTACACGTTTAGATAAATTATTGAATGTAAGCGCAAGCTCACCAATTTCATCGTTTCCGTATACTTTAACACGGTTTGTATAGTTACCCTTCGACATTTCAAGCGCCTGATTTCGCATATCTGCAATCGGCTTCGTAATTGTTCGTGCGATAAAGAATCCTAAAATAATTGTAATGAGTAGAGATAACCCCGTTCCGATAATGAAAATACTGTTAATTTTCATTAACTGTGCATAAACTGGTTCAATAGATTCTTCTATATGAATAACACCTAATATTTTATTATCGTCTTTAATCGGAAAGTTTTTTACCCACACACGTACTTTACCATCAGGATCATCACGTAATTTAATACGATCATTCGTTTTACCAAGCGATAGTGAGTTTTGAATTTGTTTATCATTTATTTTCTGGTTAATGTTATCTTTATTCGATTCATTACTCATCGCAATAATCATTTCCGAGTCATTGATAAATCTAATCGTGTCAATTTTCGTTCGAATCGCGTACTCATCGACAACTTTCTGAACTTCTTTTTGAATTTTATTCGGAGATGATTTATTCTCGTTATAAACATTTCGAATATCATAGTTAATTGATTTAATTTGCTGATTAATATTTGTTTTGAAGTTTTTCGTTAACTCTTTTTCCAGATTGTTCGTAAAGTACAAACCAATAATCTGCATACCTATGATGATTAATAATACATAGATAACTACAAGTTTAATATGTAATGATTGAAGTTTCTTATATACTGCCTTCATTTCATTACTCCTGAGTTTGTAAGAAGTAGCCTACACCGCGACGTGTCACAATATATTCTGGATGACTTGGATCATCTTCTATCTTCTCTCTCAAACGTCTAATCGTTACATCTACTGTTCTCACATCACCAAAATAATCATAGCCCCATACAGTCTGAAGTAAATGTTCGCGTGTCATAACCTGACCGATATGTTTCGCTAAGTAATGGAATAATTCAAACTCACGATGCGTAAGTTCAATATCATCACCGCGTTTTTTAATTGAGTACGCTTCTGGATAAACAACGATATCTTTAATGACAATATCTGTTGTTTCTTCTTTTTCTTCTGATTGTGCCTGAGAGTAGTGACGTCTTAAATTCGCTTTAACACGTGCAATTAATTCTCGTGTTGAGAATGGTTTCGTTACATAGTCATCCGCACCTAACTCAAGACCTAATACTTTATCAATTTCAGAGTCTTTTGCTGTTAACATAATGATTGGCATATCATATTTTTTGCGCACTTCACGACATACTTCCATTCCATCACGACCTGGTAACATAATATCAAGCAGTACGATATCCGGCTGAATATCATAAATCAGCTCAACAGCATCATCGCCATCATAAGCTACATGTACATCATAACCTTCTTTTTTTAAATTAAATTCTAATATATCTGCAATCGGTTTTTCATCATCTACTACTACGATTTTTCTCGACATTTAGTTTCCTCATTTCTTAAAAAATTTCATAAATACCTACTTTATAATTTACCATTGTTTACTATCTTTTTCTATACTGCCGATTAGCATAAAAAAAAGAAGATACATAACTGTATCTTCTAAAAAGCGGTCCCGACGGGAATCGAACCCGCGATCTCCTGCGTGACAGGCAGGCATGTTAACCGCTACACCACGGGACCATGTATAAATATGTAATTGAAAATGGTGACCCCTACGGGATTCGAACCCGTGTTACCGCCGTGAAAGGGCGGTGTCTTAACCGCTTGACCAAGGGGCCATATTTTTTTAACACAAGATTGATTATAGCATGACAATTTTATAAATATCAAGCATATTTTTAAAAATTTTTTATATTTTTTTGTATAATTATTTATATATTTATACGATTGGGGAGACATTATGGCGGCGACTTCAAGTAATTATAAAAAATCACATAAAAAACTACCTTTGAAAGAGAAACTTAAAAGATTTATATTAATCACAATCGGTGCCATACTGATGGCGATTGCACTTGAACTTTTTTTAGTACCGAACAAATTACTGGACGGTGGTATCGTTGGTATATCGATTATCTCCAGCCACTTTTTAAAGCTTCCTATCGGACTTTTTATATTTATATTAAATATTCCATTTTTTTATCTTGGCTATAAACAGATTGGTAAAACATTTGCGATTTCTACTTTATACGCCATTGCAGTATTATCAGTCGGAACAGTATTATTACATCCTGTACCTCCATTTGCAGATGAAAAGTTTCTCGTAACAATATTTGGCGGCGTCATACTCGGACTTGGCGTTGGTCTCGTTATTCGCTATGGAGGATCACTTGATGGTACTGAGATACTTGCGATATTAATTAACAATAAAACACCTTTTTCTGTCGGTGAGGTTGTAATGGTAATCAACTTCTTTATATATACTGTCGCAGGGTTTGTATTTACATGGGAATCCGCGATGTATTCTGTTATCGCATACTTTATCGCTTTTAAAACAATTGACATCGTACAGCAAGGTTTAGATGAATCTAAATCGGTATGGATTATTAGTGATCAACATGAAGAGATCGGTAGCGCAATTAATGATCGCCTTGGACGTGGTGTAACATATTTGAAAGGTGAAGGTGCATATACAGGCGATGATAAGAAAGTTATCTTCTGTATCATTACACGTCTAGAGGAGTTTAAGCTTAAAGATATCGTTAATCATTACGATGAAAATGCATTTGTTGCAATTGGTAATGTATCCGAAGTTAAAGGCGGAAGATTTAAGAAAAGAGATATTCATTAATAACAAAATGCACGAAAACATTGAATGTTTTCGTGCATTATTATTTATCTTAGTTCTCTACCTCTTATTTTACCCATAAGTTTTCTAAAAGGTTGGTCTGATTTCTATCAGGTCCTACTGAGAAGATAGAAATTTTTACGTTACATAACTCAGAAATACGCTCTAAGTAACGACGTGCGTTATCAGGAAGTTCATCTAAAGACTTACAAGATGTTACATCTTCAGTCCATCCTGGTAACTCTTCAAAGATTGGCTTACAACGATTGAGTTCATTTAAATTCGCTGGATATTCTGTAATCTCTTTACCGTCCAACTCATAAGCTGTACAAATCTTAACTGTTTCTAAGCCAGTTAATACGTCAATAGAGTTAATAGATAAGTCCGTAATACCACTCGCACGACGTGAATGACGTAATACAACAGAGTCAAACCAACCTACACGACGTGGACGTCCTGTAGTCGTTCCGTATTCACGACCGACTTCACGAATATGATGACCATCTTCATCAAATAATTCAGTTGGGAATGGTCCATCACCTACACGTGATGTGTAAGCTTTACATACACCAACAACTTTATCTACAAACGTTGGACCTACACCAGTACCAACTGTTACGTTACCTGCAATCGGGTTACTTGAAGTAACGAACGGATAAGTACCGTGATCGATATCAAGCATTACACCTTGAGCACCTTCGAATAATACTTTTTCATCTGCCATAAATGCATCGTCTAATACTTTTGCAGTATCCACTGTATATTCTTTTAAACGTTGACCAGCAGCAAAATATACTTCAAAAATATCTTCAAATTTGAAACCTTCAGCATCAAATAACTTCTCAAACATTTCGTTTTTAATTGCTAAGTTTTCTTTTAATTTTGTTTCAAATGTTTCTTTATCAAGTAAATCCGCCATACGGATACCAATACGTTGTGCTTTATCTACATAAGCTGGTCCGATTCCTTTTTTCGTCGTCCCAATCTTATTATCACCACGTTTTTCTTCTTCTAATTCATCTTGTTTTAAGTGATACGGTAAAATAACTTGTGCACGGTTTGAAATGCGTAGGTTATCAGTTTTCACACCACGTGCATTCAGTGCATCTAATTCTTTTAATAATGCAACAGGATCTACTACAACACCATTTCCAATAACAGATAATTTATCTGAATAAAAGATACCTGATGGTACTAAATGCAATTTGTATGTTTCTCCATCAAATTTAATTGTATGTCCTGCGTTATTACCACCTGAAAAACGTGCAATAACGTTTGCTTCTTCTGCTAAAAAGTCCGTGATTTTACCTTTACCTTCGTCTCCCCATTGAGTCCCAACAACTACGATTGATGACATGAGTGCACCTCCAAATTTTGTTCACTAACCTTAAACATTTTAACAATGAAATTATGAAAAATCAACTAAAAAACGAACATTAATAAATATACACTTTTTTCTATGTCATATTAATCATATAGGATATGTGAATATGATACATATTGGAAACAGTTGTTTCCTCAATGTTTTTCATAATATATTTTAATATTTAGTCAAAAATAATTTTATTTTTTCACAAACTATGTGAATCATGTTATGGCTAATAACAACTAAAAACCGTACAATAAACTTACACTATAGTTTATTGTACGGTTCTTAGTTGTTTTATTCATTTTATTAATTAATATACATCTGAATGTGCATAATCAATATCTGTAAATTTGTTGTACTGTTTTAAGAAATGAAGTTTAACAGTACCTGTCGGACCGTTACGCTGCTTTGCGATAATAATTTCAATCTCACCATTCTCATCTTGTGCACCCGCATCAATTTCCGCTTCTTCGCCTTCTTCACCATTACCGCGATTATAATAGTCATCACGATATAAGAACGCAACGATATCCGCATCCTGCTCAATCGATCCAGATTCTCGGATATCACTCATCATCGGACGTTTATCCTGTCTTTGCTCTACTCCACGTGATAGCTGTGATAATGCAATAACCGGACATTCTAATTCCCTTGCGAGTGCTTTTAACATACGCGAAATTTCTGATACTTCCTGCTGGCGGTTATCGCTTGAACGGCTGCCAGATCCTTGAATTAACTGTAAGTAGTCAATTAATATCATATCAAGACCATGTTCCTGCTTTAAACGGCGACATTTAGAACGTATATCTGTAATACGAATACCTGGTGTATCATCAATAAATATATTTGTTTTAGAGAGTTTTCCTACTGCCACGGTGAATCTATTCCAGTCATCGCCATCCATCGTCCCTGTTCTAAGACGATTCGAATCAACATTGCCTGTACTACAGATCATACGTGTTGCAAGCTGATCTGCACCCATCTCAAGACTAAAGATTCCAACACTGTATGGCACTTCATCTCCACGGTCATGCGTTGCAACTTGTGTCGCAATATTAAGTGCAAAGGCTGTTTTACCAACGGATGGACGTGCCGCAATAATAATCAGATCATTTCTGTTAAACCCCGCAGTCATCTGGTCTAAGTCTCTGTAACCTGTCGGTATACCCGGCGTTTGGCCCTGGTTTTTATCCAATTCTTCAGCATTGTTAAAGACTTGTGTTAATACATCTTTAATTTCCTTAAAGCCCTCTGATCCTCTCGACGTCGAAACTTCCATTATGCGTTTCTCTGCATCTGAAAGCAATGTTTCTAAATCAAGTGTTTCGTTGTAACCATCCGCCATAATTGTATCTGCCGTATGAATTAAACGACGTTTGATTGCATCTTTGTATACGATGTCAGCATAAAAATCTACATTTCGTGCACTTGGTACAATACTTGCAAGATCAACTAAGTACAGTTCACCGCCAGCTGCTTCTAATGTTCCTTCAGAAGTCAATTGATCTGCAACTGTTACAATATCAACAATTTCATTTTTCTCAGATAGCGTCATCATCGCTTCAAATATATGCTGATGTGCCTGTCTGTAAAAATGACTGGGAACGAGTACTTCTAGAACGGAAGATAATACTTCATTATCAATAAAGATAGCGCCTAAAACGGACTGTTCCGCAACTAAATTAAACGGGAGTTTCTTACCTTCAAGATAATCTGCCATATTATCCTCCTTATCTATTACGCTTCAGTTACATGTACTTTTAATGTCCCGCTTACTTTGTTATGTAATTTAACTGGTACATTTGTATAGCCTAAGCTTCTAATCCCATCATGTAAATCCATTTTACGTTTATCAATTTTAATACCGTGTTGTTTATTTAATGCATCAGCAACTTGTTTAGAGCTGACTGAACCAAATAAACGGCCACCTTCACCTGACTTTGCAGTCACTTTTACTTCAAGTGTTTCTAATTTTTCTTTTAATGCCTGTGCATCTTCAAGCTCCTGCTGTTTATCTGCTTCTACTCTTTTCTTCTGTGCTTCTAACTGTTTTAAATTACCTGGTGTCGCTTCAACAGCTAATTTATTTTTTAGCAGGAAGTTATTCGCATATCCTACAGGCACTTCTTTAATTTCACCTTTTTTACCTTTTCCTTTAACATCTTGTGTAAATATAACTTTCATCTTATTCCTCTCCTTCTTCTTCATGAATAATGTTTCTCAGTTGACCGATAACTTCTTCAACCGTCATATCTTCAATTTGTGTTGCTGCATTAGATAAATGACCGCCACCGCCCATTTTTTCCATTACAAGCTGTACGTTGATTTCACCTAATGAACGTGCAGATATTCCGACAACATTGTCTTTACGTTTCGCTACTACGAATGATGCCTCGACACCTTCAATGTTAAGCAGCTGATCTGCCGCTTGCGCAACGATAACAGGATGGATTACTTCATCATCAGGCCCATGTGCTATCGCAATACCATCTTCTTCAAGAACAACGGTCTGAATAATTTCTGAGCGTTTAATGTACGTATCCATATCATCTTTCAGGAAATGCTGGCATAATATCGTATCCGCACCATGATTTCTTAAGAAACTCGCTGCGTCAAATGTTCTTGAGCCCGTACGTAATGTAAAATTGCGCGTATCCACGATAATACCTGCAAGCATTACAGTCGCTTCAAGTCGCGTTAACTTATGCTCAGTTGGTTGATATTCAAGTAATTCAGTAACAAGTTCTGCCGTTGAACTTGCATACTGTTCCATATAAACGAGCAATGGGTTTGAAACAAATTCTTCTCCACGTCTGTGATGATCGATTACTACTTTACGTGAAGCTTTATTTAATATACTTTCATCGATAACCATTTCTGGTTTATGTGTATCAACAATAACTAAAGTTGTACGTTTCGTCATTAAATTCCATGCTTCTTCTGAAGTAATAAATATTTCATCCAGCTCTGGCTTTTCTCTAATTTCATTCATCACACGTGATAATGTATCATCGATATCGTGAGGATTTAGTATAATATTCGCCTTTAAATTATTCATTTTAGCAAATCTGGCAACACCGATTGCGGCACCTATCGCATCCATATCTGGTCGCTTGTGCCCCATAATCATTACGTTATCACCTTCAACGAGAATATCTTTTAAGGCATGAGAAATTACACGTGCTCTTACGCGCGTTCTTTTTTCCATAGGATCTGTTTTTCCGCCATAGAACCTTACATTTCCGTTCGTGTGCTTAATTGCAACTTGGTCACCACCACGGCCTAACGCTAAATCTAAGCTTGATTGCGCCAACGTCCCAAGCTCAATTAAGTTATCTGCACCTTCACCTATACCGACACTCAATGTAATATGCGTTTTAATTTCGCGGCTCTTTTCTCGAATATTATCTAATAAATTAAACTTAGTTTCCTCGATTTTATGAAGAATCTTCTGGTTAAAGAACATCATAAATTGGTCTGACTGATATCGTTTAATGTAAACGTTATTCATCTCTGCCCACTTATTAATTTCCATAGACATTAAACTGTTAATTTCTGTTCGCTGCGCATCTGTCATGTTCTGAGTAACTTCATCAAAATTATCCAGGAACATAATACCAATTACAGGTTTAGAATCTTCGAATAGCTGACGCGTTTCCACTTTATCCGTAATATCAAAGAAATAAAGTACATTATCTTTTTCTGAGTACATGACTTTAAACTTAAAGTCTTTATAATGCGCATTTGCTTCGTTAATGCCACTCACTTTAAGTTGATTAAGTAAGTTTGGAAATACATCGTGAATAGATTCTGAAATAATCGGCTCACTTATTTTTTCGTTCATAAAGTGATTGTGCCACTCAATACGCTCATTATCATCCAGCAATAAAACACCTATCGGCAATTCACTAATCGCATACTTCTTACCATTACCAATCACTGTTGATAAGTGTGCAATGTATGCCTCATTTCCATGTATGATACGTCTCATATAAATAAAAGAAACACATATCATCATGAATATAATACATCCGGCAACTAAAGCTAACATGACATTCTCCGTATACAGTATTCCGGTCACGATAAGTGCGAGCACACTCATCACGATAAAAGGAATCATTAATGTCTGTCTGTTATACTTCCTGTTCATTTTGACACCTCTTCGATAAATTTATAATCTTACTTACGTTTTATTTTAGATTTTAAATTCAATATCATATCTATCATCCCAAAGATTTGTGTCACTGGTGAGAATATAAATGCAAATATGTATATTAAAATGTTTAATACTGTAGGCGTTCTTCGTACTTTCATAAAGTAGCTGAAGAGCGATAATCCTTGTATGAATATAATCCATTCTAACACATACTTAAAGTTTGTGACTATGCCTAACAGCACGACGTCACTTTCGGTTACAAACAACGATACTAATAATGTTAAAAAGTACAGATACAGTACTGACTTTGGAATGCGCCACATATATAGCGGCCTGAAGTCAGGCGTTGATACTTTAAATTTTCTTACTAAAGGCAGCGTAATAACGAGTTGTATAAGTGCGAGTAAAAATAAAAAGAAAATCAGTAATCCTGGTATCTGCAATATTATTGCATCTGTACTTGATAAAACTAAATCTGCATAATCTTTCGTTATTGTCCCGCGCTCAACTTCTTTCATCAGAATATTAGAATATGTATCAATAACAGGACCAAATATTGCACCTGACTTCGGCATTATTCCTGTAAGCTGTAATATGATCATAGAAATTAACGAATAAATTGCATAAAAACCTGTAAGGACATACAGAATGCGTTCTTTCGACGTTCTTTCTAATAATAATTGTGCCACGATATATGCGCCAAAAATCGTACTCAGCATTACTTGCATCGCAAATATTGAAGTAAACAATGTTGTAAATAAAACGATACCACTCATAACATAATAGCTGTTTCTATCATGATAATATAACGTTACAGTCGGTATCAGTAAAAATGGTACGATAATTAAACAGAGTACAGGCATGACGTGAATCAGTAATGTCGCCAGTAACATTAACACAGTAGTAATCAACGTTTTTTTCAAATCTATCTTCAAAATAACGACTCACTTTCTCAACTAAGAATATTTCTATAACTACTCTATTTTACAACTTTATTGAAAAAGACTCAATTTTTCAATTTAATCTGCAAATACAAAACAACAGAGCATCGTTTTTAGATATTCTAAAAACGATGCTCTGTTTATTCGTTATTATTCTTCAATTCTGAACTCTGTACCTACTTCAAATTTAACATCTTTACCAAGCATTACACCGCCAGTTTCTAATGCTTGATTGAAGTTCATACCATATTTCTCACGATTTACAGTTCCATTAATGATAAAGCCTGTGACACTACTGCCATCCATTGGATTTTTGTGGACACCGTTGAACTCTAAATCAAATGTTTCTTCATGCGTTTGATCTTTAATTGTTAAATCACCTGTAATTTTGTTCTCACTAACTGATTTAGAAACAAATTTAATCTCTGGGTAAGTTGCTGCCTCGAAGAAGTCACCTGTTTTTAAATGTCCGTCGCGGTCAGCATTATTTGTATCGATTGAGTCAACTTTTACCGACCCTTTAATTTGTAATGAAGATAAGTCATTAATATCCCCTGTCACTTCACCATCGAATTCTGTAAATTCACCTTTAACTTTAGATACCATTAAATGTTTAATTGAAAACTCGATACTACTATGTGCTTTATCTAATTGAAAATTTGTCATAATTAATTTCCACCTTTTTAATTTATTATTTGAACATATCAATAATGATGTGTTCTGTTGTTATACTTAATATATCAAATATAAAAAGTATATGCAACTATAATAATTATATTATTAAAAATCTTTTTATTCTGATAATTAGATGTTAACACCTTTTATTTAACATATTCAATTATAATGACTATAAAAATAATCATCCCGTTAAGCATATTTACTTAACGGGATGATTCAGCCAATTATTTAATTACTGTTTGTCCGCCCATATATGGAACTAATACTTCTGGTACTGTAATTGATCCGTCTTCATTCTGATAGTTCTCTACGACTGCAGCAAATGTACGTCCTACCGCAAGACCTGAACCATTTAATGTGTTCACAAGTTCAGCCTTTGCATTTTTATCACGTTTAAAACGAATGTTAGCACGACGTGCCTGGAAATCCGTCATATTAGAGCAAGAGCTGATTTCTTTATATGCATTATAGCTAGGTAACCATACTTCAACATCGTAAGTTTTCGCTGCCCCAAATCCAATGTCACCAGAACATAATGCGATTGTACGATAAGGGATATTCAGCTTTTCTAGAATGCTTTCAGCTGAACGTGTCATATCTTCTAATGCAGCATAAGAATCTTCAGGGCGCTCAAAGCGTACCATCTCTACTTTATTAAACTGATGCATACGAATCAAACCACGTGTATCACGACCTGCTGAACCCGCTTCACTTCTGAAACATGCAGTCATCGCTGTAAATTTCGTCGGTAGCAAATCATCTGTTAAGATTTCATCACGATAGAAGTTTGTTAATGGTACTTCTGAAGTTGGAATTGTATATAGACCTTCTTTTTCAACTTTGAATAAATCTTCTTCAAATTTAGGAAGTTGGCCAGTACCAAACATAGAAGCTGCATTTACTAATTGTGGTGTTACCATTTCTTCGTATCCGTTTTCGCGGTGTGTGTCTAACATAAAGTTCATTAATGCACGTTCTAAACGTGCACCATCTTTCGTTAAGAACGCAAAGCGCGCTCCTGAAACTTTAGCAGCACGTTCAAAATCCGCCATATTTAAATCTTCAACGATATCCCAATGTGCTTTCGCTTCAAAGTCAAACGTACGTGGTGTACCCCATTTTTTCACTTCAACGTTTTCATCTTCATCTTTCCCAAATGGCGTTTCATCGCTTACTAAGTTCGGCAGACGTACAAGTTTATCTCTTAAAGTTGCAGATACTTCGTTTAATTCTGTATCAATTGATTTAATTTCTTCTCCTACTTCACGCATTGCATTAATTGCATCATCTGCATTCTCTTTATTACGTTTCTTCTGTGCAATTTCTTCACTCGCTTTATTACGTTTAGCCTTTAGTTCTTCTGTTTGTGCAGTAAGTTCACGAGACTTTGCATCCAGTGCTAAAATTTCATCAACGATTGAAGCATCAATCGCACGCATTTCTAATTTTTTCTTAACGAATTCTGGTTCTGTTCTAAATAATTTAATGTCTAACATTTGTATTGCCTCCTCATATTTTATATATGGGTAACAAAAAAATACCACATCCCTTAAAAGGGACGTGGTATTTACGCGTTGCCACCCTAATTAATAGCCATTACGACTATTCTCTCAATTAAATAACGGTTAAACCGATTTGTCATGAACACAATGGGTAGAATTTCATCAATACATCCCGTAACTTTCACCAACCATTACGTCTCTAATATTAAATGTATTCATTACTTATCCCATACAGACAAATAATATATTTGAATTTAAGTTCATATTATCAAATTCATTTCAGAATTTCAACTATATCTGTTATAGTAATATGGACATTGAAACATAAAAGGAGAATGGTTATGCAGTTAATCAATGAAATACGTATACCTAAACGTAAACCTTATAGTCATAAAGGAGATTACGGACGTATATTACTCATCGGTGGTAATCAAAATATGGGCGGATCTATTATGATCGCTGCTCGTGCATGTGTATATAGCGGTGGTGGATTAACAACAGTAGCTACCCATCATTCAAATCATACTGCTCTGCATTCCCGTTGCCCAGAAGCTATGGTTTCAGATATTAACGACATTAAACGTTTAACAAAACTTATCGAAAATGCTGATTGTATACTCATCGGACCAGGACTCGGCTTAGATTTCCAAGGAAATAATGTTCTGACGCTACTGTTTCAACATATTAAAGAAGAACAGAGCTTGATTATTGATGGAGACGCAATAACGATTTTAAGCAAACTAAAACATCCATTTCCTAAATGTAATGTAATACTTACGCCACATCAGATGGAGTGGGAGCGTATCAGTGGCATTAGTATAGATGAACAGACACCAGAACTCAATCGAATAAAAGCTAATGAATTTGGAGCACATGTTATATTGAAACAACATGAAACAGAACTATACCTTAAAAGCGGTGATTATAAGATTACAGTAGGAGATCCCGCTATGGCTTCAGGAGGTATGGGTGATGCATTGGCAGGCATCATTTCAAGCTTTATCGGACAATTCGACACAGAGGAAGCGATAAAGCAAGCTGTTTATATCCATAGCCTTATAGGAGATAAACTTGCTCGTGATATGTATGTAGTACCACCTTCTGCTATTATTGATCAGCTACCTTATATGATGAAAGAATTAGAAGAGGATGAGGCATAATGCCTCATCCTCTTCTATAATTATTATTCACTTGCCTCTATATCTTTAAGCATGTCAGGGTTGTTCAAGTCATTCTTGCGATATGTCTCTGTTTCTGGCATCCTTAATATTAAATCTTCTGCTAATGCCATCTCTACAGATACATCTTCGATTTCATAATCAAATACATGGCCACCTTCTTTACCATCATCACTCAGATAATGGACATGATAGCCACCAACACCAACTCCTTGAATGAAGTGTGGTGTATAGAAACCAAACAATGTTCCAGTAGTGTCTGTATAGTCAAAGTATCCCTGTTCTTTTACTGCCTCTACTAATTTCGGATAAGGTTTCTTCTGCTTTTTTACCGCACGTGCTTTGATAAGCTTAAACTTACCTGTAATCTTAACCGCATGGAAATAGTTCATCCCTTGTATTTCTTCTAGGATAATTTCATCCATCTGTTCTTTATTTAATACTTCTTTATAATTTAATGTATGTGTAGGTTTAAATTCAATCATGCTCGCAAAAGGTGTGCGCTCTTCAGCATCCACCTCTCGTATATTTCCAGTACTTTCTATGAGATAGGACTTACCTTCAAGAATAACCAATTCTCCGTCTAGACCGTCCATCGTGCCAATACCATAGTTACCTGATTTCAGTACTTCTGACATCTTAAACGTACCTTCGAACAAACCACCAACTAATGCACCCATGGTTGAATATTGATATAAATGATTCATAAGTTCCTCCTTAGTTTGTGCTATCAGGCAAAAGCTCTGCCATTAATTTAGAGTTATTGCTGTAATCTACAGGAATATCTACTACAACTGGTCCTTCTTCTTGCATTGCTTTTTCTAGAATTTCTTCTAATTCACTAGCATGGTTCACACGATATCCTTTAGCACCCATAGATTCAGCATATTTCACATAATCCACTGGGTGCAATCTAACGGCTGCACCTTTGCCGTATTTACCTTCTTGCTGGAATTTAACCATATCATAGTAGCCATCGTTCCAGATTAATTGTACGATCGGGGCTTTCATTTCAACTGCTGTTATTAATTCTTGTCCTGAGAATAAAAAACCACCATCTCCTGCCATCGAAACTACTTTTTTACCAGGACGTGCAATAGACGCGGCAATAGCCCAAGGTAGAGCAACACCTAACGTCTGCATTCCATTTGAAAAGAGCAGATGTCTTGGCGCATAACTTCTGAAATAACGTGCCATATAGATATAGAGTGAACCTACATCTACAGTAACAGTTGTTTCATCATCAATTATATCGCGTACTGCTTTAACAATATGTCTAGGATTAACTTTTTCACTGTCTTTATAGTTTTCAGGAAGCTCATATTTTTTTTCAATTAACGTTTGAATTTTTTCTAATATTTCTTTAGTTGTGTCATCTAATTCGACATCATCTTTTTGAAGTTTTTCATTCAAACGTTGAATTGTTAAAGGTGTATTACCAATCAATTCAGTGACTGGTGCATAGTTGTTATCAATATCACTTTGTACTTCATCAATGTGAATGATTGTTTTTTCATTTTCTGCATTCCAGATGAATGGATCATATTCAATAGGGTCATATCCAACGGTGATCACTAAGTCAGCTTGTTTTAATAATTCATCTCCAGGTTGATTGCGGAATAAACCTATTCTCCCATAGAAATTATGTTCTAATTCACGAGATAGAATACCAGAACCCTGGAACGTTTCTACAACTGGCATCGGCGTTTTTGAGAGTAATTCGCGAATGGATGCTGTACATGCTTCAGAAGAAGCTCTCATTCCTAAAAGAAGTACAGGCAATTTTGCTGATTTAATACGTTCAACCAACGCATCAATTTCGTGAACTGGTGCAGGTCCATGGACTGGAGCTTCTTTTACTTTAATAGCTTCACCCTCTATATTATCATCAGAAATAACATCTTGAGGAATGCTTACAAATGCTGCACCTTTGCGGCCTTCGACACTCTCACGAAATGCATTCGTCACTGCCTCAGAAATACTTTTTGCATCTTGAGCTTCTACAGAATATTTCGTAACGTGCTTCATTAATCCAGCATTATCAAGTGATTGATGTGTACGTTTTAAACTATCTTCTCGTCTTACGTTACCACCAATGGCTACAATCGGATCACTTTCTGAATTTGCAGTAATCAGTCCAGTAGTTAAGTTCGTTACTCCTGGCCCGCTTGTCACAAGAACAACACCAGGTTTACCAGTAATACGCCCTATACCTTGTGCAATCATAGCCGCATTTTGTTCATGGCGTGTCACAATAATTTTCGGTCCTCTATCTTCGAGTACATCAAATGCTTTATCAATTTTAGCTCCTGGAATACCAAAAACATGAGTTACTCCATGATTAATTAGAGTATCAACAAATAAATCTCCACCAGATTTTTTCATCATTATCTCTCCTAAATATAATTTTATGCTTTGTATTATATTTTTATAATATTACTAAATATTTTCAATAGCAAATAATTAAAATGAGAAATATATTTTTAAATAAAATACTATTTATAAAGGGTTTTTAATAAAAAAATAACTATTAAAAGTTTTGAAACTTTTAATAGTTAAGAAATTTTATTTCATATTTTTATTCTTCACTGTCATTATATATTGATTCAAATCCAGAACGTTCCAATGGATTTTGCTCTGACACATCAACGGTTCCCATCATATGACCATCTTCAACCTCTATAGTTTCATCAATCGATTCTTTGGCTACTTCAGTCAAATCTGCACCTTGTTCTGCAATAACTTCTCCTGGTTCTTTATCCGCATCCATCACTTCTTCTTTTTCCACTTTAGCGACAGTAGCAACAAATTGTCCTTCATCCAGTCGAATTAATCTTACACCTTGAGCTGAACGACCATTTTGAGAGAACTCAGTGACATCCAGTCGAATAATAACGCCATGATCTGTTACGATCATAATGTCTTCGTCACCTTTTACGGTCGTAATACATACAAGGTTACCGTTCTTCTCAGTAATTGTTGCCGTCTTAATTCCTTTACCACCACGGTTAGAAATTCTGTATTCACTTTCTTTTGTACGTTTACCGTAACCATTCTCCGTAACTATCAGCACTTCGTGTTCATCGTTAGATTCAATAACATCTAAACCGATTACTTCATCGCCTTCGCGAAGTGTAATTCCTTTAACACCAGTTGCAGTGCGGCCTAATGGGCGTAAAGTGTTTTCATCGAAACGGATAAGCGAAGCATGTTTCGTACCGATAATCAGCTGTTTGTTACCATCCGTTAAACGAACAGCGATTAATTCATCATCTTCTCTGAAGTTAATGGCAATCTTACCATTTTTATTAATGCGAGAGAAGTGTGTTAAATTAGAACGTTTAACTAATCCTTCTTTCGTAGCAAAGACGATAAATGCATCTTCACGATTTAAATCTTTTACAGCTATCATCGTACTAATAGATTCGCCTTTTTCTAACTCAATTACATTTACAATTGGAATTCCTTTAGATTGTCTTGAAAGTTCAGGAATTTCATAACCTTTCACTTTATAGACACGGCCTTTATTCGTAAAGAACAGCACATTATCATGTGTTGATGTCGTAACCATCTGGCTTACGAAATCTTCGTCCAGAGTATTCATACCCTGAACACCACGTCCTCCACGATGCTGTGCACGATAAGTTGAAGCAGGTAAACGTTTAATATAGTTATTGCTACTTAATGTAATAACTATATTTTCTTCGTCTATCAAATCTTCATCTTCAAGATCTTCTAAGCCACCTGCTACAATTTCAGTACGACGCGCATCGCCATATTTATCACGAATCTCAATAAGTTCATCGCGAATAATTTGAAGAAGTCTCTCTTCATCTGCCAAAATTGCACGTAATTCATCGATATACTTTAATAAGTCCTGGTATTCTTCTTCAATCTTGTCGCGTTCTAAACCAGTTAATCGACGTAGACGCATATCAAGAATTGCCTGTGCCTGACGTTCAGATAGTTTAAATTGTTCCTGTAAACCTTGTAACGCTTCAGCATCGTTCTTTGAAGCTCTGATTAAAGCAATAATCTCATCGATATGATCAAGCGCAATTCTTAACCCTTCAAGAATATGTGCACGATCTTCCGCTTTCTTTAAGTTGTAAGCCGTTCTTCTGCGTACAACTGTCTTCTGATGCTCTAAATAGTGATAAATTGCTTGTTTAATATTTAAAACTTGTGGTTTACCATTCACTAAAGCGAGCATGTTAACTCCAAATGATGTTTGTAGCGGCGTCTGCTTGTATAAATTATTTAAGATGACACTCGCATTTGCATCGCGACGTACATCAATAACAATTCTAACGCCTTCTTTCAAGCTCGTTTCATCTCGTAAATCCGTAATGCCGTCTACTTTTTTATCACGGGCAAGTTCGGCAATTTTCTCAACGAGTCTCGCTTTATTCACCTGATAAGGAATTTCAGTAATAATAATTGTTTCCTTACCGTTCGGACGTGTTTCAATTAATGTTTTTGCACGCATGATAACAGATCCACGACCTGTCTCATATGCTCGTCGAATACCGCTGCGTCCTAATATGAGACCTGCAGTCGGGAAGTCCGGTCCTTGAATAAATTCCATTAATTCCGGAATTGATATGTCCGGATTTTTACTGAGCTCTAATACACCATTAATGACTTCGGTTAAGTTATGTGGCGGAATATTTGTCGCCATACCAACCGCGATACCTGATGCACCATTTACGAGTAAATTCGGGAACCTTGACGGTAATACTACAGGTTCTCTTTCATTACCGTCATAGTTATCTGTAAAATCAATCGTGTCTTTATTAATATCACGCATTAATTCCATTGCAATTTTAGACATACGCGCTTCTGTATAACGCATCGCTGCAGCTCCGTCACCATCCATAGAGCCGAAGTTTCCTTGACCATCGACTAACATATAGCGATAACTGAAGTCCTGAGCCATACGTACCATTGCTTCATATATTGATGAGTCACCATGTGGGTGATATTTACCCATTACATCCCCAACGATACGTGCTGACTTTTTATATGGTTTATCAGGTGTCATCCCTTGATTGTTCATACCATACAATATACGTCTATGTACGGGTTTCATTCCGTCACGAACATCTGGTAATGCACGCGATACAATGACACTCATTGCATAATCAAGAAATGAATCTTTCATTTCTTTAACTATATTTTGCTCCTTCAATTTTGAATCATGGTCTAAAGCCATAGATGGCGCCTCCTTAAAGTACAATCTTTATGCATCAACATTTGCGTATTCTGCATTCTCTTCAATGAATGTACGACGATGCTCAACAACGTCACCCATCAGCATTTCAAACACTTCATCCGCTTCGATTGCATCGCTTAATGTCACTTGTAACATCGAACGATTTTCCGGATTCATTGTTGTCTCCCATAACTGATCTGCATTCATTTCTCCTAAACCTTTATAACGTGCAAGTTGCCATTTCGGTGTCGCTGGCAATTCATTTCTTAATTTTTCTAATTCACGATCATTATATACATAGTATTTCTTCTTACCTTGCTCAACTTTGTATAAAGGGGGTTGTGCGATGTAAACATAACCTGCCTCGAGCAATGGACGCATAAAACGATAGAAGAATGTAAGTAACAACGTTCTAATATGCGCACCATCTACATCGGCATCGGTCATGATAACAATCTTATGGTAGCGTGCTTTTGAAATATCAAACTCGCCACCGATACCTGTTCCCATCGCAGTAATCATAGAGCGAATCTCGTTATTACCAAGTATGCGATCTAATCTTGCTTTCTCAACGTTTAGTATTTTACCGCGTAATGGTAAAATCGCCTGTGTCTTCGAATCACGACCTGACTTTGCTGAACCACCGGCAGAATCTCCCTCAACGATGTATAACTCACTGATAGAAGGGTCTTTACTTGAACAGTCTGCAAGTTTTCCCGGAAGACTTGAAATTTCAAGTCCTGACTTACGACGCGTCACTTCACGTGCTTTTTTCGCTGCAAGACGTGCACGCGATGCCATAATTCCTTTCTCAACGATAATACGTGCGATTGGCGGATTTTCTAATAAGAAACGTTCAAAATTCTCTGCAAACAAGTTATCTGTAATCTGACGTACTTCTGTATTTCCGAGCTTTGTTTTCGTCTGACCTTCAAATTGAGGGTCCCCGTGTTTAATTGAGACAATTGCGGTAATCCCTTCACGAACATCATCACCAGATAATTTCTCATCCGCTTCTTTAATAAGTTTGTTTTTAACACCGTAACTATTAATAACACGTGTTAAGGCACGTTTAAATCCATCTTCATGCGTACCGCCTTCGTATGTATGAATGTTATTTGCATAACTCAGCAGATTCGTTGAATAGCCATTATTGTATTGAATCGAAATTTCTACTTCAACATCATCTCGGTTATCATGAATATAAATAGGCTCAGGGAATAACACTTCTTTAGATTTATTTAACAATTCTACGTACGATTTAATACCACCTTCATAATGGTATACATCATGACGTATTTCATCCTGATTACGCTCATCTTTAATTTCAAGTTTAATACCTTTATTTAAGAAAGCGAGTTCTCTAATACGTTTTTGCAGAATTTCATATTCATAAACTGTTGTTTCAGTAAATATTTCAGGATCTGCTTTAAAACGAATGACCGTTCCAGACTTATCTGTTTCTCCAATTACCTTTAAATCGAATGCCGGTACACCACGGTGATAAGCCTGATGATGAATTTTGCCATCTTTATGAACATATACTTCTAATGTAGATGATAAGGCGTTAACGACTGAAGAACCAACACCATGCAGTCCTCCTGAAACTTTATATCCGCCGCCACCAAATTTACCACCAGCATGTAGTACAGTTAAAATTACTTCAACCGCAGGACGACCCATTTTTTTCTGGATATCTACCGGGATACCACGACCATTATCCGTAACTTTTATCCAGTTATCTTCTTCTATCGTCACTTCAACATGGTCGGCATATCCAGCAAGGGCTTCGTCAATACTATTATCAACAATTTCCCATACAAGATGGTGTAATCCCTTTGAAGCAGTTGAACCGATATACATACCAGGACGTTTTCTTACCGCTTCTAATCCTTCCAGTACTTGTATCTGGTCGGCACCATACTGATCTAAATTTTGTTGTTCCACTATGTTCACCTATCCTTTAGTTAGTCGAAATCTGTCCTTCTGATACGTTGAATAATTTCGCTCTATTGATTGTTTCATGTTCAATACCTTCTACTGACGTTGTCGTCACAAATGTTTGAACTTTATGCTGTATTGTTGTTAACAGATGCGTCTGTCTATAGTCGTCCAGTTCACTTAATACATCATCCAGCAATAAAATCGGATACTCTCCAATTTCCTGGTTAATAAGTTCAATTTCTGCTAATTTAACAGATAATGCTGTTGTACGCTGCTGACCTTGCGAACCATAGGTCTGTACATCAATATCATTTATTTTAAAGCTTAAGTCATCTCGGTGAGGACCATATAAACTTTGTGTTCTTTCAATTTCCTTATCCATATGTGCATTTAATATGCGAATCGTCTCCTCAAGCATCTCCTGCTCAGTTAATTCATAGTTCAAGCTTGCATTATAGCGTAATGAGAGTCGTTCTTTATCTTTAGTAATACCTTTATGAATCGGTATTGCTAATGCTTCCAGTTGTTCGATAAAGACCTTTCGTCTCAATGTTAGTTTCACTGCGTATTGCGCAAACTGTTCATTGATGACTTCAAGCATTGTTTTATCATTGCTACGCGATACTTTCATTTGCTTTAATAAATGATTTTTCTGTTTTAATAATCGCTGATAGTTTGACAAATCATTCAAATAAACTGCAGATATCTGACCGATTTCCATATCGATAAATCTTCTTCTTATTTGTGGGCTCCCTTTAACTAAATTTAAATCTTCAGGTGCAAAGAGCACAACATTCATATGGCCTATATATTCTGTTAATCGTTTCTGTTCTAAATAGTTTACTTTAGCTTTTTTGCCTTTTTTAGAGATGGATAAAGATAGCGGCATCGTGCCATGTTTGTATGACAGCATGCCTTCGATATGACTAAATTCATGTCCCCATCCTATCAGTTCTTTGTCATTTGAAGTGCGGTGACTTTTAGCCATTGCAAGACAATAAATAGCTTCAAGTAAGTTTGTTTTTCCTTGTGCATTGATGCCTATGAAAATATTTACTTCATCATTAAAATTTAATTCAGCAGTTTCATAATTTCGATAATGAGTTAGCGTTAACGTCTTTAATTTCATTCTGTCGTTTTATACGTGATCTGATATGTTTCACCTTCAACTTCCAGTAAATCATCCTGAAGCAACTTCTTACCACGTCGATTTTCCGGTTCCCCGTTTAAAACTACAGGATGATCCTGCAAATACCATTTCGCTTGCCCACCTGTAGAAATAATGCCTTCTGATTTTAGAAATTGTCCTAATGTAATCTCTTTATCAAGTTCGATAATATTTATCATTTCACGGCTCACTCCTATCATTCAGTCATTATATAATTATACCGTTATTTCACAAAAATTGCATGTTTTTTAAAGAATAATAAAGAGGTTTAGACTGTTATGTCTAAACCTCTCAAAATTTAGTTGTATTATTCAGCTGCATTTTCTTTTTTCACAAGCAACATTGCAATTGTAATTAATAAAAATGCCGTTCCCGCTAAAAACGGAATCGTAATAAAACCGAAGTAATTTATATATTGAGTATTACAAGGTACCCCACCTACACATGGCTTAATAGTCGAAAATCCCGGAACCTTTTGTTCCATGTAATGATACACAGAAAAACAAAAACCGATAATCGAAAAAGTCATAATCATATATTTCATGTAATATGCATTCACAAATGCAGCAAATCCTGAAACTATGACTAATGGATACATTAAAATTCTTTGATACCAGCACATTTCACAAGGAATAAAATGTCTAATCTGCGAGAAATATAAACTCCCTAAAGTTGCGACAAGTGCTATTACCCAGGAAATATAAAATAGCTTTGTATTTCTCATTATTTCAGTGCCTTTTCAATCGCTGCTTCTACTTCTTTAATGTCCATAGGGTTTGCGACTTCTTTCCCGTTAACAATAATCGTAGGTGTCATCGTTATATTATGTTTTGTCACAAGTTCAATATCCTTCTTTAATCCTGCTTCTTCTGTTTTATTGTCAATTGCTTTTTCAAGTTTATCTAAATCTTTAATGCCTGCCTTTTTAGCGGCTTCTTTTACAGCTGTCATCGATAGCCATTCCTGATCTGTATCAGGTTGTAATTCATAGATTGCTTTCTGGAATGCCCAATATTTATCTGGTGCCTGCTTTAAAACTGTTTCGCCTGCAAGTCCTCCAAATATTGATTCTTCACCATGAAAGGGAGAATGAATAAAATATAGTTCTGCTTTCCCGGTATCAATGTATTTCTTTTCAATTTCAGGTTTAATATCTGTTTCGAAATATCGACATGCCGGACATTTAAAGTCACCGAATTCAATGATTTTTACTTTTGCATCTTTCTTACCCATTTGCGGCTGACCTTTAGTATCAATCTTTTCAATTGCTTGTAATCCTTTACTTGAATCAGTAGCTATTTGTGACTCATCAGATGAATCACCATTTTTTTTCGTGATTACTAGCGCAGCGATAACACCTACAACCAATAATGTCATTACCATCGTAAATATTAAAGAACCTTTATTCTTCATAGTACACCCCTAATAAATTTATATAATATAAATATTATACTAATTCATTATAAATTTCATCATAAGAATATTATATAATTTGTGACATTATTTCGTTTTTAATGCACGTTTGAAATTTTTAAAGATATTCTTATCTGTACTAAATACACTGCCTTTATATATTTTTGCCGCTAATAAGAACAATAAAATAATCGTAATTATACAAATAATGATACCAATCATAATTTCAATATCACTTGTTTTTGTTGAAATTGTTCTGAGCAACATAATCTGTGGTGTGAAAAATGGTACGTAACTCGCTACTTTAACAAGCATTGTATCTGGTTTTGTTAAACTGAACATCGCAATATAAAAAGCAATCATATTCAGCATTGTAACCGGCATAATAGATTGTGCAATATCTTCAATGCGGTTTGTTAATGAACCAACAATTGCACTGGCACTAATATAAATTAATAATCCAAGAATTAAAAAGATAATCGCATAAATTAAAATCCTTACGTTTTCATGATCAAATGTAAAACCAAATTTACTAATTGTTTCACCTAAATTAAATACATATATACACGTGACCATCGCTACTGCATAAATCAACATCTGTGTCGCAGCTACTGCGATAACACCTGATATTTTTGCCATCAAGTGTGTAATCGGAGAAATACTTGTAATAATCATCTCTATAACACGTGAAGATTTCTCCTGTGCAATTTCTGTTGCAATTTGGCTACCATAATTTAATGTGATAATAAATATTAAAAATAATCCTGCATATACAATTGCTGTATTTAATGCTTTACTTTGTTCAGATACATTATCATTTGCATTTTTCGGCTTTATTACTTTATCTGTTACTTTTGCTTCACTCATTACACGACTTAAGTTTTCCTGAGATAAATTTAATGACTTTGCGATATTATTGCTCTGGAAAGTTGTTAATGTTGAGCGAACAGCACTCATCACATCTTCATCTGCATATTCCGTTGAATAAACCTTTGCTTCAAGTGTCTTATCTTTATTTTCTCTAATATCTATTAAAATTTTATATTTTTCGTCTTTAATACCTGATTCACCTTTATTAAAGTCTACAATCTTTAATTTTTTATTTTTGTCGAGTTTCTGATAACTATCTTTAAATGCTGTTGCAAGTGCTTTATCAGAACTAGAGATAACAGTAATATCATCTTCACTTTTATCAAAGAAATCGTAAATTTTATCAGCATTACTCACTGCAATGAAAATGACAATCATAAATAGCGTTGAAAAAATAAATGATTTACTCGATACTTTTTTCCAGTATGTTAACCAGAATGTCGGGATAAATTTATTCAATTGCGCCACCAACTTTCTCGATAAATATGTCGTTTAATGATGGTTCATCCACCTGAAACCTTGAAACAAATCCTTTTTCTTTAACTGCTTCGAATATAATCGGCGCGATAGATTGATCTGCAATTGTTAATCTTACATCGTTTTTGTTCTGTTTGAATTTCAATACACCTTCGATATTCGCAAGATCACTAAAATCATGCTCACCTTCGATAATAATTTCTTTTTTACCGAAATCTTGTTTTACTTGCCTAATATTTCCCGAGACGACAGTTTTTCCTTTATTTAAAATACAGACGTAATCACACATCTCTTCAACATGCTCCATGCGATGTGAACTAAATACAATCGTCGCACCATTTTCATTCATTTCTTTTACAGCTGACTTGAGTAGCTCTACATTTACCGGATCAAGCCCACTAAATGGTTCATCCAGTATAAGAAGTTTTGGATTATGTATAATAGCCCCGATTAACTGAATTTTTTGCTGATTACCTTTTGATAACTCTTCGATTTTTTTGTTTTTATTTTCCGGAACTTTAAAACGCTCTAACCAGTAATCTAACGCTTTATCAATCTCTGACTTTTTCATCCCTTTGATACGCGCTAAATACTGAATTTGTTCTGAAACTTTCAATTTCGGATTTAGACCACGTTCTTCTGGTAAATAACCGATATTATCTGTCATTGAATAATCAATCGGTTTTCCATCGAACGTAATTGTACCTGATGACTTTTCTAACAAACCAAGAATCATGCGGAATGTTGTTGTTTTACCTGCACCGTTGCCACCTAAAAATCCAAGCATCTCTCCTTGTGGCACTTGAATATTTACGTTATCAACAGCTTTAAACGTATTAAATGATTTGCTTACGTTCTCTAATATGAGCATTATGTATCCTCCGTGTTTGAATATAAGTTTGTACTTTTAGAAAATAGTGGTAACTCATTTAAAATTGTAATATATCACAATCATCTTGACAAGTATATTAGTCAAAATAATAAATTTATTAGTCAAAAAAAGTCACGACAATAAACTACTATTGTCGTGACCGTTATATTAATATGTTCTGATTGGTAAAATTAATTGCACTAAATTTTCGTCCTCTTCAGGTTTTAATATGAATGGACGCATCGTACCGAAGAACTCTACACGAACATCATCTACATCAATTGCACGCAGTGCATCCATCATATATTTAGAATTGAATGAAATCTTAATACCTGAACCTTCGAATTGCGATGTTTTAACATCTTCTTTTACTGTACCGATTTCAGGAGATGTTGACGATAATTCAACACTATTATCATTTGCTGATAGTTTAATAACATTATTCCCGCCTTCACGAGCAAGTAACGATGCACGATCAATCGCATGGAAGAAGTCACCATTATTAATTGAAAGTGCTGTTTCTGAGCTTTCAGGGAATAGTCTAGATGTATCTGGATAATTTCCTTCAAGTAAACGAGAAATGAAATTGATATGTCCAAATTTAAATAAAACTTGGTTTGATGCAAAGAAAATATCAATTGTATCTTCGCTATCTCCGATAATTTTATTAAGTTCGCTTAATGCTTTACCTGGAATAATAACATTAATCTCATCAATATTTGTATCTTCTAATTTAAGTTTACGTAAAGCTAATCGATGTGAATCTGTTGCAGTACAGTTTAGAATCCCTTCTCTTATCATCCAGTTAACACCAGTTAACACCGGACGTGTTTCTGACGTGGACACTGCGAAGTTTGTTTGTTTAATAATATTTTTAAGTACTTTCACAGGTAAAGTGATTGCTTCATCTTCACTTACTTGTGGTAGTAATGGGTATTGATCTGAATCAATTCCAGATACATTGAACTCAGATTGACCTGAAGTAATTTTAGCCTGGAAATTATCGTTAGTTTCAATGGTTACAGTATCTGCAGGAAGTTTCTTAATGATATCAACGAAGAATCTACCCGGTAATACAATTGCACCTTTATCTTCAACTGTTAGAATTTCTTCATGATTTAATTCAGAAGGTATCGTAATTTCGATTGAAACTTCAGAATCTGAACCTGTTAATACAAGTCGATTATCATGAGCATCTAATTTAATACCTGTTAGTACAGGTAAAGTTGTTCTAGGTGATATCGCTTTTAAAGTGTCATTTAATTGAGTAATAAAGTAGTCTCTTTGTATAGTAAATTTCATTCGATAAATCTCCTTAATTGATATTTATAACTATATAATATCTTTTTTAAAATAGTAATAATAGTAATAGGGGCTGTGAATAGGTGGATAAGTAGAACAACTTTACGTGACTGTAAGTATCCACATGTGTATAACTTGTTTGTAAGTTAGAACACTTTATTAACATTACCCACAATTACGTGGTGATATCTTTTTCAATCGTTTTAATTTCATTTCTTAAATTTTCATCATTTTCGATTTGATTTTTAATTTTTTCATGTGCATGTATGACAGTAGTATGATCTCGACCACCAAATTCCTCACCAATTTTAGGTAATGAGAAATCCGTAAGCTCACGTGCTAAATACATTGCAATTTGTCGTGGGAAAGCAATTGATTTTGTACGTTTTTTTGCGCTGAAATCTTCTAAGCGAACATTATAATATTCACCAACGATAAGCTGAATGTCTTTAATTGTAACTTTTTTTGGTTTACTTGTAGCGATAATATCTTTAAGTGCTTCTGCTACAAGATCAGAATTAAGTTCACGGTTAACAAGTTTTGAATAGGCAGATACACGAGTTAATGCACCTTCTAATTCACGGATGTTTGACTGAATTTGTGTTGCAATATAAAGCATTGCTTCATTTGGAATATCAATATTTTCTTCTTCAGATTTCTTTCTCAATATTGCGATTCTTGTCTCTAAATCCGGAGGAGTGACGTCAGTAATTAGTCCCCATTCAAATCGAGTACGTAATCGCTCTTCAAGTGTAGGAATTTCTTTAGGTGCCCGATCACTTGAGATAACAATTTGTTTGTGATTCTGGTGAAGTTCATTGAACGTATGGAAAAACTCTTCCTGTGTTGATTCTTTACCAGCAAGAAATTGTATATCATCGATTAATAGGACGTCTACATTACGATACTTTGATCTGAACTCTTCAGTTTTATTGTCTTTAATTGAGTTAATAAACTCATTCATAAATTTTTCACTAGATATGTAAACAACTCTGGCATTTTCTTTGTGTTCCATTACATAGTGACCAATTGCATGCATTAAATGAGTTTTACCGAGACCAACACCACCATAAATGAATAGTGGATTGTAAGCTTTAGCAGGTGCTTCGGCAACTGCAAGACTTGCTGCATGACTGAAGCGGTTACCACTTCCGATAACAAAAGTATCGAATGTATTGTCTGTGTTTAGTTGGTTTGGCAATGTTTCCTGATTATTTGGCTGTACTTTAGGTGGCGGCATCGTGAAGTCATCTTTAGGTACGTCATCATCAGCTGAAATGATTTTAACTTGCAGTTTCTCACCGATTTCTTCTTCGACAACTTCCTGAATAAAATCTATATAATTCGTTTGAAGCCATTCTGAAGTAAATGATGAAGGTGCCTGGATAACAACCTGGTGATTGTTTAATGCTTTAATTTCTGTATCTTTAAACCAAGTTTCATAACTTGCAAGTGCGAGGCGCTTCTTTATATTAGCAAGCACTTTATCCCAAATCGTATCAATTCCACTCATATAATAATCCTCTT